>NZ_KZ268507.1:0-227459 GCF_002218325.1 Bacillus sp. M13(2017) | reverse complement strand
TGTAAATAGTTTTTTTGTCATTTTCAACATTCTCCGATCCCAATTTTCCTTTTATTATACAAGAAATACCCTATAGAATAGACTTTTTTCAAGTGTCTATTCTATAGGGTACATTTTAAGATATGCTCCTCTTATTATAAAATCAACAAAAGCTATAAATAGGACAATAATTCCAGATTGAGCCCAAATTTTCATTTCAATTTGTTGGATTCTTTCATCTGGGTGTGTACTGAGTGAAAACCATTTTTTTAGTTTTTCCATTTTAAAATTCCTCCCAAAATAATTTATCTAAACTTTTATCTAGTGTTTTAGCTGTATGAATGCAAAGTTTTAAAGAAGGGTTATAATTATTACTTTCAATAATACTAATGTTATGTCGTGTAACATTTACAATATTGACCAACCCTTGTTGGGTCAGACCTTTTTCAACCCTTGCAATCTTCACTTTACTTAAAGACATTAAATACACCTCACTTGTAAAGATAACTTCACACCATAAATCTTATATTTTATATATTAAATTATTAACAACTTAAATGCAATATATATTTTACATTTAGTCATGTATAGGTTGCAAACTCCTGTGTTTTTGTATCTAAAACTATCCTACAAATATAAAAACAGGCCATTCTTTCTGTAGAATCATAAGAAAAGATAACGCTTTTTTTCACTTAATGGATGGTGTAAAACCTTAGCTTATATAGCTGTTTAATGATTATCTCTGTTACCTATAATCTTCATTATTAACAGGAAAATAACATCAAAAGAACAAACCTCATAATAACAGGGCTTGTCCTTTTGCTAACTTATGATCCTTTAACATAGTCAATACTTGCAAATCCTCTATACCGAAAATATCGTGGCTTTTAATGATTTCAGTTGAGATTTTGTCCAAATAATCTTTTCTAACATTCGTCATGTATTCATGAATTCTAGCTACTTTTACTCGTTTTACTCTTTATACTTTTAATCATTATTGGATGCAATTACTTTTACATAAAAAACTATGGAAAAAGACACTCTTATTTGGGTGTCTTTTCTTTATTTCTCAATATAAGAGCTATAAAAATATGCTATGGTTTTAATAGCAATTCCCTTGTGTGCAATGAGATAGTAATACCCAACAAAAACCCACCTATTTCCGTAGGTGGGCATTATCTTTATTACACAATCCAAATTATACTCTGATTTTTTCATCAACTTTATGCAATTATACATATCTGAAAAAAATACACCGAATGAATTTTATATATAGTAAAATAATAAACGTGGATACATTCTATAAAGCAGATTCTTTTGAAAGGCGTAACATACCAATCATTATAGAAGGTGTCGCGTCACTCTAATACTGATCTCAAATCTCTTGTACTTTGTAAACTAACAATCTGGTGTATATAGACGATTCTGTTTTATAGGGTGTGTTTACACGTATAACAAAGGGATAATACGGATAAGTTTATACTAAATGAACGTGGTTCAAGTCGGAGGAAGGCACCTTAGGGTGTCTTTTTTTGTACATAATAAAAGCCTCACCATCCTATGGAAACGGTAATTCCTTTAAAACAAATAATAATTGTAAATATATTAATTTTACATTACATTAAAAGTTAGAGAAAGCTCTTATACTAATACAGTGCTAAATAGTAGGTTAAAAAATGGAATTTAACGATTTGGGTATTACCATTAAAGAACTTAGAATAAAAAAAAACATATCACAATCCGAATTGTGTCATGGAATTTGTTCACAAAGTCAAATTAGCAAGATCGAAAAAGGTGTGATTTATCCATCTAGCATATTGTTATATCAATTATCAGAAAGACTTGGCATTGATCCGAATCATATATTTGCACTAACTCAAAACAAAAGATTAAAATATACAGAAAATGTAAAATACGTAATAAAAGATTGCTTAAAGCAAAAACAATATAAAGAACTTTATGAAATAGTAAAAAAAGAGAAAAACTTAAATAATTTTCAAACAAAAGAAGAGAAACAATTTCTAATATGGCATGAAGCAATCGCTATATTTGAGGTAAATAGATCAACAAAAACTGCTTTAACTCTTTTAAATCATGCATTAAAACTAACTTTAACCAATTCTGATTTTTTATCAGAAAGAGAAATGCATATTATGCAGACAATGGCTATATTTCATGGAGAAAACAAAGAATATGAAAAAAGTATTACGATATTAAAAAGATGTTTAACTAATTTTAATAAGTTAGATCTTCCTAGAGATAAAGAAATTAAATTAAAAATCATTTTCAATTTAGCAAAATGTTTAGACTTCACATATCAACATGAAGAGGCAATAAAATACATTGATAGGGGCATCAAATTAGCAATTAATCTAAATACTTTATACCTATTAGGAGAACTATTCTATTTAAAAGGTCAGTGTTTATTAAAGATAAAACAACACAATGTAGAAGATGTTGTTTATAACTGGAAAAAAGCATTATTTATATTTGAACTAACAGAAAAAGAATATTATATAAAAATGATACAAGATGAATTTATTGAAATACAAAATAAAAAACCCTCATAATTTCGTAAAAACTACTTAAAAAGCCCACAGGAAAAGTTCCCGTAGGTTTTACATTTATAAACATATTATTATTTTTTATAAACCTAATTTTCAAACATTATTGCTTAATGTAAATTTTTGAATAAAAGTTTACTTAACGTATTTTTATTTTGAAATTTGCATCCCTATTAATACTTTATACTTCTTTTCACTTGAACCATCTTAATTTTAAGATGGTTCAAGTGAAAGGATGGCACCTTAGGGTGTCTTTTCTGTATGGATAAAAAAGTCTCATCATTCGTATACTATACGTCTCAAACATATAGTATGCAAATTACTACGCTTACTTTTCTTCACCGCTTGCTTGCATGGAATTAAACGTCCAATTTAATTTCAATGCATCTCCCTGAAATACATTTTGGTCTTCACCGCTATCTACGAATGTAAACATTACATAAAATGTATCATCATCACCAGGAGCAAGTCCATTTCCTTCTCGGTCTACCACACCTTTTTGTACAAGATCCGGAATACTTCCATTTTGCGTAGCTACCTTTAATTCAGATAATGTAGTAGACCAAATTGGAACCTCATTTTTATCCAAATTCCACAAGAAATCAACACGGATGTAATCACCAAAATCAGCATTTCCATTATCCCCTTTCGCACCGATTACACTGTAATCTGTAAGGAGTTTAACATCACCTATTGCTAAGGTTCCTTTGTTAACTAATTGAAAACCGCTCTCCATTTCATCGCCTGGTTTCAAATTGTCGACATTAATAACAACTTCAGGATTCACACTCAAATCTAAAGTACCCGCTGCAAACGTGTTTTGTGATACTTCCTTATCACTAAAATACGCATATGTCCCCCCGCCAATTAAAGATAAGCCAAGCGCTGCAGTTATAACACCCATACCAAGTTTTTTCTTCATACTCATTTCACAAGTCCCCCTATTTTTAAAGGTCAAATTACAAAACTTATTTCCATCCCACAAACAACAATAATAATTAAGCAACTACCTTGTCCCATAATGAAAGCAAGCTCACTTAAACTAGCTACTTCATGTACCCAAACAACTATTACTCTTAAAATGACCGGTAATGTTACCGTAAATCACTACCGGTCATTTGTTAGCCAATCTCATTTCATTTACTATTCATTATCTGATTACTTTATTTACTCTAGCAGTTTGTCCACTTATTTTTTTGGCTCTAAACCGATAGAGCGTAAGATTTTATCTAACGTCACTGGCCCTACATTTTCTTTCGGTTTCTGATTTTCTTTAGCATCTGGACCCTTTTTCAAGAAGTTTTTCTCAATAAAACGAATATCAGTTTCGTTTACAACACCGTCTTGATTCACGTCACCATCTTTAACAGACACTTTTCCTTTTTCATATGATAGAGCTGCTATTCTAGCATCTTGAATATCCACCATTTTATCTCCGTTTACATCACCAGCAAGGTTGTCATCCATGTCAGCTCTAAAGTTTTGTCCCACTAATTCTCCATCCTGCATTTTCCCTATTTTTGTTGTTAATTTACTATTTAAATGACCTGGCATTTCTACGAAAATATCATATTCTTGATCGCTTACTGGAACACTATGAATTTCAAATTGCCCGTTATCACCAATCGTTCCTGTATATTTCTTTCCATCCTTGCCAACTGCGTACACTTTTGCTCCTAGTTTTGTATAGTCTTTCTTACCTAAATATCCCTCTTCATTCAAGAAAGCTTCCGGGCCAATATATCCTGTAACCGTTGAATGTTTTGAAACAATAGCAAAAGATTTATCTTTAAACGCAGGAATCTCAATACCTTCTGATGCACCAGCTTTTGTATAAGAGAACTTATCTACTCCAAATGCAGTTAACTCATTAAAGTATTCATCGTTCGTCATCTCGAATGTAACATCTAAAAATGGTGTATCTCCATCTAATCCTTTAAATTCTTTTCCTTCTAATGATGCGCCAACTTTCACCTTGTTTTCCCAAGCTCCTTCTTCACTTATCTTCGGATCTTCTAATTTAAGGTTCAGTCCATGTTGTTTTACATATTCCGTAAGTGCTGGATTTGGTTTCACATCTGTAAATTTAAATAGCTGCTTGTAATAAGGGATTTCAAATGTACCTGACATAAGCTGTTTTACATTATTAAGATTCAAAGTTAACGTAATTTTCTCTCCTAATTTAATTCTATCTTTGTTATAACTTGGAACAACGTATTCTGTCCCTTCCTTTACAAAGACATAATCTTTATATCCAGTTGCCATATTCCCTGCAGTTGCGAGGTCATATCCAAATAATTTTAAATTTAACGGTTCATTTATTTCCTCTGGAAGTACCCCAAATTTAAAATCACCATTTGCTTGAATTGTATTCAACCAACCTGATGGGAAGGCTGAGTTTTGATAATAAACGATTTGATTCGCTTTTTGATCATACTGCAAGCCTTTTGCCTTTAATGCATCTACTGTAGAATCATAAATATTACCATGCACCCATAATGCACGCTGGCCGTCTTCTTCTTTAAACATAGAATCATTAACTTCGTGAATACCAGGTTGTACATCCTTAAATTTCATTTCAGGTATTACATTATCAATGATTATGCTATCGCCTTTTGTATACGATTTTCCTTCTTTATCATATCCAACAAAGTTTAATTCATAATCTCCATCAGGCAACATAACAGGTTTATCCGCAATTGGATGAGCTGGATCTCCTGTAAATGGAAGTACATACCCTCCCATACCAGAAAACATCATATATTCAACATTCGGTGTTAGACTACTTGCATTAAGTGTACCAACGACTCCTAATGCCTTCCCAGTCTTTCGGTCCTTCACAACTGCATCAATGGTTTCAAGAGGACTATTCAATTTAAATGTCAACGGCGAACTTGGTCTTTCCATAAACGGATGAAATTTAGAAGCATCTGTTGCCATTGCATCTCTCAGTAAATCTACAGACGCAATCCCTTTTTCTGTGAATTTAACTGCAAATGGTACTTGATATACTTCTTTTTCATTGTTTTTATTTGCAATATGAATATATCCCTCATATCTACCAAATTCAGCGTTTCCTGGAATGATAATTTCAGGGCTAATTTCTTCCGATGTACCAGGAGCTACTTTAATAGACTCTGGTACGTTTAGCTTCACACCATTCTTCGCTGCATCTTGCACACCTACACTTGTAGGTGAAAACTCTACTTCTAATTTAAACTCTTTCCCATCTGTTTTACTGCTGTTCTTAATTAAGACTTTTCGACTATCTTTAATAGGCCCAGTTTCTAGTTGATTTTTATATCCAAATGCAATAGAACCTGTTTTTTCTTCAATTTCTACTTCTTCATCATCTACAACGTTTGATGTTTTATCGATAACCTCGATAGATGTATCTGCATGAACTGCACGATATGCATCAATTCGTCCTGAGCCCACCTCAAATACAGAACGCTCCTCTTTTAAGTCAACTGCAGTATTCATAAGTGCTTCTTTTACTTCAAATGGACTATAGTTTGGATGTTCTTGTAAAATGAGTGCCGCTACCCCTGCAGTATGAGGAGTTGCCATAGAAGTACCTGACATACGTCCATACGCAACCGGATAATTTTCTCCATCCTTTGGATCATTAATATATTCAGGAACAGTTGAGAAAATAGACACACCTGGTGCTACAATATCTGGCTTAATATCATCTGTTTTAGTTGCAGGACCACGGGAGCTGAAATCAGCTAAGTGATCTCCCTCTGTTTTTATATTACTTAGTTCCCCAAATACTAACGACACATCTCCTTGTACAGCTTTTGCTTGTAATTTCTCACCATCTACTTTTGTTAAGCGGAACGATGGAATAGATGAAGTACTTTCCCCAAGGTAACTTGTAATTTCACCATCTACATTGTTATATACGATTACCGCCTTTGCGCCTGCTTCCTTAGCATTTTTAATTTTTTCATCAAATGTAATCTCACCACGTTGGATAAGAGCTAACTTCCCTTTTACATCTTTCCCTGTAAAATCACCTGATTTCCCAAGCCCTGCATATACAACTGATACGGATTGACCTTTCAAATCTTCAATCTTATCAGTAAAGCTTTTTCCAAGTAGCATCATCTTATTTACATGTACATCACCTGCATCGGCGGAAAACGTTGGAATAGTCATTGCAGCGTCACTGGCTCCAACTGTAATGGGAAGTGCCGCTGCACTAGGTGATCCAATGGTACCTTCTTCCGGACCACTATTACCTGCTGCTACTACAGTAACAACACCAGCTAACATCGCATTGTTCACTGCGACAGAAGTAGGATATAAAGGATCATTAATAGACGCTCCTAGTGATAAATTGATAACATCCATATCGTCTTTCACTGCTTTATCAATCGCAGCAAGAATACCACTTGTTTGTCCACTTCCATATGGACCTAATACGCGATATGAATATAAATCTACATCTGGAGCAACGCCCTTCACTGCATAATCCACACTATTCTGTTTATCTGCAGCAATTGTCCCAGCTACATGCGTACCATGGGATGTATAATATGCACTCCCCTCATAAATCTCAGGATATCCTCCAGAATTTTGCCAATCCTTATACGTTGTCTCCATTGGATCAGCATCATTATTAACAAAGTCCCATCCTTTTATTGAGTTCGAATCTATTTTGCTTGGATCCTCACCTTGCTTTGCACGATATCCTTTATATGCATCTTTCAAATCCGGGTGGTTGTAATCAATACCTGTGTCTAGTACACCTACCTTAATTCCTTTACCTGTTATTTTTTCATCATGCAGCTTGTCCACACCAATTTGCGGTACACTATCTGCCATTTTTGGTTCAACCGCAGTCTTAGCTGTTTCTTTAGGCAAATCTATTTTAACCTCATGATCTTCCCATACGCGCTTAACGATACCGGTACGAACTAAGTCTTCAATCATGTTTGCGGGTAACGAAATCGCTACACCATTAAAAGCATTCTTATATTCTCTTGTAATTTTTGCAGATTTTAAATTTGTCCCTTTCTCCTTATTCTTTTGAAGCTGTTCAAGCTCTGCTTTAAACCCTTTATGTGATGCCTCTACCTTTAGTTCCGCATTTGAAAGAGCTACCTTTTTCCCTTTAGCCGCTTGTTTTAATACCTCGATTTTGCTAGGTGCTTGCTTAAACTCTATAATTACATTCACATTATTAGGACTTGCTGTATTGATACCTGGCGAAATAACAAAACCTGGTTTTGTATCTAACGTTTTTAAGGCATTACGTTGTTCCTTTGTAAGGCTTTTCAAGACAGCATTTGCATCATCAATTCCAGTTAAAGTAGATGTATTTACCTCTTCAGCTAAAACGTTATATGGAATTCCTTGAGACAATAACATTCCAACTGTTAACGTTCCAATAAGAATCTTTCCAAATTTCCCTCGTTTCATATTGCATCTCCCCATTATTAATATTATTTTTTGAAACAAATTGATTCTTAACTTCCCATTTAGCGTTGGAAACTCTATTAATCTTAATCTTGTGTATCATGAAAGATTTCCAACACTACAACCATCCCCATACCTCATATAGCTAATTACTCACTTTTCTCTTTCTATAAGAGCCCTCCATCATTTATTTCCAACAAAGGATTTTCACAAAATGAATTATTAACAAAGTTAAAATGTAATTCTATTTTTATTATTTCACATTTTGATTATTCTGAAAATTAAACAAAAGGAGTATCTTTTCTCTAAGGATTCTATGCCTACATAGTACAAAAGAACTATCTTGCCCTTTATTCTTTGTGATACAGAATAAAGCAACATGATAGTTCTTTGAAAAACGTCTTATTCAATCCAACGGAACCAATTGATTTCGAACTGCATAAATCACTGCTTGCGATCGACTTTTCACATTTAGTTTTTTAAAAATTTTATTGATGTGAATTTTAACCGTTTTATCACTAATATATAGAACCTCAGCAATTTCTTTATTACTAAGTCCTTTTACTAGTTCAAAGAGAATTTCCTTTTCACGTTCCGTCAGTTCATTTTCATTTGATTCTACTTTCATTTTTTGCTGATGATATGTAATTAACTTTTTAGTCATACGCGGATGAATAACGGAATCCCCTCGATATAACATTCGAATCGCTGCTACTACCTGCTCTGAGGATGAATCCTTTAATAAATAACCATCAGCACCGGCCTGGAGTGCATCCATTAAATACTCATCATGCTCATACATTGTAAACACAAGTACTCGGCAATTCGGATATTTTTTTTCACTAACTCTGTAGCTTCAATTCCATTTTTCCCTGGAAGATTAATATCCATCAAAATACAATCTGGTCCGCATTCTTCTACTTTTCCCAATACTCCATCCCCCGAGCTAGCTTCTCCAACCACTTTCATATCAGATTCATCCTCTAGTATGCTCCGAATTGCATCTCGTAAAAAAGCATGATCATCTACTACTAATATTTTAATCATTTTACGCACCCCTTGTTTGTGAATCTGGAATTAACAGTGTAATTTCTGTCCCTTTCCCTACAGAACTATCAATCTGTAAAGTAGCCCCTAATTGTTCAGCTTGTTCATTCATATGTAATATACCATAATGTGGCTCATTCTTTGTTTTAACCATAGACTCAAACAGTGAAAAGCCAACTCCATTATCCTTAACTCTTAAAAGCACGTGCTCACTTTGATAACTGAGTAAAACATCAGTCTTTTTCGCTTGTGCATGTTTTACAATGTTTTGCAAACTCTCTTGCAATGTGTCAAAAATAACTCTTTCTTTGGAAAAGCTCAGCGCACGTGCATGACCTCTTTCATGATATGTAATATCTAGTTCATATTCTTGTTTTAAAGATTTTATTTTACTTGCTATCGCCTGCTTAAGGCCTAATTGTTGTGTCGGATATGGTTTTAAAGCATAAATAGAATAGCGAACTTCTCCTAGGCTTCCTCTTAAATCTTTTATGCTTTTCTCCACTACTTGCTGCATATCTATTGGTTTATCACGGTATTTTTTCTGCGCGGATTCTAGTTGGAATATCACCCCGGCTAATGTTTGCGCAATACCATCGTGAATTTCTCGGGCGATTCTATTTCTTTCTTCTAGAATCATTCTTTTTTCCTGTTCAGAAATCAATATCCTTGTTTTAACTACATTAGCTAATTGGTTAGAAAATGTAGCCAACGACTGTACATCTTCTGGGAAGAAACCCGCATTTCTACTCTTCCCTGCAACAAACATCCCGACTAGTTCATCATTTACAATAAGAGGAAAATATACAAGTGAGCGTATGACACTATCAAATATTTCATCTCCAGGAGCCGTACCAATTTTCCAATCATTAAATACAATATTCTTAGAAAGTTCCTCAAACGCTTGAAAATTTTCTAAATGATCAGAAATATCAGATTGGACTTTTCCATCTTTTAATAGAATATTCCAGTTCCCATCATCTTTTGTCCATATTACATATGCTTGTATACCAAAAAAACCTTTAAGTGCTTGTTTAATATGCTTCAAGTTTCCTCCGGTTAATCCTCGACTAATTTCGGTCGTAATAAGAAATAACTCATATAATCGTTCCTTCTCCATCCTTATCCGTACAGAAAAAGAACTAATAATGGAAGTTGCTACAAGTGGAAAAAAGAAAAACAGTACTGTAATCTCGTTTACTTCCACACTATATGTACTAATTAATACGTGCATTAGTGCCGCATAAGAGAAACCAAAAGTTTCGCAAAGAAATACCGTTACAGTTTTTTTATACCACTGATAGATTGAATATGGCTGCGGAAGGAGTATCATTAACAAATCGTAAAAGCGATTGTTGAAAAAACAAAAAATCACGCAAAATAATAACAAAGATATTAAATTCTCATACAGAACTGACATACCTATCTTATTAACTATTAAGGACATACATTTGTCTGAAAACCATTCGGCCAAGAACAAACTAAGTGCATGCTGAGTACTATTAAATAACATTCTTTGTATCGGTGAACGACGATGCAGGTGAATAATTAGCGTGACGAGTACAATAGCAACAATAGTTATATGGATTCCAAACTGCCAACTCATAGCGTAAATTATCGGAAAGGTAAGCGAGCTAGTTCCTCTCCAAAATCTTACAGGAAAATACTCTGCAATCCCCATAAATAGTAACAACACTATTAGTATTGTTGGATGAGAAGGGATTTTAATTTCAAGTAAAGATATAGTTATAGTAACCAAACCAAGAAAAGAAATAAAATAAAGATAAGAACTAGCAATCTTTTCTCTCATAAAGATAGAATTTACATCTTTCAAAACAACCCCTTCTTTCCTTATAAAAACTTCATTTTCTCTATTATCCAACAAAAAACCGGCACTGGCAAAATGGAAGGACATCCACTAGCCAATCACCGGCTGTGTACTACACCTATAAAGGCAAGACACAATACTAGTATATAACAGGTTGTAAAGTTTACCCATTAGTCAAATGGTGTAATTGTACATACTTTAAGACTTAGTTCTACTAGTACAAAAGATGTATACAGAATTTTAATTTTGATTTACTAAAACAATTCTAAAAAATAGAAAGGCAACCTTAAAGGATTAGCGTTATTGCAAATCAAGATAATAAAACCGCATCTCCAATTATTAGATAACTATCTAATACATTGGAGGTGCGGTTCACTTAGGTCATTGATGTTTCAGCTATTCTCTTTATTTGAAAATTACATCTACCATACTAATTTAATATTATATTCCTGAAGCCAACTATTAACTTGAAGTAAATAATCTATTATACCTCGTGCATCATTACCTGAAATTACTTCGTCTTTTCCTTCTGCAATAGCACGAACTCTTTCTACATTAATTAATGGCAAAATAGGTGATTCAGGATTATTCAACACATGTAACATCCAATCACTAATACCTTGTAGATAAGAGGCATCCTTTGTGCTTGGATATGCACTTTTTTTGCGATAACGTACATCTTCTGGAAGTACATTTTCAAAAGCTCGACGTAAAATACCTTTTTCAATATTGTCTATACTTTTCATTTCGAATGGGACATTCCATAAGTATTCTACAAGCCGGTAATCGCAAAATGGAACTCGTACTTCAAAGCCATTCATCATACTTGTGCGATCTTTTCGTTCCAGCATAAAAGGCAAGAAACGTGTAATAAACATGTAAGACATTTGACGTTGCTTCATTTGCAGATCACTTTCACCTTCTAAAAAGGGAACCTCAGCAACTGCATCTTCAAATTTTTGTTTTTGATATTTGTCAGGGCTAATCTTTGCTTTAAAATCCTCTGATAGAATTTCTTTACTATACCATAAATTAACACTCCAAGGGAATATCTCTGCATCTAGAAACTTCTCTTGATGGAACCATGGATATCCTGAGAATACTTCATCTGCGGATTCGCCTGAAAGTGCAACTGTTGCATCTTTTTTCATTTCCTTAAATAGCAAATAAAGAGACGTTTCTAGTTCTCCAACTCCAGGTAGATCACGCGCTCGCATTGGAGTTAATAAATGCTCTATTAAACTATCTGATCCTAACTCTATAGAATGATGCTTTGTTCCTACATATTCAGCCACACGTTTCACCCAAGGTTCATCACGATCAAAACGAAGGAAGTCTTGCTCAAAGTCTTTTTCATCATTGATGAAATTCAGGGAATATGTATGAAGACGTTTCCCTTTATTCCCAAATTCGTTTCCTGCTAAACCTGTTAAACCACTGGAATCTAAACCTCCGGAAAGCATAGATACCACTGGTTTATCAGCAATTAACTGACGTTTTACCGTATCTTGTAAAACGGAACGGATTGTTTCAACTGTTGTATCAATATCATCTACATGTTTTTTACTTTCAAGTTTCCAATACTGTGTCGTAGTCGAGCCATTAGAGGTAAAAGTCATATAATGCCCAGCACGCACTTCATGTATATCCTTGAAAATAGCATGACCAGGAGTACGTGTTGGTCCAAGACAAAATATTTCAGAAAGTCCTTCTTTATCTACCTCTGCATCTACAAGCGGATGCGAAAGTAAAACTTTTAACTCTGAACCAAAGAGAATTGCGCTTCCCCTTTGAGCGAAAAATAAAGGCTTCACACCTAGATGATCACGACCAAGCATCAATTTCCCAAATCTTTCATCCCAAATACCAAAAGCAAAAATCCCATTTAAGTGTTGAACACAATCTTCTTGCCACTCTAAGTAAGCATGTAGTAATACCTCTGTATCTGACTTGGTCTGAAATTCATGACCTTTCTCCTCAAGTTCTTTACGTAATTCTTGATAGTTATAAATTTCTCCATTGAACGTAAGGCCAATCGTATCATTTCCATCTTTATACAGCATAGGTTGAAGGCCACCTTCAGGATCAATGACGATGAGACGTCGATGACCTAATGCCGCTCGTTTTGAAAACCAATGCCCCTCTGCATCAGGCCCTCGGTGAATGATAGCATCTGTCATTTTTTTTAACGTTTCTTGTTCATGAGACAGGTCTTTAGACCAGTCTATCCACCCTGCAATTCCACACATAGTGTCTACCTTCTCTCAAATAGTATAGAAACCGACTAAAATCGAATATCAGTCGGTTTTCCGTAAAAAAATCCGGCTAAAACCATATTTTAGTCATGTTTATATAATAAAATGAATTGAATAAAAAATCAAATAATTCAATCGAGAAAGAAGTCACTGTCCCCTTTCATTTGAATTCTCATCGTCCAATTATAAAAATTATTAACTCAAACTTTCACCTTTATCCCTAGGTTATAAAGGTGCATTCTATTATAGTTATATACTAGAAATAAAAATGGTGTATGTTATTCTATAAGAAGCAAATAAAGGACTTTCTATTAGGAGTTACAAAATTACAAATGAACTGATACAGAATGTAAAGACAGAAAACTTCGCTAAATATTTCAAGGATAGGGTGTAGACAATGATCAAATTAGAAAAAGAAAATAAAAAGATGAAAATCATTCAATCTGCCACAATACTGTTCTCTACGCGTGGTGTCCGTAACACAACAGTTGATGAAATTGCAAAGACAGCTAAAGTTGGTAAAGGTACTATTTATTATTACTATACAGATAAAACTGAAATATTATGCGACTGCTATATGCGTCATATTCAGCTCAAACGCTCACAATTATTTAATTTATATAAAGAAGAAAAAGATGTTTTACTTCGAATACAAAAAATTCTTCATTATATCAGCCTAGAATATCATCAAGATCCGTTTGTTTCTACACTATTTCAAGAATATAAAGAGTACCATTCACCTGAAATTACAACTTGTTTTAAACAATCTGAAGAAGAAGCAATTAACATGATAAGTAATTTGCTCGAAAAAGGTTATCAGCAAGGAGCTTTGCATAAGGTACCATTACCACTTACAGCTTTTATGTTAGTACGAATGATTTTTAACTACGAACAGGATTATATAAAAGATGATAAAAGTGATACAGAATTTCTGCAGTTGCTAAAGCATATGCTGCTTAAAAACTAGTTTTAACAGCAAAAAAATAATTGTGGTACAAATATATGAAGAAGAACGTGAATAATAGATGGTTTAATAAGCTCTTTTCAGTTTGGACAAACCTGCAAAATATCCAACGCTTATGTAGAAATGACTGATAAAAGAATAACAGCGATTACAAGATCAAACTGTAAGGGAAAAAAGAATGAAATAAAGTATTCTGCTCGTAGTTAATACTTAGCGATATTAACAAGAAGTACCAATCATTTACTTGTGCTGATGGGAGAAGTAAATGATTGGTATTCTTTACGTTAGCCAATATAATTTTAATTTAAAACATGATAAGCATTCTTCCTCATTCATCGTTGCAAAAAAATAAAACGAGAAAGATTAGAATGCGAATTCAGTTGATGTTTTTATCATGTACTAATATTCGAGTTCATTTCAATGTGCTTAAGCTTTTTATTTTTTACCCTATTAGATATGGGTTCACATTACTAATCTAATTAAATTAGATTTCTTTACGCACCCTCTTCTGAATCCCACACTTCAGTAAATTGAAAACCTTTTAATTTACTCTCTAAAATTGCATTTTTGAATTGATCTGATACTAAAAGATAGTTAGGATGTACCTTCCCATTTATGTTCAATTTAAAAATCGGTTCGTGCTGGACAACATAAGGAATAAATACAAATTTTTTACATCCTATTATTAAACCTGAACTTAACTTATCAAAGATTGTTTTATTAGTATCAAGTGCTTCCAACACCCTTAAAACATGCATAGCATAGTATTTTTTGTTTGTTTATGAATTAATGGTAAAAATTCAATATTTTCTCCTACTATAGGTTCTAAAACATTCTTGGCTTTTTCACTAATTATTTGTACACCAGACTTTCCCAAAAAATAGGGGAATCGCTTAATTTCCCTTCATCTTTTACCTCAATAAACTTAGGCGTCCATGAATCTGACAAATTCACCATAGAATTAAAACTAGTTTTAAAATATTTTTTATCCTCTTCATAGTTCAATAATTGAAAGCTTTCATAATCATCAGTCGAGCTTTTTAATTGCCAAATCTTCATATATATTCCCCTTTATTATTACCATTTATATAGTTATTTCTTGGGTTCATTTAATCGTAAATTGCCTTCTAATAAATCTCTTCTTATCCATGTAACACTCTCTGGGTTCACATTCCTTATTTAATTCTTGTAAAAAAATAAAAAACAAACTAACCTTTAAAATGTTAGTTCGTTTTTAATAAATCATTAAATTAATATCAGGCAAGTGAACTACCCGCCACTTAACGTCCTAACGGACTGTTTGAAGTGGAGGCTTCTCGGTTAATCATTACTTTTGATAGCTAACGAATTTGTCCTTAGACAGCCGAGCTAACTCCCTTGTTCCAAAGTTTTTGTTATTGCAATTTATCCTAACGCTAATAGGCGTATTGCTTCATTTTTGATATTAATAGCTACGTTATAATCTCTATCGAGATTTACACCGCATATACAAGAATAAATTCGTTCAGACAAAGTCATATTTTTTATATTTCCACAATTGCTACATGTTTTGGTGGAAGGAAACCATTTGTCTATTTTCAAAAGTTGTTTTCCTTGTTCGTTTAGTTTATAAGCTAAGAAAGAAGTGAACATACCCCATCCATTATCAGTGACACTTTTTCCAAAATGAAGTGCTTGCGACATTCCTTTCATGTTAAGATTTTCAATAGCTACGACATCAAAATGAGTAGCTAACTTTTTAGACTCATGATGAAGGAAATTCTTACGTTGGTTAGCTACTTTCTCATGTAACTTAGCTACACGAATACGTTGTTTATGCCAACGCTCAGAACCTTTATTACGCCTTGATAATACTCGTTGTGCCTTTGCTAACTGGTCTAACATGTTACGATAGAAATTAGGATAATTGGCTTTCTCATCCTCAGAACTAACGTATAATCCATCCATCGCAAAGTCTAACCCCACAACTGTTTCTACTTCTTTTGTACAATTTCTTTTTCATATTCAGTCAAGATGGACACATAGTATTTACCCGTAGGAGTCATAGAAATCGTACATGACTTGATTCTATAATCTTGTGGTATCTCTCTATGTTGTTTGATACGTACCATTTTGAGTTTTGGCAATTTGATATGACCATTCAGCAACAAAATATTTCCGTTTACTACATTCGTTGTATAAGACTTTCTGTCTTTTTTACTTTTGAATGTTGGGAAGTCATTTTGACCACTAAAGAAATTCTTATAGGCAGTTTGCAAGTTTAGTTGAGCATTTGCCAAAGCTAATGAATCCACTTCTTTTAACCACTCAAATTCTGCTTTATATTTCGCGGGAGTTGGAGGCTTTTGTTTCTTTAGTTGCTCCCTATCATCTTTGTATTTTTCGTACGCTTCTTTTCGTTCAGCTAACATTCTATTATATACAAAACGTACACAACCGAAGGTTTTATGCATAAGATATGCTTGTTCTTCTGTTGGATACAAATGGAATTTATATACTTTATTGTGCTTTGGCATATCATTTCACCTCGCTTTTCGCCTTGATTTTCAATATATTTCTTTACTACGTCTATTGGAGAACCCCCAGTAGTTAATAAGCAAAAACTTCTTGAACAAAACATCTCTTTCCAAAGTTTCGTTTTCACTCGTGGAAAGTCTCTCTTGATGAGTCGAGAACTTGCACTTTTATAAGCATTAATAAATTTTGTCATTTCTGTATTCGGATGAGCCTTGAACAAAATATGAACATGGTCTACATCATGATTCCACTCTATCAATGTTATGTTGTAATTCTCAGATAACCTGACAAACATGTCTTTTGCATAGTCTGATATATCATCATTGAACACATTTCTCCTGTATTTCACAACCAATACAAGGTGATAATATAGCAAGAACACCGAATGATTATTATTATCTAATTTCATTGATATACCAACCTTTATTCTTTATAAGACTGATTCTATCAGAGGAAAAATAAAAAGCAAAGCCTTTTGGCTCCGCCAAACCGAAAGAAGTTAAAAATGAATTTCAAATTATGTTTAACATTAATTATTTTTATCCATTGGTATTATATTTAGTGCTAAACCAATAGATCCTAATTTTTCAATTATTTTTTTTGCTTTACCATATGGAGCTCCTTTTACTAATGTAAAAGGAAGGTTTTTCAATCCTTTTAATAGTTCCCCTGTTGAAATATCAAGTGCTAGTACACTTTTTATCTTTACTAAATCTTTTAATCCTCCATTAGGAATTTCTATTAACACTATATTACACGTATCTGGGATTTCTTCTTTTATTTTCTGTATTTTTTGATTCAAACAACCCGTATTTACCCACTCAATAAAATCTAATGTAACTACAGTGGCATGATTTGGATTCATATCACCAGAATCAACAGCTCTTACTTCTCGTACATCTGCACCTTGCGACATTAAAAAAACATTGCCACTACCATCATCACCAATAGCAACATAACCATTTGCATATTCTGTTACTTCCCAAGTCTCATTTCTTTCTATAATATCATCAGTACCATAAATTATTAATCCTCCCCCTATAGAAAAACCATTTGTATACTTCAATAAATCTTTATGTACATTTGGTAATTCAACTTTCATTACATCTTCTATTTCTTGAATTTCAATATCATTTGCTGGCTTATTTTTTATTAAACCAGAAACATTAGATAAATTTATCATTTCCCCACTGCCTCAATTATTTTTCTATAGTTTACATTAAATTTATAAGTTATATCAGTAGCATATCACCCAAGTCTTCTTCGCTTTCTTTACATAGCAGAAATTTTCACCTGAGGAAAACCAGAACTTGATAGTAAAGGTTTCGTTTGAGCTTTCTTTTCGTTACAACACTCTCATCATCCTTTACAGTCCATTCATTTTGTTGTATAGAATGATGCCAATTGTATTTAATTATCAGCTGACATATTTTTATTTCCTGAAGCAGGATAATAACTTATTTTGTGAAGCCAAAATATATAGTAAATATTAATTACTATACCTTTCCGCGCTTAATTCTAAGAAGAAGCTTATGCAAATACATAAGCTTCTTCTATTACATTTATTACTCTCTTGGTTATAAATTTACATCAGTAAACTAATTTTATTAGATCTCTTTACGCACGATCTTTTGAATCCCATACCTCAACAAATTCGAAACCTTTTAAATTGTTTTCTAAAACTTTATTTCTAAATTCATCAGATACTAAGACAGTAGAAGAATGTAATCTTTGATTTAAAAATGTTTTAAATATTATCTGCCCCTCAACTTTATTGGCTAAAAATGCGTATTTTTCGAACCCTATTATTAACCCTGTACTTAGTTTTTCCAAAACTGCTTTATTGTAGTTAATTGCATCAACTGTATTTAGAACGTTTATTAGGTAATAAACTTCACTTGTAACATCATGAATTAATGGAAGGAACTCAACATTATTACAGATTAGAGGCTCTAATATTTCTTTTGCTTTTCTGCTAATCATTGGTGTACCAAGTTCTCCCCAGAACATAGGACAGTCACTTTTTTTATCACCTTCTACACATTCAATAAAAATTCCCCCCCACGAATCAGACAGTTTTATTGCCAAATCAATTTTCCCATCAAAATATTTTTTACGGTCTTCTTTTAAATTTAGTAGCTGAAAAGATTGATAGTTATCAAATAAGCTTTTTAATTGCCAAATTTTCATACCTTTTTACTCCTTCAGAATTTAATTATTAAGTATCTGTGATTGGTTAAATTAATTTAGTTTTAAACTACCATCCAATAACCTCTCTCTTATACTATGCAAGGCAGCAACTGCATCTTCTTGATTACCCCCAAAGCGTTTCACTTCACTTAATACTCTGTATACTTCCCTTATATACTCTGGACTATGATTACCTATATGTAGCGCTTCAGTAGTCACATAATCGTTCACTTTATAGGGCAAAAATACTCCATTAGCCGCTGAATCATGGTGTATTTCAAACTCTTCTAATAGCTCTTGCACTTGTTTCGCCCTTTTATCCTTCCAAGGTGCAATATGATGTGTTGCATTAGGATATGGCGGTGTTTCAACTCCTGCATCTTTAAGTTCTGCACGCAGTTTTTGAGATGCTGAATAGGAATCGGGATATTCATTTTTCATCTCAACTCTATCAAAAACTTTATCTGCATAGTCCTGAATTACTTCTTGTATATCCTTAACTTTACTTCTTCCACTAGTTTTAGAAAACATAAATGTTTCACGAGCTTTGCGTAAAACTTCAAATGTTTTTATTTGATTGCTTCCAAATCCACTTGCACCTGCAAATGCCAACCGATCCGTCAGTGGCAATTTATTTGCGAAAGAAGACATTCCTGTAGAGAATTTTGCACCTTTTGCTAATGTAGTTACTTTACTTATCCCCTTATCACCAATAAGTCCAAGTCCAATTTGTGTAAAAGCATAACTTCCCCACTTAGCACGACTTTCAGCGTCTCCATTTATTACATCATTAATAAACGAATCTGATAATGTGTTCCACATAGCAGGTAAGGTTTCATTTAAATGAGTAAAAGCGTACCCCATGTTCTCCCATGTTTCCCATTTACCAAGTGCCACAACACCATCTATTGTATCTTCAACTGCTTGACCCGTACCTGCTAAAATACCATCTATAATTTTTTCAGAAGTAGATTTTTCAGGAAGTTTCTTGCACACCGCTCCCTCTTCTATTAATCCTTCCTTTAAAAGATTATCAACTTGACGTTTTCTTTCATCAGCAATTTCTTGGATCGAAATGGTCCAATCCATATTTAATCCTTGTGTACTAAACGTACCACTTACAGGACTAAAGCCTTTTCCACTTTGGACTTCAGCAAGGCCGGCAGTAATACTAGCCACTAGTTGAAGAGCTGTGTTGTAGTTATTACTGGACGTATAGTTAAATTCATATAGATGCTCTAATTTTTCTTGCAGTTTTTTTCTCATCTCCACTAAAACAATAACCATAGCATCTATTCCAGGCAACACTGTAGCAATACTAATCGATTCTATACTTGAGATCATTCGATTAATTTCTTGAATTTGCTCTCTTATTTCTTGTTCAATGACATCTGTGGAAGCAACTTGTGATTGAAAATCGCTTGGAAATGCATCATTTTGACGGATTAATTCTTCACATAAATAAATGATCCCTTGCGCTAAAGGACGAAAAGTTTGGACAAAAAATATTTTTGCACTACTATATGTTTGTCCTTGCAAAACCGTATCAGTTGCAAAGGTATCAATTGATTGGATTGCTTGCTCCATAGCTTGGATAGTAGCGACACATACAGCATTCATGCTTTGGGTCTGATTTTGTACTTCCCCTAAATACATATTTAAACTCATGCTTTGTCCACCCCTTTTAATCGCTGTTGCCGATAGATAAGGTCGGTTTCTAAATCAATAAGATTGCGTCTTTCTTTAAGTAATGTTTCTTTTTGATTTTCCAATTCCAATGTTAATTTCCGCTCAATATGTTGCGACTCTTGAAGCTTATTCATAAAAAAACGAGAAACATCTTTATCACCATGCCATGTTTCTAAAATTCTATTAAATAAACGATTATTTCGATTTCTCAATTCGTGAAAGTCCATTTCTGCTTGTCCCTGGATTTGAATCTCCGTTTGATTTCGATCCTGTTTTTCAAATACTATCCGTAATTCATGATTAAGTTCATTTATTTGCTTTTCTACATCTTGACTCATCTTATTCTCCCTACCCTTCTCCCTTTACCGTAGGTTGCCACATTAGCGAAATGTCTTTTGTAGTTCGTTATCCATTCTTTCAAAATCCTTAGCTACTAAATGAATATTATCAATTGCTTGTTGAAAGGCCCCACAAAATTGTCTAGTCAAATCTAGCATTTGTTGATTCGCTTCTTGCGCCTGAGCATTAACAGATAGTGTAGTACGGCTCGCCTTTGTTATAGAACGATTTGTCGCACCTTGAATTGTATCCGATGCATTTTTCATTTGTGTAGCAATTTGTGTAGCCGTTTGAAAATTACTTTGAAAGTTTCCCATCATTTAAACCCCTTCTAGTTCCAAAATCATCAAGAAAATTATACCATGTAAGAATATTTCAATGTATCAAATATACCTAGTAAGGAATTGATAGCTCTTAATGATAAGAATGAAGCTTTTCATACCTAATTTCAATTAAGGATCGCTTCAACAGATGTAGTTGAAATAGAACTATTAGAACAAATACTGAAGTTACGAAGCAAGTTATGCCAGTAGCAGGTATGGGTGCAATGGGGAGCAAATATTTTTATTCAATCATTCAACTTACTAACACTTTTCATAAGATATTTACACGCTGCATTTAGGTAAAGAAATACAGAAATGTGTTTTTTTCTTTGTACTATCTAAATTTATGCTCCCTCCATGTTTTTCTACTATATGCTTAGCAATAGTTAATCCAAGACCTGATCCCCCATTATTTTCTCGAGAATCATCTACTCGAACAAATGCATCAAAAATACTTTGTTTCATATCCTCAGGTATTCCAATTCCATTATCTATAATGTTTATATATACTTTGCTTTCATCCTCAATTAACGATACAAACACGGTCGTACCTGCCGTATTATACTGTAGAGCATTAGATATTATATTAGAGATAGCACGGTATAGTAACCTGTTGTTAATTGGAGCAATCATTTCTTTAGAGGGTATTTGATATTGAAGGATTAAGCGCTTCGCTTGAAATAAATCATAATATTCTACAAGCAATTCACGAATAAACTCAGATACATCAGTTGGATGTACTTCAAAAGGGTAATCAGAATGCTCCAATTTAGACAGTTCAAAAATATCTTCAGTTAATACCGCAATGATTCGAATCTTATTATATATTACATTCAAAGTTCTTTCTCTTTCACCTTTTTCAGTAATGATCCCTAGTTGTAATGCTTCAACATAACCTTGAACGGTTGTAATTGGTGTCCTTAAATCATGAGACAAATCTACAAGCATCTTCTGCTTGGTTTCTTCCAACCTCTTCTTCTCTTTTTCTATTTTATCGAGTTTTTCCGACATAACATTAAACGAATGCTGTATTTGCATTAACTCAAAATATGTTTCATAGTTTAACCTTTTATCATATTTCCCACTAGCAATTTCCTCAAATCCAGTTGCTAGTTTATCCAATGGCCTGGTTATTTTCCTAGCAATTTGCCTACTAAATATATATACATTCATAGAGAAAAATACAAAAAATAAAACGATTGTAGTAAGTAATATCTTATAAAAAACATATACGTATTCCTCATTTTTATCAGAAAACGTATATTCATACTTTATTGCTTTTTTAGGAACCTTAACAAGGCAATATAATCTTTCACCTTTTTTCGTTACAAATGTTGCTACAGATGAATAATAAGGAAGCTTATCATTATCAAATAATAAATTAGTAAATTCTCTTTGTGAATATGATAAAAGCTTATCCTTCTTTTCCCCTTTGGTATAGATAACTTGTAAATTTTCATTAAGAATTTCTACCCAACCACCAAATGATTCTATTGATTCTGAATTAATAGTTTCAAAGTTTTCACGCACTACTTCACTTGCTTTTAAATTATTTAGCTCTCCTAGTTGCTTTTCTGTTTGGTACATCAAAAATATAAATAAGATTATCACCGTGAAACCTATTGCTAGTGCAAATATAACGTAATTTTTAATTAAGATATATAAAACTTTATTTTTCATAAAGTTCTTCCTTCCTAGCAAATCTATACCCAAGTCCCCGGATCGTTTTTATATAAACTGGATTCTTAGGAGAATCCTCTAATTTCTCTCGTAGTCTACTAATATGAACCATAATCGTATTATCATCTGCACAGTAATAATCAGACCATACACTTTCAAAAATTTGTTTTTTAGTAAATATTCTCCCTGGTTCTTCCATAAAAAGTGCTAAGATTTTATATTCCGTAGCACTGAGAGAAATGGATTCGCTTGATTTATAGAGTATACAAGAATGATGATCTAATACTAAATCACCCATATGAATTTGCTTCTCCTTACCTTCTACAGCCTTATCATTAAATTCATAGGATCTTCTAAGGTGAGCTTGAACTCTAGCTATAATTTCTAAAGCACTAAATGGCTTTGTAATGAAGTCATCTGCTCCAATCCCTAAACCGATAATTTTATCTACTTCTTGAGATTTGGCTGACAATATAAGTATCGGGAATTGTAACGTCTCACGAATCTTTTTAATTAATTGATAACCATCCATTTTGGGCATCATAATATCAACAATAGCTAAATCAATATGATTTTCTTCTAGACACTTTAAGGCAACTTCGCCATTTGAAGCCTCTACAACAAAAAAATTTTCCATTTCTAAAAAAAGTTTTAAAAGATCAATAATATCTTTGTCATCATCAACGATTAATATATTTTTTTTCATACTCTCCCTCGCATCGGTCAGAATTTTCAAAAATCCATTTAAGGTTATTGTAAGGTAAATGAAAGTTACCTTACAATAACCTTAAATCCCTTTCTGTAGATATCGAATTCTTTGGAAGAAAGAATTCACATAGTTTATATTGATTTTTTAAACATGGCCATGTGGATTGGCCCTACATTATTAGCTATATGTACCTTTCCGTTCATTTTCTGCTATTAGTTCATGTGTTAAATAGATCAAATACATAATGACTGAGAGAATTAGATAACTAGCAGTTTTACCTTTATCAGCAATTAAATGCCTTGCTTCGACTAGAATCACTTTTATTATTAACAAAATCTTACTAGCTCAAATGTAATAACTTATGAGTATAAGAATATTTTCTGAGCTTTAATATAATGTAAAATTAGTAAGAAACTTATTTCATGAAAAAATGTTAACTATTAAAGAATTAGAAGTGATTATATGAATAAATTATTACTATCGTGTTTATTAGCTACATTCTGTCTAAATATCGCAGGATGTTCTAATGATATGACTATACTAAAGGATAGTTCTAAACCTTCAACACCTACGAAGGCGAAATGCATTAACAAAGCTTGGTACAAAAAACATATGCCATGTAGTAGGTTATGCTTAAGATCATAAGGCGAATATGAATGTATATAGTAAAAAACATATAAAAATATTGTAATTAATTGTTATAAATCTACCTAAAAAGACTATCAATAATGGTGGTGTTGTTTATATTGGTGAGATTGTACTAGGATGATAGAATAGATTTAACTGTATGACGTAGGGTGGGTGCTGTCCTTTCTCTTTTTTATGTAGAGGGAAAGTAGGTGACTCCTATGATGGAATATTTACTGTCTTTGCTACAGAATTTATTGAAAGTATTTCTAGGAATTATTGTTATTGGTTATGGAAACAAGCTAGTGAGTAATATTAGCAAAACGCAAAAGAACCTCCCTACGCCGTCGGAAGCAAAAGGGAAGTTCTAGAAAAAGAAAATAAATTTATTTAGTAACTACCCGCCTTACGGCAACAGTTACCAGAAGAGATGTATCGAGCATCTCTTCTTTTATTATATACCCAAGGTATTACTGTAATACTACTGTAGTAATAATTATATCAAACGAACATAAAGTAATCTAGCAACTTGACCACGTGTAATACTATCCACCAAAATCATATGTACCATTTTCCATAACCAGCTACTATACTTTCCCTTTTTATATCTATGTTTTCTTTATATAACCAAATGATCAATAAGAACATCTTTAAAGATTGTATCTGTCCGTAGATTTGCTAAAGATATTAAAGTTGTTGCTGCAAATACTGTACCTAAAAAAGTTGTTTCATTTTCACGCTATTTCCCCTTCTTCTCCTAATTATTTTTACGAATGAAAATATACTTTATTTTCCAACGTAATCATAATAACATAAATACATTATATTTATATATATTTATTTATTGTTTTTAATGATAAAAATACTAATCTCCCCAGAACACTATAGACTCACCAAAAAACTCTTCTTGGCTATAGAAGAGTTTTTACTACGACTTCACTGTTAAATAGCATTTTCCTTTATTTCAAGTAAATGTCTGCTGTATTCTTTTTAAACTAGCCGAGATATTGTTTTAGTATTTCTAGCCCTATTTTCAACTCTTCTAATGAGTTTGTAGAGGATAGAGCAACTCGTAAATACTGATTAGGCATGGTTTGTGCGGTAATAAAGCGCTCGGAATGAAAAACCCGAATGCCGTGCCTCTCCAAATCTGTTTCTAATTGAAATGCGTCATAATGATTTTGAATAGGTAGCCAACGGTAAAAACTAAAAGGATGCCCGACAGGATTGTTGGAAGAAAAATATCCTGAATAAATTTCGTTTGCAGACTCCGCTAAAAATTTCTTCTGCTTAACAATTTCATGAGCTTTTCCTGATAACACTAGCTCTGTTATCACCTCTACGTCTAAGGAAGATGTTTTAACATTGACATTAAATATAGCCTTTAAAATATCCTTACGTAAGGCATCTCCGAATACCATATAAGCAACCCTTAATCCTGAACAAATGCACTTAGAAGTTCCACTAATATAAACACTTTGTTCTGGAAGTAAATTAAACATTGGTTGCTCATAATCAGAAATAACCCCTGCTGTCAAAAATGCATGAATATCATCCTCAATCAAAATTATTTGATGCTTTCGAATGATTGCTGCTAACTCTTTTTTTCGAAAATCTGAAATCATAATCGTAGTAGGATTAGAGCAAGAAGGCATTAAAAAAATACCATGAATGTCTAATTGACTACATTGCTTATCGAGTTCACTTGGGAGCATTCCAAATTCATCCCCTTGAATGGGTACTAGTTGAATATGTAGCATTTTTGCCAATTCGATAAAATTTGAATAGGTGTATATATCAGTTGCAATTCGGTTTCCAGGTTTAAACAACGCTGTCAATGTAATTGCTAAAGCATTTTGTGAGCCCGAAACTATTGCTATATGGTCTTGATCCACATTAATGCCGAAAGACTTCATCCAATTGAGACCTGCCGTTTTTTGGTGCGGAAGACCAGTTGGATCATTGTAATTTAATAGTTGCTCTAAATACTTTTTATCTACGACCTTTTGAATAGTCTCTGCGACAATGCTATTAGTTTGCTCAAATGATGCTACTAATCCAAGATCAATACAGTTTCTGATTTCCTCTGTAGAAATAGTAATGGAACGAGTTGCATTAGGAGCTACAAAAGTTCCACTCCCTGTGATTGCATAAATTAGGCCTTTAACTTCACATAGTTTGTAAGCTCGGGTAATTGTTGTAAAGTTTAAATCTAAAAAATCTGCTAATTCTCGTTGTGGAGGCAATTTTGTTCCTGGAGCTAAAAAACCATTTACAATATCATGTTCAAGTAGTGCTGCAATAGAGGAATAAAACGGACGCTTTAATAGTTCCTTATTAGGTTTCCAAGACATAGAGTAATTTTCAAATGAATTTACTGGCATGCTTCACCTCTACGATTAAATTTTTATAGTATAAATTTTAAGAGTTAAAATTAAGATTTATAAACTTTGAAAATTATTACAAGGATATAAAATCAGCATTATTTTAAAGTTAGAATAACACACTTCCTCTAAAGAAAATTGTAATCCATACAATTTTCTTATTCATTGTATGGATTTTATGTGTTAAATTTGTATGCAATAAAGCTCTTGATTAAGGATGTGAATAATATGAAAAATAGAAATCAAATAAGAATCGCATTCTGTGCAGCTTTTCCTTATACAATACCTATTTTTGCTGGTTTTGTATTTTTAGGAATTGCTTATGGAATTTACATGAACTCTCTGGGTTTCAGTGCAATATATCCAATTCTAATGAGTTTAATCATATTCGCAGGATCAATGGAATTTATTGCAGCTAATTTATTACTGGTTGCTTTTAATCCAATTCATGCACTTTTTCTTACTTTAATGGTGAATGCACGGCATTTATTTTATGGTATTTCTATGCTAGATAAGTATAAAGGAACTGGAAAGAAAAAGTTTTATCTTATTTTTGGACTATGTGATGAATCTTTTTCTATTAATTCTACTGTTGATATTCCAAAAGATGTTGATAAGGGTTGGTTTATGTTCTTCGTGACACTGCTTAATCATTTGTATTGGGGTATAGGAGCCGCAATTGGTGGTATTTTTGGTTCCCTTGTACACTTCAATACAAAAGGACTAGATTTCGTTATGACAGCACTTTTCGTTGTGATTTTTGTTGAACAGTGGATGAGGGAGAAAAAGCATTATAGCGCTCTTGTAGGACTGGGATTATCGATATTTAGCCTAATTATTTTTGGTGGAAACAATTTCATCATTCCTGCAATGATTATGATTTTATTAGTACTTACTATCCTAAAAAAAACAATAGAAAACGTAGAGGAGGTTTCCGTGTGACAATGAGTTTACTGCAACAAGTTATAACAGTGGGTATAGTGGTTTTAGGCACAATGATTACAAGGTTCCTTCCCTTCTTAGTGTTCCCATCAGATAAACCTACTCCGCAATATGTCCAGTATCTCGGTAGGGTACTACCTTCAGCTGTCATAAGTCTTTTAGTTATTTATTGTTTTAAGGATCTAAACTTATTATCCAGCAATCATGGTACTCCAGAATTAATTTCAGTAGGAGTAGTAATAATGCTCCACATATGGAAGAGACAAATGCTTCTCTCCATAGCAGGTGGAACAATTATCTACATGCTGTTAGTACAATTGTTTTTTAATTAAATTTATAATGACAAGTAATTGATCCTATCATCCTTCTATTTTAGAAATAGGATCATTATATTCAATAAACTAAAGAATAAGCAATGAATGCATTAGCATGCGCAATTCTTTTCGATAATACAGTGAGCTTCGAGAAAGATTACTATTAGACTAGTTACAACGCACCAGTGGGCTAAATCTAATTATCAATGTTGTCTCTACTTCTGTAATATTTTGTATTTAACTCCAGCTACAAAAAGTATGAAGAAGGTTGGCAAATATCTTACCTCTTAGTTCAAAGCATATTAATTTTCCTAGGTGAATACAACTTTATTGTTAGGAATTCTCTTTCGTTTTGTCCTTTAAGGGAATCAGAACCTTAGCTCTTCCCAAATTCTCTTAGCGTACGAAATTTGCGTTTTGATGGCGCTACCCTATCGCTATCAAGCTAACAAGACAAAATACTCTCTAAAATGAAAAAGGCGTTATTCTTTCTGAGAAATCATAGGAAAGAATAACGTCTTTATATTAATATTGCAACCCGTATCTAAAAGCGCAATAGCTATGTCCTTTCCTTTCTCCCATACTAACGGAGAAAACTCATCTCTTAACCTTAGGAACTACAGGGATAGCATAATCAATCAAAATCCACGAGGTTTCCGTACTTAGAAATCTCCCACTTAACGACCTTACAGCCTATAGGAATTGAAAGTAGTTTAATTCTCTAACATGGATTGTGGAACAACTTTTTTTCCCACTACTTTAAATTCAATTTCCCCTTTTTCTCCATATATTATTTCTATAATTGGAATAGTTACCATTAATTTCCCCTTCTTTTTTCTTTCTGTCTCTAAATCAATTATTTTCATGTCACAATCCCCTTTATTTATTATAAACAAGGAGAAAGCACTCAAATGAGTGCTTTCTCCTTGTTTATAAGTGGACCTTGTAGGACTCGAACCTACGACCGAACGGTTATGAGCCGTTTGCTCTAACCAGCTGAGCTAAAGGTCCAAAGCGTAAAATTTACTTCATAAGACGTTTTCATATATATCATTTTACCATATAATGTATCAATTCACTTTACTTTTTATTTAATATGCATATTTACATCGTGTTAATAATGTTTATATTCAGCAATCCTAACCCTTTGTAATTAGTACTATCTTTTAATACCTTTATAGAGGCCTGATTAACAGTAAAAAATTCATATATCAATCATATTAAAAATGATATAGTTACAACATTGAATTGTTTATATTATCAAATGCTTTTATGCCATATTTCTTTATATCAGAAATTGTAACTAAATTATATGCCTGTTTCATTGTATTAAAGCAATTATCTATCTCTTCTTTTTCCATAATAGGTTTACCGGGATCATTATCTTCTAATTCTAGATACGCAACTTCCCATGGTAAATCAAATAGAATCATTTTTTCTAAACTCTTCCCACTATAACAACCTAAAGTATTGATTACACAGTCTAATATTTCCTTTTCTATTTGAGTTAATTGATTTGTACTAACATAATTAACTTCAAGATTGTCGTACTGATATACTTTATATTTATTAAAAATAACTCGATATACTGGGCCATGACTTCCTACTTCACAATCATCTTCAAATAAATATGTTCCAGTAAACACCTTACAAAATCCTTGCGCATAGTATAACAGCTTTTGAAGAGCTAAAGGAGTAATATCATCATTTTTATATAGCAAATAGTTAGCAACTTCCTCGATTTTCGTAGTCTGCGTAGAAGGGATATCACTATTTTCCTGTAGCTTTGCGATTGCTTCTTTAGAAACTCTATATGCTTTTTGAGTAATTAAATCTTTATTTCTTTCCAAAATATCTAGCATAAAAGATTGATCTCTACCTAATCTTTTCAATATATCCGAGTACTGCTTTGTCGGAATATCTCCATTTACATACCTTGTTAGGGTAACCTCTCCCCAACCTAAAAGTAAAGACAATGGACGTTTTCCAATCTTATATTTTTCTAAAACCTCTCTTATTTCAGAAATAGTGACTAACTGTTCCTGTTGTCTATAGGCATGATCTAATTGTTCTAAATTATAATCATGAATGTTAGGAACAAATATTTCAGATTTACACTCCTCGCAATTTGCTTCTTTACCTACGTAATGATATTGCTTCCCTCTAATGACTGTCACTTTTGAAACATCTTTAGTAGAATACCTTACCATATCTCGACAAAACTCACATAAAACCAACATAAAAATCCTCCCTCATTCTAAAACCATTAGTCACTTATCTTTACCTAAAAAGATAAGTGACTGGTTTATTCCTTTTATGAAAAGAAACAACAATCATGTATTTGTTCCTGTCCTTATTTTCAATTAGATTCATCTTAATATATATGTCTATCGACTTCTTTTGTCCCCAATTATCTAACTCATATTGTGGACAAAAGATATACAATTTTTCATGAGCAAAATTTGGATTTTTATTATCAACTGCATAACAAAAATCACGTACTCCTATATTAAGAAGAATCTCTTTCACTTTACTAGCGTTAATCTTATTTGCCTCTAAAAATTCACTATTCTCTTTCCTTTTTTCATTTCGAGAAACCGTAAATCGATTATTTTTAATTAATTTTTTAAACTCTAATATGTACTGCTCAATCTCCCCGATTGTAAAATTAGTGTGCTTTTTTGTCTCCCTATTTTGAAAGCTAATATGCATTAAAATTCTTTCCCCTTTCAAATCGTACCTCATATTTACTAGAATTACAACAAAAAACGTATCAATTGATACGTTTTCTTAAAAAATTCACAGTAAAATTCTATTCATCCTTCTTATAATGAGTACGTTTATGTCGTCTACAAAACTTCTATATAATTATTTTTGCTGCAATTCGTAAATCTATTATGTATCTATTTTAAAATCACAGTTTCATGTATCCGTGTATACATTTAACGTTAAAAAACTACATATCCCTCCAAATTCCCTGATAAACAAATCAATTACTCATATGTATTCTCCCCCTATATAAACTTCCTTTCTTAATCTGTTGTTTTATACAGAAATATATATTTAAACCTGTTTAAACCCAAACAAAAAAGGCCTCCTCAAGTCGATTAATTGTGCATAGCAAAATAAGCTAATTACACTAATCGGCTCAAAGAAGCCCTTTCAAAATTAAAGTAAGAAAAAAACTTACTTCTACAACTCAACCACAACACATAAGGTGTGGGAATGAACGGAATCAAATAAACTAACAATAAACCTATATATTACAAAATACATAGGTTTATATCAAGATATTTTAAAATATTTACAAATGCTGATTTTCATTCTTTATTTTCTTCTAAATGAAAAGCCTATAAATACTTTACTCTTTCCAAAACTGTTCCAATAAAATGACAATCACGGTACCCACGAGTAACCCATTCCATAAATTATAAAAGGACAGCTATCCTTAGATAACTGTCCTTTTATTAAATATGCAATAAATATATTATTCTTATCGTATATTAATTATTCAAACTTAATGTTTATTAAAATGGTAAATATGGTTTTGGATCTACTTGTCCACCTATATACTGATTCTTAATTTCGAAGTGCAAATGGTTCCCAGTAGAATCGCCTGTACTACCTACTTTCCCTATTACTTGACCTTGTTGTACATGTGCCCCTACAGTAGTTAAAATTGAGTCCATATGACCGTATAATGTCCAAAGTCCGTCTTCATGCCTAATAACCACCGCATTTCCATATCCACCAAATCCTTGACCTCTTACACCAAAACCAGCAAACTCTACAGTTCCTGATTTAGATGCCATTATTGGTGTACCCTTTGCCGCTGAGAAATCAATACCTTTATGTACTGTCCCCCAACGACTTCCATACCATGAGCTAACATTTGGATTTTTGATAGGCATTTGATATTTAGAAGAACCTGAATCTGTTTCATGCGGATTCATCCACTTGTCGCCTTCCCATGTTTTAATCTTTAACCATCCACTAGTTGTCCCATCTATTATTCTAAAATTCTGTGGATTATATACTGCTCCAGCGTTTGCTTTGCCTGAACTAAATGAAGGCTCGTTATACGCATAGAATGATTTGTTTATGAATCTTTCTTCTCCATCTAGATTTAGCCATTTCTCGCCTTCCCATGTTTTAACCTTTAACCATCCACTAGGTGTTCCATCTACAACTCTAAAATTCTGTGGATTATATACTGCTCCAGCGTTTGCTTTAGCTGCATTAAATGAAGCTTCGTTATACGCATAGAATGATTTGTTTATGAATCTTTCTTCTCCACCTGGATTAATCCACTTATAACCTTCATAAGTACCTACCTTCATCCAACCATTTTCTTTTTTTTCTACTACTCCCCAATTTTGTGGGTTAAATGGTTCTCCATAATTTGCTTTCTTTGCATTAAATGAAGGCTCATTATACGCATAGATTGTTTTGTTGACAGTAATTTGTTCAGCCGTAGGATTCATCCACTTGTCGCCTTCCCACGTCTTAAATTTCAGCCAACCATCTGTTGTTCCATCTACTATTCTAAATGTTTGTCGCCCATACTTCGCTCCAGCATTCGCAACCTTTGATGAGAAAGAAGGTTCATCATATGCATAGAAATCTCCCATGACACGTTCTTCCCCATTCAAGTTAATCCAAACTGGACCTTCCCATGTTTCAATCTTCCACCAGCCATTATCTCTTTTTTCTACGACTCCTACATTTTGGGCACCGTACTCTGTTCCACCATTTGTTTTAGCTGAAGTAAATGACGGTTCTTTATACCCATAGAATGATTGATTGACGTACTCAGAACTATTAGCAGCGTGAGTTACCATACTAAATGTCGAGATAGATAGAATAAAGAATAATAACATTACACCCCTTTTTAACATATACTCTCTTCACTCCTTTTCGAATAAATTTATATTTCGATTATCACATTAACATATTTTTCTTTATTTTTCTATATTTTTACTATTTAAAACCCATTTGATATTCCTATCTCATTCCTATAATAAGAAAATAGTTTTTTACTCTAATATAAATATTTACAGCTTAATAAAAACAAAAAAATCCCCTGCTTTAATACAGAAGATTTTGATGTTATTTCCAATCTATATATTTAAAACTCTAGCGATTTGACGGGCTTTGGAATTCTCAATATAATAATGCATTTCTAATCCTTTTCTTTCTGCACGAAGTACGGTTCCTCTCAATTTTGATAAATTTTGTGAAACCGTAGATTGTGGAAGTTCTAAAATCTCTATTAACTGTTTACCATTACATGTCTTATGGTACATTAACTCATTTACTATTTTTAACCGTACTGGATGTGCCATTTCCTTTAATACATCTACATCTTCTTCCAAGATTTATTTTCTCTCTTGCTTTTCTTTTAACTCTAACACTTCAAATTCCCCTTTATTATTTATTTCTTTTTTCCTATTATTGCTATACATAATTACTTAAGTATGGTTCCCTTTTCACCTGTTAAAAAAATATATTTTGATCAAATCTTCAAATCAAAAAAGGTTATTTTTACAGAAATTACAATAATACACACTACTTGAATCTCAATAAATATAAATTAATAGAATATTCCGTCTTATATTGATAAATGCTATTAAATAGATTTTGATAGAGGAAATTTCTGATATGATACTAATTGCTGAATAATATCTTTGGAGAGGATGAAATTGAACAATGAATGTTCATATACAGGGGAACGAGCAAATAACTCATTTATTAAATGAATGGTATCAAGAAATTAGGGCTAGGCATGTAGACGCCGCTCAATTACTTAAACAAGAAATCGAAAACAAAATCCATACCATAGAGGAAAATCAAACTATATTATTATACTACTCACTACTAGATTTTAGACATCAATATTTAATTGATAGTTTAAGTATTTCTAAAGATAGCTTTAAACAAAGTGATGCTTATAAAACTCCTACAGACGATTTCCTTTCATATTATTATCACTTCTTTAAAGCCATTCATTCCAATGTTACTGGCAATCATAGCCTTGCAAAAATACATTACGATAAAGCTGAATACCTATTAGAAACAATTCCTGATGAGATTGAACATGCTGAATTCCATTATGAGTTAGCCATTTTCTATTGTCATACACATAGATCAATTTTATGTATTAATCATGTAATGAAGGCTAAAGATATATTTTCAAAGCATCCTGGATATGAATTAAAAGTTGCCTTCTGTAATAACTTATATGGATTAGCATGCACTCACTTAAAGGAATGGGAATTAGCTGAGGAACACTTTATCTCTGCTATGGATACATTCCAAAAAGAAAATTTAGAATACAATATTTTAATTGTCCGTCACAATCTAGGGTTTATGTACGCTACTCAGAATCTATCTGAAGTAGCATTACGATATTTATCCGAAGTTAATCAGAAACTACCTAGCGATTATAAAGCTGTATTCATTGAAGCTAGAGAGCATTATAAATTAGGAGAACATGAAATTGCTCAAGAATTAATAAAAAAGGGCCTCCAACTCTCTACTCAATTGGGAATTGAAGGTTATATTCATCACTTTAATATTTTAGAAAAAATAAATCTACATAGCTGTGCTAATGATTTAGAAAAAGCTGTTTTAGAAGGAATTTCTTATTTTGAACGAGAAGAACTATATGAGTATATAAATGAATATACCGAAAAGTTGGCAGTCCAATTTTACAAAGAAGATAATCATCTAAAAGCTAGCTATTACTTTTATGAAGCTAGTAAAGCCAATGAAAAAAACTTTAAAAAAGGAGCATTAAAATGAAAAAATTAGCGGTTAGCTTACTTGGTATCTTAATTGTCGTTACAGTAACTTTTGGATCAAGTTCTTCAACAGGCACTCAAAGTACTGTAAATATTATTAAATATTCACATGGACATACTGGATAATGAAAGGAAGGATTACACCTTCCTTTTTTATATTTTAGAATGATAAACGTATCCCCTATATATCTATAAGAATTTAAGAAATAAATAATTCAAAAGGTAAAATAAAAATACTACAATTAAAAACTTCCATTTATTTCTTTTCGTTGGTTTTCCAGCATGTTGTATATAAAAAAATAAGGCAATACCTGCCATAGTAATTAAAAACATTTGATAGTAATCAGTCATCTGTAATACCCCCTCCATACAAAAAATAAGAAGTCTCTTTTTAAGAGACTTCTTATTTTTAATACAAACGACATACATAGGCTAAACATACACAATAAAGTCAGGATGATGTACTTTATTGCCTTTTTATCATACCATATAATTTATCATTTTTGTTTAATAATTCCACCAAATAAAACTTTATCAACCTTAAAATTTTTTATAATAAAAAACAAAAACAAATACAAATAAAATTAATAATATATTCACTTGATGCAGACGGAATATGCTCAAAAGATATATAGTTCGGTTACAATATCATTCATGATTTTTTAATTTTTTCTTTCCCTTCTGTTAAGAATACTTCAAAACTTGACTGATTACCTTATGTTAATACTTTATATATGCAAAATTACATACTAACCCTTATTGAAAATAATTCTCATTGTAACTATAATGGTTTCAGGGATTGAAATTTTCACTTTCGTTTCAAATCTCACAATATATTAAAGGAGGAAATACTATTATGAAAAAATTGATTTTAGCAGGGGCACTAGGAATTGCAGTATTTTCAGGTATGAACTTACCAGGGGCTGAGGCATCAAAAGCGAGTGCAGCTACTACGAATTTAGAAATTCAAGAAGTCACAAAATACTACTCTATGAGTTCCTATGAAGTGTCTCAAAAAGAATCATTTAATCTTAAAAAAGGGGACGAACTTACAGTCTTTGTACAAAATTCAGGGTTCCCAATTTCTTATACGGTCTTTGATGCGGATAATCAAGTAATTGGCACATTCAATGCTAATTCCCCATATGGTCGCGTATTTAAAGCGCAAAAAGACGGTAATATTTCTGTACAATTTCAAGCAGGTGTAAATTCTACGTACATGAAGAAGATGAATTTTACAGCTAAATTTGCTGTTTCTAAACTTAACCAATAATAAAAAATGTAACGATCCTCTTTACAAACAAATTAAAAAGGTATATCCCTTCAATGGGATATACCTTTAGTTTTAGTGAATTTTATATTGACCAGATAACTGCTCTTGCGCCATACGAACTAAACGTTTTGTAATTTCTCCACCTACTGAACCATTTGCTCGTGCAGTTGAATCCGGTCCAAGTGTAACACCAAACTCCTGAGCAATTTCATATTTCATTTGTTCAATTGCACTTGCTGCAGCTGCTATTAAGATTTCGTTTGAATTATTATTTTCGCGAATTTGCATTTTTTAAACACCTCCGTTGAATTTGGTAATATCATGCTCTATTTCCAACAAAATATGCAAAAAAATTATTCGTTTAGCTATTTTACATATATACCTAAGCTTTCATCCCTTATGTGGGAATAAATAAAGGTATAGGTCATACCCTATACCTATACCTTCTTCTATCCTACTTACTTTTAAATTCCCCTATTAACCCCTGTAACTCTTGCGAGAGCCAATTTAAAGAATTTGCTAACTCTGCAATATCTTGTACATATAGTTCTTGCTCTTTCATACTTTTCTCCACATTACTACTGCTATTCACATATGTATTTGCAATGTGTGATAATTCATTTATAAACTGAACAATAGTTTGATTATTTTTTAGAATGTCACTTGAATGATTCGAAGTCGCTTTAATTTGATTTGTAACAGATTGTGCAGATTCTGAAATCTTTTCAAAGAATGCACCACTACTTTGAACAAGTGTTATTCCTAATTCTACTTCCTTTGAACTCTTCTGTATGGATCTTACAGCTCTCTCTGCTTCAGCCTGGGTTTCACCAATTAATTTAGCTATATCCCTTGCAGATGCCTCGGTTCTTTCCGCTAATATACGTACCTCGTCCGCAACATCTGAAAATTCTTCCCCCATCTCTCCAGCACATGAGGATTCAGTAGAAGCATTTAAAGCTAATGAATTTGTTTGATTTGAAATGGTTGTAATTACAGTAAGAATTTCATGAATTTCCTTAGATCGTGATTCGAATGCATAAATACTAGAAGGTACATCCTGAACTGTATCTTGGATTCTTTTCATTTGATTCACGATTTGCTTAATCAAATCTTTTCCCTCTACAGAATTCTGTTCCATGTCTTCCAAAGCATTGCCAACTTGTTTTGCAGCTCCTTTAATTTCTTTCATCTTACTTTCCATTTCTTGAACAATCCCTAAACATTTTTGCACTACATATTCATGAGAATGTACTCCTAAATTTAATCCTGTAATAGCACTTGCAATTTCTTTAAAGGCTATGCTATTCTCTTTTGTACTTACCGACAATTCCTGTGAAGATGTCGAAACCTGTTCAGCAGTCTGCCTTACTTTATCTATAATCCTATTAAACTTTTTAATAGTGTTATTAAAATAGATATTGGTTATCCCTATATTATCAGATCTTTCATTCAATTTAATACTTAAATCCCCTTCACCAACTTTACGTAACCCTTCTTGTAAATCCTTTAAAGGCGATAGAGAGTTTCGTGAGATAAATATTTGAATTGTAATTGCGATAGTTAATGAAATTATAATAAATAGTAAATCTTGTATCATAAAGTTTTTCTTTGTAAGAGGAATAATAGAAGCTTCCAAATCCGCTGCAACAATTGCAATTATATTTTTATTTTCATCTGTAACTGGCTCTAAAATTGTTACCCAGAACCCTAATTCATCTTCATACACTTCTGTCATTTGTGCCTGTTTTGTTTGTATTACTTTATCGTATGTTTTCATCCAATAAGTAGGCTGCTCATAGTATTCACCTGGTTTTACAGAAACAGTATTTGCTAATTCTGTATCCAAAGCTACTATTTGTAATTCAGCTTTATCATTTAGCTTGGCTCCTGTAACATATGCTTGCCCAACACTTTTCATATCTTTTATAGATTTATCTAATTGCTCTGTCAATTTTTCTTTCTTCACTCTTTGAGCTGTGGGGTCTTTTGCTACATCTCTTACTATTTCTAGATCTAATTGATTTAATACCGCATCACCTGTTTCAAAAGACTGCCTCTCAAATATAGACATCATACTATTTTGAAACATATTAAAACTTAACGCTCCCATACTTCCAACAAGGGTCAGAATTACTAATACCGTTAGTAATACATTTTTTTGAAGCAACGATAGCTTATGCCAATATTTTTTCATTGATTTCACCTTTCTTATTTTCAACAATACAAAAACAAAGTAGTAACATATTAAGAGGTTCTCTTTCTGTTATTAATTTAAACTTTAAAATAGCATACTAATCGTTCAACCAAACGTTCCAATTTTTTTCATTCACAATTGCATCTTTTATATGTCCAGCTAAAAGGAAGTCGTAATACTTCTACTACTTCATCTTTTCTATTTGTACTGATTTCTTCTAAATCGATTATATTAAAGGGTTTGCCTATAATAATTGCTATAATATTTAATGGACTACTAAGAATATTTTAAATTTCATATTTATCGCCTAAAAATTTTCACATTAGATTTGTTGAAGTTCCTTCATTGAGGATTTTTTATACTATCGTTAGTTTTATATATAAACAAGAATTTTTAAGAGCCACATCTTTAGTCATCTTTATCTTGCACAAAAAAATTGGAAAGTTTAATCCAATCTCCTATTTTATAACTTTTTCCCTTATTTTTCTATAGAATTTTAATATCTACCTGTACAAATTAAACTTAGACTCTTTTGGCCTTTACTCTTCAATTGTCTTAAATTCATATGAGATAGCGCAGAAAGTAAATTTTTAATAAAAAACTTTTGTATTAAAAAATGCAAAAATACATACTTTCCCATAACTATATGTACTTAAATATTCATATAGTAAAATAAACAGTACAAGCTTGTCCTATACAGCATATTTCCTTAACGGGCTTGATATTATATTCATCCTAAAATTGGTGTGACCTTAATATCTCACTTAGCTCTTTAATATTTTGATATTAACAATATAGTTTTAATATATTGCTACACCTACATATAAGCCAAGAATTTAATTACAGAACGGTTTTCATCAATAGTAGACGAAAACATGTCAAACAAAAAGAGACTCAATTATTTATTACTTTTCGTATAGATGTAATAAAAGATTATAGGAGAAATATATATGCTCAAAAAAATAAATAGATTTATGTTTACTTTGCCTACCATTTCTTTTATTTTTCTTATTTTATTAGGATCATTTTTATTTGTAATACCATTAGATCTATTCTTACCTGAAATACAAAAAAACCCAATAACAGAAGCACCTCTTATTCTTCAAGTTTTATTAGGGGTATTAGCGGCACCTATATATGAAACAGTAGTTTTTCAAGTATTTTTATTTTGGCTATTAAGTTGGATTCCTTACATTAAAAATCGCGATTACCTTATCATTTTAATAGCTTCAATTATATTTGGATTAAATCATCGATATGGAATCACTTATTTAGTTGGTACAACGATAATTGGTCTTTTATATAACTATGCTTATTGGGTATATAAAAAAAAGAATGAAAAATATCAGGTTACAATGCCTGCTTTTGGGGTTGTTTTTTTGATTCACTTATTACATAATTCTATTGCTTTTATAGCATCAAATTTATAAATGTTTTAAAGATAATATAAATTAATAAATTCTGTTTGTACTTGTTAAAGGTAAGAGACACGAAATAAGAATTAAAGAGAGGATTCACTAATACTTCTAAATAGTCTTGTTTCAGTTTGTTTATTTGAAGAATAAACAGAGGGGGTCCTGTCAGGTAGACAGTATTTTCAAAGCGCAGCTAAGCCCACCTGAGTCTATATTTGTATGGACTCAGGTTATTTAATTTCTCTTGAAATCTTTGATGGTTATAAGATTGTATATATTTGCGAACTTAACATAGATGAAGAAGTCTTTTTTATGTGCATTATCCTAAAAGTTTTACTTTCGTAACATACTTTCCTTCATTTTTCTAACATCCCATCCTCTTCTTCCAATCGTTTAGTCTTAGTACCCGAACCTTTAGGTTTCATTCTACCTAAACATTACCCTTTTGTTTTCCCACGTTCTTCTTCTAGTTCTTTAATACCTAAAGTTTCGAATCATTTCATTTAACGTCTTACAATTGGATAATAAATGTCTATTTCTTTCCTAACAGTTTTACATCTTCTTTTAAGTATAAACCAACTTCCTTTTCCTTTCATTTTATATAGCAAGTAATTCTAATTTACCCCATAGAAAAATCCCCTCCATAATAAATAGGTTAATGTGTTTTCTTTTTCCTATCTACTATGAGGGGAGAATAGCATACTAAAGATAGCTTCTTTTTTGTAAAAGATCTAAGATTCTAGTGCAGTAATTAATTGCTGACGTTCTTTATCTCTAAAAATTTTAATTTCATGTTTAAATTGATAATTTCCTTCTTCAAATCTGACCCATTCCTTACTTGTCCAATATACAATATCTACATTTGCATCTAAAATTACAGAACATATGTCTACTAATTCTTCTTCATAAAATGGTGCTTCTTTTGCTAGTTCAAAAGCCAGTACTTTTGGATCCTTACTTTTAATTTGAAGTTTCCTTGAAGTTTGTCCTAAATACTGCCATGGAGAATATAGGGATTGCACATGAACATTTCGAGTTTCTTTAAACTGTGATGGAGAATGTATTGTAGCAGCAAATGTAGATTTACTCACTCCTATTGTTGTGCCTAAAGCAATAGCACCAATAATAAGTTTTTTAATCATTTTTTCAGCCCCTTTAATTATTTTGGATATGCTTCATTTTTATACTACGTTCATGTTCGTGTAAATGAAGATGATTTGACATGATTCATCATTTTTTTCAAAAACTGAATATTAATTAATCGTTATAAATTTACCCAAAACAAAAAAAGTTTCCAAGAGGAAACTTTTTTGTTTTGGGTATACATTATATGTATAAAAATTAGTTTTAAAAATATTTACTTATTTGTTGATAAAATTGTATATGGATATTTTTCCTACTATTATCTACACACATCTCATACAAAGCCTCACTACAACATAAACAAATTCATCTTATGACCGCGTTTCTTCTTACGAAATTAAGTGATTGTTTCAATAGCTGGTTTGGGAATCATAGAATTACTTTCTTTCTCAGCCCTATTATTCTGTTCTTTTGCCTAAAATTCCAATATCCCCATTACTTCTTTTGTAAATAGTTTAAAATCAGTTAAATGTTTTTCAATAATTTGACGAACAATATCTAAATTCACACTTTGATAATCATGAACAGCAATATTACGAAATCCAACCATTGCCTTTAACTTATTTGCTAGATCAGCGCTAAGTAATCCTGCTGTAACCAATAAATCAAAGGCCTCTCGACTAGATTGGGGTAGTCCTAATTTTTCACCTGCAACAATATGCATTGCTAGATCAATACTCGCTTCACAAGCTCTTTGTATATTCAATATTATTGAATCTTGTTTTGTAAAGTCCTCTAAATTTTCAGGGTCATTTCCATATACATCTTGGATTCTTTTTATACAACGCTCTATTGTAGAAATTTTATTTAAAATAACCTCATTCTTCATATATAGAACCTCTTTTCTTTATATCATCAAATACTATCTGTCGTTCTTCATTCAATTTTGAATACATTTTTAAGGTTTTCATTTCAAAAATGATTTTCCGTTCTTCATCAGAACAAAATATTGTCTTTCCTGTATGTATAATCTGAGCTTGAAAAACTGTAGAAGCTTCGGATAAATCAACTAAATCAACATCTCTATGAACAATGTTAGCTAAATCCTGTGCTAATAAAAAACGTTCATAGTTCCCTAATGTTGTGTCACTTACATAAGCTATATCAATATCGCTATCTTCTCGTTCTCTATTCTCAGCCGTTGATCCAAACACAATTATCCAATAGGGATTCACCGTCTCTTGTAATTTTTCTATAATAGCTGTTATCATGCTTTGAAAAATCATTTAATTAATCCCCCTTATTGTACTTGAATTTTATTATATCATAACCAATCATAAATCCTTTAAACGACTATAAATACGTAAACAAAATTAAGCTTTTTTAGTACTTAACTCCTCACAAAATTAGAAGCTTATTTCTGACCTAAAATTATTATAGTTCAGGAGTAGATATATTGTAGCTTTGGATCATAAATAATTGTTAATAATCCAACACTTGTCTGTTAAATGCCTTTTATATTTTCTTCGTGCAAAAGTAAAAGACTGACAATAACTGTTAGCCTATTTCACAATATACATTCTAATAGTTTGAGGATATATTGCTCTAACAAAGCATTATATATTAATCCACCTTTAATTTTTCTTTTACCTTTGTAGGGAGTTCGTCTTTTTTAACTTCTTCCCAAGATTTCACACCTTTTTTCTCAGAGTAATATATACGTAAAAACGCTTCTTTACGAAGGTTTTTTAACGCTGTAAACTCCATTTCTTTCTCTTTACCATCCTTATCAAATCCAGGTAATTTATATTCGTAAGTCGTATCCCCATTTACATTTTTCTCTTTTAATTTTTCACCATCCTTGGTAATTTGCACATAATATGTATCTGTACCAAGACGATTTAAATTACACCCGGATAACAACACAGTAAACATCACAAAAATGCTACACATAAGCACTATTCGTTTCATATTATTCACCTCATATCTTTTCTCACAAAAATTATATCCTAATCTATTGGCTGCGAAAATTCATTTCCATTACGCTAACATTACGTTTTTGTAAGGTAGTAAAAACAGCTTAAAATAAAAAGGATATAAATTCATATTTCTATTGAATTCATATCCTTTGTTCTTATTGAGTAAACTATTTTGCCCCATGCTTAATAGGAAGTATTTCTATTATTCTGGGAAAATAAAGCTAGAGTCCTCTCCACTATTAGCGGTATCTTCTTTCGGGAATGTTATAGTAGATCCTTCATTTCCCTTATTTCCTTTATTTATTTCTTGTTCCTCAGGAAATACAATGGAAGAATCATTACCTAAGTTTGGTGAAAAACCAAGTTTAGATAAAATAGCTTTTAAGTCAGGTAAAACACCAATTTTATCAGAAGTTGGATCATTGGATTTCGTTCCGGTGCTAGAATCACTTAAAATATCCCTAAGCTGTCTTGGTGTATATACTCTCCCCTGATTATTTTTTGCAATTCCTTGAATTGATGCTGCAGCACCAGCAATAATAGGTGATGCGCTAGATGTTCCAGCAAAACTAGATGTATATAGATTTGTTATAAATTCACTTGGTTTAGCATCTGTAGTATCTACTGCATTCCCCCATCCATACACATCCACTCTACTACCGTAATTAGAGAAATATGAACGCTTATGAGGAACCCTTGCAGAAGCTGCCCCAACCATAATTGCCCCTGAATCTTTAAAATCAGGACTATTACGATTTAAAACTTGTTTACCATTACGGTCTCTAAATTGATCCAAGTCATTTCCGCCGTTTGCACCTGCTTCAATAATAATAATTCCCTTATTTGTTCCCATACGAATTGCATCAAATATGTCTGGTTTTACTTCCACAGGAAAATAGTTCTTATCTCCATATCCATCGTAAGTTGCTTGTGCCTCTAGTAAAAGAATATCTCCAGCTTGCATATTGTTAACCGCGCTTAAAATAGCATCAGCTGTATTATAATTTCCGTTATCCCTAATCTGAGATACAACCTTTACCTTAGCTTTCGGTGCGATCCCGATTCCACCTATGTTATTATCCTCTGCCGAAACAATTCCTAAGACTGAGGTACCATGATCATGGTGCTCGCTTTTATTCTGTCCAGATATCAGTTCAATCTTTTGATTCACTAAATCCTCATGATTAAATAACCACCCATACTCCATATCTACGAAAGTAGTTCCTTTTCCATCTCCACCTTTTATGCTCCAGGCATAAGGTGCATTAATTCCTAATGGTGCTGGTTCAAGATAACCTTGTCTTGTAAGTCTAGGCTCATCATATGGATTAACAGATAAGTTTGGCAAACGCTCTGCTGGTGGCGCCTCTTCTTCCTGTAAATACGCCGTTTCAACAAGAGATGATTTTTCAAATTTTGTAAGTAATGCTTGTACATCAATATCATCTTGAGTTTCAACAATATAATAGTTTAGCAAATTAGAAGAAATAAGATCGGAATCTTTTATTTCTTTACCAAGATTTTTAATTTCTTTAGGATTTAAAGAATTAAAAAGTCGATTTATAGTTACATTTGGATATTCAGCTAAAATTCCAATTAATTCAGGATCTTGTTTTTCTTCTTTAATGAATTTTTCTATTCCATCCTGATATGGTAAATTCGCTTCATTTTTAAATTTCAAAATTAATTGTTTAGTAACTTGCTTATGTACAGTAGAATTCAATTGCTTATTTGAATAATTGTAAGTAGCCGCATAGGCAACTTCTGATTTTTCATTTGGAAGTAGTCCGCCTACCCCATTAAATGCTGTTAATGCAATTGAAGAAACTAGAATTCCCTTAAAAATTTTCAAAACGTGCACATCTTTTTATTAATATATAGTTATAAAAAATGTATATTATCTAATTTCTTTTTATACAAACGTTTTATATGTAGGACTATATTTTCAACTCCATTCATTCCTTAATATTTGTTTATACATCATTAATACAACCAATTCATACCAACAACTTTATTAATTCAGTTACATTACCGTAACCGGTGTAGTTACACTTTGTGGAATAGTCAACCTTAAATGCAATTTTGCATGTAAAATCATACATACTTCTACCAACTTACTCCCAATTATTTCAAGAGAAGTTGAACTTCTATCATTTTGAGTAATTGCATATATATAATATAAAACATATAAGGGGGGTTAAAACGTGGTAATCTCAAGACAAGATTCCTGGACTGATGATAACGATTTACTTCTCGCATCAACAGTACTTCAGAATATTCGTAACGGTGGAACACAGTTAGCTGCATTCAAAGAAGTAGCAAAACTACTAGCTAGAACACCCGCAGCTTGTGGATTTCGTTGGAATTCATATGTGAGAAAACAATACCAAGAAGAAATACAACAAGCAAAACAAGACCGAAAAATGGGAAACAACATTCCCCTCTCCCCATCAGAAAAAGAAAAAAAATCTTTGTCTATTACATTAGATGATATTATTCTCTTTCTACAAAATTATAAAGATGTGAATGAATTGACAAAGTTACAAAATCAAATTGAAGATTTAAAAACAGAGAATCAATCTCTTCTACAACGTATAACTATGTATGAAGAAGAGTATCGTATTTTACTGAACCATATCGATAAGACAAGAAATTTAATTGCAGTGGATTAAACAGCATAACTATAATGACTTTCCAGTAGGATCTTCACCTGCCAAAACCACCATAAATAAAGAAAATTCAGACTATTATTAGTGATAATAAGTAAAATACACATACATAATGTATGTGTATTTTTAATTTGAATATTATTAAAAGAAATATTTAGTCTATGTTACATCTTTTCTAATATTTCTTGTCTTTCACACCATTTCGTTAACTTTTCTAACGCCTTTTTAGATAAACGTTTTGTTTTATAATTACAAAATCTAGATAATGTCGATGGAGAAATACTCATTTCATCTGCTATTTCACGAATGCTTACCTTTTTTTCATTGTGTACTTTCAGTATTTGGTCACGGATCTTTTTCTCTATTTGTTCGACTGATTCTACAGTCTTCTTTATTTCTTTAACAACTGTTACTTCCGGTAACTTCTCTTGTGGTTCCTCTATACTCTTCTTTCCTATTACCCTATCCATTGACTGTAGCATTTCTTCAGGTGGTAAAATCGTTATTCCTAAGTTAGTGTAATAATTTTTAAACCAATTACGTTTCCCAATTTGTTGTTCATCCAGTGGATCACTATACTCCCAATGAGAGATTACTTTTTCATTTTCTAAATCCATTAGAACATTTTCTAACTGTTCTCTAATACGATTCGGCTTCCAATCTTTTGGGATATCCATTACTGCTAGTAGTCCTTTGTCCCCACCTATAGAATATGGCTTTTTCAATGATGAATACATTTGTCTAATTCTCCATTGCCATGTTAAGTATCGAATTAACCTTTTATGATATTTGTGTCTATAACTATTGTATTCAAGTGCTTTTTTAGACAATAGGGCTGTTGTATTATTTGATCCATACAAATAATTAGTTAAAAAGCTACCCGGCTTAATACGACAAGATTCAATGCCCATGTATTCATTAGTAACACTATGTCTCCATAAAACAACTGAATCTAATACAAATAATCTTTTGATAACTTCACGCTTTAATTCTAAACGTTCCCCCTCATCATCACGGTCATTTAATACAACGACTTCATTATCATCATTTAAATAGATAAAAATACTTGCTAAAGCTGCAATTCTCTTTGCTATCTTAATTTTATCTTCCGCTCTATAGTATTCTTTATTTTTAACAACTGTTTTTGGAATATTGCACATCTCTAAAACTTGTTCATAAGAAAAGTCAATAAAATCATCTGGAGATTTTGCTTCATTAATCCACTGTATTGTGATTGCATCTAAGCAATCTGCCGTTAAATCATCCATATTACTCATTACGTCATCTACAAGGGTATTCCATCGAGCTGCTTCTTCTATATTGGTAAGTCTTAAATCTTCATCTTTGTGTGAAGAAAGTTGAGCTACACCATTAGAAGACCTCGTTTCAATGGGATATTGTAAGACCTTACTTATTTCATCTTCTTCAAATTGATTCTTTGCAATCCCATCTCTTAATTTATAATAAACAGCAGAGTTATTTACCTCGTAATAATCCTCGTGATTCACTATATTTGGCTTATCTATATTTTGATCATTTTCCAATATCACGGAATTAGAATGTACTACATCTTGAAATTCTTTTTCTATAAATAATTCAATTTCTTTATATATTTCTTCTTTATAAGAATCAATTTTCGCATAAATTTGTACTAATGTAATTCCGGACTCTTGCTTTTTCTCTAACCAAGATACTAATGCAGTAAATGATGGAGAAGCATGGGGTGATGTAAGTACCTTATTATTATTGTTTTCAACATCTTTAAAGTATGCATTCCACTTATTCCATACTAGCTCGTTAGTTTTATAAATTGGCTCAGAGATTAACAATGCATCTCGAAACATTTGTAATAAGTTATCCACTTTCTTTTCCTCCCTAAACCATGGATCACAATAAAATAATTCTCAGTATAAAAATCTTAACTACTATTATATTTAATTTATTGTAACAGATATTTACAAATTTTTGTTTCTTTCTTTCCCTATTCTTCTTTTCTTGCATTTCTTTTGCTCTTTGCTTTCCTTAACTCCTCAACTTGCAACAGGTTGTTTTTCCTCTTACCTATTTCCCCTTACTTACATTCCTTTTGCGCTTTGTTTGCCTTAACTCTTTAACTTGCAACAGTTTGCTCTTTCTCTTACCTATTTCTTTCAACTTGCACACTTTTTGCGCTTTGCTTTCCTTAACTCTTTAACTTGCAACATACTGCTCCTTCTCTTCCTTATTTCTACCTACTTGCATTTCTTTTGCGCTTTGTTTGCCTTATATTTCTCAACTTACAACATGCTGCTCTTTCTTTTCCCTATTTCTTCTTCCTACATTTCTTTTGCGCCTTGCTTTCCTTAACCCTTCAACTTGCAACAGTTTGTTCTCCTCTTACCTATTTTCCCTTACTTACATTCTTTTTGCGCTTTGTTTGCCTTATATTTCTCAACTTACAACACGTTTGCTCTTTCTCTTACCTATTTCTAATCAACTTGCAACACGTTTGCGGTATCCTTTCCCTATCTCTTTCAACTTGCAACAGTATAATTTATTTCTCAACTAAGTAATTTTAAAAAAATCATGTCATTTTAAAGTTTTTAAGCTATTTATCTCATATTTTTAATAAGTTACATACATAATATGCAACATGTTTGCGGTATCCTTTCCCTAACTTTTCTATCATCTTCACTCTAAACCTTTATATACCAAGGGTTTAAGTGCTTTTCCATTTACTTTTATACATATCATCCAACTTGCAACACGTTTGCGGTATGCATGCCCTTATTTTTCTCACAAGATGCAACACTGTTTGCGGTATCCTTTCCCTACTTTCATTCTATAAATATCAACAAGTCCTTTTATATCAAGGGTAATTATTACAATTCATTTTTAATGATTACGTTTACTAACTTGCAACATGTTTGCGGTATCCTTTCCCTAACTTCCCTACCATTTTCACTATAATCCTTTATATACCAAGGGTTTAGTTGCTTTTTCACTTACTTTTATACATATCAAACAACTTGCAACACGTTTGCGGTATCCTTAACACAAAAAAAAATCATGAAATTCTCTTATCCCTTGATACAACTAGCTTCATAAGCTGTTGCAAGTTACTAATTTTCTTCTTAAAGGAGCACATTTCAGCAATTTTCATTTTGCTATAATCAAAATTGGTATATTTTATAGTATTTTGACATATATTTCTGAATTTGTAGAACGGAGGTGAAAAAGATGGGAAAAGCATTTGTGATACGTAATCAACGTAGCTTAAATGGGAAAACAACAAACGCAGTTTTAGTAACACTCAAATCTTGGCAAAAGTTTGTGGAAACATTTGAGGAGAAATACTACAGCTATAAAGATACATATTTAGAAGATATTCTGCAGCACATGACATACGAAGAGCGTATTGCGGATGTAGAAGGTTTTGTCGAAAAAGCCAAACCATCTTTTTCACGTCGAGCAATGTCTACACTTGCAGAAAAAGCAGGACGAAAACATAAATTATACGGTATTACGAATGCTGATCTTGAAGTGTTCTTGTACTTACATAAAAAATGCTATACAAACGGTGTCATTCCAAATGTAACCATACATATGATGTGGGAAGATTACAAGCAATATAAAGAAGAATTTGCTTATATCCAACACTCTCAATTCTATATCGCATTAAAGAAATTAAACTTACATAACATTATCTCCATCGAAAATGGAGTAGATGGCCGTTATACAATCAAACTCACTCATTTTATGAATGAGGAAACAGAAAAAGCAAATCCGTACGTATATATTAGCCCTGTTGTATTTACAAAGGATTTCTTTAAGCTATCTGTAGCAGCTAAGAAACTATTCTTAGACATCGCAATGCAACAACATACGGAAACAACATTAAAGCGTTCTTTGGACAAGCAGGACGAAAGAGGAAACAAAACTCACTTCGGTGGGATGTATCGTTTCTTACATAAAAAATATCCGCATCAGATCCGTGCGGTTATCGAGGAATTAACAACTGTATTACCATGTACGGGGAATCCCCTATTCAAAATTTGCAAAATGCAAAAAGGTGTAAAGCATACAAAACGATATACGACATTATATCTGTCTATCCATTCAGACTTCTTATGTTCGAAAGAAGCTGGAGAAGAACAACATAGGGATCCATTTACACCAAAAGCTACCTATGCTCGAAAAGCGAAATTTATCGAAGCAGTCCTACAAGAGATGAATATCGGTGAATTGTCTGCAGACATGAATAAATTCATTCATGTATTAAAGCATACTTGTCATCGTCAAATTCGCAGTGTAATTCGCGGACTACGTGACATGGTTGATCGAAAAGAAGGATATCCAACGAAGATTGTATATACGTTGAAGAAACTATTGCATCAAACATCTCAATATCAAATTCTCGATACAGCAGCAAAAGAAGGTATCTACCCTCTTATTGCGCAGCATATACCAAAAGAGAGAAATAGTGACCGTGAGCAAGCTATCTTTAATTTCGGCCTACATTATTCTATGTACTCTCTTCGTAACATTAAAAAGATGTTTAAAAATGTGCATGCATTATTGAAGCAGAAGTTTGCGGTACCAGTAACAGAAGAATCTTATCACCGTAATTATCTAAAATACCAGGAAGAAACGTTATTTAGAAAATATGCATATGATCAGGGAGTGAATCTCCATGCATATATCGCTTTAGAAATTGAAATGCGCGAAAAACTAAAAGTTCGTGGCCATAAAGAACGCACAATTCCAAGTGATGTACGTGAATGGTTTATTGAAGCAATTGATAAACTACCGCAAGAACAACTGCGTGTGATTGAGCTACCAAAACAGTTTAATTTACTAGAGTTTATGCGTACCTTTGAACGTTTAGTACGTGCTGGTGTAACAATAACAGCTCCAGATCAGGTGCTACACGCAATGGAAATAAAATAATAGTAACGAGCTCTCTATTTTTGAAAAAATCGAAATTAGAGGGCTATTCGTAGTTGTTTCATTTATACTCCTTTTCTACTACTCTATTTATAAATACAAAATCAGAAGGACTTCATGTAAAATGAAGTCCTTTTTTTATGCACTTCTATACAAATTCTCTTCTAGCACTATATAACTCTCCACATAGTACTAGGGAATATTCTTCTAATGTAATAAAACCTATCTCATAATACCTACAAAAAATCAAAAATAAAATTATAAAAACAGTGGATATGAGGACAAATATACTCGAATGTGAATAGTATTTTTCTGACATCATTGTAACTACTAGTGTTGTTGTATATATCTAATAAAAATCATCAATAATAATGTGAGTTATGTGTAAATAGTGAGTTATGTTAACAAATAACTACATTTTCTGAATAAAATGTGGATAATTGAACGTTAAATACTGCTTATTTAACAAAATAAAGAAAATGAAGCCTATTTCCATAGTTGGATAAATATAAAGTAATTTGTATCAATTCCTTTCCGATTTCATGTAGAAACATATGATTTTCTTTCTGCTTTTTTGTAGAATTGAAAGTCTTATAATTATTGAATCTACGGATACATTTTTTACTATTTATGATTTTTTACGTGCTAACATTAAATTTTCCCTTGTGGGAGTAGAGTTTCCCCTATTTTTGATAACCTATAATAGTTTTATCTTTATTTCTTTTTAATATATAAGATATATATTTATAATAGATTTTATTATTAGTAATATGAGTGTTAATAAAATGTCAGATCTAATCAAAAAAATTTAATAATAATGATCTTTAATAATGTCCATAGTATTTTTCTAAATGAAAAAAGCCTAATAGCTGTGCTAGTTATTCACATTATTTTTTAGTTGTAATATCTAAATATAAGCCCTCGTGCCTATTTATTTTAATATCTTTACTACGGTACAAGCGATGATAGTAAATTTTCTCGCATTACATATGTCTTGTAATGTTCTTAATACCATTTGTCCATTATGCATAAATTTAATTTGTTCGGATGTATTTAACTTTTGAATGTTTAGATATTCCATACAATTGCAATCATAGATCGTTTCCTTTAAATAACCCCCTATTGTTTCATAAGAAAAACGAGCACAAATTATGTGCTTTTTTCATTTAGTGTACTATTAGCCTCCGATGTTCTATATACAAGTGATTCCTAACTTGAAGGCAACACAAAAAGAACTTCTTCAAGTCGATTAAATATGTACATAGCAAAATAAGCTATATATACACTAATCGACTCAAAGAAGCCCTTTCATAATTGAAACAAGATGAAACTTGCTCTTACAACTCAACTACAATAAAAAAAGGTGAAGCTCTTGATACAATTTCACCTTTTTTAGTATATAACGAATCATTTAATAATTTAACAGTATGTTTTTAAAGTCTCTATATTTTAGCAAACTTTACAATAAAACCGTACTTTCCTATTTTTTTGAAGAAACAGGATCCATTTTTAATGTTTTTATTCCTTCTTTTAATGTAAATGCATCTGCTCTTAATGTTTTCCAACTATCTTTTGCTGCATTCAGGTTAGGTTTTAAAAATTTAAATTTATTTTGATCTGCCTTTTGGGATGCTTTATCAATATGATTAAGTACTCCTGAATACTGAGAATCTAAATCATGCCATTGTGCTGACATATAGGTAAGAGCATTAATAGCTGATCCAATTGCATTTTGCATTTCAGCAATATTATTATACGCAACCCCAACTACACGATTTAATGTTATTTTATAGTCAACCGTTTGGCGTAATTGAGCTAATAACGGCTCTAACGTACCTAAATTATTTCTTGCTACCCCTATCATTACACCTCCAGCAATCCATGTAGGGATTGAGGGATATGATACAGTTATTATTCCATCCGATTCTACTTGTTTAAAATGTCTTATTTGCTCTAAAACATCATTTAGGCGTTTTTCATCTTCATCTATTCCAGATGCTTGATTTTTTAAAATCGATTGCAAGATATCTTTATGACCTCCAAATGCTCGGACATCTTCTCCAATACTATCTCTTAACTTAGCTAGTTCTTGTATTAAATTCTGTGTATATGCTTGGTTTTGTTTAATCTCACCTTGTAAATCTGTAATGCCTTCTTTTAATGTATCTGCATCTCCTTCATTAATTGCTTCTACTAATGTATCGTAATAATTGTCAAATGTGGTATCATACTCTACAATTCCTGTAAGGGTATCTAAAAGTTGTTTTTTTATGTGCGCATCCCATTTTGTAGCATGCTCTCTTGCATTCTTTTGATCTTGTGCTATTTGACTAGGTAGATTTGTATATCCTTTAATATCAATTCCTTCAAAGTTAACATCTGGATTATTAATTAACAAATAAGAGTAATCATTCATGGATTTTGCAAATACCCCAGCATCTTGCAAAGCTTTTTTCATCTTTTCGCTGTTTACAGAAAGAGATATATCTTCCGTACTCGTTTGTTCTATTTTACTTTCACTTGCAAAAGCAGCTACTGGTGAAACTACAGTAGTTGTTGTCAGGGTTAAAAACGTCGATACAGCAAGTAGTTTATAAGGAAAATTATTATTCACTTTAATTCCTCCTATGAATATATATTGATTTTTAGTTTGTTTTTTCTTGTTTAAAAGCAATGTCTTTGGAAATGAATTCTGCGTCCTTATGAATATCATTCCAACTTTGTTTAGCAGCTTTTAAATCGTCAGGTATTAACGAAAGTTTATGTTCTTGCATTTGATCGATATTATCATATAAATCTTTATAATTAGCCCCCATTTTATTCCATTGTTGCTGAATACTTGTTAGAGACATGATTGCTTGGTCCACTGTCTGATACAAATATGTTAGAGTATCCTTGGTATTAGTAAGTGAAATAACCGCTTGATTAGCCAGATCAGCTTTCATACTTAATTCTCCGATTTTATTCGAAATTTCATTATAAGAATTCATATGATTAGATGCCTCGACACCAGCAGCTGTTCCTAAACCGATACCAGCGGCTCCTAGAGCTGTAAGACCACCCACAACAGCTGGTGTAGCTGTACCACCCGTCACAACAATTACTACCGCTCCTGCAATCGTTCCAATAACTAAAATAGCAGCTCCTAATCCACCACCAATTGACCAGGCTAATACATTATCAAAATGTGATTTCTGTGTAGAACGTAAATTCTCAATTTCGGCCTGAAGTTGTGGGACTAGTGCTTGTTTTCCCGCTAATATAGCCGTCAATCCGCCCTGTCCATCTGGACCACCAATATTATTTTTAAAATCTACAGTATTTGTATACAACTTTGTTTTAAAAGCCTCTAACATCTTAATGACTTCCGTAACATCATTTGAATTTGTATGAATTGTATCGATTAAATCCCCTATTCCTTCTTTGAGGCTCACCTTATCTTTCTTTTTTACAGTGTCTACTAATGTGTCGTAATAGTTTTGAAATTGCTCATCATAATTTACAATATTACGTGCTGTTTTTTGAATGTTTGGCTTCGCTGTATCTAACCAGTAATTTGCATTGATTCGTGACAGTTCCTGATTTAGGTGAATATTTTTGATTAATTCTCCTCCTCCGGAACCTAAATCAATGTTGGATAAATTTACATTCGGTTGCTTAATCATAGTTTTTGCGTACAAATCCATTACAAGAATATGAGAGCCTGTTTCAGCCAACGCTTTCTTTAATCCATCAGGTCCTAACGCATAATTTTCTATTTTCTGTTCCTGAGCTGTCTGTTCTTGTGCAAGTGCATGAATAGTACTACCATTCGTAGCAGTTATAACCGTTGCTAAAGTGGCTAAAGTTATAACCTTAAATGGAAATTTCATCATTTGATCTCCTCCTTATTTTCAGTTGCAATATAATCTTTTTGATAAACCTATGTTCTTAATATTAGAATTTATAAACTTGTTCTTCGAGTTGAGTTGTTACACTTTTTAATCGTCTTAATGTATCTTTTTGAGACTGAGTGTTATTGGCATCAACTTCAGTCGATAATTTTGTAATACTATTATTTATTAGATCCAAATCCTCTTTGTAACGTTTCATTAGCTCAATTTCTCCATCTACTTGGTTAGCAAATGTATGCAAATCATTTTGCATGAAAAGAATCATTGATTTTTGTAAATCCGCTACAGTTAATTTAGTTGTTAAGTCATATAATTTCTGATTTTGTTTCTCTAAATCATTTAAATATGCACGTTGCTCTGCTGTTAGTTTATTAATTTCAGCAAAAGTATTATATGTTTTTTTTATTTTTTCAGGATCAATCACTATAAGGTCATATTCTTTCGTTTTTGTAACTGCAGCCGCAGCGATTTCGCCTTTTTTACTTTTCTCTATCGCTTCACGTGCTTCTTTTTTGGCAGCTTCAATTTCTATAGCTGATTTTCCCTTTTCTTTTGCTTCTTGTTCTGCTTTCTTCTCTGCGTCTACAATGGCATTGTTTATTTCTTTTCCTTTGTTATACGCTACTACTGCTGTTTGAGCAGCCGGTTCAATGATATCTTTCGATAGACTATAAATTTCTTGGAATACCTTTAGCCCTTGTTCATTTAAAGCCCCAGGTAATAATGCTATTTGCTGTAAATCATTTTGAATTGATTTTTTTGTATCTAGCATTTCATTTTTTAACTTATCTATTTTTCCTGTTCCCTCTGAATTAAGGACACTCTGTGCTTTTGCCACATCAGTATCAAGATTTTTCAACTTCTTATCTACCTGTAGTTTTAGATCTGTTAACTCATTAATTTGACGTTGCACACTTTCTTGGTTTGTTATGGTCATGTCTTGAAGGACTTCCAGTCTATCTGTAAACCCTTCTTTATCTTCCCCATTATCTATAAATCCTTTTAATGTTGGATAATAACTATTAAATTTAGTTACAAATCCTTTACTTTTTGAATTTAATAGAATTAATTTAGGATAAAGTTCGGATGACCACTCTTTCATATCTTGTTTAATTAGAAATTGAGTTGTATTTAAAGATGGAACTTCTTCAAGTTGTACATTCGGACTTGCTAAGGCTCCATCGATAAAGGTTTGTGTTAATTTGGAGTGTGCACCTATTTTTCGTAATGCTGAGGAAATATTTATATTATCTTGTTTTGTTTCTGCTTGAACGATTGGCGTTGCGAGAGTATTGATAGGAATAGTCGCTCCGGTAACAATTGATGTTATTAAAAATCCTGTCATAATTTTATTCTTCATTCCTTACACCTCTTCACTATTGTTTTTTACAAGTTTTGATCGTAAATGTTGTACAACCTAACGTTAGGATTTCTTCACACACACTTGAGGATGAAAAATTTTTCAAAAGAGTAAGTGCATCTCGTTTTTTTCTTTATTTTTAATAGAATATAAGGTCCTTACTTCCCCCCCATTTTAATCACTATATTTTTCATAAGTAAACTAGAAAATCGTATATCTTATGTTTGATTTTTCTGACATTAAATCTTTTGTTTTTTCCTAATTATATTCAAAAAGTTTTCATATTAGTATCACTTCAGGAATTGATACCATTTCACTGCTATAATTAAACATAAAATTTGTTGGTATTATTGAATCTTAATAAATTCTACACAAAAAAATGTTTTCGATATAACTTTATGGGATTTTATGTATTATGTACTTTATATGAATATGTACAATTGCATACTCATATAAAGTACTATCTTTGAATAACATACAAGGCAGTCACCATACCTCCCTATCAACTTAAGAGTTTTTACTCTCCCAGGTTTAAAAAGGTTGTTATTTCTAAAATTTAACTAGAAATGAAAAATTAAATAGGCTGTATAAAAGTGAAGATATACTTACTTTTATACAGCCTATTTATTACATCTTATCAATAATAACCTGTCTTTTATACCACCGATTCAGCTTCTCCTTAGCAACACCTGAAAGACGCTTAGTCTTTTGGTTGTAGAATCTTGAAAGAGTAGGTTGGGATATGCCTATCTCTTCTGAAAGCTCCCTCATTGTAATACTCTTCTTCGTATGCAAAAATACAATCTTTTCACGGATGAAATGTTCACTTTCATCTACACTTATAGACTTACTTTCTTTCTTGGCAACAATTGTTTCTGCTTGTATTATATTAATATTTTTCTTTTTGGCCAAACTCTCCATTGAATTCATTAACTCTTTAGGTGGTAATATCCTAATACCTAACTGCGAGTAATAATTTTTAAACCAATTCTTCTTTGTTAATTGCTCTTCATCTAAGCCATTTTCATACTCCCAATGAGAAATAACCTTTTCACGTTCTAGATCCATTAAGACATTTTCTAATTGGTCTCTAATTCTATTAGGTTTTTGATTCTGTTTAATATCCATTACTGCTAATAGCCCTTTATCCCCACCTATAGAATAAGGCCTGCTTAAACTAGAAAACATTTGTCGAATTCTCCACTGCCATGTCAAATATCGAATTAATCTTTTATGGTATTTATGTCGATAACTATTGTATTCGAGTGCCTTTTTGGAAAGTAATGAAGTTGTACTACTTGAACCGTATAAATAGCTTGACAAGAAACTACCTGGTTTAATTCGACATGACTCTATTCCCATGTATTCATTTGTATTTTTATCTCTCCAAAGAACTACTGAATCTAGTACAAATAGTCTCTTTATGATCTCACGCTTGACTTCGTAATGTTTACCGGGCTCTGCACGATCATTTAAGACTACAACCTCATTTTCATCATTAAGGTATATAAAAATACTTGCTAAAGCAGCAATTCTTTTAGCAACTTTAATCTTATCTTCAGCTCGATAATATTCAACTCCATTAGCTTTTGCCTTAGGAATACTACACATTTCTAAAACTTGTTCATATGAAAAATCTATGAACTCATCTGGTGATTTGGCTTCATTCAACCATTGAATAGTGATAGAATCAAGACAATCTGCTGTTAAGTCATCCATATTACTCATAACACCATCCACAAGTGTATTCCACCGAGCTGCTTCCTCTATGTTTGTTAATCTTAAATCCTCATCTTTATGTGAAGAAAGTTGGGCTAGCCCATTACTATCCTTTGTTTCAATTGGGTATGACTTTATTTTCGTTTCTTCATCCTCTTCAAATTGATTTTTCGCAATTCCATCTCTTAATTTATAATAAACAGCAGAGTTATTAACCTCATAATAATCATTTGTTTTTACCTGATTATCATTTTCTAACGGAATAGATTCCATTTCATTAGTACCCTTTATAGGCTTTAAAAACTCCTGATGAATAAATAAATCTATTGCTTCTTGTATTTCCTCTTTATATTGATCTATTTCTGTGAATATTTGTAATGAAGAAATTCCTCTTTTTTGCTGCTTTTCAAGCCATTGTACTAGCATTGAAAAGGAAGGAGAAAGATATGAAGAAGTTACTATCTTGCTGTTATCTTCTTTCACATCCTTATAATAAGCATTCCATTTATTCCATAATGTCTCGTCATCTTTATAAAGTGGTTCCGATATTAATAATGCATCACGAAACAATTGTAGAACATTATCCATATGTTCCCCTCCTTCTTCATTAAATTTTAAACTCTTTGTATTTCAAGTTGAAATAATATAGCTATATGAATTCCCTTATATAAAAACTGAAAAACTATCAGAATTTTCTCGCTTACATTTTCACTATTCATGACTTTTCATCACGTAGCATTGAAGTTTCTTCTTTTATTTATTATATAAAACAACAACAATTTGTAAAACATCACTCATGTGAAGTCTATTTTTTAATAACATTAGCACTGTTAAATATGGTTATGTTTATATCAATATGAAAATCTATAGCGGTATCATGTCCCTTTCGACATAAAGATGAAAAATGTATCAATATTTTTATTGAAAATAATAAATGAAAAAATTCTTTCATAAAACTCTTCATCCTTGATATAAAAGGATTTTCTCTATCATTTTAATATTAAACATGAAAACTTATAGCGATATCATGTCCCTTTCAGAATTATCTTGAAAGGCTTAAAAACACCTATATATCAATGTTTTTATTACTTTTTTCATTTTATTAGTTCTATTCCCCTACATGAAAACTTATAGCGGTATCATGTCCCTTTTTCTATAATATAAATTCATAATAATCATTATTAAATCAAGTATAACAAAGGTTTTCATTCCTGATTCTTTACTTTCTAGAAAGATGAAAATTCACAGCGATATCATGTCCTTTATTTTTTTTGCATATTTATGAAATACCTTGGGGCTCTAAGCTTCAAGGCACTTTTCATCTTTTCATATTTCTTCTTAAAGGGGGGCATTTTTACTTTTTTCGATTTGCTATAATCAAAATTGGTATATTTTATAGTATTTTGACATATATTTCTGAATTTGTAGAACGGAGGTGAAAAAGATGGGGAAATCATTTGTGGTACGTAATCAACGTAGCTTAAATGGTGCATCAACAAACGCAGTTTTAGTAACACTCAAATCTTGGCAAAAGCTTGTAGAAGCATTTGAGGAGAAGTACTACAGTTATAAAGATACTTATTTAGAAGATATTCTACAGCACATGACATACGAAGATCGTATTGCTGATGTGGATGGATTTGTCGGAAGAGCCAAACCATCTTTTTCACGTCGCGCAATGTCTGCACTTGCAGAAAAAACGGGAAGAAAGCATAAATTATACGGCATTACGAATGCTGATCTCGAAGTGTTCTTATATATACATAAGAAATGCTTTACTAATGGTGTCATTCCCAATGTAACCATACATATGATGTGGGAAGATTACAAACAATATAAAGAAGAATTTGCTTATATCCAACACTCTCAATTCTATATCGCTTTGAAAAAGTTAAGCTTACATAACATTATCTCCATTGAAAATGAAATTGATGGCCGTTACACAATTAAACTCACTCATTTTCTGAATGAGGAAGCAGAAAAAGCTAATCCGTATGTATATATTAGTCCTGTTGTATTTACAAAGGCTTTCTTTAAGCTATCTGTAGCGGCTAAGAAGCTATTCTTAGATATCGCAATGCAACAACATACAGAAATAACGTTAAAGCGTTCATTAGATAAGTATGACGAAAGAGGCAATAAAACCCACTTCGGCGGGATGTATCGTTTCTTACATAAAAAATATCCGCATCAAATCCGTGCGGTTATCGATGAATTAACAATTACATTACCATGTACGGGTAGTCCCCTATTCAAAATTTGCAAAATGCAAAAAGGTGTAAAGCATACAAAACGATATACGACATTATATCTGTCTATCCATTCAGACTTTTTATGTACGAAAGAATCTGGAGAAGAACAATACAGGGATCCGTTTACACCAAGAGCTACCTATGCTCGTAAAGCGAAATTCATTGAATCACTTCTACAAGAAATGAATATCGGTGAACTGTCTGCAGACATGAATAAGTTCATTCATGTCTTAAAGCATACTTGTCATCGTCAAATTCGCAGTGTCATTCGTGGGCTTCGTGATATGGTTGATCGAAAAGAAGGATATCCAACGAAAATTGTATATACATTGAAAAAATTATTGCATCAGACATCTCAATATCAAATTCTTGATACAGCAGCGAAAGAAGGTCTCTACCCTCTTATTGCGCAGCACATACCAAAAGAGAGAAATAGTGACCGTGAGCACGCTGTCTTTAATTTTGGTCTACATTATTCTATGTACTCTCTTCATAACATTAAGAAGATGTTTAGAAATGTACATGCACTACTGAAGCAGAAGTTTGCGGTACCAGTGACGGAAGAATCTTATCACCTTAATTATTTAAAGTACCAGGAAGAAACGTTATTTAGAAAATATGCATATGATCAGGGCGTTAATCTTCATGCATATATCGCTTTAGAAATTGAAATGCGTGAAAAACTAAAAGTTCGTGGCCATAAAGAACGCACGATTCCAAGTGATGTACGTGAATGGTTTATCGAGGCAATTGATAAGCTGCCACAAGAAAAACTTCGTGTTATTGAGCTACCAAAGCAGTTTAATTTACTAGAATTTATGCGTACCTTCGAACGTTTAGTACGTGCCGGTGTAACAATAACAGCTCCAGATCAGGTGCTACACGCAATGGAAATAAAATAATAGCAACAAGCTCTCTATTTTTGAAAAAATCGAAAGTGGAGGGCTATTCGTGTTTGGTTTATTCCGCCCTTTTTTTACTAATCTATTTATAAATACATAACTAGAAGGACTTCATGTAAAATGGAGTCTTTTTTTATGCATTTCTATATAAATCCTCTTCTACCTATAGTAGAATCTCCACACTACACATTAAGTATTCTTTACGTGTAGTAAAATATCCAATTTTATATCTACAAAAAATCAGAAGGATATTAATAAAAATAGTAGATATGAGGACAAATATGATCAAATGTGAATACTATTTTACTAATATTGTTGGGAATACTAGTGCTATTGAATTTATCTAATAAAAATCATCAATAATAATGTGAGTTATGTGTAAATACTGTGTAATGTGAACAAATAGCTACATTCTCTGAACAAAATGTGGATAAACAAAACCCGGATACTTCCCTATTTACCAAAATAAAGAAAAAACACTCTATTTTAAAGGTTGAATAAATATAATATGATTTGTATCAATTTTTTTCCGATTTTATGTAGAAATATATAATTTTCTTTCTGCTTTTTTGTAGAATTGAAATTCTAATAATTATTAAATCTAGGGATACATTTTCTACTATTTATGATTTTTTACGTTCTAATATTAAATTTTTCTTTGTGAGAGTAGATCTCTTCCCCATTTTTGATAGCCTATAAAAGTTTTGTCTTTATTTCTTTTTAATATATAAGATATATATTTATAATAGATTTTATTATTACTAATATGATTGTTAATAAGATGTCAGACCTAATTGAAAATATTTGTAAAATCCGTTATAATAATGGTAATTAAACATATCATTACTCCCATGTAAAAGGACAAATCTACGAATCCTTATTAGGACGAGATTTGTCTTTTTTTCATTGAAAATAAAAAACAACATATCAAAAAGGAAAAGGGTTGTTTGTCCGTTTTCCTTTTTGATATGCCAGCAACCGAGCGTAGCAAAGGGCGGTAGCAGGTCTTTCACTTATTTTTTTGTTATAATATATAATAAGAATTTAGGTGATTATAATGATCAAGGGTATTAGTTTAGAAGTAGCATTAGAAGCATTTTCTGCTTATTTAGCAGAAAATGGACGTAAACAATCTAGGGTTGAACGTTATAATTACGATATTAAAGGTTTTTATAAGTGACTAAGAGTAAATGAGAAACTCCTACATATCAAATCATGGAGTGAACTATCTAAAGAAAATTATTAGGAGTATTTCTAGGAGCTAGAAAACAAGACACAGAATATGGCGGTTCTTAAATAAATTGAACATGTCTAAACTTCAGTATATGGTTTTCACCTCTCCTTAATTCCTGATCAATCACTAAGTGATTAGGATTTTATAATCGAAGCAGAAAAAAACTATTAAAACAAACTATACTTTCAACAAAAGGATTAACAGAAAGACAAGTTAAATATCGCCCTCTTATTATGGATAGAAACGCTTTTATAATAGATTTAGTAGTAAACTATGGGTTGTCCTTACAAGAGCTTGTATCGCCTAATATGAGCCATATACAGTTTGTTAGAAATACCTTAGTGGTTCGTGGTGAGAATGGCGTAAATAGGTATATCATTATAAAAGGATTATACGAAAATTATCTACAAGTACTATAAAACTATTTCGGAACCTTTAAGAGCTAGAAAGTATACAGATAATCCCTATTTGTGGCATTTAATTTTAATCATGGAACATATAGTTGGGTGTACGAAAAAGATGATCAAAAGGCTTTGTATGAGGTTGCTACACAAAAGATGATTCCACTTGAAGTGAAACGAGCAGGGTTGAATAAACGTATCTTGACGCAGCAGATGCGAAATAAATTCATGGTTCGTCTTATTAAGCAAGGCTCTTAATTACTGTTATCATGAGAGGTTTAGAAGTGTATAAACAAGCGATTAGCTGCTTATTTATCTGTATTAGCCTAGATATTTTGTAATGTCAGTGAGATATCAGCCATCATAGAAGTGTTTCTACTCCAACCTAGGAAGCCAAGATATCAATAGGTTTTGTACGGTTCTCTAGCAGAATCTCAGCAATTGTATTACATAATAGTGTCAACGGACTATCTTTTCCCCACTGTAACCTACAAAACAACAATTTCGAGATAAATAGACTTTTTTCATTTCCTCTTTAATTTCTCTATATGTATTCATCATTATAAAACATGCCTCTTCTTTTCTACATAGAAAAAGAGAGTCCCTTACTATAGGAACCCTCTCTTATGTATATCCTCTATTTTTAATCAATCACAATTTCATGTATATTTAGCTTGTTTAATTTTTCATTATAGAAACTCATTACTTTTTGAGCATGTTGAGCCATTAATCCATCTTGGACAGTAAGTGCTTCAAAATACGGATAACGAATGTCTGTAACATAACCATTCAGCTTCACGTATTGTTCTAAAATCAATGAGAACTCCTCAACTAATTTACGACAAGATTTGTGCAGCAGTGAACTACCCGCCACTTAACGCCCTAACGGACTGTTTGAAGTGGGGGCTTCTCGGTTAGTCGTTACTTTTGGTAGCTAACGAATTCGTCCTAAGACAGCCGAGCTAACTCCCTTGTTCCAAGGGTTATTTTATTGCTATCTATGCTAACGCCAATAGGCGTATTGCTTCATTTTTGATATTGATAGCTGCGTTATAATCTCTATCGAGATTTACACCGCATATACAAGAATAGACTCGCTCAGACAATGACATATTTTTCACATTTCCACAACTGCTACATGTTTTTGTGGAAGGAAACCATTTGTCTATTTTCACAAGCTGTTTGCCTTGTTCATGTAGTTTATAAGCTAAGAAAGAAGTGAACATACCCCAAGCATTATCAGCGACGCTTTTTCCAAAATGAAGTGCTTGCGATATTCCCTTCATATTTAGATCTTCAATAGCTACAACATCAAAATGAGTAGCTAACTCTTTAGACTTATGATGAAGGAAGTTCTTACGTTGGTTTGCTACTTTTTCATGCAGCTTAGCTACACGGATACGTTGTTTATTCCAACGCCCTCAACCTTTTGTACGTCTTGATAATACTCGTTGAGCCTTTGCTAATCGGTCTAACATTTCACGATAGAACTTAGGATAATTGGCTCTCTCATCCTCAGAACTGACGTATAATTGATCCATCGCAAAGTCTAATCCAACAACTGTTTCTACTTCTTTTTGTACGATCTCTTTTTCGTATTCAGTCAAAATGGACACATAGTATTTACCAGTAGGTGTCATAGAAATCGTACATGACTTGATTATATGGCCTTGTGGTATTTCTCTATGCTGTTTGATACGTACCATTTTCAGTTTTGGCAATTTGATATGACCGTTAAGCAACATAATATTTCCGTTCACTACATTCGTTGTATAAGACTTTCTGTCTTTTTTGCTTTTGAATGTTGGGAAGTCATTTTGACCACTAAAGAAATTTTTATAGGCAGTTTGCAAGTTTAGTTGAGCATTTGCCAAAGCTAATGAATCCACTTCTTTTAACCACTCAAATTCTGCTTTGTATTTCGCAGGAGTGGGAAGCTTTTGTTTCTTTAGTTGATTCTTATCATCTTTATGTTTTTCATACGCTTCTTTCCGTTCAGCTAACATTCTGTTATACACGAAACGTACACAACCGAAAGTTTTACGCATAAGATGTGCTTGGTCTTCTGTTGGATACAAACGGAATTTATATGCTTTATTCTGCTTTGTCATATCATTTCACCTCACTTTTCACTTTGATTTTCAATATATGTTTTTACTACGTCTATTGGCGAACCACCAGTAGTTAGCAAGCAAAAACTTCTTGACCAAAACATCTCTTTCCAAAGTTTCTTTTTCACTTGTGGAAAGTCTCTTTTAATAAGTCGAGAACTTGCACTTTTATAAGCATTGATGAATTTTGTCATTTCTGTATTAGGGTGTGCCTTGAACAAAATATGAACGTGGTCTACATCATGATTCCATTCAACTAACGTGATGTTATAGTTTTCAGATAGTCGAACAAACATATCTTTTGCATAGTCTGACATATCATCATCAAACACATTTCTTCTGTATTTCACGACCAACACAAGGTGATAATATAACAAGAATACTGAATGGTTATTACTATCTAATTTCATTTATATACCAGCCCTTATAATTTATAAGACTGATTATATCAGAGGTAAAATAAAAAGGAAAACCTTTTGGCTACGCCAAACCGAAATTCATCTCCCGCCTACCGTTGGGCTACGCCCTTCACACGCTTGAGGAAGGAGAATTCTTTCCGGAAATTCGTTAAAAAAAACCATAATTTTTCCTCCAGTTATATATATCGAATAGTAGCAAACAAACCTGACATTCTACCGAATATTATAATTTGCAAATATAAGTATAACACACCTAAAACACTATAGGATGCCAAACAAAGCCTTAACCATTTGTTCCTCTATAGTTTAAAAAGAAAAAAGACATTGAAACAAACCGTTCAATGTCTTTTTTCTTTTTAAATGTTTGTATACTCAAAGTATAATTTTTCTGGTTTTCCATACATGTTAATTTCATTTTGATATAGGACAGCTAATGGCTGAGACATCTCAATGCTTTCCACATAGGATAATGAAGCAGTTGCTTCTATTTTTTCTTTAATCTCATTAGGAATGGTTGAGTAAGATAAGTTATTCATTTTACTTCCTAGTTTAGTATCTGTAGCAGCTTCATAATAAATCTCGGTAATTAAAAATTCATCATCTTCCGGATCATACATGTATCCTCGATTAACTGTAATCATATTATATAACTCCTCTCAAGTTTCATATTCTGATTCCTCGTGCTTTTAGCATTGCAACAAGTACTTTCCATATTTAGATTCCCTTTTTCTTCTCTTTCGAATGCCATTATGAATGGATACTTATTATCTTACTTCATCGTAAAATTTTGGAATTTCCAACAATATAAAGGTTTGATTTTATAGATAGTAAGTTCATAACTTTTAACGCGGTAATTAATTTTTTTCTTTTGAAAGTTTTAAATGATTTCCCCTATTGATAATGTTGGCTTATCTAAAGTAATTGCATGTTCATATTTCATCATAAATATCCTCTTTTCTAAATAAAAAGCACGAAATATGTGCGTTTATCCATATTTTTTTATGCTATGCTCTGTAAAAATTCATATAATCTCCCCTCTAAATTAAACAAAAAGCACAAAATATGTGTTTTCTCATTTAGCATACTTTTAGTCCTAAAAGTTTATGTATAAGTGATTCCTAACTCGAAGACAACACAAAAAGGACTTCTTCAAGTCGATTAAAATGTGCATAGCAAAATAAGCTATATATACACTAATCGGCTCAAAGAAGCCCTTTCATAATTGAAACAAGAATACAACTTGTTTCTAAAACTCAACCACAACACATAGGGTGTGGGAATAAACGGAATCAATTAAACAATAAATATAGATTTATATTAAACTATTTTTATATTATATTCAATTATTTTCAATAGAACAGGGATAAGAAGGAAGTTTATATGCAGATCCCACATGTATTGTATAATAATGCCCCTGAATCCCCTGCTATAAATCCCCTCTTATATTCAGTCCCTGGAGTTACTTCATGTACTGTATTTCAAAATATAGCTTTTCTGGCTTTTGATTTTGAACTAAATAACAAAGTATTTCCTTTATATTTTTTTCTTCTACTTCAACACTTTCCATATAGGTCATACTTTCGTTTTCCTGGACCTTTTGAAAAATATCAACAGGTACTTTAACTGCATCAAATACACCCATTTTACTGCCTAACTTTTTTTCTGATGTACCATCATAGAAAATTTCATTTACTATTACCTCATTATCATCAGGATCGTACATGTACCCTCTTTGTATACGTAGCAATATAGTACTCCTTTCTTGTATATTCCTTCAATAAAATAACTATATTTGTATATAATGTTATTTTATTAACAGGTGTCAAAGAATATTATTTCGCAAAATCTGTGCTTTGTATAGAGGTAGATACAGGATTATTAATTTTGTTAAGTTTTTTTGAATACTCCAAGCTAATTATAAAATAAACAAGCCACCCTTAAAGCGAAAGCTTGTATGGTGGCTTAGTTTTCTATAAATAGCTTTGTATCTAATTGTTTGATCTCCCCTTCTGCAAGAGGTTGATAAAAAGCGTGTTGTAATCCTTGAAAATGTAAAGATTCCCCTATGCATAACAATACTTTACCAGGAATTAAATCAAGTAATAGTTCATTATTAATTTGCTTTGCTTGTTTTTTAGTAGAAACATAAATAACTAAGATTGTAGGGTTATTCCCTAAGTCCTGCATAATAACATCTTTTCCTGACTCTACAAAAGTCTTCCATCTAGCAATTATTCGTTTTAATCGATCCTTTTGATCAGATAATAAGGTGGAGTATACAACAAAGTTAAATTTACGTTCTTTTCCTCCATTTATTATAAAACTTAAAGAAGGGGTAAAAACCCCTTTACTAATAGATGGATGCATAATATGACCTAAAAATGAAGGAGCGTAGCGTAAATGACAAAGTAGGTCTATGTCATGCCAATAACGCAGGTGAACATATTTACCATGATTGTCAAGACGCTCTGGGGCAAAGAAGAACATATTTCCTTGCCAGTATTTTAGTAGTTTAAATCCATTATTGGATAAGGTATATGTTTCTTCAAAGATTTCCATATCAAAAATTTCTACTTGCCATTTTTCGATAAATTGATAGTAAAGTAATCCTTGAAGTGCATTGTTAATTTTCTTCCGCGAAAATTTATTCTTGAATAGATATAATAAATGATTAAACCGAACGGATGTATGAACACCAATAAAATTGAGTATAGCATATTGTTCCTCTGTTAAAAGCTGCTTAAACTTAACTAATTCGTCATAAGAGTGGAATATATAGGTTTTATCCAAATCATGTATCCGATATATTTGAAGTCCTTGTATATCCTCACTTGATAAATGAGGAATAGAAGGAATATAAGTAGACATTTGTTTCTCTATTGTACGCATAATCATCCATTAAAATTGGTAAATTGACGAATAAGATTTTTTACTTTGGCCTTGCGGATAATTTAGGATACGTACAGTTCCTCTTCTATTTTTAGCATCAATATTAAGCAGCTCACATGTAACAATTGTTTGGTTTACTGCGTCATCCACAGTTGGATTTGCCAGATTACGACCCTTTAGCCCTTTAAACTGAATACCTGGTGCAACTTCTACGAAAATCCCAGCAATAGCATCTACACCTACAATTTTACCTACAAAGCGGTCACGTCGTTTGTTTAATTCTAATAGTTTTTCCATTGGATCCGTTTCAAGTTTCTTTTTATTTCCTCTAAACTCATAGCGCCCATCCTTTTCCACTACTTTATCGATGATAAGCTCTACAACATCGCCAATAATAATATCCGCCGAACGAACGAATGAATGAGACCATTGCGAGTATCTTACTCCTACTGTTACACCATGAACTTCAACCAGAATAGTTTGTGCAGATGGAATATGTCCAGAAACTGTTCCTGTGTATACTTTATTCCCCTCTTGCTCTACTATTTCTTCATATAATTTTCTTTGCAGTGCAAGTTCTCCTGCAGTGATAGATACAACAGCAAAGTTCCCTTCCTCAGTTCTTTGGAAATGCTCAATAATAACGAGTTTTGTTTTACCTATCAGCCATTGAGGATTTTTAGGAATATTTATACCTGCCTCTGTAAGTGGACAATATGCTGTCGTATGAGTACCAATTTGCATTGTGAGCACTTGTATCCGCTCAGATGTCCCGTTTTTAGTTGGGAATAATTTTTCAGATACTATGGTAATTAAGCCTTTCCCTACAGTACGTTCACGTTTCATACGAGCTAATTCTTCTAATTCATGTTCACGTATTCTTTCAAATTGATTGAAAGTTGATTCTATAAAGATGTCCTCTAGCGTGTTATCCGGTTCAAATGCCATCCCTAGTTCTTTTGTAATATGAGTATTTACCTTATCTTCAACCATTATATTTTCCTCCTAGAACGTAAAAAAGGACACACCTGTACCGTTGGAATGGTACGTAAGGTGTGTCCTTCACGTAAGTCATGTTTTATTTGTATAATTATTAATTAAAATATAACGTTTTTATGTAATTTGTGCAAGTATTATTTTTTGAAAAGGGAAAAGTTAAAATACTATATCTAACCTTTCCTCCTAATTTAAGTTAGATTTTCCCTAAAAATATAATCTTGAATAAAAAGTTATTTTAGGTTTCTATAGGTATTAATCAAAAAAATCATCTAATTCCTTACTCATTACATTAGATGTATTTTTCTTTTGTTGCTGGTTTTTATTAAGTAGTGAATTTGTATTGTTATACGTATTCTTTTGTTTGGCTTTTAAGTTTTTTTTGCGTTCTTTATAGTCGATATGTTTATCTTCATGCTGCTCTTCATTATTTCTAGTGTTCTCTACCATATTCTTTTCTAAGTTTTGATGAACAGTAATGCTAATAGATTCGTAAACTTTTGCAACCTCTTCATCAAGTTTATTTTCTGTAGTGGGATTAACTGTTTTTGTAGCTGGTTTCAAATTAGTTTTCATATCTGTTTTTGTTTCCTCTAATACTGTGGTTATAAGTCCCTCTGTTAGAAGCTTTTTTTGCAATGGATCAGTTTCTACAGGAATTCCTAAATGAATTGGGTAATCTATATCCCTTTTTGGTTCCAGCATAGTATTAGATACCTCTTTCTTCCGTTCTGCTAGCTCCATATTTTTTTTAGGACCTACTATTTCCCTATGTGTCTCTTTTGTTATATTCGGTAGCTCGCCATTCCGTTGTAGGGCATCTTGTAATCTTGAAGCACGTGTATAATCAATTTTAAATGCGTTCTGTAGTGCATGTATAGAAGAATTCCCTGATGCCTTAACAAAGGCTACTACATCATCATATAGGATGTCTTTAAAGAAGCCTGTTTCCTCTTGCTTTGCTTCTGATTTTTCGTTTGGAATGCTATTTTCTCGTGAAGTCGTATTATCTAAATCTGTATTAGATGAAGGAGTAGTATTGATTTGAGAATCCTTTGATAATATCAACGTATTATTGTTTGAAATTAAAACTTTACGAGGGCTATTCCCGGTGTAAGTGCTCACAATGTGATTGTGTTCTAACTTCTCAATCAATTTTACAGCCTTTATATGGCTGATTCTGAATTTTCTTTGCAAAAGAGATGGTGAGATTTGTTGTGATTCAATAACGAATGCCTTAATTTCTTCATACAACTTATTTTCAGTTTCTTCAATAACATTTCCCTGTTGACTGACATCCTTAAAATAATCAGGAAAAGTTACATTTTCTACAGTGTTTGTTTCTATGGAATTATTTTGTTCTATTTTATCACCATGCATAGGTGGAAATGATTCTATCTGTTTTTTATTATTTGCATCTACATGTTTCATAGGATTTGATTTTGCGATAGATTCTTCAATGAGTCGAAGACGTTCAGTTTCCCAATATTGTCCAGACTTGATCTCTACTTGAATGATTGCTTGAGCAAATGCCTCTTTGGGTACAAAGTTACTAGTAATTTGTTGTACAGGTTGCACATGATTGTCTTGTACAATACGCGCAGCACAAATGAAGGCACCTTGTGCCATAATATCTCCTGGTGACATAACGACTTCTTTTAATTTTTGATATGTCGAACCTAAGCGACTAACGGGATTCTCTTGCATAGGAGAAATCCCTTGTTCGGATTCGGATTCTTTAAATTCCTCTGTTTCACCAAACATGTCAGAGAAAATTTTCGCATCATATGGTGTTACATCACCAAATATCATCTTGTTACGGAACGAACCTAGTAAAGTAAACATATACTGCTCTGTGAAATCCAAAGCTAATTGAGATAGTGTTTGACTTGCAATTGTCAGAATGACTTTATATTTACGAGATTGTGCAGGGAACTCTTTGAACGGGCGCACAACATAATCAGGGAATTCATCCACAATAATATGATGGTATGGTGAAATATTTGGTTCTCTTCGGAATACAGCATTTTGCATACTTAGTAATACGAATTTTCCTAGTACATTAGAAAGATCTGCAAGTTCTCCTTTGGCTGTATTTACTAGTAAAATACCACCTTGCTCTAGGTGAACATCAAAATCAAAATCTGATTTTCCAAATAAAACACGTCGTATTAAAACATTTGAGGCTAAATCTTTTAAGATGTTACGCAAACCTTTTACATATTCTTCTTCCCGGTCATAATGCATTGGTTTTCCACGATATTTTCCAGATTTATAAACGGCCGGTTCCCCTTGGAAACCCGTTTTTTCACGAATGGTATTATCGAACCATTCATCGATACCTTTTATAATCTTATATTCGTTTTTTTGATCACGTGAAGCAACACCACTTTGAACAAAATCATATAATTTTTCTACCTGTACTTTTAATAGTTTGTGCATACGGTGTACACGTTCTACATCGTCGTACATATCTATTAAGTCATCAAAGGTCACATCTTTTTGTGGGTTATGTAGTTTTAATAAATAAATATGTTGCTTAAGGTGGTTCCGTTGTGCTTGTTCAAAGAATGCATTATTAGATTCCGACAGACCCTGGATAACCATTGCAAAAACCTCGGCTACTTTATCAACTGGTCCACGTAAAATATTAATGTTTTTGGTATCAGGGTTTGTGGGATCAAAATAATAAATTGAACTTTCAGGAATCTTGTGTGCTTGTACTAACTTAAATACCTTTTGACATAAATCATTACTCGGTTCAATAACAGTTATCCCATTTAAAAATGTTCCTTTTACTTCTTCTGTATCATAATTATTCTTTTTATACGTATTTTCAAACTTATTTATAAAACGTACCATCCAGTGTAAATCTTGATTAATCATTGGAATAATTAAACTAGATGTCTTACCAGAACCAATAGGACCAATAATAATTCCATTTAGGGTTCTATCTTTCCCCTTGATTCGAATCATTTCTTTGTGCTTAATATGAGGACCTATATCAACATCAGGATATATTTGTTCCTCTTGGCTATTAAACCACTTTTGCAACTTATGATTTTTATATTCGTATTTTTGTACCCACTTTAAGATTTCTTCTCTGTAACGGATAATATGGCCACTATACCAAAGAGTAAACAAAATCATAAATACGGTCGGTAAGAATACAAATATCATGGTGAGTGTATGGAAATTTCCTGTTAATACATCCCCTATTGCTTGATATTCACCAAAATTAACATGTTTTGCTTTATTCATAAGATAAGGAATAACTTTCGCATGGATAGAAGTAGTTGCAAACCATAAAAACTGAATATCTACTGCAATATGAGAAGCAATTAAAATTAATAACTTGCCATTTTGAAATTGTAAAGCTGGGATACGGCTGTAGAACCTAAAACTAAATTCTCCTAATAGCAAAGAGAAGAACATTAAAAATAGTGGTACATATGTAATTTCTATAGGATAAGACGGTGGTTCAAATGCATAGTAGAGTAACTGGATGTAGTTTGCTACACCAAATCCAAATGAAAGGATAAATCCGCTAATTAAGGCGATTGTAGTGTATAATGGTAATCTTTGCTTAGATGTCTCCATAAGGGTTCACCTACTTTTTAAAGACATAGTTGAGCTTTATGGTGTAATGTAAAACGATTATGAAGTTCTGGCTTGAATTGTTCCTTTGATTTTTTTAGAAAGAACTTCGCTGCATCTTCAGTTTGTTTTAAATATAAGTCAATACTATCTCCTTCACACAATTGGTTATATTCTTCTTGAGAAAGTACTGCAATATTTATCTCTAGTTTGTTATTCGCCGCAGTTTCAATTATTACATCGTACCAATAATAATTAGGTTTCCCTGGAATTTTGATATCTTGTAGGGAAACGCAAAATTTAGCTCCCCCTTCTGTAATATGTTTAAGGACTAGTTCTGGAGTTTTAAATGCTTCTCTTGCTGAGAGCACTCCCCCAGTAGTTGTTGCAAATTGTAAGTTCATTGTCATTTTCCACTTCCACCTTTCTCCATACAAAAAAAGGCAAGCGACACCCACTGTAAAAACAGCGTGTGTCGCTTGCCTTAATTTCATATGTTCTGATTTGATTGTAGTTTTGAGTGTTTAGTTCAAACGTTATTCTATCACCTTAAATAATAAAAATCAATAAAGTTATATAAAAGTATATAAAAAATAAACGATTAATATAATTCTACAAGTTTACGTCTTTTCGGATTAACGTTATTTGCAGCATGTACCATGATCTGTTCATCGGTTGCTATATTTGTATTTTGAATGGATAGAAGTAGTACATTATCATAAGTGTCCATCAGTAGAATATCTCTAGGATTTTCACGTTTAGGATAGATAACTACAAGCGGAACGCCTTCATCTCCATCCCTTCTTGAAAACACGACATCATCTAATCTTGCAATCATTCGGTAATCATTTTCATTTCCAAAAATAAAAAAGAAATCTTGAATAGAAGCTTTATCTCTCTTGTATGTGCGTCGAAGGCCACCATCTATTGATTCTTTAAACGTTTGAATTTTTTCGACAAAAGTGTAACGCCAATTGACATCTCCTACTGTACGTTGAGATAAAGGAAAAAGAATATCTTGTTCCAAGTTTTGATTATCATTTGTTCCTAGAATGATATCTGAAATAACATCCCCAGCATCTTTCAATGAGCAAATGTGTACATTTAGATTTGGTATATTCATTAATAATTCATGATGCTTCCGCATAGAAAATAATAGATTTTTCATACGTATGTATGGCGGTTCTGCATCTTCAGCAAGGAACATTGATTTGTCATACATAACAAAGACAACCGTTACATCCTCATTTGTTTTTTTTGCATATTCTATGTACTTCTCTACTTTTTCAACTAAGATAGAATTTGTCTCTTTGCACATGTCCATCTCAATATGGATATTTTTATCTTGGTATGAAATATGTTCATCAGGAATCAAGGCCAATTGGTTGTCCTCAATTTTTATATTTTTTTTCTGGTAAAAAGAACGAATATCCAATTCATATAATACTTCATTGGTTTGTGTCTTCTTTGTAGTCGCTAAAAGAGTACGGATCATGACTTCACGTGAACACATAGTGTGAAGAGAAGTTGTTCTTGAGTACCGTCTTTTTGAACTTTTTTTGGGAATTCTTCCTATTTCCAATAAGAATTCAATTGTCTTTTCTTTTAAGGAAAATAAAGCGCGTTTCGTAATACTGTCAGCCCTTTTATCTATTCTTTTAGTTAACATAGCTCCATATTGTGAGTACCGGTCAAGCTTTGTAAATATGCTAGCTTCAGAACATTCTCTTCCCTCAAATGCACTATATAACTGCGTGATTTGCCTTGTTGTAAGTGCTCTTTTGTAATATAAAACTGTAAAGACAAATATGTCAGCTTCTTTTAAGTGAAAATGTTTTTGGGTACCTGATCTTCTATATTTATACACTTTTTCGGACAATGCATACACCTCTTATATTGAATTCAACTAAATTAAATACTTATTATTTTTAATATACTATTACATTGATGTGGTGGTTGTAAAACCTGAAAAAATAAATAAGACATTTTAATTTTTAGAGGTACTTCATTTTGTACGTTGAAGTTGAGATGAAAACTACTCTTATAAATCTCTTATAAATTATTGATTTATAAGGCTCTATTAAATCGTTTGTTTTGTTAGGACGAGCTACTACTAGACACCTAACAATAGTTATAATGAAATTCTATTTATAAAATAATGTTATGACGTCCTAACATTTATTAGATAGCCAAACTACTATTTTAATTGATTAAAATTATTCAAGATTTATAAAAAGGTTTATTGATAATAAAGAGTAATTTTTTCTATCCTTAATTCGAAATTCAACTTTTTATTTGTGATGAAACGCTCTTTTCAACTTCTGCTATTTGCTCAATGTAAAATTCCAACTTTTTCTTTTATGTTTTTTCTTTTATAGAATCATAAATTCACTTAGACAAATAATATTAATTGTTTCTACCAAATCATAAATAAGTTAACAATATGTCTATAGATACTTAACATATTGGTTTTAGTCACTTGAATTCCCTTCACTTTTTCTTCGTTAAACAAGGAGTTATCTTAACTGAAATAATAAAATTGAACAGTTGTTAATTTTATGTGAGGATGTAATTGCTATCATCATTCCTCCTGCATTACAAAAAATTTTATTGTCATGTAAGTATCACTTTGATGTTAATAAGATGAGATTTCCCTTTTAATAATCTAGTTTGAACAAATGTTTCTTTTTTATAGTAGAGATGTGATTGTTAGCCTACTACTTTTAGAATATCAAAGTTGATTTATCCTAGTACTCCCTTTTTAATATGTTGAATATTGAGGGTATTGATGCTGTTCATATGAAATTAACAACCTCTTCTACTGGCTTTTGAGGAATGAATGAAATTGACAAGGAATTGAATTCAAATGAGGAAAAGAGGATGATTTTTCTTATAACATATATAATAATGTGAACTAACAAGTACTAAGTGAAGAACAGTACATTAACATAACATTAACAATGAGCGGTCTTATAAGTGATAAATCCCGTTAAAACAGCTAGGTAACAAAGAAAACCTTAGTGTGAATTGCTATAAGAATGTCTTGAAATCTCCCTAGTAATATAAATACACTCGAACAATATTTATTGTTGGAATATTAAAAAAGTTTAGTTGAATTATATAAGCTTTACAAATACGGTTTACATACAAGTTTTATATAAGAGACTTATATAAAACTTGTATGTAAACTAGATAATTTGTTTTTTAATTTAACTAAGATATAAAAGCGTTATTTTATACGTTTTATATATAAAGCTTATATATAAAACGTATAATTACTTCTGGGATTTTTATGTTGAAAAAATTGGTGGTTTTTAATCTGTTTTTTAGAATTTTAATTTGGTTTTTTTAATAATCTTTTTTGAAATGTCAATCACATGAAATTTAAGATTGATATAACATGTATACGCATTATATATAAGGCGTATACATAAACCCTTATAATATATATATTAATTCTATTTTTAATTTTATAAGTCTTATATACAAGTCCTGTATATAAGTTTTATTTATAATGACTTGATATACAACGTGTAATGATGTACTATGTTTCTAGGAATAATTAACCAGTGTTTTAAGGGGGGGACGACTTGAACGAAGTTTTAAGTGAAAAATATCAAACAATCAAGTTTGCAGATGAAGTAGTAAGCATGTTTGCTGATATACTTGAACAAGATGAGATACTCTATAGTGTATTTCTATACATAGGAAACATAGTAAATAAACAATTTCAAGAGACGAAGTACATGAGGGGCATATCTATTAATGAAATAGTGGAAAATGTAGTTATTGATAGGAGAGTAAAGAAAAAAAAGGGGAAATCCTATTCTTTAGAGGTTGAACGTACGAATATATCTAGACGTTCAGCTGAAATAAGTGTGAGTACACTATCATCAATGTCTTTAATCTATGAAAAAACCATGCACCCATATAAATTTTTGATCTCAACTTATAGAGGGCAACAAGTACTGATTGAGTTAGGGAAAAGAAAAAAGATAAATAAGGAGAGATAAAATAATGGCAAAAAACTTCTTGAAGAATGAAGTGGCAGTTAAAATGACGATGGTCGGTTTTGGTCAAGCTGGTACTAGAATGGTAGATAAATTTGCGGAATATACACATACAGATGGTACAGCAGTATATAATTGCTTAGCACTAAATAGTAATGATGGAGATCTAGCTGAATTAAAAAATGTACCCAAAAGTAATCAAGTTTCACTGAAATTAGGTGGTTTAGGTAAGAATCCTGAGCGTGCAGTAAAAGTCCTTGATTCAAATGAGGAAGCAAAAGAAAAGCTAAAAGAATTTATTACTGAACGAGTAAGACCTTCGGATGAACTTGTTTTATTTTTTGCAGGTTTAGGTGGAGGAACTGGAACTTCTACAATCATTAAGGCTATTGAAGAATTTTCGGCTTTTCATAACAAGCCAGTAATCAGACAAGAATTACAAAAAGTTGCGCAGCTATATCCAATGTCTGAAATCAAGGCGAATCAAGCGAAGTTTGCGAGAATAGCCTTTGAAAATGCTATTGAGCGCAAAGACTTTATTAAAATGGGGATTGTTGTAACTCTTCCCGTCCGAGCAGATGGGCCTGATGTATTACGACAAGTAAATAAATTTTCACAGGAAATTTGGAAATTAGCAAATGATAAATCAAAAGGTGTAGCATTTGTTGTGTTTGCTGATAACCAGCATTTTTACGATGAATTTAAGGAATTGAATGAAAATGAGAAAAAAGGTATCGCTAATTCACGAGATTATGCAAATCAACGTATTAGTGAAATTATTCATGAGTTAAATACCGCTGCTAATGGATCTGGTACATCTGTAATACTGGATTCTCAAGATTTTAAACGTATTTTACTTGAGAAAACGGGCTGTTTAGTAATTAATAAGGTTTCACGTAATATGAATCAAATAGAAAATAGCCATGCAATTATAGAAATGTTCCAAGAATCATTGAGAGGAAGCTCTTTCCATCCCCCGATTGATTTGATGAAGAAGAACGATGATGGTTCTGTTGAAGCATCAAAAGTACATCATTTTGGTATGCTTGCTATCCTAGATGAGCAAAAGAATATTAATGATTCCTTTATGGATGACGCTAAGGTAGAAGTTTCAAATAATTTACCTATAAATGGTACAGTTTTTAATGGATATTTGGTAAGTAAGAATGATTTCTTAGGAACTGTATATACCTTCTATAAAACCGATGCATTACCATCGAGATTATCTAAAGGTTTAGTTGAAGAATTTAATGAATTTAAAGAAAGACAAAGCCAAATTCAGTATAAAAAGTCTCAAATTAGTACGATTGAAAGTATAGATGAGGATGAGGATTTAGGTTTTGCATTTGGAGATTTTATTGATATGGGTAGTGACGAAGAAAATAATAATGCTGGAGCAAATGAAGATGAAGATCTAGCAGATTTTCTAGATCCAGATAAGATGTTTGGTACTACAAAATAATAAAAAAGTCTGGACTAAGTTCCAGACTTTTTTATTATTCCACTGAATCCATAAGAGATTTTATATACTCAATAATATTATCTTGTATGTACTGCTCTATGAAGAGTTGTTTTTTACTCAAGTCTTCCTCTTTTTTAAACCAGCCTGCTTTTCTAGTGCGCTCTTCCTCAGGTTTATTATTCCATAAGCTCTCTGCTTGTTTTCTTAATTCCTGACGTGCCCTATGCTCAATAATAAAGTTATCAAGCCTATCTTGGCGTTGGCGTAATTTTAGCGTTTCTACATCTTCTGGTTGTGGTAACTGCTTTAATATACTTTCTACCCTCTCTTCATAATGAGATTCAATATGTTTTATTTTTTCTTCTAACTGTTTAGTTACCATTTTTTCAATAATTTCAGCAGTAGCTTGAAGGTTTAATTCAGTGGATACCTCATTTGTTTGATGTTCTGGTGAAACTGGTCTTAAATCAAATTGGTGTGGTAAAAGGTCAATAATTGCATCTAGAGACCATTTCTCATCCCTTTTCTGCTTTATAAATAGAGCAATTTCAAGATCTAAAGCATTATAGAGTTTTTCATTTGTATTTTGAGTTCTTAAAGTTTCATGAAGTCCCTTTTCTTCTAGGATATTGAACCAATTATAAACTGTATTATGATGACGTCCTACTAGTTTTGAGAATTCTGTTATCCGCCATGCTTTTTCGAAAACATTATCATCTAATATATCATCATCGTTAATTTGATGGTCTTGTTTTTCATTTTTTTGCTCAATCATTGTAACTACCTCCTCAAAAATCAACTCATAAATAACTAATTATAATTAACATGTGAGCTGAGATTAACATGTTAGCTAGTATTTCGATAATATTTGTAAAAATCCCTACCAATCCAGTGGATTACATGAAATATAGAATTAACATGTAAACATATACTTGTTAACAAAACATTAACGTTTAGTATAGAATTCGGTGAATCAGTAAGTTTATTACCAATTATATATTTCGAATTGGTAACGTTTTGTTAATGGGAATATATATATTATTGTAGTAGCGCTACTGATAGTTGCTATGAGATTAACAAATTAGGCTACTTAATATTAATGATAAGGAAATAAAGCTATTTTGTAAATAAGTTATAAGGATATAATCCGGGTATATAACGGAAAAATACACAAAGTAACGCCCGAAATCTAATTATCACGTATAAAAACTAGTAAAAAGTAAATAATATTAATGTAGAGTTAGTATTGTTCAATAAACAAAACGGTATTTAAGGATATGGGGGCACAATCATAATACTTCGAAGAGGTTCGTCCTACTCCCTATTTACTTGCTACATACAAGTTAGGATCTACTTATGTATATTAATTTAGTATAGGATGTACAATTTAAGTTGTATATTGCATGTCATGATAGAAATTTATGTAGTCAGTATCAACAAAATGATCTTTATCAGCATTAAAGAACAGATTGAGCCTGCGAGTTGACATTAACATGAAACATGACATTGACATGAAATCAACACTACAACCACCTACTAATAACATACGAACACCTATTGTTAATGTTTTGTTGACTATAATAGATATAGATCGACCCTTTGTATACATGTTGATTTAAAAAGATTACCTTTTAACATGAAATGTGAACCATAAACGAAGGATTTTATAGATAATTTTGAGGAAGTTTTTAAGATACTAAGGTTCGACTTAGAATACTAGAATAATCCAAGTGATGTATTTTTGTAGATATCCGATCTCTAGTGTATGTTTGCATATATTAATAAGATCATAAATAAGATGATGAGATTGATATGTTAATGAAAATTAGATAAGTATACTTCGAATATCCATAAAGATAACATTGACATGAAATGAGGAATTGTTATGAGATTAATATAACATTAACAAAAACCATTCAAACAAAGGACGAATCATCCTAATTGTCAATGTCATGTTGATCAGAGATAGAAAATACCATTTACACTTAGAGATACTAGTTATTCTAATGGATGTTTATGACTTAAATCCCCCTTAAAAAGTTAATGAAAATAATTAGTAATAAAATATAACTTACGCTGGTTTGTTAGTTGTTACATTCCATTAACTAATGATGATAAATGTAGATCTACTAAATGGTTTTACGTTATTTATATCTGAGTATCATCGGATTGATATAACACGTAAAATATCAATATGAAATTAACATCTACACATTTTTGTTTTATTTCATATCAATGTTAATTAATATGTCAATTTCAATCGAGGGTATTAGTGTTGGTTAATTGTTTATATAACATTAACAAATTGGAGTTGTGCACTTCAAATTGTGTTAAAAATCAAATGGAGATAGACTTTCTTTGAAATCTTCTTGACCAAGGAGGTTTATAAAAAGAACGGTGTAGCATATTGGGAATTTTAGTTATAAATAGCAGTTGTAATGCTTAGGTATAAGACTTATTTATTTGGGCATACTATAAGTATGAATTCTTTTCTATGATAAAAAAGTGCAGTTAATATCTTTACAATCTATAATTATAGATTGTAGTTTTTATAGTATTTGAGTAGAAGAAATGATTTTGTGCATCATTCAAATGTAAGTATATGCAAACTAAAAATCATTTTAATTGTTACGAGAAAAATATGTTATGGATGTATATTCATTATTAGCGTGCTTTTTTGTCTAATAACTAAAATAGGAACTTAAAAGCTATTTTATAATCTTTGTTTGCAAAATATGTAATTAATAAATTGGCTTAGGTATGAACTGGATGGTTAGTTTAACTTGTATTCATCCCTCAATATGAAATTTCATGTCAATGTCAGTTGATATGTTAATATCAAATGAACGAGTTTGTGTCACTTGATTGTTTACATAACATTAATATGTTTTAGTCGTTTGCTGTTAGTTATGCTATGAGTACTATAAAGATTGTTTTGTATCTAAAGTTCCCTAAGGTATGGAATATATTAAATGAATGTTTTTTACTTTTGAAATTCAGTTGTAAATAAAAAATCGAAATTTTGGTATGAAAATCCTTTACTTAAATATACCAATAGTATTACATGAATTAGGTCATTAAATGACATATGCAAAAAAGAAAAAGGTTAATCAATTAGAAGCATTATTTTTGTAAGTTTAATTAATAATTGCGAAGTAGTATTGACATTTAGATATTATATAGATAATCTTATACATAAGTTTTATTGTTTAAAATTAATATACGAATCGAGAGATGTTTAATTCTTGCTAAACGGACACACCGAGGGCATATACCTGCCATTGGTGTGTCTTTTTTTATTTAATAACTAGAAAATGATAAGGAGAGTATTAAAGAATGAATGAAATTATTAGTGAAAGTAAAAGAAGATTTGATAAATATTGTAAAGATAATCAAGTTTTTGAGGAGAGAATTAATTCTCTTATTAACTACTATTTTTTACTGCTTGCTGATCGTGTAAACATTTTACAAGATAGAGAATTTAATAACGAGGTCGAAGAGAAGCAATTTAAAAGCAGTCTCAAAAGATTTGAAACATTATTCCCAGCTGCTGCTAAGAATGCATTTCTAAAAGGATATCAGCTTGGTTTAGAGTTTTTCAAACATCCAGAGACAGTGATTCCGGATTCCCTATTTATAAATCCTAATTTTGCACAAGATATTCCTTTTGCAATTGTAAATGCAGCGGAATTTAGCATTTATGAATTAGTTCGAACGGATGAAACACAAGAATTTAGTGTATTTGCTGTTCGAACGTATGAAGGCATTAAACCCATAATGGAGCAAGTATTTTGTGAAATTGCATTGTTTGGTGCGGAAATTTCGCTTGAGCATGAACGTGAGGAAAGAGGACTGAAAGTAGTAGAAGGAAAAACAACTACTTTTACAAATGTTCCAGTAGATCGTTTATTTACAATTACTCCATCTGTAGCTGCTAATGTTGTGCATGCAGACGGCCGCTGTGAAATCTGGAGTCTAAACTGGAATACAAAATTAACTTTAGATAATCCTTTTATTGAATTAGCACAAGTAACCATTGTTTACAAAGACAAGACAGAAATACAAAAAAATCTTCGGGATGGATTTATATATGAACAAAGTTTATTTAGTGCGATACCGTTAGAAGAAATAGAGGATCGTTTAGAGGTTAGAGTCAAATATAACCTTATTGATAATATGCCATGTAATTTGGATGGATTTGAAATAGAATCACTTCTCACCGAACTATTAACAAAAATACAAAACGCAACAAAAGTGCCTTTTGAAAACATGCTATTACTTTAAAGTGATTTTCTATCAAAGAGGAGTTTTTCATAATGAAAAAGATTGTATTAGCTATTAGTGATACTGTATATACGGCATATTTACGTGAGGATTTTGTTGGTGCAGGATTTGAAGTAGCTGATAGTGATGTTATGCACATAAAGTATTTAGATGAAATTCTAAATACGGAGCAACCTGATATTCTATGTATTAATGACAAACGATTAAATATTGATGCGGGACACGAAGATAAGCGAGAATTAATTATTTTACAGAAGTTAAGAGACATTCGCTTTCAGCGGGATATTCGCATTGTAGTATTTACAGAGCGTGAAAATAATGATGAATTTTTAGCGAAGCTGATTTATCTAGGTATCTATGACATTTTTAACTCTCGTAAAATTGATATTGATAATAAAGTCATCCCGCAGCTGCTACAGGAATCGGATATTAAAAATGTGGTGGAAATTGTAGGAGCAAGTCAAGCACCGCAACATACGAAATTGCCTGAAGTGCCTTTTGATGAGGAAGAAGCGAAAGTATCAAGTGAATTAGAGGAAGGTAACAACAGTGAATCACACTCTAATTTAAAATTATTTAAAAACAAACAAAAGCGTAAGTCTATTCAGGAAGAAACGCCAAAAGCTCCAATTATAAAAAAACAGTATAAATTGGCTTTTGAGCCAGTATATGAGAAACAAATTGGTATTGCTATTCCAAGAAGAACAATTGTTGTGGCCAACATGAATAGGAGAAGTGGTGCCACTTTTGTTTCACATCTTTTAGCCGCTTACTTAAATGAACTACAGATTGATGTGAATTATATAGAGAATCTATATGATGATGGTTATACGTATCCGTTATTAAAGGGATATACAGAAGCGCCAGAAAACTATCGTAGTGAATTTATGTTGCAGAGATATAAAGAGATGCTACAGAAGGAATCTGATATATTATTAATTCCAAAATGGAAGCAAGGAAGAATAAATTATATTGTAAAGAATCCTATAGTTGACCAAGAGCTTCAAAACGAAACAGAGCAGGACTTCGACCATTTTATTAAGGTTTTATTGGCCAACCAAGAAGCACCTATATCTATTATTGATGCAGGGAGCGATTGGGATAAAGATTTATACCATGAGATATGTGAAATGGCGGATTACATATTCTTTGTAGCGGAACCAGATCTGCATCAATTGCTAAAGATAGCGCATCCTCTTACACAAAAAGAGAGAAAGCTCGTTTCTTACTTAGGTTTAGAGAAAGTGAGGATCATTGGGAATAAGTTTTCTCCTGTACTTTTAAAGCATGAAATAGTAGAAGAATGCTTTGGAGATAAGGTATTAACTGCTTTACCACCATATGAAATAGAAGATGTGTTCGAGTCACAATTGAATAGTAGTACGTTACTATCAAGTCGCAACTATTATAAAGAGTTAGAAGGAATAATGAAGGAAATAGCAGAGTTATTGCTACCAAATCAATTGTTGAATTCCAAAAAAAGTTCCATTTTAAGTGGATTTCGATTTCGAAAGTCTGAAAGTTAAGGAGGCTGAAGAGGAATGCAAAAGTTTATTGTTGCAGCAAGTATGTTGCTGTTATTTGTAGGTTGTCTATTCTTTGTAACTGATATGGTGATTGGAGATACAACACATACTGATAATAAATCGTCTTTAGAAAGGGGAGGCGAGATAGCTGTGGCTAAGTCTGTAAAAGTAGGTACTCTGCGTGCAGAAGAAGAAATAGCTATTGATCCAGAAAAAGCGAAACAAGAGTTTGAAAAGGCGTATAACGGTAATGCGGATTTTAAAGATCCCGCTTCAAAACGTAACTTCACTGTACATGATGTACAGGAAAAACCAGCAATGATTACTGTCGAAGGTGATGCAGAAGCTGCTAGTTATTTTAAGCAATTTGATGAAAAAAAAGAAACGATAAAGAGTAAAGCGAGAAGTATTATTATTTATGATGCGAATGGAAAAGAAAAACAATTAGGTGGAAACGTAAAATAAAGAAAAAGAGTAGGTGCATTAAAAATGCAAAATACAGTAACTACGGCTCTATTCCTTACCTTTTCTTTATTATTAATTAGCCTTTTACCCGAAGGCGTTTTGTATGGAATACAGTTAGTGAAAGCACATAACTTTGCTGCTGATATAGTAGAAATCGCAGAAAATAAGGGTGGATTTCAATATGATTACAATGGAAAAAGGGTGGATTTAGTCCCTGGGATAGAGAAAAGAATGAAAGAAGAAAAGATGGATGGATGGAAGTATGAGTATACAAAGGGACGCATCGATCATAATCAATCCCTTTCTTTTAAGGTGAAAGCAGAACACCATTTCTTCATATTTAAGCTGATTGGTGTAGATGACATAAAAGCTCCGATATGGGCGAGTAAAGAGGGATTGGGACAAGTATATTTTAAATAATGAAAATTCTAAGATTTGTACTATAAAAGACTATGCTGAAAAGTATAGTTTTTTGCCAGGAAAATATACCTATATAGAACAGAAGTTATAAAAAATGTTAATTAATTAATTTGTATGTTAAATTATCTGGATTTTATGTTTAAATTAGGTACAATAAAAGAATCTATGAAAAATTAATATATTTGGAGGAACAATCAATGGCTAACAAATTTTTAAAAACAGCAACAGCACTAACAATTATGGGTACATCATTACTAGGAGCAGGAGCATTTACTGCTAAGGCTGATAACACAGACTCATTAAAATTCAATGATGTTCCAGCAAATCACTGGTCTACAAAAGCAATTTATAATTTAACAAATCGTAAAGTAGTGCAAGGGTACGGAAATAATATCTTTGGCTTTGGTGACAATGTAACTCGTGGGCAAGTTGCTCGTATGATTTATATGTACGTAAAACCAGCAGATGCAGATGCTAGCTTCAAAAATCCTTTTACTGATATTAAAGGACATTTGTTTGAAAAAGAAATCTTAGCACTTGCTAAAGCAGGACTTGTAAATGGATTTGGTGATGGGAAGTATGGTCCAGATGATATTTTAACTCGTGAACAAATGGCACAAGTGCTTACAAATGCTTTTAAATTTAAGGCAACGAAAACAACAAAATTTGCAGATATTGATAAAAATTCTTGGTCTTATGGTGCAATTAGTGCATTAGAGGAAAATGGGGTTACAATTGGTACAGGAGATAATATGTATTCTCCAAAAATGTTTGTAACACGTGAAGCGTATAGTCAATTCTTATATAACTCTATTAATGCAGTTGAAAAAGAAACAAAACCAGAAGTGAAGCCAGATCCAAAGCCTGAAACAAAACCAGAAGTGAAACCAGATCCAAAGCCTGAAACAAAACCAGAGGAAAAACCAGAAGTGAAGCCAGACCCGAAACCTGAAGTTCAATTGCCTGCAGGTATGGATTCTAATCTAGTCACAGAGAATATTGAATATTACCCTGAAGCAGTTGAAAAAATGCCAGTTGTAAAGCAACAAGTTTCGAATGAAGCACAAAGAATAATAAAAGAGGTTAATGGAAGATTCGGTACAAATTTAAAGTATAGTGAAATTAGTAACGATGTATCTTTACTCGATAAAAATATGTATCTTCCTGCAGGTACTATTGGAGCGCAATTTGTTGTGCAATCAGATAATGAAGGAAATTATAAAATTATATTTTTAGATAACAACAAAGCTACAGTATCTTTAACTAAAGAGTGGACGAAATTATTAAGTGGTTTGAACTTAGATAATGAGTTACAGGAAGCAATTGATACACAAAAAACAAAAGTATTTGAGAAAGATAATTTTAAAATCCGTATTGCACACTCAACTGCGGAACATATGATGTATGTTGAAGTGGAAAAGAAATAAAGTTGTTATTATCAGAGAAATTTGATATCATTATACACGTAATATAACAATAAAATAATTTTGCGATAATAACGTAAAGGACACACCTTACGTACCTACTAAAGGTACAGGTGTGTCCTTTTTTGTTTTTTAGGGGGATAAGATATGAAATTAAAAAGGAAATTATTAATTAGTTGTACGTCTGCATTGTTGTTATTACCTACATTGGCACATGCAAAGAATAGTGATGTACCCTTCTTTGATGGGGATGAAGAAAAATTTATGAAAGCAAAAGAACTGCAAATGCCAGGAAGGTTTTATCGTCCAGGAAGTGGGTATGCTGCAAAGGAATCACTATATTTAAGTGACTTACATTATCCAGCTGTATATAATGGTTCTTTTAGTTGGGATAATTCAAATGAAAACAAAGTACAAAATGAAGAACTCTCAGAACCTTTTGTTCGTATTGCTAATGAAGGATACCTAAACAATTCAGTTCCTGCAGGAGATCGTATGGTAACCGAAGTACAAAGAATTAATGATGACATAATAGCTAGTAAGTATTGGGGGAATCCTGAATTTGTTTTAGCAGAAATACTGAAGTATAGACTTTCGCAGTATCAAGGAAGTAAAGTATATGGCGATTTTTACTGGATTCGTGATATTGCCTATTTATCCGGAGGGTATGCTGGATCCGGAGGAAACGCTAATAAATATAATTTGTGGTTTGTACGTACAAGTAAGCCTGAAATAAAAGACATTAAAGCCTCTAGTAGCAAAAAAGATGTACCTGTTAAATTTATATTCAACGGTTTTGAATATGTAAGTAAAAATAAAGGATATAACGATCGAGATCCCAATGGAACAACAGTAAATCCTTATCAAAGAGCTGCAGGTGAACGTAATCGAGTCAAGTGGATTCTTGATATTATAAAAGATGGCGAAACTGTTCATCATCAAGAAAATTACTTACGTTCAACTCCACAAAAAGATAACCAAAAACCAAATGAAGGAGATGCAGGGCAATTTAAGTCAGAAGAACTAAAGTGGCAGCCACAAATGTGTGGCCGATATACTGCGAAAATTAAAGTCCTTGATGCTGTTCAGAGGGAATCAAACGAGAAAACTGTTGATTTCACCATAGATGGTAACTGTGGTACTGAAGTAACACCTAACCCAGATCCAGGAGATGAAGATGATTTTAAGTATAAAATTGATTTTTCTGCTGATCGAATTGAAGGAGAAACAGCAAGAGAAGGAAAGAATATCAAAACAAGAGTAGATGTATCACGTGATACATTTAAACTAGAGCGTAATCAATATAGAGAAAAGGTAAACAACAATATTAATAAGTCTCAACAAGAAATAAACAGCGCTGAATCTGATAGAGATAGTGCGCAGTCCAGTTTAAGTTATTGTCGTCGCAATCCAATTCATGAAGTAGATGCCGAGGGAAAGGATCACTATTATGATAGAGACTGCTCTTGGGAAGAAAATAAATTAGATAGTGCAGCAAGTAAGCTAGATAATGAAAGACAGAAACTAGAAAAAGAGAAGAATAAAATTAAAAAGTTAGATGTATTAGAAGAAAAATACATGAATTCTGAAACAGTAGTTGTGTTAAAACATAACGGACAACAAGTATCATCACAAAAGGTAAGATTAACTGAGGGAGAAAGGAACAATTCAGGCAGAAATTAACCCAGATGGTAATCGTATAGACATAGAGGAAACTACGTATAAAAATAATCCTATTAAAACCGCTATCTATGAGCCTTCAAAAGAAAAGGCAATGTGTGGTGTAACGAGCGTGAAAGGTGTAGTAGAGACAGTAGGTGAACGTGTGTCGAAAGAGGATACGGTGGGAGAAATGTTCTATGAAATTTTAAGTGGTAGTATAAATAATTTGGCACCATCTAAGCTTCATTCTGGCTATGGGTTTTCGTATGAAGTAAACGGAACATATAAAAATCAGTGGAATGAAAATTATCCTGGTGTATTTGCAAAAGCAACGGCACAATATCCGTTTGCTGATGAGGGATTAAAATCTAAACAAGATTTAGAATCTAAGAAAAATACAGGTTCCATATCAAGTTTTTCTCCAAAAAATATGTATCTATCAGAGAAAACGGGCCATGTCTTCGATAATAAAAGACCAACGAAGTCTTTATACTGGGATGGACAAGAGAAAATCATTGATGGTGGGCAAAAATGGTATACCCCAATGAAGACAAAAGATGGTGTATATACCTTTAATATAGAAACAGCTCCAGCAGGTATCAATGAAATGAGTCTATGTTTAATTGAGCAAGTAGAGATTAAAGGTGTTGCGTATGATGATTTCATAAAAAGAAGAGTATTTCCTGACGATCCATTCCCTGGAGGAAGTGGAGTTGGTTGGAATTGGGTTGGTAAGGAAGACGTACTTTATAAATTAACAGATTGGTATTACATGAGAAATAGGAAATGAGAATAAAATATAGTATAATTAGATGAATCGACACAATAAGATATCCTTCTTAAACTAGTAGCTGAATGGATAAACCAAAGGCACATCCCGTAATGGGATGTGTCTTTTTTTGTAGAAAGGGGAATATTGGATGGATAAAAAGAAAAAACAACGTATGAAACGTGTAATTTTCATTGGAATTATCGTAATGATTGCATCGTTATATATTGGAAGTGAATTTCAGGATCGGAATGGGAAAAGTTATGCTCCTGCAAAGTATTTTGAAACAGGAACAAAATTGATTTCGTTTTAATAATAATTTTGTTTCTTGCATCAACTATTGTAAACAGTATTTCCATGCGATCTCTTCTTTTCTCTATAAAATGAAAGAGAAAGGATAGCAACCGACCACCTTGGAATATTCAGTTGTGTTAGATTAATTACAACATATTTTTGGGATGCTTAATAGGTTAGAAACCTTGTTATAACAGGGTTTTTGGAGCGAAGTTAATTATCGATTACATGTTTTTAAATAGAAAAAACAGATATTTTTTAGAAATGATTGACATGAAACTATATATATCATAATATTGAGATTGTAATATTAAAGAAAATAAATCCAACATTTTCATATAGACTTTAGATTAGCTAAAAGGACACACCTAAGGCGTTTTACGCCATAGGTGTGTCCTTTTTTGCGTTTAAAGGCTACATAAGGAGGAATATAAACATTGAAGCCGTCTAAGTTTCAAAAGAAGCAGATTACAGCGGTAGGTTTAGCTGCTATAACAGTAGCGGGTATCTATGGATACAATCATTTTGCAGTAGAAAATGCAGTAAAACCAACAAAAGTTGTTGTAGCTGCAAAGGATATACCTGCGCATACAGAGATTAAAGAAGAAATGCTAGTGGAACGAACATTACCTGGTGATGGGATTCCTCCAAATGCATTACGCGTAAGTAAAAAAGAGGTTATAGGTAAGTGGACAAATGATGGACACCCCATCACCGAAAATAGCTATCTTTTTAAAAATAAAGTAGTAAAGAAAGAGGAGTTACCTGACTCTGCAATTTTAAATTTGAAAGATGGAGAAGTTGCATTCCCGTTACTCGTTGATTTGGAAACAAGTTCAGGTAATAGTATCATCCCTAACACTTATGTGGACTTGTATTTCAAGCAGGTTGTGAAGGACGGGGACAATGAGAAGGTAGTATTCGGTGGTCTTTTCCAAGGTGTACGTGTTACGGCTGCAAAGGATAGCAATACAGAAGATGCATTTCTACTAGAAAAGAAAGAATCAAAAGAGGAACAAGAAGGAAAACAAAAGCCAAAGGTAACGCGATTATATACATTGGCTGTTTCACCAGAACAACTTCAATATCTAAACCGTGCGAAAACACTTGGAGATGTAATTCCTGTTGCAGTTGGACAAAAGGTAGAACAAACAGGGAAAGAATTAGAACCAGCAGAAGGATTCTCGCAAATATCTGACCAGAAAAATATTTTAGACTATGTAGAGAAGCATTCAACCAATCCCATATCTAAAAGTGTAAAAGAATATGTTGCACAGTATCTGAACGAATCCAAATAAGGAAGGGGCTTTTAAGATGGACCGGCAAGTAAGAATGGTTGCCTTTTATGCGACAAACGAAAACGTAGGAAAAAGTACGTTAAGTATTGCGATGGCAAATGAGTTAGCTCATTTAGGGAAAAAGGTGCTTTATGTAGAAGCGGACCAAGTAAGACCAAACTTCGCGGTTGGAACAGGTCTTAGCCATGAGAGTAAAAACATGCTAGGGCTTGTAAGAAAAGAAAATGAATACAATCTCTTGCAATATATTTGTACCAAGCAAGATTTACTAGAAAAAAAGTGAATCCAAGGCTGACGCAAAAATTACACGATAAGATGGATTTTCTGGTGTTTCCATCAGGTTATAGCTTAAATCAATTCCCAGAGATTCAAAACAAAGAATTGTTTGTAACGACATTTATCGAATCACTTGTAGATACAGAATATGACTACATCATTCTATCGGTACCAACTGAATTATCCGAGGTGCTTAGTTACCCAATTCTATACCAATCAGACCTTGTTGTTCATGTGCTAAATGGCAACCCTCGTGGTGCGTTAGCAATTAAAAGAGAATTACAACTAATAGAAGAAGCAAAGCTAACATTGCCTCGTATGATTCATGTTTTGAATATGGGAGACGAGGACTATGTAGAAGATATTGAAAAGCTTTCTTCCCAAAACATTGCAGTGACAATTCCGTATGACAGAGATCGTACGAGTTATGAATGGGGGATGCAATTTGGTTCCCCGCAAATTAATGCAAAGGTCCATCATATTATGGAAGCAGCTGGTCTTAATATCCCATCCCAGCACTCCTCTATGAAAAAGGGTCTCTTTGGTTTACGAAATTAAAAAGGTGGCAAGTAGTATGTGGGGCTATTTACAGGGAAAACAAGTATCCTTAAAGCGAAATCGAGTAGATTTATATCACTTTGGTTATAGGATTCGTTCTAAATCGGTGCGAAAGTTAGGAACAACTACAGCTCAACAAATTAAAGATATTACAGATGAAATTCGTGCATTTTTAGTAAAAGAACATCGTGATATCTTAAGCGAATCCTTTATGAATAAAGAGAAGAGAACAGCTGTGGAGCAAATTATTAAAGGCTTTTTACTAAGCAATCAAGTCGTCGTTTCAGATGTACCTTCAGAACAGTTACTAAATATGGTGTGTGATGAAATTGTTGGATTTGGGATTATAGAACCTTTAAAAGAAGATAAGGATGTAACTGATATTTATATCAATGGCACAAAAGAAATCATTTACGAAAAAATCGGAGAGGGAGAATGTACATTTCCTTACCGATTTGAGACAGAAGAAGAAGTGAAAGCCCTAGCTTATAAGATGGTAAACAGTACATCAGAGTCATTAAATACAGCAAAGCCATATGTTGACTGCGTATTTCCGTATATACGTATCAATATTGCGTTAGATGAACTTGGGGGACTCGGAACAACGATAACGATTCGTAAGAATGCGGATCACCTTCGTGCTTCTGAAGAGCGGATGTTATCTACCAATCAAGCATCGAAAGAAATGTTGAACTTTTTGGCTGCAGCTGTGAAAGCCAAAATGAATATTTTAGTTGCTGGAGCTACGGGTACAGGGAAATCAGAGTTTATGAAATATCTTGCTTCTCACATTCCGAAAGGAAAGAAAAAAGAACGTACTCTTGTAGTAGAAGATAACCCTGAATTATATTTGCATCGCATTTTTCCAGAACATCATTTTGTTCCGATGCAGTGTAGGGCATCGGAAGTAGAAGAAAATGCAATCGACTTTGATAGATTGTTAACAAATGCTTTACGTCAAGGGCCCAAGCGATTAATTGTAGGGGAATCGAGGGGGAAAGAAGCGTTAAAAATGATTAACTTTTTCCAAACAGGACATCCTGGTTTCACCTCTGTCCATGCAAGAAGTGCAAAAGAAGCAGTTAGGCGTTTAATGCTTATGTGTCTGCAAAGTGGTGCGAATATTGATGCCCAGTATTTATATGAATTGATTTCACAGACATTTGATGTAATTGTCTTTTTGGAAAAGAAAGATGATGGAAATCGTTATATTACAGAGATGATTGAACTATTGGATTATCAGGAAGATATACAGTTTAATCCATTGTCTCAGTTTATGCCAACATATGAGAAACAAGATGAAATGAATGAAAGAATAGGGAAAATTCATGGCCAACATATTATTACAGGAAGAATATCAGCTGATATGGAGAAGAAATTCCGTTCTTCTACTGTAAATCCAGCTCTTTATGCACCATTCCTTTCAAAACAGGAGGTGCAATATGCGTAGTTTATTAGCCTATGGATGCATATTCTTGATATTTATTAGTGTAGTATTGCTCGTTTTACTTTTTGCAAAATCTAAGGGTTCTGCTCTCTCTCAATTTGTACAAGAAAACGAGAAAGAAGAAAGGCGCTTGGAATTAAGGAATATTAAAGGGATACGGATGTATTTGCCACAATCCGTTATCCAAGAAGCCCAAAAGTACGAGTGGAAATTGACAAAAAGTATGTACTGGGTATATACGATTCTTTCCGGAATGAGTATTGCAGCAGTATTCTATTTTTCCTTTGGTAGAGATCCTTTTACACTGATTACTGTTTTATCTGGATTTTTAGTTCCAAGGTTTCTTCTTTATCGAAGAAAAAAACGTTACTACTTGATTGTCATTGACCGTCTTTCTATTTACATGAAGGCAGTAGCAAATGCACTTCAAATTAGTAACAATGCAAAACGGGTGTTAGTTCAGGTGAAACCAATGATGCATGAAAGCATTCAAGAAGAAATAGAAAAAGTTTCTCTTTTATTAGAAGGTGGAACCACAATGCATCGTGCATTTAGAGAATTCAATGAAACGTTTAACTTTAGAGAATTGGTTTTCTTCCATGAAATGTTGGAAGTGTGCAGTCGAGAAGGTGGAACAAATTCAGTACAAGTCTTACTAGATATTGCAGAAGATTTTGAAAAACAAAAACTATACCTGGCAAGATTGCGTTCTAGTTTGTCGCAAGCACAACGTGCTTTTGTACAGAACTGCTTAATCGTCATCGCTATGCCGATTGTTATTATGCTGATGTCAAAAGAAGCATATGGATTTTTAGCAGGTTCTATGATGGGGAAAATCGCGTTATCGGTAAATATGTTAATTGTCTTTTTCTTAGCAACCCGTGTAGAAAAGATTGCAAATTATAACCCAACAGAAAGAGGGGAATAAGGTGGCTACGATTTTAGCTGTAGTGGTATTCGTTGTCATGTATTGGATATTCTCGACCTTTCTACAAAGTAAAAAAGACAGCGGTAGCTTACTTACGAACTATGTAGAAAATGCAAAACGAATTGAAAAGAAGAATTTAAATCAAATGATGCTCGCTCCCTTCCAGTCGTTATCACATAAGTATCTGACAGAAGAAAAGAAAGAGCAGATTCAGAAAAAATTAGAAGAAGCTGGCCTGGATACGAAACCAGAAGAATATTTAAAAATGAAGGTTGCATATCCCATCATTTTTACCTCTGTTTTCTTGATATGTACGGTGTTCCATGATTACTACTTATTTAAAGTGGGTGTTTTAATTTCACCGCTGCTTTATTTCTATCCTGATTATCTATTAAAGAGAAGAATCAAGCAGGCGATAGAAGCTAGGAAGTTCGAATTACCAGAGTATCTAATTCCTATGCTGCAGTTGTTAAAAACACATACAACATTAGAAGCAGTAAAAAAGGCGCAAATATATGCCGGAAGACATCTTCGTCCGTATGTATCTACACTTACTGCGGAATTAGAAATGTATGCAGGATCGGATCAACCATTTCGAAACTTTGCTGCTGCTTTAAATAGTCCAGAAGTAAATACCTTTACGATTGCATTGCAACAAGCGCAAAAAACGGACAAGGTACAGAGTCTTCGCATTATGGACGCACAAATTAAAATGATGCGCGAGTTAAAACATGAGAACTATAACCGTCTCATTCAAAATAAGCCAATGGAAATGAATAAATTTAACGTGGCTGTTATTGGTTGTATTGTGATTTATCCGATGGTGATTGTTATTCAATCTTTAATGCAAGGATTTGCAAGTTTATAGAAGACATTATTAAAAATGGAGTAGGAAAAGGAGTAATACACATGTTAACAAAAATGAAGAATTGGTTAAAAAACGAAGACTCACAATTATCATCAGAAAACGGTATGTTAATCGCCTTGGCAGTCATTATCGTATTAGTGATTGGCCCGTTTGTATGGAAAGCAATCCAAGGTGTTTATGATACGATTCTAGCTCGATTCACAAAAGCATCAAGCAATGCAGATGTGAATTCTTGGAACAAGTAATAGAAGTTTTAAATTAATGATGTTTTTTACGTATAGCTCAAATAAATGGATAAGGGAGATTCAATCATGTTAGCAAAAATGAAAAATTGGTTAAAAAATGAGGATTCACAGTTATCATCAGAAAACGGTATGTTAATTGCCTTGGCGGTGATTATCGTATTAGTAATTGGCCCGTTTGTATGGAAAGCAATCCAAGGTGGTTATGATACGATCCTGGCAAGATTCACAAAAGCATCAAGTAATGCAGACGTAAATTCTTGGAATAAGTAATTAAAGATTTAAATAGATAAGTTCTAATTTTAGTAGATACTTAAAATTGATATATAAAGGAGACGAAATGAAATGTTAGCAAAAATGAAAAGTTGGTTAAAAAACGAAGACTCACAATTATCATCAGAAAACGGTATGTTAATCGCGTTAGCAGTGATTATTGTATTAGTAATTGGCCCGTTCGTATGGAAAGCAATCCAAGGTGGTTATGATACGATTCTAGCTCGATTCACAAAAGCATCAAGCAATGCAGATGTTGATTCTTGGAACAAAAAATAAATATAAAAATAAACGAGGGGGCTACTCTAAAAGTGGTTCCCTTTTTTACACAGTATTTTTATATGAAATTAAGAGGGGAGTAAAGAAAATGAGCCTGTATATCATGGGATTATTTCTAAGTTATATGGTACTTAATGTATTTACCGACTTAAAGTATAGAAAAACAAAAAATATATGGCATTTCATTTTTTTAATAGTAGGTTTAGGTATCACGTATTTTGCTGGAATACGAACGGGAAAAGAGATTGTAATTGTACTAACTATGGCCTTAGTATGTGGCTTATTGTTAGAGACATTTAAATTTTCTTCACCCGGTGATACGAAAATGCTTGTGGTGGTAGGTTTATATGTTAGCAATGTAGTAGAAGAATCGGCTATGCTTACCGCTATTACATTAACAGCTTTCCATTTACTATTCTTTTGGATTGCTAGCGTGTATCGTTTAATTAAAATTCTAGGGTTTGTAGGAGCGATTAAAGACCAATTGGAGCATGCTGCTTCTATATTTGGGGCAAAACTACCAAAGAAAGAAATACAGCTGATACAGAGCTTTCCAGGGGCTTGTTCTATTTTATTAGGAGCAATTGTGTATATTGCTTTCACTATTTATCAAAATGGAGGTATCTTGGCTTGAACAGTAGAATCATTCATCAAAGAGAAACCTATATTTACTTTACAATTTTTGCTCTAATAGGCGTTATTATTTTAAACATGTTTATTAATATATTGTTTGTATTAGCATATCCTTTACTAATAGGATTAATTGTGCAGGTTATCTTGTTGCAGAAGATAAAGAAGCCATTTTATCGGAGCGGAAAAGAATTAACAGAACAGTTAAAACTAAAAAATATGTTTCTAGTAGAATCAAATATTTTAGGAGATGAAGAAGGAACAGTTTATGAGGTGCATCAAATGCCTTTTACAATCTCTAATGGATTAATTAAAAAAGATAAGACTTATAAAGTGATAAAACAAGAGTATGAGAGAAAAGTCAAAGAGGATTTAACGAAAATTTCTAAATGGCAAGTTACAACAAAAGCTAGACTTGTTACGACAACTCATTTTCGTTTATATACAATTTGGCAGAAAAATAGTACCGGTTATCAATTGAAAAAAATTGAGGAGTGTGTTGATCCATACGCCAAGATGAACCTTATACAATGGATGATTGCTTCATTTTGTACGACTGGTCGTATTAAGTACGATAAGAAACCAAAAGAGTGGGCAAGCTATGAATGGATTACTTTAAGGTAAATAAAAAAGATAGAAAATAATAAAATGTACCCTATAGAATTGACACTCGAAAAAAGTCTATTCTATAGGGTACATTTTACATTGTATGTGTTTTTTCTCTTTGTGTAGTTTTTCAACAAAAAGAGCGCTTTTAAGGCGCTTTATGGCCAATAACTATATTGATAAAGATGCTCAGGATTCCATTGTATGTCTTTTAGATATGTGTAGGTTTAGACAAAACCGTTATCTCGTAGTAAGCAAAAAGAGCATACATGTAAGTATGCTCTTCGATAAGAAAGGTAGATCTCTATGAGCGGAGAGACTACATACAAAAGCGTATGTTTGTTTCCTTTAAATGTGAAGAAAAAATCAACAAAAGGTCAAAGTGAACTCAATAAAAATGCAAGAAAAACGCTATTTTATAAAAAAATCAAGTCAGAAATAAATATCTGATTTGATTTGAAATTAAAAATATAAACCTTTGCCTACTGGCTGAACAGTTTCTAGCACAGTATCAACCATTTCGTCATTAATTAATGTTCTTATAATCCAAGCTGAGAGGTCTTGTGCAGCAAAGCAACCTGCAGCGGTCGAAATATTGCCTTCGTTTACGAAACTTTTTTCAATAACGTCTACATCAAACTCTTTAAGTTGTTCAACTACGGATGGATATGTAGTTGCTTTTTTGCCAGTTAACAATTTTTTAGCTCCTAGTAGTAGTGAACCAGAATACATAGAGCCTATTAATTGTCTTTGAGGATCTGCATGGATTTTATTAAGATATTGTTGATTTTTATATAAATCTTGTACACCCTTACCACTTGCAAATATTACAGCGTCAGCAGAAGGGATATCGGATATGCTTCCTGTCATGGGTATACGTAAACCAGACATGGATACATGAGTCTTTTCTGTTCCTAATAGTTGGACCTCCCAATCAGAAATACCACCAACTAGACGTACACGATTTAATAAATCCCATGGTAAAAAAACATCTATATCAGTGAAGTTATCGAAACAGACTATTGAAATTTTCATTCTCTAATCCTCCGTAATCGAAATGTTGGAAATGTTTAAATTATAACACTTTCAAATATAGTTAGTGAGGTTTAAGTTTTTCACTAAGGATAGTAGATAGGAAAAAGTGTATTGGATTGTAGAGAAACATCACAAAAATTTCAATTTGTATTAAGTTGGAATATAAAAAGAGTACTTAGTAATGTGCTCTCGTGACGAGCTTCATTTTATAACGACTATTTTATAAAGAAATGAACTCAGAATATTATATGTGCGCAGTCAATTGAGTAACTTGTACAAATAAAGAGCAGCTAGCAAAAGCTAACTGCTCAGGTAATGGAATATGGTTCGAAATGGGTTGTCTACAGTATTGACAGAATATTGGTTTTTATTCGTGAAGAATTACGTTTAACTTAATGCATAGCCAACGGTCAAAGTTAGTGTTAAAAACACTGATAATAAAAGTATTAGTAGAACGGTTGCTATGTTTCTAAGCATCGCAACCCAATTATTTATTTTAGAAAATCCTTTCATACCAGCAAAAAAAGTTTCTATTGTTAAAACTAGTAAAAAAATAAAGGGTGGATAGGTAGTGAATTCATAATAAAGGTTTTAACGATTAGGCATATTTAAGAATCTCGGACATAAGATGGTAATGACACCGAGAAGAATTCATTGTGTTCGCTACTCGCGTTAATACGTTTCGAAAAGGCACCTATTTAGGTGCTTTTTTGTTTGCATCTTTCGAGATGGACGAGCATATATTGGAATGTTTGGATGGAAACCAATTTATATATCAGAGCACCTATCAATTATGGGTGTTCTTTTATTATGTAAACATTTTAACATTTTAGCCAAGAAGACTTCTTCCTCAAGGAGCGTGAAGGACCAAAGCTTAGTGAGTAGGTGGGAGATGGATTGGCTTCGAACATGGGATGGCAGGAAACCATCTTAATTGTTCGGCATACAGAAAGTGTTACTCTACTATCTATAGAACATACGTTTTGTGTATAATAGTCATATACCGAAATGGAGGTGAATCAAATGATGATTAATAAAGCCTATAAGTTTCGTGTCTATCCAAATCAAGCACAAGCAATTCTAATTAACAAAACGATTGGTTGTTCTCGCTTTGTATTCAATCATTTCCTATCCTTATGGGATCACGCATACAAAGAGACAGGAAAAGGCTTGACCTATGGTACATGCTCTGCCAAACTCCCTGCCATGAAGAAAGAGTTTGTTTGGCTAAAAGAAGTGGATAGTATTGCGATTCAGTCGTCTGTTCGCAACCTTGCCGATGCTTATACGCGCTATTTTAAAAAACAAAACAGCGCACCGCGCTTTAAATCTAAGAAGAACAACGTACAATCTTATACCACAAAACAAACAAATGAAAACATTGCCGTTGTAGGGAACAAAATAAAGTTGCCGAAATTAGGCCTTGTTCGATTTGCCAAAAGTCGTGAAGTAGAGGGACGTATTGTAAATGCTACAGTTAGACGGAACCCTTCTGGCAGATATTTTGTGTCACTATTAGTTGAAACAGAAGTACAAGAATTTCCGAAAACACATTCTTACATTGGAATAGATGTAGGACTAAAAGATTTCGCCATTTTGTCAGATGGAACACCTTATAAAAATCCGAAGTTTTTCCGAGCATTAGAAGATAAGTTAGCGAAAGCACAGCATGTTCTTTCTAGAAGAATGAAAGGATCTTCTCGCTGGAATAAACAACGAGTCAAGGTATCTAGAATTCATGAATACATCTCAAATGCTAGAAAAGATTACTTGGACAAAATCTCAACTGAAATCATCAAAAACCACGATGTTATCGGTATAGAGGATTTGCAAGTATCGAATATGTTAAAGAATCATAAGTTAGCAAAAGCAATTAGTGAGGTATCTTGGTCACAGTTTCGAACAATGTTGGAATATAAAGCAAAATGGTATGGCAAACAAGTCATTGTCGTATCGAAAACATTTGCTTCCAGCCAATTATGTTCTTGTTGTGGATATCAAAATAAAGACGTTAAAAATCTAAGCCTACGTGAATGGGACTGTCCTTCTTGTCGTACACACCATGATAGGGATATTAACGCAAGTATCAATCTAAAGAATGAAGCGATAAGGCTTCTAACCGCAAGGACTGCGGGGTTAGCCTAATCAATTAGAGTTCAGTAGAACTCTTTACTTAGGAATCCCTCACTTCTAAACGAAGTGAAAGTGGGGGTAGTTCAAAAGTTGTGTGAGAGTTGAAAAATAGTATATTATCTTTCTCAATGTACATATTAGGAAAAGTTTTTAATATCATACATAAAAGGCGGGATAATATGAGTGAAAATAAGAAAAATGAAGAATTGAATAAGATAAAGAAGTATTATTTTAATAAGGACAATCAACCAGTAGCTGGTATAGAGTTAATTTTGCCGCCGGATATAGGAATCATGTTAGACCCGAAATCAGTTAATGATGAAAGTAGAGATATTGATAATGAATAAGTTTAATTTAAGCATCCATGCGGGTGCTTTTTTCTTTGTTATATAGAAATTACACATTAGCCCCTTTAATACATGACTTAGGCATAGTTGGGAATGAGATCATATAATGATACTGAACGGTGTCTAACATGTTCCCCTATATTTTTTTAAGCGAGAGCACTTATTGGGGGAGTGCTCTCTTTCGCTTGCACATAAGGAGGCTTTCATCATACAATATTGAGTCAATGCCAACCAACTTATTCCTTTTCCGAGAGCTATATATATTCCGCTATAAAGCTCTTTTAGGTTGCGCCATTAGAACGGGCAAGGCATTGTCGTATATTTTATACTCAGAAGCTTAGGGCACTTTATAGTGTTCTTTTTTTATTGAACAAAATGGACATTTGAATAGAAAACATATCCTTAAAATAACCTTAATTTAACTATGGATTTAATAATACCTGAAAAATAAATGGTATAATTTTCTAAATAAACTCAAATAAAGTTTATTTTAGAAAAGGGGTAGAGGAAAAATGTTTCAGAAACTTAAATTTTATTTAATGAGCATATTAATAAGTGCATTTTTAGGTGGGATTATCATAGGTGCTAATTTCTTGGTACATAACATATATAATTTAGTTGCAGGTAAAGAATATCAATTTAATATGTGGTCTTCTATTATTATATTTAGTGTTGTATTTATTTCGGGTTTCTCGTACATGTTGAAGAAGGGACCAGATATACTTGTTAATGATTAAACCAATAGCAATTATCGTAGGCGCTGCCGTGATCTGGGTAGCGTCTTGTTTGTTGTTAAGGAAAGATAAGGGATGAAATAGACTTGCAAATTGAAATATTATTAGTCTAAAACATAAAATATAGACTAATAAACAAGCTGTTTTCACCTTTTAATCATAGAATATGATGAATTCTATTTTTAGAGGAGGGAATCATATCTATGGGATGGAATAATAATTTTGGACATTCTCGAGATTGTAATAGATTTTGGGATGATTTAGTATTTTGCGGATGCGGTCGTAGACGTAGAAGAAACGATTTTAACGACTGTCATTGTAGACGCGATTGCGATTGTGATGAGTGTCGTCGTAGACGTGATCATGACCGCAATCGTGATCATGATCATGGTGAACATCGAGATTGGTAAAGTCTTTTGAAGGAGTGCATATCTTAATAGCACTCTTTTTTATTTTATAAAGAATTCACTTTAAACATTTCTTATAACTAAGAATACTTATGTAAATATGGGAAACATATTTAATTCTTGGAATGAGGGGATCGATGTGGATATAACGCAAAGTATTGCAAGAATAGTTGTTAATGGGATAGATCTTCCGTTTACTTCAGTTAGAACAACTGCATGGATTAATGGACCTGCAAATGATTTAATTGTTACGACTAGGCAAAGAGTGAATGAGCTTTATCGTGTTATGTGGTCGCGGGTGCTAGTCATGCTAACAATGTATTTCATTCATGGGGCGGACATAGTGAGATTTGCTAGAGTTGCAGGAGTTGATGAAAGTATAACGGGAGAATATATATATCATTTTATTTGGTGATAAGACAAACTTTAAGTAACCTAACAGCTGCTTTTTTATTTTACAAAAAAAGAACCTGCAAACCTGCAGATTCTCCTGATAATGATTTATGGAGCAAGACCCGAAAATATAATATAATAATTCGAAAATGAGTTCAAGTAAATAAAAAGAACCCGCTGGAGTTCGGGTCCTTTCAGAAGTGATGATGTATTCTCGGCTTGGGAACTGAGAAAAACACAAAAATATAATACATCGAGTTTTAGAGAATTTCAATATTAAATTAAATATTATTGTGGAGGGAGTTATATCATTTGATGAAGAAAACAAGGTAGTGATAAAGCATATGAATTTTAAAAAAAATGAGCGGGATATCTTAAGAAAACATAAAATTATTGAAATTTTTGTATGAATTCATTAATATGGAATTATATTTATTGTTTAATTGATTCCGTTTATTCCCACACCTTATTGTTTTGTGGTTGAGTTGTAGAAGCAAGTTGCGTCTTGTTTCATTTATGAAAGGGCTTCTTTGAGCCGATTAGTGTATATATAGCTTATTTTGCTATGCACATTTTTAATCGACTTGAAGAAGCCCTTTTTGTATTGTCTTCAAGTTAGGAATCATTTGTAAAAAGGTCTTTAGATTTAGGTATACAAATAAAAAAGGGGGAATCTATTTGTATCATGTCTATTTCAATGGATGTATACGAGATTTCCTTTTTTATTGGAGAGATGCTTTAGAGGGAAAAGTTATCGCTTTACTGCAATCCGTGATTTTCTAGAAATGGATGCCCATTCTACACAGCTATCATGTAAAAACTGCAGATGTAGATTGTCTTTTTAAGAAAGATGATCTTGCAATGATTGTGCATCATGATTGAGTGTTAGAAGTGGTTAAGCGTGCAGAAAAAAGTAAACTTTCTAAAGGTAGATTGAAAAAGATAGAGTTTGTAATTCTATCTTTTTCTTATATTCAATTACTACAGAGGATTTAAATTCACTAAAAGAAAGGTAGAAGAGAATATGAATACATCTATGAAAAAAAATCTAGTAAATTTACGAGTTGATTTTGCTTTCAAGCGCTTGTTTGGGGTAGAAGGAAACGAGGATATACTCATTGGTTTTCTTAATGCGGTATTACAATCCTCTTTAGATGAGGAAATTATTTCTTTGCATTTAGATGATCCACATCTTCCAAGGGAACAAAAGGATGATAAATTGTCTATTTTAGATTTGCGAGCTACCCTTAATAGTGGTATAAAATTAAATATAGAGATACAGGTTCGCGACAAAAAAGACATGATCGAGCGATCTTTGTTCTATTGGGCTGGCATGTATTATTCTCAAATGACTCAGGGGATGAAGTATACAGAATTAAGACCAACCATTTGTATTAATATAGTGGATTTCATTCTGTTTCCAGGAGAAGAGGACTTTCATAATGTCGGTGTAGTCATGAACAAAAAATCGGAGCACATAATTTCAGAGAATATGCAATTGCACTTTCTTGAGATTCCAAAAGTAATTCGAGAATGGCAAGAAGATCGAATGGATCCATGGGAGGATATATTAGCACGTTGGCTATTATTATTTCCTGCATATGAAGATGAGAAATTAACTACAATCCTGGAGGGAATCGCGATGGAAAAAGATCCAGTTTTGAAAAAGGCAATAGAGGATTGGGAGCGTTTAAGTAGTGATAAAGACTTTTTACGCTTATATGAAGCGAGAGAGAAGGCAATAAAAGATAGAATATCAGAAATAGAGACAGCAGAAGAAAAAGCAGCAAAAGAAGCTAGAATAGAAATGATTCATAATTTAGTTAAAGTAGGTGTACCTATAGAGAAGATAGCGGAAGCCACTGAATTAAGTGTGGAAGAGGTTAATGAAATTCTAAAAAATAAAGAGCAAATATAAATGATATAAAACAGGTAATTGTGATTACAAACAATTACCTGTTTTTTTATTTTTGATTGATGCCCATTTTGTGATTACAACTATATTTTTTCTTGCTTTAGGATTTCCTCTAATTCATAACGAAATTTATTAGTCTTCTCAACATCCTTTAAGATTGTCTCAAGATTATCTTTTTCAATAAATTCTCTAATGGAATGGTTAAATACCATTAATCTACCGTATCTTTGTTCAATTTCTTTAAACCATGCTTCTTTTTCCAATAGTTTAAAGTTTTTATGAGTCAATTTTTCTTTTTTTGAAGGAATGGACATAAGGAGTCCTCCCAATATATCGCCAATTAAGTCACCCATGAATAAATCTCCTTTTTCTACATTGTACCATTCAGAAAAAACGATGTGTGATCAAAAATTTAATAAGCTACAATGAAATTAAGAGAATATATGCGAAGGAAGAGGAAATAAATATGAAGGTAACTAGAGATACGCTACATGAAATGATAGACAAGGTAAATGAAAGTGAATTGCATAAAATATACGATGTGTTGCAATCTATTTTAAATAGTAATGAAATTATAATTAACCCTAGAGAGGCAGCATTAAGAAGAGCGAAAAAAAATTGAAGTTGTTTCGTTGGATGCATTAGATTCATTTTTTGAAGAAAAAGAATAATCATATACTTAATATGTAATTTTTATATATTTAAGGGACGTAATATTATTTATAAAGACGTTAAGAGGTATTGTTATTATGCATAATAAAAAAGAAGGTTATTATGTACATGTGTATACACTGAGAGACAAAAGTACAAAATCAATAAAAATAAAACCATCGCGCTCATTGAAAGAAGAAATGAATGTTTATCAAGACCAAAAAGTTAAAAATCCTTAAAAAATAAAGGTAAGTACATATTAGTCATGTTTAATATGTACTTACCTCTTATTTCTTTTTAAACTACTGCTCCACAATAACTTAAACCATGTAGCTTTTGAAAAAAGTCTGATTATTTATAATAAAGATCGATAATTTATAATAAAGTTTGATTAAAAATCCTGTGTTGATATGCAGGGTTTTTTCTTGTTCCACAAACGGGCCATTTTCTTGAGTAACACTTTAATGAAAATAATTATGGAGCAAAAAAATTGTGAAGATTTCCCCTTAAACTAAAGGGTTGTAAAGGGGGAAATCTAAATGGTTGAAAATGCTCAAACAAACAGTAATTCGGTAATTTCTTTAAACCTTGGTATTATTTAGATCCTAATACCATTTATCGGTTTTTATTGGTGGTTTAGGATTGTAGTTGCTAGAAAAGCGACAAAAGAAATTGTAGAAAAAAACCAAAGTGGTAGTGGATTAGCTACTTCCGGTTTAATTTGTAGTGTGGTGGGAATTATCATTCAAATCTTTTTAGTACTCAGTATTCTCGTTTTCTATTTTTTAAGAATTGTAGGATATCTTATTAGACTAAAGGGCCAGTCCTGCCATGGTTTGGGCGTTCAAAGCCTCGCAAACCATGAATAGGATTGGCTTACTATGGGGAGTAGTTTAGTGTTTTATTAATAATTTCTATTTTTTGCTACATGAAGAAATTCCTTAACCGCAGGAGAAGCATTTGCAATTGATTGACAGGCAAGTGCTACTTCACGGCTGTTTTCAATATTTAGTTTGCTGATTTTTATGTTTTGCTGTGTCTTTAAAAATAATTCTGGACCTATCGTAACGCCAAGTCCTTCCTGTACCATATTAGCGATGGTTGTACAGTCGTGTACTTCAAAAAGAATAGATGGTTTAATTTGCGCTTCTGCAAATAATTCCTCAACATGTGATTGGTACATCCCTGTTGGCATAATAAAGGATTCATACATTAAATCATTCATTTCTACTATTTCTTTAGAATGAAATTGATGATCAGGGTGATAAGCGACTACCATCTTGTCTTTAATCAAAGGAACCAAATCGAAATTTGGGTTTGATTTTCCTTTTACTACAAATCCAATGTCAATAATGCCTGAACCTAACCATTCCGTAATCTCTTCATAGGTTCCTTCGTAAAATTTAAATTCTATTTTAGGATGCTTTTTCCGGAATTTTGCAAGTAATTTAGGCAATAAGCAGGAAGAAGCACTTGCAAAAGTGCCCATACGAATAATACCTGTTTCCAAGCTTGTCATAAGCGCAATTTCTTGATTAATGACTTCCACTCTTTTCAATATTTCTCTAATATGCGGCAGAATTTTTTGTCCTATATCTGTAAGTGTTATTCCTTTTTTTCGATCACGAATTAATAAAGAAACTCCCCATTCAGATTCTAAACTCGCAACTGCATGACTCACGGCAGATTGGGTCATATTTAATGTTTCAGCAGTTTCTGTAAAGCTTCCTAGCTCAACCACTTTTGCAATGATTTCGTAGCGCACAATAGTCATGAGTAATTACTCATCTCCTTTATTAAAAACATCAATTTTACTTATGTTAACATGGAACATAAAATAAAAACAGTAGTTCAAATATAAGGAGATGTACAAATTGAAAAATAATATGAATCAACTAATCATCATACTTTTAGCTTTAGGGGCTTTTGTAACAGGAACAGCAGAGTTTGTTGTTTCTGGAATTTTAGAACTGATTTCTTTTGAATTAGATATTTCAATTTCAATGGCTGGTCAGTTGATTACGATTTATTCTTTATCTTATGCTATTGGAGCTTTGATCTTGGTCATGCTAACGTCTAAATTGGATCGTAAAAAAGTACTTTTATATGCTATCTCTATATTTATTCTAGGGAATCTAGTTGCATTTTTTAGCTATAATTTTGTCTTTCTTATGTTATCTAGAGTCATTATGGCGATGAGTGGAGGGTTATACATTGTTGTTGCCACCAATTATGCTGCGCAAATTGCAGTTCCAGAAAAAAGAGGTAGTGCTATGGCAACAGTCATTACAGGTTTCACTGTTTCATTAGTACTTGGAGTACCTATCGGAACATTTTTAGCTGGACATTTTGATTGGCACTATATTTTCTTAATTATTGCGCTTGGTACAGTTTTTTTAATAATAGGACTTTACAAATTATTACCATCAATAAAAGGAAACCAACCGCTGCCATTTACACAACAGCTACAAATTATGAAAGATAAACGAGTCCTTACTGGTTTAATGACAACGATCTTTTGGATTTTAGGATATACGATGGTGTTCGCCTACATTGCTCCATTATTAAGTCATACTGCTGGTTTTTCTATAGAAATGACAAGTATCGCTTTATTTGTTTTAGGCACTTTTGCTTTTATTGGCTCACGCTTTGGAGGATATGCGGTAGACAGATGGGGACCTAATCGAACGATTTCATTAAGTTTATGTGTTCATATCATCTCTTTATTTGTACTAACATTTACACAGTATAGGGCAGTCGGTGTATTTGTCACACTAGCTTGTTGGGGAGTAGCAACTTGGACAACGACACCAGCAAAGCAGTTTTATCTGATTTCACTAAAACCACAATCCTCTGAAACAGTACTCAGTTTTAATACCGCCTTAATGAATGTTGGAATGATGCTAGGTTCTGCATTAGGAGGAATCATTATTCAGTATACAAATATAGTGAATTTAAGCTGGATTGGAGGATTATTCGGTATACTTGCACTTATTTTTATCAGATATTCTTTCTATTTAAATAGAAATTTTATGAAGAATAACCAATTTTAAGGATAAAAATACTCTCCAATACCAGCATTTCAAAAACTTGTTGAAGGTTTTGAAAGGGGAAATCATCACCCACCTTTGCAGTTGTGAAGGGAGAGGAAATGTATATTAGAACGAACGTATCGAATATCAAGTTCGCTGTGCATTTAACGCCTTTTGTATTGAAGAAGAGAACAAGGAAACTTTCATTAGAGTATGACTAATGAGTATAGGATTTGATAAATATTTTAGTTATTCCATTAAAGGGCGCGATTGTGGAAGATCACAGGCATAAAATAATCAAATTTTTTTATAAAAGATCTATACTAATTCACAAGAGAAGAATCCGTTTTGATCAATTCTTGATATGCTCCCTATTAGGTAGACAGATAAAAAATAAAAATCTGTTATCTAAGGGGAGTATTTTTTATGGCTAGAATGAAATATTCTAAAGCTGAAAAATTGGCGATTTTAGCTCTTTATAAAGATTGTCATCATTCAATAGCTGACATTACGGCAAAGTTTTCTGTTGATCCTGGGACGATTAGAGATTGGAAAAGAAGGTATGAAGTGAATGGTGAAGACGGCCTAGAAGAAGCACTTTCTTGGAAGCGTTACTCAAAAGAGCTAAAGTTAGCAGCCGTCAATGATTATCTATCAGGACACGATTCGTTAAACAAGATTATCCAAAAATACAATATATCCAGTACTGCGGTTTTGAGAAAATGGATTAAAAAGTATAATAGTCATAGAGAACTAAATGATACCAGTAAAGGAATGACAAACTCTATGACAAGTAGAAGAAAAACAACGTTAGAAGAACGAATTCAAATTGTGAATTACTGTATACAACATCAGAAAAACTATCAGCTCACTGCCGAAAGTTATGAAGTTTCTTATCAACAAGTATATCAATGGGTCAAGAAGTTTGAAGCGAATGGTGAAGAAGCACTACAAGATAAACGCGGTCGAAAGAAAGAAGAATATGAATTAACAGCTGAAGAAAAGTTTAAACTGGAAATGAAACGTTTAGAACGAGAAAATGAACGATTACGTGCAGAAAATGCTTTTTTAAAAAAGTTAGAAGAACTCGAAAGGAGGCGTCGTTAACAAGCGTTCGTCTACAAAATAAATATAGAGCGATTCAAGATTTACATGCGAATGAAAATTTGGCAGTAATCCTTTTATGTGAAATTGCCGGTGTATCTCGTGCTGCTTATTATAAATGGCTACAGCGCACGCCAACAGCTAGAGAATTAGAGAATGAAGCAACTCCTTTGTACGATCGGTCTCTCGACCTTGCTACGCCTCACGTTGTGGGCTATGTTCCCTAATACAAAAGCGAACGTAAGTTCCTTTATTATTGTATACATAATAGACCATACTTTCAACCTCTAATTATGGAATATATCATGTAAGAAAAAAGCGGATTTATGCCCTAATATTGGACATAGTATCCGCTTCTAATTATAGTCTGTTTAAGAATGTTTTAGGTCTTAAAGACAGTGATATTTTTAAAATTCAAAGAGTATGGTACGATCCTAACAAAGAGGATACAAAGAAATAAAGGTGTAAACAAGGACTTGTTTTTTAAAAATCGTATTGATATAATATAAAGGTAATTAGATTTTACAATAAAATATAAAATTAATCAGTTCGCATATAAGAGAAGACCTCAATATGCGCCATGTCCTTAGGGGACGTGTGCGTGTATTGGGGTCTTTTTGCGTTTTGCGAGCAAAAACACCCGGAGGTGCAGGAATTATGTTGAATTGGTTGTCTGCAAAACTTATGACAACATCGGTAGGAGATTTTCTACTGGCAAAAAGTAGTTTTACCAGTGGTATTGGGAAAGGTAGTGGTGCAAATGCCCAAACCGTCCAAAATAGTATGAATACCCTTGTAAAAACATTAATTGGTTTTGGTGGTATTTGGGTAGTCGCTTGTGTTGTATTCGCAAGTATTAAACTTTCTGGTGCTCAAGGGAAGAACCCTGAAAACCGTACACAAGCTATGATTGGTTTAGCTTGTGCGGCAATTGGAGGCTTTGTCATGATCAAAGCGTACGACATCGCTGCTTGGGTTACAACAATCTAACATAAGAGTTTGTACAAGCTCTCCTCGATTTGGGGAGAGCTTCTCTTATATAAGGGAGGAAAAAGAATGAGAAAAGTAACTGTTCCTGTTGATATGACTTCGGAGCAAAAAACACTATTAGGTGTGCTGAGCAAACGCCAATTGATTTATCTATTGGGTGGCGGAGCATCCCTTTATTTATATGTACCATTCTTATGGCGGTTATTTGCACCTATTGATGCGGTAGTAGCATTTTTTATTTGCTTAATTTTAGCACTACCAACGGTAGTAAGTGTAATAGCCTTTGCGTTTATATATAAAGAAAAACAACACATGTATCTAGATAAGTATTTACTTATTAAAATGCGTAGCCGCTCTGAAAAAGGTAAGTGGAGAAAAGGGTACGAGCCAACTACATGGGCAAAGGAGAATCTGTAAATGTTAGAAATGATATATTTTGCGGCGATAGCCATTGTAGGATTTTTCTTTTATCGGAAAATGAATGGAAAACCGCTGTTTGGTTCTAAGAAAAAAGGGAAAAAGCAAGGTGGAGTAGAGAAACACACTACTGAAAAAGCTGAAAAGAAAAATAAAAAAAATATGTCTGCTGAATCGGAAATTGATGAGGATAATGTTGACTTCTTTCGTGCTTTTGTAGAAGACATTAAGGAAATCGATAATCATATGATTCGGTATCATGATGACACATTTGTCCTGATTGCGGAAGCACATCCAGTTAACTATTACTTACTTTCCAACATGGAACAAGAAGCGATTGATATAAAAATTGAATCATGGTTAACCACATTAGAGTTTAATACGAAAGTATATATTCAAAGTAAGTTTGTAGATTTAACAGATCCTGTACGAAAAATGACAGAAACAATGAAAGGTGCGAAGGACCTTACACCAGAGACAGTTCTATATGGGCAAGAAGTTATCGATAACTTAGAGTACTGGCAACGTTCGCAACCTCGATATGAACAAAAACGTTATTTAATTTACCCATACAAGGTTGATATTAGTACGATTACTGCTGATACAGAGGAAGAGTTGGAAGAAAAGATTGTGGATAAGGCGTTTAACGAATTATATCGCCGTTATAATGCTTCTCGAAATCTACTATCGAAAGCAAAAATTAATGTAGAAATGTTAACGAAAGATAAATTAATAGAACTTTTATATGTAGCATTTAACCGTCGTAAAGCTGTAAAAGCTCGTTTCCAGGACTTAATTGAAAATGAGAATTTCTCCCTCTATTCAACAGGGGAAACAAATGAAAGAAAACTAGAGTTAATGAAGAAAGTGTTAGCGGGAGAAAAAGCAGAAAAATCAAATAACGGGGTGGCGTAAACATGAGGTTATTCGGAAAAAAGAAAAAGGAAAAGAAAAAAGAAAAGAAAAAAATAGAAGCAGAAGAGAAGGATGAATTGGAGCTAGAGGAGGAAGAGTCGGAAGAAGAGGAAGTACCGACGCAATTAGACAATCAAACAACAGTGTTTGATGTTATTGCTCCAGAAGGAATGAAAATTGATGCAGAAGATTATGGAGTAATTAAACAATCTTTAGGAAGTAATACGTTCTTCCGTCCGTTTTATATTCCACGTGATGGGTACCCGCGTATGATGCAAACCAATTGGCTCAACATGTTAACTTCGGCTGGGGAAGTGGATGTCATGATCGATATTCATAAAGAACCAAAAGCTAAGGCAATGCGATCATTAGATATGCAGCTGACGATGTTACGTTCCAATCTTTCTTTCCAACGTACACGAGGAAACATTGACCAAGAAAAAGACTTAGATGCAAAAATTCAAGATACAAACAATTTAATGGATGAAATCCAGTTCAATGAAAATGACTCGTATATGGTGAGTACAATGGGTGTTGCTTACGCAGAATCAAAGAAAGAATTGGACGTTTTATGTGAGTATATTGAAGATGAAATGCAAGCATCTCACTTTAAGATTGCAAGTACTTGGAACCGTGTGAAAAGTGGTTTGAAAGCTACTATGCCACTAGGGGCACCAAATACACTGCAAGATACCTATCGAAATATCGATAGACGTGCGTTATGTACATTTGCACCTTTTGTGTCAGGTTCCGGAAGGTTTAATGGTGGGATACCAATAGGAAAGAACAAAATAACTGGGCAAGTAGAATTTTTAAATTCATTCGGGAATGCAGATTATCGCCCGCCAAACTATAACATTGGGGTAACAGGGATCTCGGGTTCTGGAAAAAGTTTACTTTTAAAGATGAAGTTAGCTCGTGAAACGTCACTTGCAGATACGCATGCAATGATTATCGATCCAGAAGGTGAATTCGTAAAAATTACAAAACGTTTAGGTGGTATTAATTTAAACATTTCACCTGAAAGTAATATCATTATTAACCCTTGTGCAATTGCTGTAACAGAGCTTCAGATTACGGATAAAGATGAAGAACTAGAAGCGCTAGAACAATACGATAAGAAAGAACTCGTAGAACGTGATGGCGTGAAGTATGTAAGATTTGTACCCATTTTAGAGAAAATCAATGAAATACTCGGATTCTTTGACATTATTATTCGCGGACAAGACTTTGATCAACCAGGATTAAATGTATTCCAACGTACAATGCTAGAAGATGCAATTCGTGAAGTGTTTGATAAACATGATATTACCTCACACCCTTCATCTTTATATACAGATGAAGTGAAGAAGGTGGATGGACAATTAATTCAGTCTCAAGTGAGAAAGCCAGAACCAGAATTAAAAGAAATCTACGATGTCATAGTAGAGCATCATGGAGACGATGTGAAAGCAGAAGAGTTAATTGCTGCGATTCGTCCATTCTTACGCGATGGTTCAAAACCATTATTTGATGGACAAAGTCATTTTGGCCGTGGTGTAGAAACACAGTTAAATGAATCTCGTGTTGTTAATTTTAATATTAGTCATTTAGAAGAAGGATTCTTAAAACCAATCGCTTTCCACGTTATCTTGAACTATATTTGGGAGCATTGGATTAAGAGTCCAGAACACGCTATCAAGCGAAAAGTATTATATGTGGATGAGATGTGGCAGTTTATCGACTATGAACAAACGGTTAACTTCTTGGAGAAAGTAGCACGTCGTTCACGTAAAAGAAATGCTGGTATGTGTTGGGCGAGTCAGGACTTCGTTCGTATTTTAGAAAATGTAAAAGCTCGTGGTATCTTGCAATCTACTTTCTCTTATTTCTTCTTAGAACAAAATAAGATTGATAAGAAAAAAATTCAAGAGAACTTTAACTTAACTGCTGGGGAGCTTGATATTATTCTCAACAATCCAGGAAAAGGAGAAGGGATTTTCCGTGTCGGAGATAGTTCGGTTTGGATTCAAACAGATCCATCAGATAAAGAAATGATGTTTATTGAATCGAATGAAGCGGTACTTCAAGAGCTTCTAAACAATATGAAGAAAGTACAAGGGTACGCAGGATAGTAGCGTACCTTTATAAAGGAAGGTGAAATTATGCTTGAGAAAATAATAGATTGGGTCGGTGGCCTTATTATCCATATGGTAAAGGCCCTACTAGCGCCTATTTATGGATTTATGGATACTATTCCAGTTATAGTCTTTGGTGGAGATAAATCTAATCTAGATTTTTTATATGCGAAGAATGCAGTTACGAATGTATTAGATACCGGTATGCCTGTCATGTTTAAGTTTGTTGCTTTTTGTGTCCTCGTCAGTGTAGTGATTACAGCAGCAAAATATTCAGCAACGACTCTGAATCCAAATAATCGCACGGCATTAATTGAATATGCAAAAGACTTAATGATTATCTCGATTTGCCTCTGGCATTTAGATTTCTTTTATAATTTTATTTTTGATCTAAATTCTTGGATAATATTAGAGTTTAAAGAGGCGTTAGGGAATTTTAACCCAGATCAGCAAATACCTCTATTGAAGAATGGACTGTCTGACAATAAGACGATTACAGAACTTTCAATGAAAGACCATAAAAATGATTATATGTTTATCATATTTGGCCTATTTATTGAAGCTGGATTAATGATTTGGGCAAACTTTTATTATTTAATGCGTGCTGTGACACTATACGTATTAATGTTACTAGGCCCTGTAATGGTAGGAATGTGGTTGTTCCCACAAAAGAAACAACAGACGTTATATTGGATTCGTGAGTTTATGGGAGCCGTATTAATTCAAGCGATTCACGCAATTACCCTATGGTTAGTTATTACACTTATTGGGGGTGCGCAAAATCCTATCATAAAATTAATATTGCTTGCGATGTTTATCCCAGTTGGTGAAATTGTGAAAAGTTTTATTGGCCTTAGCACGAATGCATCCGCGGGTATTCATAGAGCGGGTACGATGCTTGGAATGGGTGCTTTAGCGAGTGTGGCTGGACTGGTTAAAGGTGTTCGTGACGACTACCGTAGTGCAAAAGATAAAGGGAAAGAAAAGAAAGATGGAGAGAAAGATAATAAAGAAGATGCAGATAACCCGAAAGATGCATTAGGAGCGAATTTAGGGACAGATGTTGGTACAACATCTCGTGCAGCTCGTATGTTAAAAGCTGGTCAAATTGGAAGTTCAATTGGTAAAGCAGCAACAGGACTTGCCGGTATGGCAGCGGGAGCTGGTCTTGGACCGGGAGCGATGGTAGCAGGCTCGCAAGTTGGAAGTGCATTAGGTAGTGCTCCTGGTGCAGTAGCTGGTAGAAGTGTTGCTGCAGTCGGCGAAGGAGCTGTAGCTTTAGGAAAACATATTGGTTCCAGTGTAAAGAAGGGCGCGGACACGTATTCAAATCTAAATGGCGAATCGTATCCGGAACTAACCGATGAAGATATCGCACAGGATTTAGCTACAAAAGACTTTGAAAATTGGAAAGCGGATAATCCGGATTCTGCAGTCGCAAGTCGTTTAAAACAAGCATTCCCTGGTGCATCTGATGCAGAGATTGCTAAAAAAGTAGCGAAAACAAATAGTGATCAAATGTCTCGTTTCTCAAATCAGCGGAAACAAGATTTACAAAATATGAAGAAAACCGCTACACCATATGGAAATGCTAGAGATTTAGTAAACGCTGCAACGAATGCATTCCAAAAGGGGTATGAGGCAGACCATAAAGATACGTTTATGAGTCAGTTACCAGAAAATATGTCAGCGGAAGAGAAAGAGAAACACTGGAACGACCATCTGAACACAAAAGTACAAGGATTTAGAAACCACGCAGAACAGGCGGCAACAAAAGCAGGAGCCATGCCGGTTGATGCGAAGGATAAGCAAGGAAATAATCTGTTTGATAAGTCCTATGTGAATAAAGATGCGTTTGCTTCTCGACTTGCATTAGGAAAAGTCGGAAAAGCAGTCGAGGATGTAAAAGGAGAAACGTTAGAAAGTGGCCATCAAAATATGGGACAAGTAGGTGCTCTTGTCGGTGCTTCTACTGCTGCATTTAAGAAAGCGTATAGTGCAGATCATAAGGCTGGATTCATGAAACAATTCCCTGCAGATATGCCGCAACAAGAAAAAGAAGCAGCATGGAATAAGCATTTGGATCAAAAAGTACAAGGATTTCAAAATCATGCGCAAAAAGCGGCAGAATCAGCTGGTATTGTACAGCAAAAAGACGGTACAAACTATGCGAATAAAGAAGCTTTCGCTTCTCATTTATCACAACAGTTACAAAAAAATCCTGGCTTAAATGCGATGGGTGTATCTAGCGCAGCAGGCATTCAGAAGGCTGTAAACGGTGTGAAAACGCACGGTTTGACAAGTGGAACAGGAAGCCAGAAAGCGAAACAAGTAAGTAATGTTGGGAACCTGGTACAAGCCTCTACAGAATCCTTTAAACAGGGCTATGCAGCAGAACAACAGGCAAGCTTTATGAAGAACTTGTCTCCAACAATGTCTCAACCACAAAAAGAGCAAGCTTGGCAGTCGCACTTGAATGAAAAAGGAAATGAATTTAAAGCAGTGGCACAACAAGCGGCAGTACAAGCGGGAGCGATGCCCGTACTGGCGAAAGGTACGAGTGGTAAGAGTCTACATAATCAATCGTATATTAATAAAGATGCCTTTGCTTCGCAATTAACGAAAGGATTACAAAGCCATGCAAGTCTTGGAACGGTGAGTCAACAAGTCGGTTCTGGAATTACTAGTGCGATTCAAGGTGTTCGTTCACATGGCGTTGCAACAGGTGGCGCAATCAATAAAGCTGTATATGCTGCGACACAAACGCAAGCGAGTATCGCACGTGCAGGAGATCTTTCTGTTGCGGAAATTGAACGCTCTTATGCAGATGCATCAACAAGTGTAGCAAATATTGCACAAAGTGCTGGTAAAATGTCTATCCCAACTTCTGCAGTGGGACGTATGACACAGCAAAGTACAAAACTTGGCATGAGTGTAATGGAAGGTGCGAAACACCTTATGCTTGCGGATCGCATTGATACGGTATCAAATGCATACTTTAGTGCAGCGAGTGCTGTTCAACAATCCGGAGGGAATGCAGTACAAAGAGTGATAAGTGGGACTACTGCTGCAGTTAATACATCATTAGGTGGGAATGCAGCAGAGCGCCACTATAATGTGACAAAAGGCTTAAGTTACGCCGCAGGTGTGATTGGTGGTGCGGGTGCTTATCAAGCAACTGCACGTATGGTAAGTAAACATAATCCGTATAACAGTGCAGTTCGTACAGAAGCAAAAGAGATTCAGGAAATTCAACAGATGGTACCGACAACAACAGATCATACAGGCGCGCAATCGGTTGTAAAAGGTGCAGTACGTCTTGTGACGACAAATAATAAATCCTGGATTGAAGCAAAAGACGCTAGTGGTATGACGCAAGTTGTATCTCGCTATGGTAGTGGGGATAGCAGTATACGTTCTGGACAAGTCGTATATCAGGACTTAAATATTTCAGATGGACAATTAACGCAGTATCGTAATGGTGCGAAAGCATCTCCAGCCTATATACAAGATTCAAGTGGTGGCAAAATCAATATCAATCGCTCGATTAATGTAAATCCAAATCAATTAGTAGGAAACCAAAGTCAAAGACCGTTACAACAGAAACCGGTATTTAATGAACCACCACTTACAGTCAATCACAAGGTAGACAATGGTCACTTCTATATGTCTGATTTAGACCAAGGTGGCTATAAGAATGTACAAATGGTGGTAGAAAGAGATCGTAGTTACATGGTTGCGACAACAACAGACGGTACAGTGTCACGTATTTCGCCATTCGGAAAAGGAGATACGCGTTTACAAGCAAACCAAAGGATTGAAAGAGCTTGTGAAGTGAAAGACAGTAGTATTAAGCCAAGAGAAGAAATCTTAGTAACACAAACACAGGACGAAGTAGTCCGTACAGAGACGCATTTGAATTTATCAGAACATGACCCACAAAATCTGATTCCATTTGCGCCAAATCCTCGCTTAGCGCAGCGAAGAGGAAGAAATTCTCAAAATGGAAAATATGGTGTGATAAGTCTATGAGTCAAAATCCTAACGATCCAAATGAGCAGAAAAAAAGTAATCCTTTAAAAGATGTAGCTTCCCACTTTATTAAGAAAAAAGGGATGCAAGCGCGCGGGAAGATGGCAAAGTTGGCAGGAAAAGCAGGAAAGGCGGCAGCGAAAGCTGCTGCCAAAATGCTAAAAGCAGGTATACTAAAAATTGTGGGTGCTGTTATAGCAGCGGTTGGAGTACCTGCCGCTTTAATTATGGGAGTAATTATTGCTGTGTGTGTGATTTTAGTCTCTTTTGTACCTTTTACCGATGATGAAGGTAAGACAGAGGAACAAGTAAAAAAATATATGGAAGTCTCAATGGCTCTGAATGTGGATTGGAAAGAGGTTGTCGCCTTTGACATGGCGCGATATGATAATGATTTAACTGGTAAAGATCCGCATGATGCTATATCATATTTCTTGGATATCCAATATGAAGAATATACGGAAAAAGAGGTATGTGAGGCGGGACCGAATGGTCCTTGTGAAAAAAAGAAAAAAGAGATGCAAAAAACAAAATCTGAAAGTTACTCCGGACCAGATGTAAAAAAGATATTAGGAGATACAGATTTTAAGAAAAAAATAGATGAGATTAATGCAAGTGGAAGCAAAAAAGTGACAACATCTTCTCATGGGCTAGAGAAAGCTATGGAACTCGCAAAGTTTAGTAAAAGTCAAAAAGAGCGTGCGCGTGAGATATTAGAGGCCGGGATGTTAGAAGGTATGTATGGACATCTAGCACCTTCTAGTAATTTTGTTGGTGGTATGTGTGTAGGTAATGTGAGTCCTGGCGGGGAGCCTGTCAATCTTAATGCAAAAGTTACAGGATATCTTCCAAAGATTAAAGAAATGGCAGAAAAACATGGTGTTGCTCAATATGTTGGTATTTTGGCTGCCCAAATGATGCAGGAATCAGGTGGAGCAGGAAATGACCCGATGCAGGCTTCAGAGGGGCAATATGGAGACATGAGCTCATCTTGTATTGGTGTAAAGGGAAATGCTCGTGTAGGGTGTATTAAAGATCCCAATATTTCTATAGAAGCAGGTGTACGGGAATTTAAAGATGTACTAGGAAAGGCCAATGGTGACATTGCTCTCGCCTTGCAGTCTTACAATTTTGGTGAGGGTTTTATTAGTTATGCTTTAGCAAAGGGTGGCTATTCAGAAGAAACAGCTATTGAGTTCTCAAGAAGTAAGAATCATTTAAATCCAGATGGTTGCTCCGATCCGAATAACTTCCGAACCAAGGTAAATGCGTGTTATGGGGATTTTACATATGTTTCCAAAGTTTTAAAATATTACAAAGATTTAGGTTGTGTAGCAAATGGAGATGGAGAATGGATTTCTGATAAAGGTTGGAAATGGCCAACGAAATCAGGGCGTATTACAGGTACATTTGATGAAATTCATAATAACAAACCGCATAATGCTGTAGATATTGGAGCCATGACCGCTGGAAAACCAGGAGACCCTGTATGGTCGATGGAAGCAGGAATAGTTACAGCTCAAACAGGATATGTAAACTATGGTAGTCTAGGTGTCTATATTGACCATGGAAATGGCATTGTATCCCGTTATTTACATTTGAGTAAGATTTCAGTTACACCAGGAACTATGGTAACAAAAGGACAAATTATAGGGGAAATGGGTGGTTCTAACTATGTTGGTGGTGTTCTGAACATGCTTGGATACGCTGTCCATTTAGATTTCCAAATTCGTATAAACGATCAACCGACGGATCCAATGAAGTTCTTTAAGAAAAATGATGATCCAGGGTTATCATCTGGTGGTTCTCCTACCATGACAAATGCTAAACGACAAAAGGTACTGGAAAAAGCGAAAAAATGGCTAGGGCAAGGAAAAGTCAGATATGTATTAGGAGACCGTAATCCACCAGGTGGCTCTTCAGATTGCTCAGGATTTACGCAGTATGTCTTTAGAACAAGCATAGGTGTACAACTTGGAGATTGGACAGGTGCTCAAGTCGGACAAGGTAAACAAGTACCAGATATCAATCATGCACAGCCAGGGGATCTTATTTTCTATGAAAACCCAGGGCACGTTGCAATTTATATGGGGAATCAAAGAATGATTCATATTGGTGATAATAAAGGTGTACAAATTACAGGTCTAAACTATACGGCAAGAGGTCAACATATGACGCAAATTCGTAATGTTATAGACTGATTTGGGATGTGAAGAAATGAAGAAAGTCATGAATGTGTTAGCGAATCTGCCTCGTAAGTACTTAGTTATATTGGGGATTATTGTGTTAGTAGTAGGCGTTGCTACCTATAATACGATTCATCGTTACATGATGAAATCTCAAGTACAAGAGGAAGAGCAGGTAAATCAAGATGAAATCGAGATGCTTGGTGATAAGCCAAAGGGATTTGATACAAAAGAGGAAGAATATATCGCAAAGACAAAAACAGTAGAGGATTTACTACGAAAAATTTCTAATAGTAGTTATGATGTCCCGTATTTGTTTACAAAGGCTGGATTTGGTATTGAACCAATGAAAATGACAAGTAATGAACGTATGCTTGCTACAGAAGCTGTACAACGATATTTCCTAAATGGGGATAAGTTTTACAATGCGCGAATTACCAAAATTGACCGTGGGAAAAAAGTAGATACGTTTCATATTGAAGTTTTAATTCAACAGGTAAACTTCTTAGAACCACGACAATTTAAAGTGCAGGTAAACAAATATGCACAAATTGTAACACCAATTGCACAAATTCCACATGGACAAGAAGAAGTACCTGTGGATTAAGAAGGAAATGAGGGTTGTGGAAGAAAAAACACAACCCTTTTATAAAAAAATAAAGAGTACCTGAAATTATTTATTGAATATTCATAATTTTCTGATATAATAAAACCATGGTTAAAAGAAATTTGTATATAACGCTAAAATGAGATGGATATGGAGGAATACAAATGAGAATGTTAATTGGAACAGCTGCGAATTTTGTTTCGGGATATTATATAGGAAGAAATTCTGGGTTATTAGGAACGTTGTTTGGATGGGCTTTTTTGTTGGGTGGTGGCTATCTGTTAATAGAAAATTGGGATAGCATCACAGCATGGATGCATAGTTTGAATATTGTACGAGGATTAGATGGTTACGAAGACATGAGTAATGGCTTTATTTTTATCTGTTTGGTAGTAAGTGGCTTTATTCTCATCTTGTTGTCACCGATTTTTATTATTTTAATAATAGTTTGTTTTGTTTTGATGAATATTGTTGCTTGTACACTTGTGTTATTAACATCACCAAGTACATATATAAAGAAGAAAGATAAGGAGAATGAGTGGGAATGAGTACAATTCTAGTTTTAGGTGGATCAAATGGAAGAACGTTAGAGAAGTTGGCCAAAAAAAGAGACTGCCAGGTTATTTTCCATGATGGGGAAAATCACGGAGGCGTAAAGAAAACGTTTCGTAGTGTTATAAAAAAATGCGATGTTATTGTCATTCAAAAAGGTGCATGTGGCCATGTATCTATTGATGTAGCAAAAGAGTACGCAAAGAAGTATGATGTCCCACTATTATTTAATCCGGGATTTGGTGGAACTGGTGCGCTTGAAATGGGATTAAAGCATCTGCAAGCGGCTTGATTTTAGTAGGTAGTCTGAGATAACTGTATGGGTACATAATTATATAATTAATATATATAATTTTTAGTCTTTATTTGTAATTACTTAATGAAATAAAATATGAATTTTGTAGAGAAGTAGGTGGGTTTATGAAAGAAAAGATTGATTCAATTAAAAATAAACTCTCTAATGGAAAATCTCGTTTTGAGAATGGTAAGACCGTGGTAGAGGTTAGTTTATCTGAATTAAATGAATTACTGAGCTTGGCTTATGACATTAATAATTATCGTTTAAATGCTTTGTGGAATTTAGAGCAAACATCAAAGGCATATAAAGAGTACAAAATGCGTAACGAAAAATACCAAGAATCGTTAAAACTAATAAAAGGAATAACAAATGGAGTAGATAATGCCATTGTTAAAGATGTGAATCGAATAGCAAAAGAATCATTATCATAATTAACCAAAGCGTTGTTTGAAAATAAAGGAGCTGGGGAAATGGACGAAAAGAAATTGGAATTGAATGAAGATCAAAAGTCTGTATTACTGAAGGTGTTAAAGGATATGCACTTTGCTAATGCTCAATTACGTGAATGGGTGAGTAAAGATTTACTTTCAATCGAAATGTCAAAAACACTTCCATCATTGATAGAAAGCTATTTTAGTGAAGCAGCAAAAGTACTAAATTACGAATCATATCTGTTGGAAGAAAAAGAAAAACGTTATGCGGAGATTAAAAAGGCGAATCAAAAGATACATGAATTACAGGGTATATTAGGTTCCGATAAACCAGTTGACGGTTTAAAAGAACAGTTGAAACATCTTTCTGAAGTTGTTAGTGAATGGTGGAATACAGAAGGTTTTAATCATGTGCATGATACGAACTATTATCCCTATGGTGGAATGAGAGTGAAACTTAGCTTTATGTTAGAGCATTGTCGTTCTTTCAGTAAAACTCCTGTAACAGATAAAAGGAGCCGAGAGGAACACATTCAATATTTACGTAAAATGGGATTTGAATTTGCCGACTTTGAAAAAGGACGGAGTGAAAAATTGGATTTAATCGACAATCATCAAAATCGTTCATTACTTATAAAGATGCTTACAGAGCGTTTTCCTTCTCTTGAGGTTCATAGCTTTAGCAACCATAGTAGTTACTCTAAAAAAGAAATTTTTATTATTAAGCATATAGATGCTTCAATTTATAATTTATCTGATATTTAAAATCGATGAAATAAAACAAAATAATTATTTAAGAGAAAAGGGGAATATATATGGATGATACTCTAGATCTTTTACAGGATTCAATTGATTTACTAATAAATCTTAGAGATTGGATGTACGTCGTACCAAAAGCCAATTTAAGAGGATTCAGTATTGATAAAGAATATTGGTTTAACTATGAAGATTTCAAGATGTTTAGAACACCAGAGGATGTAGGTATAGCTGTTAAAAGTGACACGGGAGAATTTGAACTTTTTAGCTACAGCGAATTTTTATCTTTCTTCGATCGTAAATAAAAAGGAAGTTAGCAAAAAGCTGACTGCAAGAATTAAACAAAATTTTTATTTGAGAGGGGAATGAAATCATGAAATATGATAAACAAAAGTGCCCAAAATGCAGCAAGCCAGTTAAAACTTTATATAGACCATCAATGAATCATAAAGGTCCCAATCTTTGCTACTGGTGTAATAGAAAACGTATTAAAAAAGAAAATGAAATGGCCTTACAAAAATAACATGAAAATTTTATAAAAAAGACGAACGATAAACATCACTGGATCCAATGAAAGTTCGTTATTAAAAACAAAATCGTTAATTAAATAAAAAAGTGAAAGGCGAATAAATTAACATGAATAATAGTAATATACATAAATCAGGTTATATCATACTCATTTATTTTGTAATGACTCAATTTGTTGGGATTATAGGTGTACAATTGCTAGCGAAGACGGGCTGGTATGATATTCAGGGAAACCAACAGCAAGCAATCCAACAACTTCTTGTGCATTGGGAACTAATTGGGTTTTCACTTATGCTGATAATCATTTTTCTTATATATAGTAAAGAAATAATAAATGATCCAAAGTTATCGATTAAATTATCAAGAAATTCATTCATATGGACTTTAGTTGGGATCATATTCGTATTTCTTGCTCAGATGGTTGGTAGTGTGTTAGATAAGATTGTATTCCAGCTAACTACGCAATCAGCAAATACGTCTAGTACAGTCGCTGCTGCTGCAATATCTCCTGTGGCACTTGTTTCAATTGTTTTTCTTGCACCGTTAGTAGAAGAGTTTGTTTTTCGTTATGCGGCCATAAACATTTTAATGTCCAAGTTTAAGCAAACTTGGAGCATACTAATAAGCTCATTGTTCTTTTCTATTATGCATTTTGACTTTCCATTTATAATTGGATATTTTCTAATTGGGCTTGTACTTGCTGTAGTATATGTGCGTACTAATAGGTTACTAGTATCATTTGTTGTTCATGCTAGTATGAACTTAATTGTTGTTATACTCCAGATTTCTTGATGAAAAAGCAGCGGATTCGCGCATCTTACTAGTGATTTAGTTTTTTGATGTTTATGAATTCTAAAATTATGGTAAGATTAATAAGACTACATTTGAAAATGTGGGTTCAAGTTGCTGTATTGACTGAATTGCACCAAAAAAAACCAATTCCATTACACGGGAATTGGTTTTTTGGTGTGTGTTGTTAGCATAATTATTGACGGCCTAAAGGAGATTTGTTTCTTTGTAGTTTCGTATAACTTAAATAAAAAGAAAATTCAAAAACAAAATGATGAATCTTTACATATTTTTAAATTACAACACAAAAATGTAAAGATATGGTTTATAATATGTGATGAAACACTCTCCTATGTTTCTAGTGACTGTATCTTTTATCTGTTTTTGGTGCGAAATCTGTTGATAGATTTTGCACTTTTTTTTAATGTTTAATAGGATCAGAATGATATAGTGCCCCTATTTCTTGTAAACTCCTTTTCTCCATACCCACTCAATAGGACCATAACGGAAATATTTACTCCAAATCTTGCTGAATATAATTTGTACAAAAATAATTAAAAGCCCGAAGATACATAGTTGCCAGTAATATACGTGTGAGACATCTTTAAAGCACCACGAAAGAATGACAAGCGTAAGTATGCTTTGAGTGATGTAATTCGTTAAAGCATACTGACCAACGTTCATAAAGGGGTGCAGACATTCTATATATTTTTTATTCTCACAAACTCTCAGTAGAGTACAAATATAGAATATAGCTAGCGTTTTCCCTCCAAATAGAATCCATAGTTGTACATCCTGAGAGTAATAGACATCTGTTTTTATAAAGTAGTAGATAATAGGATAAGAGAGAAGACATGAGATACATAACGAACTCCACTGTAAAAATCTAATTTTCTGTATTAATTCCGGTACCCTTTTAAAAATATTTTTCTTACCAGCCCATAACCCTATTAAAAATAAGCCTATATATTCCGGAATTCCTATTAGTAGTTGCTGGAATTCCTGAGTCATTAGAAAGAAAAAACGTGCTTTTACTTGATGAGAATAATGTATAAATAGATTTACAGTGTGATTGGTAGTGTTACCTGTAAACATATATTGATAGTAATTTGGTACTTCAGGAATAGAAGAACTTGCTCGTAAAAATACAATAATATGTAATACATAGCTAACCGTTAGGAAACTACAACCAGCTATAAAAATAAGCTTAGTAGATCGCTTATAAAAGAACAATAGAATAAATCCAGCTATAGCATACGCATGTAGAATATCTCCATACCATAGAAAGGTGAAGTGGAGTAAACCGAAGACTAGTAAAATACATAGTCTCCGGGTAAATAGTTTATACATATGATATCCTTTTGCTTCTGTATTTTTCATAAAGATATAAAATCCTACTCCAAATAAGAATGCGAAAATAGTGTAGAACTTTGCTTGTATAAACAAATCTACTAAAAAACGAATCGTTTTATCTGTACTGGTGTAACCTGCCTGATTAAAGGGATCTAGTCCCGTCATAGTGGGTAGATTCGCAAATAGGATACATAGTATGGCGATACCTCTTATTATGTCTAAAGAATGAATACGGGCGTTTTGTTGCATGTTAATTCTCCTTTCTTACAAAGAAAAACGAGCACTATACTAGTTAGCACTCGAATTACGTCTTGCAAAGAATCCATCATATGTAGCAGCTGAAACAGCTCCTTCTAAACGTTCAACTTCCTCACCTCTGTTATAAGCTAAAACAACTGGAGTACCTGGAATGTCGAACTCTTGGAAGGCACTTTGATTTTCTGGTGTAGAGATATCAATTCGATAAATGGTTCTATCATGCTTTTTTGACATACGATTGATATCTGGTGCAGCTTTTTTACAAAAATGACAGGTAGGTTGATAGTAATACGCAATGAACTCTTCATGGGATTGTATTTTTTCCTTTAATTCTTCTTTTGAAATATCTTTTATATTTTCAGGTAATCCTTTTACATCTGCAGCAGATACAATTGTTTTTTCTGGTGTTATAGTTTCTGTGTTGACTGATTCATTTTTAGTTAAAGTAAAGATCGCGATACAAGCAACGCATAAAGTTGTAAGAACTGCTCCGATTTTGTAGAATTTTTTCATAGTAAATTCCTCCTTAAAGTAAAAAAGGACAAACCTCGCCCGAGTTAACTGGGCGTAAGGTTTGTCCTTCACGCTACGTACAATAGAGTATAAACAATGGAAACAAATTTTCTATCTATATAATACCATAAGATTTATATAGAATGCTATAATAATTTTATATGAAAAGGAATAATTTAGTTTATATAATTTCATGTACCAGACTGTATACAAAAAATTATAAACACACCAACAAGGGATTCTCTGTGTTGTATCCAATTGTTGGGTGTTTTTGCCCACCCCCTCGAAAAGGGGGAATAAGAAAAGTACCCATTTTTAAGAATGGGTACTTTTTTGTAAGGTATATTCATATTCCTTAACTCATTTATAAAACGTATTACTTTTCATTCTTACTTTAAGAAAAATTCGGCTCATTTTCTTTATTTTATATTTTCTTTGAATTCTATAGTTGCAACAACTTGGGCATAATCAGATTGTGTTTTATTTTCAATATCATCACATTTTAAATGATGGTCGAGTACTGGATTTTTTAATGTGCCGTCGATATGGAACCGTTTAAAATAATAAAGTTATCCTTGTGAGTTGTGTTTTCCGCTACTTCTCACAATACAAATATAACATGCCTAAAACCAAATTTCGTCCGTAAATAGTTCGTTAATCCTCCGTGAATAGTTCACAAATAACATTTTATAAAGTAGCTTTTATCTTATAATTTTATATCGTATATTTATTACCACGTCGCCTCCATGTCAACAAATTATTATAAACATATTCATTAATTCTAATTGTTGAATTTGGACAACCTCCACTTGATTGAATTCCTATAACATAATATTGATTATTAGATGTATCTATCCAAAGTGGACTACCGCTTTGTCCGGCTGTAGTGTCAATATTATGATAAATTCTTCTCTCATCAACAGTTGTTATATTATCATACATAAACCATTGTGTATGATATTTTTCTCCTGGATAACCAGATACGTTAGCTTTTACACCTATTAAATCAGAATCTTGATAAACCTTAAAACCAAAATATCCTGTTATATCTCCAATCTGATCCGGTAATATTATTGCACCATAATTATAATTATGGTCTTGATTTTCTATCCATCCTTTAACAGAGGAAAAATTCTCACTAGTTATTTCTCCATAGGGTTTTCCATTACCATTTCTACCTGGTATAACAGTAATAGACTTACTCCATTTCTTTAATGTCGGACTGTAAACACAATGTCCTGCAGTTATAACAGTACCCTTTCCATTTAACCAACCAGTTGAAAGAGATTTCCTTCCATCATCACTTGTAATAATTAATTGACATACAGCTCCCCATGGATATAATTCTGTGTTTAAGACCTGTGAACGTTCATCGGTACCACAAACAGTTTCCCACAACGCATTACCGGGATGCTTAAAAGTATTTAATCTAGAAAATTCTTCTGATTTCATAACCTTACCTTTTTCTTTATTAATGTAACTTGGAACTGGTCGCAAAGATTCTTCCTTTAGATAATCATTATCTATACTTTTCTCTTCAAATTTATTTATAATTTTTGATTTATCTTTTGAATTCAATTTAAATTCAACACCTTTTAGTTTTGTTAACAAAATAATCAGACCTTTTACCTAAATTCAATGTCTACGCACATTTTTGCATAAAAAAGGATATCTTAAATCTCTAAGATTCAATAAGATATCCTTTCTCTAACTTAAAAATTATTGATCGCCTCGCTGTTTCCAAGTTAATAAATTATTATAAACTGCGTGATTAATGCGAGTTGCTGAATTTGGACAGCCACCATATGCATGAACCCCTACAGCAAAATATTTTCCATTTGGTTCATCTATCCAAAGCGGGCTACCACTATGTCCAGGCTCAGTATCAATATTATAATAAATTTTTCTTTCATCAACATTTGTGATTTTATCATACATAAACCATTGTGTATGAGGTTTATCTCCTGGATAACCAGATATGTTAGCCTTTACACCATTTAACTCAGAATCTTGATAAACCTTAATACCTAGGTATCCTGTAGTGTCTCCAATATGACTTGGTAATATTATCGCTCCATAGTCATAATTTTGATCTTGATTTTCTGTCCACCCTTTCACAGAAGACAATTGTGTACTAGTTATTTCTCCATAAGGTTTTTCATTACCATTTCTACCTGGTATAACAGTAATAGACTTATGCCATTTCTTTAATGTTGGACTAAATACACAATGTCCCGCAGTTATAACGGTACCCCTTCCATTTAACCAACCAGTCCCTCGCGCTCGGCGCCCATCTTCAAGTGTAATAATTAAGTCACATACAGCTCTCCATGGGTATATTTTTGTATTTAGTGCTTGCGAACGCTCATCTGCACCACAAGTGGTTTCTGGTATCAGGTTCTCAAGAGCCTCAATAGTAGGTAATTTCTCACTTATACCAGAATTATTACTTAACATCATACCCTCAACCTCTTCAATGGTAGGTAAATCAACTATCTCATCCCAATTCGTTATTCTACTATTTTCTACATATGTTGAATTTGAATTAGTTTGCGAATTTAGACCTCCAATGCTTCCTTCAGTTGAATAGCTTTCGGCACTTGCTTCTCCTGTTTTATCTACGATTTTAGATTTTTCATCTTGAACCATTATTTTTTACACCTCATTTATTAATTTTGACATAACATAAAGTATCATTTGCAATTTTCACATTAAGTATTCAACTATAATAACCTTTTTATTCTCTTTATGCCCACTAATGAATTCACCACAAACCATATTGTATTGAATTAGGCTATCTCTTTTTTTCTTAGATACATCACGTGTTTCTTTTCTTTTTTAGCTAATTCAAAAATACATAAAAAAATATATTAGATTTTGAAAAAGATATAATACGCAAAGATTACACGCTATTCACTTATGTCAATTTTTAAATTATATACTTATTGATAAAGAGAATACTTTTCGCCTTACATCACTATCAGAACCAAAATTTGAACATGGTAGTGCGTTTTTAAATGAACTATTAAGATAAAGAAAGACTGATTCTAGTGTTAAAAATATAGAACGATGTATTGCATTATCCAATTAATGGTTAATTTTTCGGATTGATAATTGGCAAATAGAAAATGAAACTGGAGGATTATTCTTTATGGTAAAGTGAGTACTAATAATTGATGCCGGTCACGGTGGGTAAGATAAGGGTACAGAAACTTTAACATTGATTGAGAAAGATCTTACTTTAAAAATAGCATTAGAAATCGAGAAGCAACTAAAAAAATTTCATCTGATATTAAGACTATCAGACTAGAAGAGAAGATATTGAAATCGAAAAAAAGATAGAGCAAGATTTGCAATAGATCATTTTGCAGACTTTTTTTGTCTGTACATATTAATTCGGTCGAAGGACCAGAAAAAGCTAGTGGATATGAATATTGGATTAATTCAGGTTTAAAAAGATTCCATTATTTGTATGATGTTTATCATCAAGAATTTGTAAAGTTTATTAAACAAGTTGGGTTAAGAGATAGGGGAGTAAGAAAAAGCGATAAATTAGTTGTTCTTAGAGAATTCGGGTCATTAGCAATGCTAACAGAAAATCTATTTATTGATCACCCAAAAGACTCGGAATTACTTCAGGATGATACTTTCATTGAAGGATTAGCTACATCTCACGCATTAGCAATAAAAAAAATTTTTGAGGCAAGAAGCAACATTGAAGAATAGGGGGAAATTACAAATACATGATGGAGTTTTTGAGTCAGGAGAAATAAATTGGTCTAGTGCTGGTGATGTGCAAGAACTTTATAGTATTAGCTATAAAATCCCCAATTAGAAAACCTGATATATCAGGGGGACATGTGAAAATAATATTCATACATTTATCTTAGTTAATAAAAATGCTGAGGAGAGCGCCTAATTCATAGGCCATTAGAAAGCATTAATTTAGGCTGGAGCAAAAAGCTTCGGTTTCTAACAACGAAACGATGTCGCCTAAGCTTTCAAGTCTTCGTAAAGAATGTCGAACAATGAATTGTTCTCTCTGTTTATCGAAGTAATCTTCACCTAAGTTTACGTACATTTCTTTTCGTGTTAAGAGATAATAAGAAATGCACAATAGGCATGAGCAATAATAACCGCAGCTCGTTTAGAGCGATAGATTTGTGGTTGAAACGGTTCTGTTGCAAAGTTTGAAAAAAGTATAAACAGGTTGGTAAATGAGGTACAATGTTTAGAAAGTAGCTAGTAATTGTTGAAGTTCATTGTACGTTGAAAAGGCGGAGTCTCTTTGAAGACTTCGCCTTTGTTTACATAGGGCATGAATAATCTCGATACCTTTTATCGTACGTGAAGCATGACGAAGATTTTGAAATCCTGCGGATTTGGCAAAACGTCTCTTTACATGCCTATGATTCTGTTCAATAAGATTGTTTAAATGTTTGATTATACAATGGATTGTCTTTTGATAAAATCCTTGTTTTCTTACTTTGTTAAATGCACAAAGTAATGCTGGTGCTTTGTCTGTAGTGAGAACCGTTGGTTATCCAAAATGTTTTACTAATCTTTTCATGAAGGCATAAGCAGCTTGATGATCCCGTTTTTTAGGAAGTTGAATATCCAATGTATGGCCATCTTTATCAATTGCAGGATAGAGATAACACCACTTGCCCTAAATTTTGATATAAGTCTCATCCAAATGCCCAGATAATCGTGCAGATTTATTTTTCACTTTCCAAATTTGATAGATGAGATTGCCATATTCATGAACCCATCGCATGATGGGTGTTGGGTGAACTGAAATACCACGTTCCTTTAGGATTTCAGAGACCTCGCGATAACTTAAAGAAAAACGGCAGTAGTAGCCGACAACTACTAAAATAATCTCTTTCTTACATTGTTTTCCTTTAAAATATCTCATGCCTGATTCTCCTAGATCCTATTTTCTAGAGTGTAGCTTCATGTAGAAAACTTTACAACAGAACCGTATGCAACATTTAGAAAAGCCCTTCCATTATATCAGCCCAGATATTAGTAACTTCACTAATAATATTGATCCCAACCATTACTTAAATAATCCTTCTTTTGACCAATCATTTTCATAAATTACACGTACTTTCTACTAATAAGAAGAGCTAATTAAATATTTATTTTATTACTTTTTTAAAATGTATATTACGATTTATGTAATCCTACCATAAGTATTCTGTAAATCTATTTTTTATAATGAATCATTTATTATGCATGATACAATTTTATTAAATTATATAGTGTACTAAAAAGAGGAAAAGTTCATTTAACTTCCTATATCATCGATATCTTATATTAAAACTAACAGCTCCAAAAGGGCTGTATTTTAGTGTCATTTTTTATAGGTAATAGCACAATTATGTATAGACAATATACACAAACATAAACAATTCAATACAATCTTAGTAATCTAAAAAATATTTCTGAGGAGGAAAATTATTGGCTCATCCATCGATCAATTATAGAGCACTTATAAACAGTTATTCAGACATTGAACGACACAAGGAGTGCATAGCAAATGAGTTAAGGTATTACTATTCAAATGTAATTAAGCATAGCCGCGCAGTTGTCTGCACAACCAATGATGATCATACAGTTGTTATTATGCATTTAAGAATTGATCAATATCGATTTTACGAAATTGTAGTTGTTACTGGTCCAGATTATAATAAGATAACAAACGAAATTATTCCACGGATTTGGAGCTTAATTAGTAGAGCTACTAATATTTGTGGTTAATTGTAGAATTTTTTTGAAAATGTCTACTTAAACTATAGACAATTTAATTTAAGATAAAAGAATGTTACGACAGTCTTTTTTTTAATTCAACTAAAAGGATCTTCCAATCGAAGATCCTTTTTTATACCAATAACAGGCCGTTATGTTAACCTTACATGTATATAAGTTACTTGACATTCACTTTGATAAAAGATAGATTTCTTACTTTTTTTCTCTAAACATGTTGGTTAGCATAAATCACAAAATTTGCTGAATTTCTTCCGTCTCTTAGACATTATCTATAACAACGCTTACCCCAGTCAACTTGACTAAAAGGATAGCAATTTACCATTGCTTTATTCTATTTTTATTTCAAAGTCATCCTCTCTGCTTGTAAGGAATTTAAACCCTACACGTCTATCATCTGGACCAGGAGTTTCACTCCAACACCGATTAAAGTCACTAGACGGGATGTAGTTGGATGTATCTGTTCCACCCCAATTTGTATTAGTATTTGGCACCTCAGCGTAATAAACGAAACCTCTATTTTTAGCCGAATGTTCCCACAATTGCACTCGTGTAAACCGTGGTACGAAACGCCAGCCAAGCACTCTCCATCCATTCATCCCACAGTTGTCATCCGGATGACCAAAGGCAACTTTTACGTGTAAACCGCTATTGTTTAAAAAGAAGACTGCCATCGTCGTCATTCCCTCCCCACTGTTGCTTAGTAATTTAAAAACTGCTCAAAAATTGGAACGGTTTAATGCATGATCAGGATTTTAAAATTAAACAAATTTATTCTAATTACACATAATCAAGCTAAGCCACCTATAGTTACTCTGGACACCATAATATACAATAACCTTCATCATCCTTGTAATATTGGCAGGGAGGAGGAGCTATGGGGCATGGACGGTAAGGATTAAAAAAATAATAATATGGTCTCATAGGGCGAGGATTTGGATTTATAGGATAATAATAGGGATTTATAGAATATTGACGATAAAACAAGCCTATCCCTCCTTATCTTATTCTTCATTACTATGATTGTATTTGAAATTTTATGTTCTTGTAGATTGTCTATATACAATTGTGTCTTTACCTATATAACGAAAATAGAAGAAAGAATATTAAACCTGACTCATATCAATTCCTATGAGCGATTATTGGGTCAATTTTTTAATTTTCCTATTATCATCAAGAATTTTGCTCTCGTTTTTCTACTAACTATACTTGAAAAATGTCAGAGTATCTTGTGTCTATAACCCACATTTCTTCTTTAAAAGACCTCCAGGGCTGAACAGTAATAGATTTTGTACTTTTATCTCTTAATGTGTACTCTCTTATATACTGTTTTTGATAGGGTATAAAGTCTTAGTGCTTTTTAGCCCTAACATTGAATTAATTTCTTGCGGTTGGATGCCATCACGTAAAGAATTAAGTATAAAGCGATTTCGAAGTTTAGAGGGAGTAACATTAATATTAGTCCTTTTAGATTCTTTTTTAAGCATTTCTTGAATAGATTGCTTGCTTAAAGGCTGAGGGAATTTGTTTTATAGTCCCAATGGAATGTTAAACGTGCAAAGTCAAAAGCTACAAATAAAGCATCGTTAGTGTACTGCCTTGGTCTTAGCACTTTAGGAATTTCCTTATAATAATCAAGTAAGAGCTTTTGGTCTTCTTTAGATAGTTCTACTTGTCGTGGAATGGCAGTTTCTTTACCAGGTCTAATGATACCAGTATCAAAGTTAATATCATTCATTGAAAGGGTTACTATATCGTTTGTAGAAAGCCCTTCTAAGCTTCGCATAGTTGATAATAGGCATTTAATATCCTGGTCTATAGGAAAGTTACTTTCTTTCAATTTTGAGCCTATTTTTTTATTTATATCTATCTGAGCATTAAAGTATTTAAGAAAACTCTTAATACATATGTATTTTTGTTTTAAAGAAGAAGCAGCATATTTAGATTTACTTGTAAGGGATTCTAAATATTTTTGTATGTCATTGCTAGTTAATGCATTTAGGCTTTCAGATGCGACATCCTGGTGTTTCTCTAGCCATTTTAAAAATAGAGCAAGTTCATAACAGTAGGTAGTGATAGTAGATTGTTTTCGGCCCAATCCACTCATATATAAAGAATATTCATCAATGAGCTTAGTGTGAGACATGTTTATATACTCCTTTTTGCTCAAAATTGCGCACCTCATTATTTTATAAAAAAGAAAAATCCTCACAATCGGGGATTCTTCTCTTTCTTAATTATTACAGCCTTCTACCTCGTCACCTACTCATTATACAATGAAGGTGCAGTTCCTCAATTGGGACTGACTTGATCAAAGAGGAACTAGATATATTTGAGTAACCCAAGTCAATCTTAAGTATGCTTAGGGCCAATAATTTTACAATAGTGTAGTAAAACAACTTACAAATTTATAATTTAAAAAATTAATTTTTTTGTTACTTGCATTTTTTATACATAATCATTGTGGTAAGAACTAGCACTTATATTAGCTTGTTGTATAACAAATGATAGGCATAATTAGATCTCACTACTCTTAATAAGGCTGTGTTTTCTAAAATCTCTTACAAAGGAAAGAATTATATGGATCAAAAGATAAAAAAACTTATAGATATTAAAAGAGCTAACGAAAATGTACTACTAAGCAAGCCCAATGTCATAGGTGTCGATGTAGGATTTAAATATGTGGAGGGAAAGCGAACTGATGAGATTGCCATACGTACATTTGTAAAAAAGAAGGAAAACGTGAATCCAGTAGATGAAGTTCCTCGTACAATTGATGGGATAAAAACAGATGTTATTGAAGAGAAAGAGGTAGTATTACAAGTGTTAGAGGTTCCAGTGGATACACCCGTTCTTGAAGTTGAAAGAGACAGGTTTGAACCTTTAATCGGCGGAACTAGCGTAGGTCCTTGTAGAACCTTTACTAATGCAGAAGGCAATCAAGTTACCTATGTCGGTACACTTGGAGCTATTGTTCAGAAAGAAGATAATAAGTTTTACGCATTAAGTAATTTCCACGTCATGTGCGTTGACAGTTCATTTTCCCGAGGGGATGAAATGACACAACCAGGTAGACCTGACGGTGGCAGATGTTCAAATGATTTAATTGGCAAATTAGATAAAGCATGTCTTAGTAATAAATTCAATTGTCAAAACAAGCAAGTTGATGCCGCTATTTCTACTATTGAAAACAGGTCAGTGTCACCAGAAATTCTAAATATTGGTAAGGTAAAAGGGAAAACCTTGCCAGCTCTCGGTACAGCTGTTCGTAAGCAAGGCCGTACGACTGAATTGACCTTTGGAACTGTAACTGGACTTGATCGTACTGTTCCAATTCCTTATGGGCCAAGTATTGGTGTAGTGACATTAACAAATCAAATTACCATTGAACCGGATACTACCAGAAATCCTACATTTTCTGATCGAGGGGACTCAGGTTCAGTCATTGTCGATGAGCAAAATCGCGTCATAGGATTATTGTTTGGTGGAACTATAGATGGGTCAAGAACTTTCGCCAATCATTTTAGTGATGTTGAAGAGGCCCTCGGGATTGAACTCTTTACTGAGGTTCCTGTTCACAAGTAACTTAGAAACATATATAATTTTTGAAAATTTAAGGAAATCAAGTTGCTTCTTACAAAGCATAGCGTGTATGTGTGAAGCTCACTAACCTTATTCATTAAATATTGACTAAGGTTAGTGTCGTTCTTCATATATACTAGAAAATAGTATTAATCTGAAAGTTTAAATGGAAAATATGTATTATTTTATAAAATTAGATTAATTACGGAATGGGACAGTAAATATTATTAAAGAAAAGAAGGTGGATGGGTATAGGTCACTTCCCATATATGGTGTATTTAAGGGGAATACAATGATTTAAATGAGTACATACATGATCGAATTAGAAAGGCCAAAAAAAGCGATGCTGATATATATTTTTTTGGAGATGCATATCCACGATACCCAGAAATTTTAGATATCCAAGAAATATTTCCAATGAAGAAGAAAGAAGGATCAAACTGGAGTTTTTAGACAGAAACGGGCTTAAAGGGATGCATGATGTTCATATGAATCAAGGGAACACTGGCACAGAAGAGTGGATAGAAGATAATGGTGTGTTTCAAGATGGAGCATTGATAATTCATTTTAAACATGAAGATAAATGGTCCGCTATTTTCTTAAGATTCGCTACGCAATGCTTAACAACAGATAATTCTACAGGTGAATGTTTACGTTAAGTTTATAAGTCGCTTCTATTGCAACAACCGCTTTATTTCCTTAATTAATACGTTATTCGGATATTCGCCTAGTCAAATTACAGGCTAGATGTTTTTTTACTTAATCATCTGATTGGGAGATAATAATAAATCGTCTTTCAAGGTTAGTTAATAACTTTGTTTGACCAAGACGCCTCCAAAAATAAACATTGTTAAGGATTATAACCGAAGCTATGCATCTTAGACACTCACCCAATTATGCAGAGATAATCATCTAAAGTGAGTATATCAAAATATACTAGTAAGAAATAAAATTTGATAAAGTTAATTAAATTGTTGTAAACGTCTTAGAAAGATTCGATTTTATGTATTATTATAATTATCTTCCGTCATATAGAACACACCGGGAAATGCTTTTCAACGGAAGGACCCATTTATGCTGGTGTATACAGTTTTCTCTTAGGAAGTATCACAGCTTTATCAAGAATCCCAGGGAGCATGGAAATATGGTGGATTGGGAAGGATGATTCCATGCAAAACGCCTCTTGGTATAAAGGGGGACGATGGACTCGACAGGAAATTGCCTCAGCCGGTAGTGCAACATGCACTTTAAAGTGGGAACAGTACTGTCCCTGATATTTTATGTTTGTGAGTGGCCCATTTGCAATAGCATTATTATTTTTAAGTCGTTGTAATTCTTTATCAAAAGGTAATTAGGGCACTTTTCTTTTTAATATTATCCTCCCTTCTTGAATGAATCTTAAAGAAGTTAAGCTTTAAAGTTAGAACGTTGGAAGCTCTTTGACTCAATTCTTTTTTATTTGCTGTTATTTGGGGTTGTTCTACCTTGTACACCGAAACTAATAAGCAACTAAAAAACGTAGGCTTTCGCCTACCGACATTCATCTCCCACCTAAAATTGGTGATTCACCCCTTCACATTTTTGAGGAAGGAAGCTTCTTTTTTAGTTGAATCTGATTAACAAACTCTATTTGTTCATTACATATTAAGCACAATTTCATAATTTCACTCCATTCTATAGAAGTTCTATCTATGATTTATTATCTATTCAATTCAAATAATCAAATGATTAACAAATTAATTTATTAACTAGTTTTTAGTGAACATAATATTTTTACAAGTAATTAATAATCCATTATTTATACTGGTCTATCCATTCCGTAATTCTTGTCTTGATATTTTTACTATTACCCTTAATTTCATCAAATAAATATGCCATTAATTCGGTAAAAGAAAATTCTTCTTCATATGGATTATGGACATTGATATAGCGAATTATTTTCTTTAATTCTTTCATTCTATTTTTATCTAAATGATTTTGTAGGTATGTTTTGATATATTCATTTACTACATTCGTATGTTGCACACATACTTCTAATAGCAATGCTGTAGCTTTTGATTTTGTGACATCTAATGCGTGTCCTAGTGTCCTAGTGTCCTAGTGTCCTAGACTTAATTTATATATATGAGGTAGGGAAGGGGGGCATGTATAAAATTTTATTAATCTGGTAACAATGGAAATAGCAAAAGTAAAACAAAATAACAACACTACACATAAATCTTTGTGTAATGGTGTTATTTTAGTATTATTTAAATTTTGAAGTAATATGAGCAATATGGATAGTAACTTGATAATAATAAGGTATTCTTGGTATTAAATGTTTTTTTGCATTTGCCGTTAAATACCGATTAAAGGAAACTTTTTAATAAATCTTTATTCTGAAGTTATGCCAACATGATAGATGTAATTTATAAAAGTGGACAACAGAGTCGTATCCTGCCAACCTGGTTCACTTGTAGCACGTTCAAGAGTATTTCCTTTCACACTGATTAATTTACCGTTCTGGGCAAGATAGATCCTTCACCCAGTACCTGCTAACAGTGTAGCATTCCGCCAACCTGATTGACCTGGAAAATGTAGGTCAGGTCTAAGGTCACTTTCTCTCATCCTAATTAAGTCCTCTCCTCTAACAATATAGAGGTGATCTCCTACACCAGCCATAAGTCTTGCATCTTCCCAACTTGTATCACTTGCAACAGGTTTAAGAGCATCTTTTAGATACTCCACGAAGAGAGTAGGAATAGTCGTATTCACGTTGAATATAGGCTGCAATGATTTCCAAAGTCCAATTAAATTTCGCTGTAAATCCTACCTCATGAGGCACATGAGTGATAATGACTTGCTTTAGTTGTTCTTGTTGTTCCCCGTTTAACCGAGGTAGCTTTCCTAAAGAGAATTTCATGGTTACGATCGCATTAACGCTCTTAAAGCTGTACAAGAATCACAATAACAATAAAAATATAATTTATATTCTTATTAGTAATTAAAGTTAAGTAAGAAGGAGGGACTGTATCACCGAGTAAGGACTAAATATAGTAACGCCTCCCCCTTATATATTAATACCACAACTTCTTTTCTAGAGCCTACTAAGTTCACCGAATTGCGCAGATCCGGATACAAGGCAAAGGTATACCCTGTGAAGTTATATAGCTTCGAATGGAGAAAAAGGACGGCTAATTTCTGGTTCAGCCACTGGTTGTTCGTACGAATAGCCTAACTTGGAAATATCAAGAACATCTCGGATTTTTCGATTCCATGGCTTCATTTCATCATCCAGGTTATGACCCGATGGACCATCTTTTTCAGGAGCGTAATTTGGTTTAGGTGACATTCCGTCTTTCGCACGCAGTTCCTGCCAATCAGCCCAAACCTTGTCCACGAAACAATGATGTAGAAGAAAAACAGGGTCATTAGGTGAAGTCATTGGAACCATTGATCCTCCTACCCAGACATGAACACGATTATGTAACTGTGTCCCATCCGTCTTCACTTGATTATCCCCACGCTTTGTTACCCAGCCTTCTATACGATTACGAAAGCCTAATGTAAATGGACTGACGTTATAGGGCGGAGTGTCATAGAAGACTTCATTCAAAGCCTTGGATAAATCCTCTTTAGTGGGAAGATTAAAGTTTTGGATTCCACCACCGAACTGACGCATAAGTGCCGGACCATCATGACCTTCAGGAATAGGCCAGTTACCATTTTTGAATGCAAATGGACCACTTTGAACTCTCCAACCCTCGGATTCTACTCCATTACCGCCCATAAAATCATCAGACCATATAGGTGCTTTGGTTGGATCAGGAAGTTCAGCGTCCTCTGTCCAATTCCAATAGGGTATTGTTATTGCCGAATCAATTTTTTGCAAGTCCGCTTCAACTTGCATTAAGAATTCACGATGCCAAGGTAAGAACGCTGGTCCACGGTGTGCCCCATTTCTGTATCGTGCATCCCTAGGTTCGTTTGGCAGTACTGCTGGGTCCATAACTGCGTGGTGCCAGTGGACATATTCGTCGTACCTCCCATTCTTTTTAAGAGACAACAATGCTTCTACAAACGCTTTTTTTTCTTCGGAGCTAAGTGAACGAACATTTTTTCGGATTCTCATATTTTTCCTCCTTTTCCAATGTATTACTTCGCGCATATTCAGATGGATCAGATGTCCTTCGGGCCATGTGCTAATAACAAGAATTATTATTTCCTAAATTCAATATTTTTATGTGTTACAGAGATAACATATTCTACAAAGAACACAAAACACTGTTAAAGCAGAGATTAAATGTCCTTGCTCACTTTTATGTGCGTAAGTCCTTAAACACGAGGGTCAAGACATTCCATTAACCGTAATAGAAATAGTGGAGAACCGTAAATAAGCATCTGGTAAATGGAATAATAACAGAAGTGATTATATATGGTTCTGGTGCAAAAACTCCAAGCAAATTGCAACGAGTCTATAAATCTTGGACATACTGATAGTACTACTCTATAAAAGGTGTGTGATTAGTATGGAAAAAGAGAATTTATTTAAGTGGAAACATTATCAACCAGACATCATCTTGTTAACTGTACGTTGGTACCTACGGTACAACTTAAGCTTTCGTGATTTGGTGGAAATGATGGAGGAACGAGGATTATTTCTGGCTCATACAACTATTATGCGATAGGTACATCAATATGGACCGGAGTTTGATAACCGAATTCGACGTCATCTCAAATAAACGAATAACTCATGGAGGGTGGACGAAACATATATAAAAGTAAAAGGACAATGGATGTATTTATATCGTGCCGTTGATTCTGAAGGAAACACGATTGACTTTTATTTGAGTAAATCTAGAAATCATAAGACTGCAAAGCACTTTTTCAAGAAAGCTTTGCAGTTTTTTCATGTTTCAAAGCCTCGTGTTATAACAGTCGATAAGAATCCTGCTTATCCAATTGCTATCGAACAGTTGAAGAAAGAAAAAAGGATACCAATACGCACCAAAATCCGAAGGGTAAAATATTGAAATAACATCGTAGAGCAGGACCATCGTTTTATTATAAAAAACGTATACGCTCTATGTTAGGACTCATACAGCTATATCTATTCTTGCAGGAGTAGAAGCTATGCATATGATCAAAAAAGAACAGGTTGATTTACGGGATCAGTCTGTTCAAAATCAAAAACAATTCATTCACCAATTATTTGGATTAACAGTGTAAAGAACGATTCTGGCAGGAATCCTCATTTTTCCATGGTATGTATCCTTTATTTGCACCAGAACCAAAAATTTTGTGTCTATAATTCCAAAAGCGACTTTACAGGGGAATGGATTTTTTCCTTCTGAAGCAGCATGCATACAAGAAAGCACCCAATATTCCAATTCTAACGGTAAGCGGTATATTTGAAGACTACCATCGTTGTTTTTTGCTGTTAAGATCGGTGCATTTACCCTGGTTGTAGCAAAACCATCCGTTGTTATCATTGCTACTGCATCATTAGCTTGAAAACCAGTGTTTAACACCTCATAAATGATCCCATCTTCCTTATTAATAATCATAGGTATATTTAGAATGGGATAGCTATTAATATTATTATGAATAATTGCTCCTGCGGCGTTCTTTCTTAACTGATTTCCTTGCATTTTTACACTCCTTTTTAATAATCCAAACGTGATTACATTAATTCATTCTATTTAACATCTATTATATTAGAAAATTGTAGTTTCATCTTATTATAAAAAGCATCCGTACATATAACAGCGCTATTTGAAGGATCAATTTCAACAACGGTCATATAATTAGTGAGTAAATAACCGTCCTCATAATATGTAATCATTATTTCTTCTTCTGATACTAAGGAACATAATAGCATATTTTCAATTCGTTCTTTTTCGTCAGTTGTTAAAATCGGACGGGTGACTTTGTGTTGTTCCCTAATGATTTCACGTATCCCATCAAATTGGGGTGTTAATGCTGCGAATGGAGCCCATTTCACCATTCCGCGCCCTTTTGGCATATTAGCGTTGTTCATAATTTGTGTCCTCCTATTAGTGTATTTCTGTATCTAGCTGTGGCGCTATTTGTATACGAAATTCCTCTTAATATGCTGTTCTTACCAAATTTAGTGCGTATTTCGTCCATTACTTTCGTTAGTTTCATTTCTTTTTCTCGTTGTATTACATTATCGAATAGTGAGATTTGTTCTTCGCCTGCATTGATTAAGTTAGTTAAAGAAACATTTATGGATCTAATGGGTTCTCCAGTGTAAAACTCGTGTAAAAAATATGTACAAATCTTATATATATCCATTGTTAAATTGGTCGGTCGGTTCATAGTGTGAGTTTTTCTGAAGCCACCAGCGGAACTTTTGCTATAACCAATGGAAAAATGGACAGTTTGAGCTAGTTTGTTTTGCCTTCGCATTCGATAACAAACTTCTTCTATATGCTCCAGTAGAATAATTGGAAACTCTTCTATAGTGTAATCACGCATAAGTATTTGGCTTTTACCAATAGAAGTCGTTGTTGGAACGTATTTTTCTGATATACGGCTAAAATCAATGCCGTTGCTATGTAAGTGTAATTCTTCGCCAATAACGCCGAAGCTTTGTTTTAAGTATTTAAGGGGATATTGTGCTAAATCTCCAATTGAATGAATTCCCTTTCGGTTTAACTTCGCTTCTGTCTTACCTGAAATCCCCCAAAACTTACTAAGTGGTCGTATTGGCCATAATTTTATGGGTACATCTTCGTACTTCCAGTATGCTATACAATCTTTAGTTTTCTTCGCTTCCACATCTAAAGCCACTTTGCTCATTAAAGGGTTAGGGCCAATTCCTATTGTGCATTCAATCCGTGTTTTCGTATAAATTTCACGTTTAAATTTCAACGCAAATTCATAGGGATCGTTAGCAAATAAATGAATACTATCCGTAATATCCATAAAAAATTCATCGATGCTGTATTGGTGAAAATCCTCAATAGGAACGTACTGCAAAGCTAGCTTTGTTATGTAATTAGAGCATTTTATGTAAGTTCCCATAATCGGATTTACAACAAGAATGTCTTTTCTGCGAGGAATCTCGTATAATCTGGCCATCTTCTTTACACCCAATGCTTTTAATGGTGGCGTGGCAGCTAGAACGATTGAACCGTTTCTACTTACATCACCGACTACTGCCAATTTTGTATACATAAGATCTAACCCCATTTTGATGCAACTTACTGAAGCGTAAAAGCTACGTAAATCAACACATAAGATGATTCTATTCGGTAAGATAGAATAGTCATACACTGTTATTCCTTCGTATATAATAAGAACGTTTGTTCTTATTATATACGAACTTGCGTTCTTTTATAAAGAGTTTTTGTTTAAAAATAATTTTTTGCATAAAGAAAAGACACTCTTATATGAGTGTCTTTCAGATATTCTGTTTGTGGGAGCAGCAATTCTAACACCAATCAACAATAAGAGGGCATAGATATATATCCTCTTACTATTGATTAAAGGTGCAAACTCAACAAGAAAAGACACTATACAGTGTCTTTTCTTGTTGAGTTCGCTTTAAGGAAAATGTAGTGATTAATCAAGGAATCTTGGATGCTTCTTGATTCATCTTAGTATAACATTAATATATAATTTTAATATATAAAAATAAAATTATATGAATTTAATTTCCTCAAATATTATTAGGATATTTTTCTATATTTAGAACTATGTTAGTAGATTGGTGAAAAGAAGCTATTATGTAGAATGATAGCTTTTTTTATAGTTATATATTGAAATTCAAATGATCGTAATAGGTGAATTGTTTGTAAAATATATACATTTATAGTTGGTTATATTACCATTATTATAAATATTGGAAAAAGAGGGTGTTAAATGTAAATGTTTTAGATGAAGATCAGAACTTCAAATAGTAAGTTTATAGTTTTGGGAGAAGAAAAGAAAAAGAAAAAATTAAATTCTGGGGGTTAATTCACATGCCCATCAACTTAAGAGACTAATTGTTCCCCAAAATGAAAAAAATGAACTGAATTTTCATAAACAACTATGGAGAGATACAATTTTCGTTTTGGGGATACTCTAAAATATTAGCTTGATAGCGATGTGGCGGTACCCCTAATAAACATTAATCAAAAAACCTTCAGTAAACCTGAAGGTCTTTTGATTAATATTTATTTTTCGGTTCATATAAGTAAAAATTGTCTTCTCCAGGAAACTTTATAACAATAACTTTTCTATTTTCCTTTTCAAATACAGTAGTAGCTCCTTCTTCATGCGTTTTTTTCCACCCTTTAGCTCTTATAGACATTAAAGGTAAATATCCAAAAGTATATTGATAATCTGCTGGCTTATCATCTTCAACATGGTTAGAAAAAATAAACACAGGAAAATCTTTAATTTTTGACTCTTTCGTCATTAAGAATGTAGAGAGAATCAGTAGTAATAAGACCCCTAGAATTATCTTTGTTTTTTTAAACTTCACAATTTATCACTCCTATTGATATTGTACTAAATATCATAATAGAAAAATATAAAAATTAGTTCATTTGGCGAGATAAACACAAAAAGTAATATGTGTTGATGTGTAGAGATAATAAAATCATATAATTTCGAACGTAGAAATAAATTAACCATCTATCGGTTAAATAGATGGTTATGGAGTGCTGACGCATCGCCATAAAGCTAAAGTTTTACACTATCCATTATGTAAAATAGACGTTATTCTTTTTGTAGAAATATACAGAAAGGATGGCGTTTTGTATGAATCTATCGATTCAGGATGAGTTTCATTTGTTCGCTAAAGAACTACAGCGATATCTATCTCCACATATTCTTCAACAACTTGCACAAGAGACAGGTTTTGTAAAACGTAAAAGTAAGTATGGTGCACGAGATTTGGCTGCTTTATGTATCTGGATTAGTCAACAGGTAGCAAGCGATTCTCTAACTCGATTATGTAGTCAGCTTTATGCAAATACAGCTACACTTATGAGTCCAGAAGGACTTAATCAACGTTTTAACCGATGCGCTGTTTTATTTCTACAGCGTGTATTTTCCCTTTTAATCAAAAGCAAACTAAACGATTCGTCTCAAATCTCAAACCAATACACCTCTTATTTTCAACGTATACGTATTTTAGATGCTACTATTTTTCAAGTACCCAATCATTTGGCTCCTATTTATCCTGGTTCAGGAGGATGTGCACAAACAGCCGGTATTAAGATTCAGCTAGAGTATGATTTACATAGTGGGAAATTCCTCAACTTTCAAATGGAACCAGGTAAAAATAATGATAAAACCTTTGGTACACAGTGTTTAGATACCTTACGCCCAGGAGATTTATGTATTCGAGATTTAGGATATTTTTCTCTAAAAGATTTAGACCAGACGGATCAACGGGGAGTATTCTATGTTTCACGTTTGAAATTAAATAATAGAGTATATGTAAAAAATGAATCTCCAGAATTCTTTCGGAATGGGACAGTAAAAAAGCAATCTTTATATGTTTTGCTTAACCTTGAAGATATTATGCATCAGATAAAACCAGAAGATACTTATGAAATTCAGAATGCCTATATTGGGCAACAAAAATTACCCTCACGAGTTGTAATATATAGACTCACATCAACTCAAATTCATAAACGTAGGAAACAACAAACTTATGTTGAGAAGAAAAAAGGAGTTACATACTCTGAAAAAAGTAAACGTTTAACAGAAATCAATGTTTATATTACCAACATCCCATGGGAAGTTGTTCCGATGGAACATATTCACGATATCTACTCGCTACGTTGGCAAATAGAGATTGTATTTAAAACATGGAAATCTCTTTTTGGTATCAATCGTTGTCATAATGTTAAGCGGGAACGTCTAGAATGTCATCTTTATGGCCAATTAATCGCTATTTTACTTTGTTCTTCAACTATGTTCAAAATGAGACAACTGCTACTACAAAAAAAGAAAAAAGAATTAAGTGAATATAAAGCTATTTACATGATTCAAGATCATCTGTATTTGGCATATGAAGCTCTACAAAAAAGTACTCAAGAAATAACAAAGGTTTTTCTCCATCTTTTTAATCTCTTACAAAAAAACGGACGGAAATCCCACCGGTATGAGAAGAAGACAGTCTTTGATATTCTGGGCATTGTATATGAGTATAGTGGTTTGAGAAGACAAAAGAAAGCTGCATAATTTTTTGAAAATAATGCCTATCTAGGTTTATTTGGCATGCACATTTTTAAGAGTGTACCTCTACTTTAAGAATTTTTTAGTCCTAATGAACGAAAGTTCATTTTGCCTATGTTCTTAAGTTGATGGGCATGGGGTTAATTCACTATGTTAAAGAAAATGATGTTTATGTTAATGGCTCTTACTCTAGTTTTTGTACCAACTCTCGCTTCAGCTGCAACTATAGAGGATGGAAAGAAATACAACGCAACACAGGAGGAATTAGAAGCTCAAGTTAAAGAATTAGAATATATTTTTTCGGTACTTATGGTAAAGGATGATAAAACAGGTAAATATGTTCTTAATAAAGAAGAATTAGCGAAATCTTCATATAACAATGAAGAAAAAGCAGCTATTATAGCTGGTGTTTATGTAATGAATGATGAAGAAATTCCATCTAATATGTACTCTAGTAACGTTTGGGAAAGATGTTGGCAGGATGCATTAGGTATTAGTAAATCATATTTTAATCAAATAAAATCGTATCTTAAGAAAGAGGATTACTGGGGAGCATTAGGAATGCTTTCGTTGCTTGGGCTACCATATAAGCCTGCGTTGTTATTTGCTTTTCCAGTAACTTGCGGGCCAGCTCCAGCTTATATTGCACCTAACCCTCATGAATAATAAGCCTGATATCTTATAAGTAAATGAACTAAAATTAGAATCTCTTTTGTGAATCTATTGATGCAAAAGAGATTCTTTTATCTTTTTAAACAAGTATTTCTGTTAAATATGAAAATATTAAGTATATTCTGTTGAAAAAAAGTAGATTTGAAGTAAGTTAAACTTTCATATGATATGCTTATTCTATACTAACTAATTTTCAGGTAAGGAGTTGATCGGTTATTACTAGTATAGAGAATATATTTAATGTTTCTGTATTCTTAATGCTTTTATCTACTTTTTGTTTTTATCTGTATTTACGAAAAATAAAAAGAGAAAGAAAGCTCACTGGTTTCGAATTTACAATGTATATCATAACACAAGTTAGTTACATTCTTTGGGGAATCTATATTATTTATATAAACTTTGGATGATTTTTTTTGTTTTATGAAAAAAATCTATTAAAAAAGGGTTTGAGATAAATATCAAACCCTTTTGACTATATATAATTATTTCACTGCTTCTTTTAATTCTTTTCCAGCTTTAAAAGCAGGTGCCTTTGAAGCGGCGATTTGCATTTCTTCACCTGTTTGTGGGTTACGTCCTGTACGTGCAGATCTTTCGCGTACTTCAAATGTACCAAATCCAAGAATCTGTACTTTCTCCCCATTTGCTAGCGCAGTTGTTATTGTATCTAAAACAGCTTGTGTTGCTGCAGCTGCATCTTTTTGTGTAAGTTCTGCTTTTTCTGCTATTACTTTTGTTAATTCTGTCTTATTCATTTTTTGCACCTCTTCATATGTAATTAGGTGACTATTATAACGTGTGTATACTTATGATGCAATTAATATTGTGCATAGAAAAAGCCCTAGCAAGAGCTAGGTGACAATTTCTGTGTGGTAGTAAGAAAGAAAATCATGTTCATCGTACAATCTATATTGTAACATCTATATTAAATGATGAAAGGTACTTATTCTAGATGTTCTACTTGTTTCCACATATTCTAAAATAAAAAATATCCCTCTAATTCATTTCATCTTAGAAGGATATTTTCAATCTTTTTCTTTTCGATTATTTAGAGTAGGTTTAGATGAATTTGTAGAAAGTGTTTGCTTTTCTATTTTATCTAATCTCTCATCTAATTTTTCAATAGCCTCTTTTGTTTCCTTCAGCTCTAATTTAATTTCTGTCAGCAAACGGAGTATTGCATCACCTTTTGTCATTTTCAACAGTAATCGCTCCCTTACTTATATTAAAAGTGTTACTGTATATAGTTGAAATTTCAATTAAAATGGAAGTAGCTACACCTAGTCATATTGAATATCCTTTTACTTATTCATAGATATATAATAGCATTGCTATGGAATTTCTAGCAATTTAACAAATTCCCCGAAAGAATTCTCCTTCCTCAAGCGTGTGAAGGGCATAGCCTAACCATAGGTGGGAGATGAATTTCCGTTTGGCGCAGCCAAAAGGCTTTGTCTTTTATTTTCACCTCCGATATAATCAGTTCTATAAAGGGTTAAGATTGGTATATCAATGAAGTTAGATACCAATAATCATTCAGTGTTCTTGTTGTATTGTCACCTTGTATTGGTCGTGAAATACAGAAGAAATGTATTTGATGATGATATGTCGGACTATGCAAAAGACATGTTTGTCCGACTATCTGAAAGCTATAACATCACATTAGTTGAATGGAATCATGATGTAGACCATGTGCATATCTTATTCAAGGCACATCCGAATACAGAAATGACAAAGTTCATTAATGCTTATAAAAGTGCAAGTTCTCGACTAATCAAGAGAGACTTTCCCCATGTGAGAAAAACACTTTGGAAAGAAATGTTTTGGTCAAGAAGCTTTTGCTTGATTACTACGGGTGGTTCACCGATAGATGTAGTAAAGAAATATATTGAAAATCAAGGGAAAAGTGAGGTGTAGGAAATGTTAAAATCATACAAATATCGTATCTATCCAAATAAAGAACAACAAATGTTTTTCTCAAAAACATTTGGGTGTGTTCGATTTGTATACAACAAGATGCTTGCAGATAGAATCAAATCTTATCAAGAATCACAGGATAAACTTGATAAATCTGTTAAATATCCTACGCCTGCACAATATAAGGCTGAATTTCCATTCCTAAAGGAAGTTGATAGTCTTGCGTTGGCGAATGCTCAAATGAATTTAAATAAAGCATACGCTAACTTTTTCCGTGATAAATCTGTTGGGTTTCCAAAATTCAAAAGTAAGAAAGATAACCATCGTAGTTATACAACAAATAACCAAAAAGGCACGGTTTACATTGAGAGTGGTTATATCAAACTGCCCAAACTAAAGACCTTGGTAAAGATTAAACAGCACAGACAATTCTTTGGATTAATTAAATCTACTACAGTGTCTCAAACACCTACTGGTAAATACTTTGTATCGATTTTAGTAGAAGAAAATGAGCAATTGTTTCCTAAAGTTGATGCAAAAGTTGGTATTGATGTTGGGCTAAAAGACTTTGCAATATTGTCTAATGGCAAGAAATATGAGAACCCTAAATGGTTAAGAAAAGCCGAAAGAAGATTAGTTCTTCTGCAGCGCTCTTTGTCGCGTAAAAAGAAAGGTTCAAACAATAGAAACAAGGCCAGGTTACAAGTTGCAAGACTACATGAGAAGATTGCGAATCAACGCAATGATTTTCTTCACAAGATAAGCAATGAAATCACAAACGAAAACCAAGTAATTGTGATTGAGGACTTGAAAGTGAAGAACATGCAAAAGAATCACAAATTAGCAAAAGCAATCAGTGAAGTATCTTGGACTAAATTCAGAGAGCACCTTGACTATAAAGCAATATGGAAAGGTCGCGATTTGATAATCGCACCTAAGAATTATGCGAGTAGCCAATTGTGTTCTTGCTGTGGTTATAAAAATAAGGAAGTCAAGAATCTAAGCCTTAGAGAGTGGACTTGCCCTGAATGCAATAGCCATCATGATAGAGATGTAAACGCAAGTATAAACTTACTAAAATTAGCCATGTAATTGGTATTTTCTTTAGGGGTAGGTACTACCCTTATAGCTTGGTAAATATAGATAGCTAATAAAAGTATCTACTTCCCAAGAAGCCCCCACTTCAAACAGTCCGTAAGGACGTTAAGTGGTGAGTAGTTCACTTGAACAACAATAAACCTCATGGAGTTTATTATTGTGCGACTTTTATTATGATTATACAATCTTTATATAAGGTTATTTATTTTTATGGATTATAACTAAAAAATGAGTGCAAGCACTAGTAATATCAAAGGAACAGTCCCATTGGTTTCTCTATTATTCCTAATCAGTTACATATTATCCTTTAAAAGGGGAAACGAGGTAAAAGACGCTAAAGGAATTTAGATATATAATTGTGGTAAGAAATGCAGAAAGTAGCTAGAAATATTAAAAATAAAAGGTGGTATAAACATGAAATCAACAGGTGTTACAAGAAAAGTAGATGAATTAGGGCGAATTGTTCTTCCGAAAGAGTTAAGAACAACGTTAGGAATTGCAGAAAAAGATCCTATAGAAATATTTGTAGAAGATGAGAAGATTATTTTACAAAAATATAAATCTTATGATGCTTGTGCAATAACTGGTGATATTTCAGAAAAAAATATATCATTAGCACATGGTAAAATTGTTCTTAGTCCAGAAGGGGCTGAACTTTTAATTAAGGAAATCCAGCAACAATTAGTTAAATAAGAATATTCTTCTTTGACTTAAACCAACATGATTCTAAAAACACTACTTTTACAATGGCAAAAATATCAGCAATATTTCATATCACATTCATTTTAGCACAAAAACATCCATTATTCCCTATATATAAATATAAATTCAAGAAAAATACATAATTCCATTTTAGAAAACGAACGTATTTTCGTGAAACGACTTGATTATTTAAGTTAAGTAGGAATATAATAAGAACAAACGTTCTTGTTTTTGAGTTTAATGCACTGTATGGCTGTTTATTTTTCCAAGCAATACAAAATTAATTGTTAATATGAGTTATGCAGACAAAAGAAGAAAAAGATCTTTGGCATTATAAAGATGTAATTATACTATATAGGCTTGTTAGTATAATAAGTTTGATGCATTAAATAAGACATTAGTTGCTACTGATGTATTTAGTTTTAACAATTCAGAGTATTTAGATCGTAATGTAGAGTTTATTATTCACAAATATCAAAAAGGTATGGATGGATAATCCAAACACATACCTTTTCATGAATTTCAAACTTAATTTTTTTACCTTATGATAGAAAGTGCTTCTTAATGAAATATGTATAATCAATAAGAACATCTAGCGCTTCTTGTTGCTTTTCAGCAGGTATATCTGCTAATGCTACTTTAATGGATTCTAATTTACTTTCTAGAGGATTATTTCTTCCGAACAATTCATCTATGGAGATATTGTGTAGCTCTGCAATCCTCATTATCGAATCTGCATCAGGATCAGCTTTTCCATATTCCCAATTTGCATAAGTAGTACGGGCGATGTTTAGGCAATGTGATATATCGGCTTGCGTATATCCTCGTTTTTTTCGCAATTCAGCAAGTCGTTTGCTTAAATGGGACATATCTTTATCTATTCCTTTCTGATTTATAACGTTAGTTTAAAACAGAAAAGGAAAATTGTGTCCCTATGACTAATAATAAGTCATAATTTAAAAAAACTTGTAATAATTAGTTTAAATGTTATGATGAAAGAGAAATATTTAGCGTTCTATGAGCAGAAAAATAGGAAGTCAAACGATACATCAATCGAGTTTCTTCCTATTATATATACTTACTAAAATAATGAATTTCCTATATCTATTGTGGCCAAGTTTTGACGTCTTGTACGTTCTCTTAAATAACGTTCTGTAGTCATGATAGATTCATGCCCTAAATAGTCCCTTATTTTTTTAAGTTCAACACCCTTTTCCATTAAGTAATTAGCCATGAAATGCCTACAGGTGTGAGGAGTAATTCTATCCTGTCGGTAACGCAGAAAAGCTAAATTTGTTTCTTCTATTTTTTTTGCTACGAGAGAAGATAGATAGTCCGCTCGATAATTTGATCCATCAGCTTTAGGGAGAAAGGCAGAGGAACTCGATGCATCCAGTTCTGTTGTTTGTTTACGTAAACGTCGAACATGACATATCGCATCCAATGTATCTTCAAAGATACGAACTTCCCTAATTTTATTTCCTTTACCAACAACACGAAGTAGATAGGCATTTAAAGATGAATGAAAGACCAAGTCTGCCCATTTTGCAGTTGCGATTTCTTCGATTCGTAGTCCTGTTGTAGTTAACAGGAAAAATGCAGTGTAAACAAAATAGTTGGATTTTTTCAGTTCATCTAGTATCTGTGTAACTTCTTCTGGATAAAGGTCACGATTGACTAGCTCTTCTTTTTTTACGGATACTTTTTTAAGGCGACTACTAAAGTTGTCTGAGAGTCCGTTGTTATCATACACATATTTTAAAAACTGCTGAACTACTGTTTTCTTTTTACGTAATGTAGTGGAAGCATATTTTTTGCTTAATTCATAGAAATAGATTTCCATCTCATTATGAGATAACTCTTGAATGGTGCCAATTGTTTCTTTTATGTAACGAAGAAAATGAGAAAGATCGTGCAGATACTGTTGTTTGGTTCGCTCACTTCTTTTTTTCGTTAAAGAAGGCTCATCGTGTAAAAATAAATAAACCAATGATTCTTCACTTAATTGGGAGTAGTCAATATTACGGATACCAAAACCCATAATGTTTTCAAAATGACTGCTATCAAAAAAATCTGATTTTGATTTTACAATTTGGTTATTATGTTCGTAATTTATAATATTCAAATATAAACACAACCTTTTGTAGAATGAAATATTAAACAAATATTTTTAAATAAGTTTTTATGATTCTAATTATACCACAATAAATAAAAGATTATTTATTGTGGTATAGAATGAAATGATTAAATAGATTTATTTTCTTTATAATTTAACGTTTCTGTTTAGATGATGTATAATGGAAATGTTTAATTGATTTTTTTGTACATTTCAATCCAAATGCGGTAGGAGGAGATTTTTTTGACTCATCTTCGTCTGAAAATTTTACAAGAAATCCATAATTTAGAAGATACCCATTGTTCAATTTGCCCTCTGAACAACCTATCAGTGAATTGTACAGATGAGCAAGAACAGGCAAAACAGAGAAACTACAAACATTGTAAAGGTTGTCCCATTTTCGATTCCATCCGAGAGAAAGGAGAGGAATTGAATTCTTTGTCGAAAAAGAGTACATTTAATAAGGTACGAGAACGTTATATGGAAAATCCATTTAAGTATCTTCAGTATAAGGAGTACTCAATCACAGATGTAGTAAAAGAAACAGGTTTAACAAAATATCAACTAAGAAAATTTAAAGAACAGCTAGAATGAAAGTTTCGGATGAGGTGAGAAATGGACTATTTATCTTTAGAAGAGGTATGCGATCGGGTAGGTTTAACAAAAAATCAATTAGGTTATTTAATTAAGTATAAACACATCGAACCTATCAATCTAGATACCTGGAAAGCAGATGGGGGATATTGCTTTGAGAAGGAGGATGTAAAAAAGCTAGAGGAATTATACAAAGATTGTTTAACATTAAAAGAAGCTGCTGAATTTCTAAATAAATCTAAGACATACGTTCATAATGCAGCTAAAGATGGGATATTGCCTTTTAAAGAGATTGCTAAAGGGAAATCTACTGAACGGTTGTACTTAAAAAAGGATTTGGAAATTTTCAAAGAAAGAATTGAAAACAAATCAAAAGAGGAATCGAAAGAAAAAAAGCAGCATTTAAGTCTATACCTTGATGAAAAGGTGTTAGAAGCAATAAAGAAAAAGGCTGAAAAGAAAGGATATAATGGCTACAAGAAGTTTGCTGAAGACATTTTATCTGCAGAAGTAAAAGAAGACATAGAAGAATAGAAATCCCAGAGAGAATAGATCCCTAAAAAACGAAAAAACGTTATAAGGGGTCTATCTTTATTTTTAATTAAACTTTTAACTTTCAAGTGTAATTGCATTACCTAATGACCGAAAAACGATTACAGACGATTTTGAGGGGTCGTTTTTCGGGTGCATTCCTTAAAAAATCACTGTAATTACAAAAAAAGGGTTAATATATATAAATTAGAAAATAGAGGAAAGGGCAATTAATAATTACAAGGGCGTTTTATTTAAAATGAAAAAAGTGAAAAGAAAGATATGAGAGGTAATGATACCAGGATAATAAATATAAAGACTTCATATGGAACTTATTGGGCCTATGAGTAAGCTAGAGAATTTGGGCAGATATACATCGCGGAATACATCAAAAAATATATTAGTTTTATTTCAAATTTATATTCTCAAAAAATAGCATATGAAACTAAGATCAATTATGAAAAATCCAAGAAATATAGTATACATATTTAGATTATAGTAAACTAAAATCTTATAAAACTCTTTAACTAAAAGATTATATACAAACTAAAATTGGACAGATTTTCTATTTTAGGGTGTTGAAGTATGGTAAAATAGAAGTATAACTGTATATCGTGTGAAGGTGGGCTTGTTATTATCCCTTCTTTCCATTTGGAAGGAAAGGGGATGATATAACATGGAATTTTTGTTTGAACTTTTAAAAGAAATTGCAAGAGCAATTGTGCGTGAGGTTTCAGCATACGCACTGAAAAAGCAATTCGAAAAAAAAGACAACAAAAAACCCGCGCTTCACCGACCAAAGTACAAGCGTGGGTCTAAAAGAAAAAGATAATGCATAATAACAGCCACCTTGACAGTAGCAGTTATGAGACGGGATGTTGACAGCATCTCGTCTTTTTTAGTTTATGCAATTCAGTTAAGTACTATACTTTATATATACTGAATATGCATTCAATATATAACTAATCTAAAGTAAACATACCATATTTTTATTTTTTGGTCAACGTTTGGAAATATGAGGGAGTCGGAAGTATTCAAAAGTATTTGCGGAAAGCAGCTCCATATACTTATGAAGGTCCAAATGGCCCGAAAACAATACGGTTAAGAATGGGTGAGTTAGCGGGGGACAAACATCCTGTTACAGGCATTCGGTATGATTTAGATGGTTTCCCTATTTTTAAAGCTGTTTCTGAAGTTAAATTAAAAGAAGCTGATTTTAAAAAATCTAGACCAACACATGATAGAATATGTAGTAAAGCATTATACGAACAAATAATGAAGGACCCTAAGTTAGCTGCAAAATTCACAGAAGAAGAAATAGAGTTATTTAAGCTAGGCGAGGTACCAGAAAATTATACATGGCATCATCATCAAGAAGCAGGACGAATGCAACTTGTTGACTATGAAACGTATAGGAAAACAGGTCACACTGGTGGATATAAAATTGGGGGAAAAGACAGCGATAAGTAAGGAGGAGTATATATGAGCAACGTTACTTGGATTGGAGTAAATAAAAAAGAAATTACAGATGAAAACATTCAGAAAGTAGAACAATATTTCAATATTAAGTTCCCTATGGATTTTGTAGAATGTGTAAAAAAATATGATAGTGGTTATCCAAGACCAAAAATATTTGATGTACCTGGACAGGATGAGAATGTATTTAGTAAGCTTTTAACTTTTGATTTAGAAAGTAGAAATTCAATCATTCAAGTTTATGATGATATAAAAGATAGATTAGCAAATAAAGTATATCCCTTTGGTAAGGATTCATTTGGGAATCATCTGTGTTTTGATTACCGTAGCAATCCTGAATCACCAACAGTAGTATTTTGGGAGCATGAGGAGGAAAACATAGAGGAAGCAATATATCCTGTTTGCTCAACATTTACAGAATTGCTTGCTAGTCTACGTGATTTCGAAGATGAAGAAGATTGAGAGTACTAAAAAACGGCCTAGAATTCTAGACCGTTTTTTTATGATTTACTAATTTTCCAACCTTCGTCAGTTTTCTCTAATTCAATTTCGATTACTTTTTTATAATCGTTTTTAGAATCTTTTTTATACACAGCATCAACAGTTACTGTAGCGATTTCATTTTTCTCTTTAACTTTTCTAATCTTATAGCTTTTAAGATCTTCATTAATTGATTTCATTAATTCTGCATTTCCGCCAATAAAACCAACTATTTTTTTTGCTTCTGGAGTAAATAACTCTCCAAAATCTTTTGCATTTCCATCTTTTGCATCTTCAAAATAAGCTGTAGCAACTTCTTCAGGATCACGATTATCTCCACATGCTGCAAGTGCTGAAATTGATAATGTCATTACCACCATTAACATGATCATACGCATAAATTTGTTTTTCATTCAAACCACTCCTTATATATAATATAATTTCAACTTTTAGAAAGAGCTAAATCATTTGTATAAGTATATAATAATTAAAACTTTAAAACTATATATATTTAAATATAATTTTTATGATATTGTTGTTATTAAAAAGAAGGGCAGCAGGGGGAATCTACCAATTACTATAATATTGATTTCCATTATATACATTAGTATAATAATAATGTCAGCGTTATAGGGGTATAACAGACGACGTTCATTTTTAAAATCATAAAATCGGATTCACTTATATGAAAGATAAAAGCCCTTCTTTAATTAGGAGGGCTTTTATCTTTGCTTGAAGAGTACAGCATATTCATGAGCGGAAATGTAGTAATAGTTATGTATTATGTACCTGCAGGTGTGGTTCCGGAAGGCACGATATGTATTTATCTTTATTGCTTATTCATAATATAATGGTATTATTACCTTTAAAAATTGACTATCTAAGGAGAAAATCACAATGAAACTCAACAAGAAAACTATCGCTTTTACCCTAGCCTTATCAATAGGAGTAGGAGCTTGCGGAATCCCGAAAGAAAAGGAAGTTGATCCGAAAGTATCAATGAATTCTAAAATGGATTACTCAAAAGTACCTTACAAGGAGAGAAGCATTTATGTAGATTATCAGCATGGAGCTATCACGAAAGAGGAAATGACCGAAAAGCAAGCAGATAGCTATGAGAAGGCTAAAAAAATTCTTGAGAAGGACTTAAACTCTGAAGAGTTGAAAGAACTTAACAAACAACGGGAAGAACGCCGGGAGAAGTTTCTAAAGAAGCAAGAACAGAAGAAAGTAGATGACAAGAAGAAAACTGAAGAAGATGCTCTAAAGTATAAGAACCGCCAGGAACGTCTCGACAATCATAAACAAGAAAAGGAACGGAAGGAACTTCAGAAGCGCAATGAAGAGAACGCTGATGAGATGAAACGACAACTGGAGGGATTATCACAATGAAGACACTAAGCACAGCTAGTAAGATATTAGAAGAATGAAATTAAACATAATAAAGTCAGATCATGCTCTGAACAGTCAGCGTTATAGGGGTATAACAGACGACATTCATTCTTTAAATCATAAAATCGGATTCACTTATATGAAAGACGAAAGCCCTTCTTTAATTAGGAGGGCTTTTATCTTTGCTTGAAGAGTACAGCATATACATAAGCAGAAATATAGTAATAGTTATGTAGTTTGTATCTGCAGGTGTTGTTCGAGAAAAAAACGATTTATATAAAATTACAATTAACAAAAAACAGAATATTCATAATCATTATAGGAATTACTAGAACAATAACCTATAATGATACTATGCGATACATTAGATAAATTTCTAAAAATAACTAGACTGAGGTGAATAAAATGCCATTAAAGCTATGGATTAGTCGTGAAGAAGAAGCAGAAATTCCTGATTTTAAAAGCCACGAAGAAGCAAGAAATTATTTTAAAGAAAAGTATGGAGATGCATTCCAACTTTCTGAACCTTTCAGGATAGATGGTGAACAAGTATATTCCTACATGTATATCGTAGATAAGAAGAAATTTAATGAAATGCAAAATTATATGGAAAAGCATAATACACGTCTTATAGACGCTGGAGACCCAGAAACTGAAGGATTCATAGAATCATACCAATCAATTTTGATTTTCGAAGACGGCAGATTAAGCATTACCCACTAAAAATAATAGTCGTATATCATTTAAAGTGAAAACCTGGGAATACACTCTTATTTAAGGCACATATTTTCAGGTTTTTAAATAATTCCCAAAAAATTAAGTGTAGTTCGACTTGTAATCTTAAAGCTATTGATTATATGTTTTCGAAATTTCAATTAACGACGTTCAAATTTATTAATATGAATATCTAAATGTGTTACGATTTGAAGAGGGGGTATGTGTGAATTACGTATAAATACATTAAATTAAGGAGTGAATATCCATATGGAAAATAAGATACGTTCTAATCCAAGAACACCAAAAATATTTATATCATATGCTTGGACATCCGAAGATTATCAAGAAAAGGTCTTTAAATTTGCACAGCGTCTAAGGGAAAGTGGTATTGATGTTGTGGCAGATTTTTGGGATTTAAATCCTGGTAATAGTCTATTTGCTTTTATGGAAAGTATGGTAACAGATCCTACAATTGATAAAGTATTAGTCTTATGCAACAAAATATATGCTGATAAAGCTGCTGCTTATACTGGCGGGGTCGGTACAGAAACACAAATAATAGGACCTCATATATATAATAAAGTGCGACAAGAAAAGTTTATTCCTATCATTCTAGAAAGAGAAGAATTAGATACAGAGTATATACCTGTTCACATGAATGGTTTAATTTATATTGATTTAGATAGGAATTTTGAAAAGGGATTTGAAGAATTACTTCGTTTATTATATAACAAGCCACTATTACGAAAACCAGAATTAGGAACGGCCCCAAGCTATTTATTTGAGGAAAAAAAAACGAGATTTAGGGTAGATGGAATTTTATCCTCTATGCAGGATGCTATTATTCACCGACCTGGAAGAATAGCATCCTTATCTCATGACTATAAAAGAGCTTTTTTAGAGGATTTAGAAACATATAGAATAATGGAATTAACAGCACCATATGATGAGCAAATTTATAATCTAATTCATGAAATGATTCCCTTGAGAAACAACTATATAAAATTTGTAGAGTTATTATGTAGCGATCATACATTATTTGATACTAAGGTACTAACCGATTTTTTTGAAATTCTGTATGTTTATGCTGGTCCATATGGAACAACAGGACCTGTTGAATTTGAACATTATAGATATTTTATCCATGAGCTGTTTCTATATACTACAACAATATTAATTTCTAGAAAAATGTATGACAAGCTTAATGCAATTTGTAAGCATAGATATTTTGTAAAAAATAATAATTACGATGAATTACTAGATGGTAGTTATGGCTTTTTCTATTTTTATTTACATAGCCTAATAGACACTCGAAATAGTAGACTGAAATTAAACCGCACAAGTGTACATGCTGATTTAATCAAAGAGCAATCTTTTTCTTCTGGATACTCATGGGAGAATCTAATAGAAGCCGACTGTATATTATATTGCATAAAAGATATTCAACGATTATTAGGAAAGAAGCAAGAATATAGTAAACGGTGGTACCCTGTAACATATGCTTATTTCCAGTTTTCAGATCCTATATTACCTATACTTCAAAGATTAAAATCAAGAGAGCACTTTAATGAAATAAAAAAATTATTAGGGGTTGAGAGTTTAGAAGAATTAGAAAATGTAAAAAAACTTTCAGCAGCAGAAGAATATAGGTCAAGCATTCCATCAATAAATAATTTACTACCAAATGGATTAGCAATATACTAACCAAATGTGAAATGTAAGTAATTAAAGGGGCTTATTATATGTCAAAAACAATTAACCTAACGAGACTTTTTTCATTGTCACATTCAATGTTAAAACAGCAGCTTGATTACCAAGTTATAAATGGAATTCAGTACAAAAATGATCTGCAAATATGCGCCATATTTAAATATGATTACATAGATTTAAAGAAAAAGAAGTACAATGAATCCTCAGACAAAGAATATATATTAGGATTATTTAAGAAAGGGACCAGAGAGTATATAGAATTACCACTAAAACATAAAAAAACGGAGAAATTTGAATCATTTGAATTGCCACTAAAACTTGATAATAATTTGTACAATGAACTTAAAATTTTTTTAGAAATTGAACAGTCAAAACATGGGGATTTTCATCCATGGCACTTTTTTAAAGCCTTAAATGCTGCCATACCAACAAAAGCTAGTCAAGACAACCTGGATAGAAGGGCTTGCTCATACTCATATCCTACAAGCAAAGATAATGAACATGAAAAAATTTATTTTCTCAGTTTTAGGGATAATGATAAAAGAGGGGAGAAACGTAGTCTAGAAAATTACGCAAAAACACAAAAACTCTTGCCTTATGCTAACAAAATTATAGGAAATAGAAATATATCAGTATGTTTTACTACTGTGCCGAAAGATATTAATAAAGAAATAAAAGAAATGGATTATAAAATAAACGATTTATAAGGTTTATATGTGCTTACCATAAAGTAAACATATCCTAAAATTATTTCTTCATCGAGATATAGGCTTGCTTCATTTGAGTTTAATAAAAAAGGAGGGATAGACATCTTTTTTAATAAAATAAACCGAACTAAAAATCTTGAAAAAGAAACTTTGTCTTTAACTTCTGAATTAAATGGATTAAAAGAAAACAAGATTCATCTAGATGAATCTAAGTGCATTTATACAACTATTAAAAAAGGGATTATTAATAATACGAAATACTGGCTATTAGCAAGCAATGAATCATTAGCGAAATTAGAGAGCATGCATTCCTTAGCTAAATTTACTAATTCACTACAAAAAAAGGTAGAATCCTCTGAAATTCCATTAAAGACACAAGATTTATTTAAAGGGAAAATAAGAGAAGTATTAATTGAACAAAATGGATCCTATGACTTACTTACTTATTTAAGGTATGAAATACATACTAAGAACGAGAAGATAGCAGAGTTTATGATTGGATATTATGGGGATTCAGAAGAGCTCCGCATTTGTACTATTGAAATACTAGAAAATAGTAAGCGAAATATGGGGATTGGTACTTGGATACTTCGTTTTATTTTAGAATTGGGAAACGACTTACAAGTAAAAAAAATATCTGGTGCTGCAAGACCTTTAAATATTTCTGATCCGAATATGTGTCCTTCCAGATTAATGGCGCTTTATGAAAAAAACGGGTTTACTATTCTTAATAAAGATACAGGGGATTTCGAGCTTAAACTATGATATTTGGTTTAATAAAGTTTTACGAATTACAAAATGTATGGGAAAATACTAGTTGCATAATTGTAAAAAGACATGAAAGTAGCAACTAATTTTATAGTATAAAATGCTGAATTATTAACGGATACAGTTCATTTAGTACCCATTTTCTTGTCCTCACATCAAGACAAGAAAATGGGTACTTTTTTAAACTAAGACACCAAAGTGAATACTTTTTAAAAATAGCAATACAGGTAACTAAATTTGTTATAATAAACATTACATTTGAATATTTGGAGGAATTGAATTTTGAATAAGAAATTATTAGTAGCTTTAACATGTAGTACTTTATTTATGGGGATGACAGCGTGTGAATCTAATGATACTGCTAGCAAAGCGGAAAAATTAAAGCAAGAGAACACACAAAAAACAAATGATAAACAGAAAAAAGATACAAAAGAAGATGTACCAGTAAAAGAAATATATACAACTATTAATGCAGGTCCATATAAATATAGTCCTAATGGTACAAATAATGAGCATTTCATAATTTATGATAATGCGAAATTCGAAGATAACTTTGATGGGCTTAAAGTTTATATGAACCAACTATCTTTAACTAATAAAGAAAGGACTTCAAATGGAAAAGACGTGGGTTCCCTCCGAATTGCATTTACAATTGAAAATACAACAAATTCTACTTTCTCTTTTAGCTTTAATAGGATGCGTGCTACTACTGATCAGGGCGAACTATTTGAACCATCCACATTTATTAAACAAAATTTTATAAATCCTACTAAAAAAATAGATGATACACAGGATAATAAAATTGTATTTAATGATTACGGAACAAAAGATTTAGAATCTATACAATGGGTTGATTTCACTTTTGAAATAAATAAACAAAGTCCTGAAATAACAATTGCGAAGACACAAAAATATAAAATTCGATTCAATATAGATCAACATTATGGAGGAACTACAACTAAACAAGAACAGCCTCAAACTTCTTCAAATACGGATGATGTTACATACAAAAATGAAATTAAACCTAAAATTGATTCCATGATAAAAGAGTTTAATGATATATGGAATCAAGAAGTAAAATCAATTTTCAACAAAGAGGGGGAAACTTTGGCAACTATAAACCAAAATACTTTACAAGAACAGATGGAGCTTGTATCTACTAAATACAGGGAATTGTCAAATAAGAATATTAACTTTAATTCCTCTGATAAAATAAATGACCCAACTTTAAAAGAGAAAATAAATAAATTTAGAGAAGAGTTTGGTGCTGCGGCAAATTATAGAGGAAATGCAGCAAATGCTATATTGGAAGGAATACGAGGTTTAGCTCCAATGGAAGACAGAATGAAAGAAGCAAGAAAATCCATTAAAATTTCCGAACAAAAGTTTAATAACGCTTCAACTCATTTAACTGAATTTGAAACAAAACTAAATAGTAAATAGTATAAAAAGAGAGCCATGCTCTCTTTTTTGGTTCTCAGAAAAACCTAATTAAATGTGAAGTTCAACTAAAATTTAATTCTACATAAGTAACAAAAGACGATCATGAAGGATATACTTTTTTGTCTAAAAAGTATCAATTTTCATGTTCTTGTACAGTTATTTCTTTTATTGTTAAAAATATATTTATCTAAATAGAATTCCTATTTTTATTTCATAAAAAAATATCACGACTTCCTTATTACGGTATATAAGATTATTATAATAAATGGAGTATTAATATTTACTAAGTTAATTATTGTAGGGAGAGAATTTAATAGTATGGACATTTTAATAACAATTTTAGTATTTGCTTCAATCGGTTTATTAGTATACTCACTAATACAGAAACTAAGAAAAAAACCAGCTATCATATGGCTTAAAATTGCTGCTATACCATTCGGTCTTGCTTTAATGGTATCTGGATTTTCTATTGGAGTAAGAGGTGGATTTGCCGCAATAACGTTTATTATTGGAGCATGCGCTACAGTAAAACTAATTATACAATTTGTAAAAAAACAGTCGGGAAAATTAAAAACTTTCATTGTGGTTCTTATTGCATTTACCACATATACCATACTAGACATTGTAATTCCATATAGTACAAGTGTTGAAAGTAGCGATAGAAATGTTACAAGTCAAAAGAAACCTGCTGTAGATGTGGGGAAAGTAGATACAAAAGAAGAATCTAGAGAACCTACTCACAAACAGTATAGTACGGAAGAAATTAAATCAATGTTTACTATCGGGATGAGTATAAAGGAATTTGAAGAAAAAAAAGAAGACAGTAAGATAAAAGTTCGAAACTATAACAATTACAATCCAGCCGGATTATACTCATTTGATACTAAAGATGGGCAAATTGTAGTAGTGGTATTAAATGCAAAAGAAGTTACTAAAGTAGAAACATTAACTGACGAAGCTTCTTTAGGAAATTTCATTAAAGAAGAAGAAAATAGAATGAACGAAGAAAAAAGAATTGCTAAAGAAGAAGCTGATAAAAAACTAAAAGAAGCATACGAAAATAACAAACAAAAATTAGAAGGATCTGGTGATTCTGTCACAAATAAAGTCAATCTAAAGTCAGGTTTGGCATTTTTTGATTTTAATAATACAGGTTCAAGAAACTTTATTGTACATTTAAAAAATGCTAGTGGCAATGACGCTGGATTATTAGTAAATACAATTGGTAGCTATAAAGGAAAAGTATCAACTACAATTCCGGCTAGTGGAGAATATTATTTAGAAGTGAAATCGAGTGGCGATTGGAATGTAGCAATAACGCAAGAAACACCACTTGTATCAGAATCGGTTCCAGGGACAATTAACGGGCATGGTGATGATGTAGTATTCATTAATATCCCAAGCGGAAATCATATTGTTAAGTTAAAGCATACAGGTTCAAGAAACTTTATTATTAAAGTGAATGATCAGAATTTATTAGTGAATAAAATTGGTTCTTATGAAGGTTCTTCTTCTCACGTTTTCAAAGATTCAGGGATGTATAGTTTTGGAGTAAAAGCAGATGGAGATTGGAGCATTACAATAGAATAGTACTATAAGGGTGGCCACAAATATAGTTATAGCTTTAAAATGAAGTTTAAATTAAAAACCTTCGTTAAATTTAATGAAATATTGATTTAAGACGTTTTTGGGGGAGTCTTAGATTAAACCCTTGTATAATAAATAATTTTATATGACTAACACGAGAATCTATTTTGATTAATCTTTTTTCAAAATGGATTCTTTTTCTTTATCGTAAAACATGTTTTTATGCAGAAGGAAATGAAACTGGATACTAATTAATAACGTAAAATATCTAATTACCAATAAAGAAGATTCGTTTAATACTTGTTTTCTTGTCCAAAAACAATAATAAAAACAGAAGTATCCACTTTCTTGTCTAAAAAGTATCCATGTTCATGTCCTTGTTGTAGAAGGACATGAATCTCTAAACTAAAATCGCATTAACAAGCAGGGTGAAGTAGCTACTTTTATGAATTTTGTAGGTACTTTCATGTCCCAGAAAAGAGACATGAAAGTCTAAACTTTTTGAACTAGGGACAAGAAACCTTAAACTACTTAGCTTATAATAAAATATCCATGAAAGTATTCTAAATAAATAGATTTATAAAAAAGACAAGAAGCTTCTTAATTGTAAGAAGCCTCTTGTTTTTTGCTTTAGACAAAGCAAATTTATATCAATTTTAAATAACTAACACAACCATAGATATTAGAGAACTAGGATCTATATACTTATTAGTATAGGGATTTTCCCATTGGAAACCTAATATTTATTTTGCCAACTTTTCAATGATTGGAGCTTTAGCAGATAATTCACCAGTTGCCATATTACTCATAAAAGATGCCCCATAAATAGTAACTGTATCTCCAATATTTATATTTTGTAAGACTTCAGAAGAAACGGTAGCGCTAACCGTCGAACCTTCACTAGAAATTTCAATAGTGTCCTTTGTTTTATTGATTACACTTCCAGTGTGCATTTTATATTGCTTTTTTAAAACGTTTTCTTCATTTTCTTTTTGAACAATAGCATATTTAGCGGTAGCTGGATCACCTGGTATTGAGCCTATAAACATAGGAGCATAAATGGTAACGGTATCCCCAATCTGAATGTCTCTAAGGATCTCAGGGGAAGAAACGATAGCGTATACACTTGAGTTTTCATCAGAAACCACTAAACCTTCTTCTGTTTTTTCAATTACTTTACCTGAACGTTTTTGATGCTGATTTAGAAGAATATTAGTATTGGTATAGTCTTTTTCTTTTAATTCACTATTCAACTCTCTAGACAGTATATCGGTTTTAGCAGTAAGTTGAGCGGCTTCAGCTCGTGTGATGAATCTATTTGGTTGCCAGCCGTTATCAGTACCATTTGAAATTTTTAAGTCAATTAAAATATTGGCATACTTTTCTCCCCAATGCCCCTTTAAATCCTCAAATTTACTTTGGCCATTATCATTTGTTGTACTTTGTAGTTTATAAGCATTTACAAGCATCGTTGCTATGGCAGCGCGAGTTACTTTACCAGATGGATTGAAGAGGCCATTCCCTTCTCCTTTAATAATGCCAGCTTTTTCAGCTGCAGCAATATACGGAGCGCCCCAGTGGTCTTGAGAGTCTGTAAAAGAAGGTTTGGCTTTTGGTTCAATTTCTATTCCTAAAGCTTTTGTTATAATTGTTGCAGCGGAAGCTCGATCTAACGTAACGTTTGAGCCAAAAGTGCCATCTGGATAACCAATTAAGACTTGTTTATCCACTAAGTAATTGACAGATTGCTCTGCCCACTTTGGAACATCAGGAAACTTTCGAGTATCCGCAAAAATACTAGAAGAATAGGATAATATAGCCCCTGCGAGAAGACCTGTTGTGATTAATTTGCGCTTCATAAAAATATACACCTCTACCAATCTATTGTATTACCAAATTGAGATTTTTTATTTTTATATTTATATGTTTGTGATGATGCTGATATTAAATAGACATCTATTCAATTCGGTGTAACGATTATAGTTACTTGTATGCACAAGTGTCAATGAATAACATTTACATAAATGCTTGAAATTTACATAAATAATAAGTATATATTAATTTTATTAAATAAAAATTAATATAATGTTGACGTATTAATATAGGCTTAATTATAATAAAATTGACAACACGAGATTACAAGTGTAATATTCAGTTGTGGATTACAAATGTAATACAAAGAGGTGTAATTATAAACAATGAATGAATTACCAAAAATTTCAGAAGCTGAGTTAGAAGTTATGAAAGTATTATGGTCAAAATCTCCACAAACGGCAAATGAGGTGATTGTAGCGTTAGAGGTGAAAATGGATTGGAAACCCAAAACGATTCGAACGCTGATTAATCGATTAGTTCACAAAGAAGCAGTAGCTTACCATCAAGATAAAGGGCGTTTGTACTCTTATTATCCTTTAGTATCGCAAGATAGTTATTTACAAGTAGAAACGAAATCTTTACTTAAACGTTTCTATGGTGCAGCATTTAAACCTTTACTTGTAAATTTCTTAAAAGAAGAAAAGCTGTCTTCAGAAGATATTAACGAACTTAAACGTATTCTGGATGAGAAAACTGAGGAAAATCAGAGGAAGGATAGATTATAGTGATAGAAAAATTTATAAATATCTATCTACCTGCTTTTTTTGATTGGATGATTGAGACCACTATTATGGCTAGTATATTAGTGGGCCTAATCTTATGTATTAAGGTCTTGTTTAGAAATAAGTTAACTCCACGTTGGCAATATATGCTGTGGATCATATTAATTATAAGACTTGTATTACCTTGGTCGCCAGATAGTTCCTATAGTATCTATTCTGTTCTTACTTACAAGAGTGATGATGCATTCATTTCTAGCCAAAACCCTGTAGCTAGTTTTCTTTCAAAAGAACGCATGCAAGAATTGAAAGGTAAAGACGATACAAAGATTCTCACAAAAGAAGGTACTTATACCTCAAGTTCAACAAAAACTAATCAGGCAAACAAGACACAAACACACAATAATGAAAAGCATGCTGATGAGACGATTTCGTTTTATACAGTCTTTATATGCATTTGGCTTACTGGCGTTATCCTTCTAAGTGTTGCTACTTTTATAATGAACAGGCGTGTATTACTTTACATAAAAAAACAACCTGTTATTACAGACGAGAAGATTGTCCAGATTTTTGAAAAGTGTAAGCAATCTATGTCTATTCAACGGAATATCCCTCTATTTGTATCTGGAAAGGTTTCCAGTCCAACAGTGTTTGGATTTATTCGTCCCAAGTTGCTATTGTCAACTGTACATATGAAAATATTAGATGAGCAACAGTTACGATATATTTTTTATCATGAATTGGCTCATATCAAGCGAAGAGATGTTGGTGTGAACTGGCTTATGCATGGCTTACTCATTTTAAATTGGTTTAATCCAATTCTATGGTATGCCTACTCATGTATGCGGGAAGATCAAGAACTAGCATGCGATGCATTAGCTCTTACATGTATAGATGCAGAGGAACAAATTGCGTATGGACATACTATTATTAGTCTATTGGAACACTACTCAAGTTATTATCAAGTACCAAGTATGGCAAATTTCAGTAAAAACAAGAGAGCGTTAAAAAGGAGAATTCTAATGATTAAAAAATTCCAAAAAAAATCATATCGTTGGTCTGCGATAGGGGCTGTGGCAATTATTGTCGTTTCATCTGTATCCTTATTAAACGCCCGTGCTGATAAGCCGACTAGCCCTGAGAAACAACAAATAGAAGTGAAAAATAATATAAAGGAATTAAAATCACAATCCGATATTCCTATACAGCAAATTGTAGAAAAAATGATTGGTACAAAAGAACAAGCAGAAGCAGAATTTTTTATTTCAGAGGGAGATTATAATACTTTACTTACAGAACTTGGGGTGGCACGAAATCTGTTTACGAAAGAAGAATTTGAACGATTTATTGATTTAGAAACAGTGGCATCTACTTTAGGTAGAAAAGAAAAGTTAGACCCAGAAGAGGAAAAAAAATATGAGAAAAACAGTGAAGAAATTGGACCATTTAGAGATAAAATTTATTCGCATTTTAGATTAACTAAAAAGGAAGCACAGAAATATCTTGATTTTCCAATTAAGACCCCAAGTTATGTGGTAAAAGGGTATAAATTAACTGGACAAGATGTTCAAACACCGATGACTACTGAAAAAATGAATCCCACTATTGTTTCTCAATATCAAAATGAAGATAATGTGTATTTAGTGTACCAAACTGCAGATACTGATCAGGGAGAAAATTTGTCGAACAAAGTAGCGGAGTATAATGAAAAGGTAACAAATTATGAATTAGAAGGTGCAAAAATAAGCTTAAAAGAAAGTCTCGATACAGAGGAACACTATAAATTCATGCAAATGATTGTTCCTGCAAAAGGAAAGAATAGCGCTTATCAAGTCATAATTCTTGCAGGTGATTTAAGTAAAGAAGAAACAGAGAAAATTATGCTGTCCTTTCTAAAATAAAAATAGAGTCTCAGGATCCCGTTCTTGAGGCTATATTTTTTAGCTTAAACGAAACCTATAAGTGGGAAGAGAAATTAGTATAGTCTATATAATAAAAAAGTAAAATGATATTTAGTTTTGCTAGCTTGATTGAGGTGGATAAAAAATAAAAATTTAAAACATAAATTGAATCTAGGTAGGTATATTGTATGGAGAACAGGAGGGAGTATAATTCAAAAAGAAGTAATGGAAGAATACTAGCAAATGGTGATGTATTTTATCGCTATCACCTGGATCTCAAGTAAAACCTCATCATTTAGATATAGTTTTACTTGAGATGAAGCGGTTTGAGGTAGCAGATTCATATTAAAGCCAATTCCAGTGATCCATCTAAATTAGGAGAGAATAACTCATACTGTCAACTGATGCGAAAACGTGGAAAAAGAATCTACTTAGAAGTAAAGAGATTACTGTTATTGAATATACAACAGACTATAGTAAAGCGGTAGAAAAAGAAGAATACAAGCTAATAATGTATTCTTAAGTTTTTAAAGGACGTGAAATGAATATGAAACCAGTTTTAAAATATATAATTATTTCCCTTGTTTTTTCAATAGTAGGGGTGTGTTGGGCGCTGTTTGACATCTTTATGTTAGATGCAGACTGGCTATTGACTTGGATAGGTGTATTAATGGCATATCTATCGTTGTATATCGTGATAGGTCTATATAGTAGAAAATCGTACGACTCAAAATTGGCTAAAGTGCTTCTAAAAACAATAATTACAACCTTTAGTTTTGGAGCATTAGGAATATCATTCGGAGTTGTACACATGATATTAGGACCATTGAGCCTTACTTTAATGACATGGTATTGGTTTATAATGCTATTTTTATATTTAATACCCATAATATTATTAATGATTTTAGTATTGGTAAATTGTAAAAATCATAATTTCCCTGGGGTATATAGTATACTTATACTTGTAAATATACTTCTTACGTTATGGCCGTTATTATGGCCGTTATTTATTACTTTTATGGGTTCTGGTATGAATGCAAGTGCAGGATGGTAGCAGCTCCACAAATTATAAAAGGGTTAAAAGAAAAAGGTTATGAACTTGAAGCTTATAACCAGAATAATCATTTTCCAATAAACTTCTGGCATGATAACCGAATATAAAAAATTATTTATTAGTTAAATGAATGGAATAAGAAATTAATGCAGGGTTTAAATATTTGTAAGAGCGTGTTTAGCAAAACATATAACAACACACTATTTTAACTGGCTATTTTTTATTATATAAATTTAAAAAATAGTATTGATTAAATGAAAAAGAGAGTTTTGCTCTCTTTTTTTGCATTTCAGCAAAACCTAATTAAATGTGAACTGAAAATTCATTTGGAATTTATATTAGTAGCGAAAGATATTCAAGAAGTATCTACTTTCGTGTCTAAAAAGTATCCACTTTCATGTCTTTCTACAGAGGGGGAGAGAGGATGAACTAAAAAATCTAAAGTGTTCGTTAAATTCTCAATTAACGAATAAATTATCACTACAGCAATTGATTAAATTTAAAGCATTTATCGAACATAAAATAAATAGTTATGTTATTTTAGCAAACTATATATAACTTTTTTAATAAATACAAATAACTAAATGTCGCATTTTGTCAGTCATTGTTATATAATTTATTACTTAATCAATATATAACAATTATATGGATTTAATTGTCGTTTTTAAAAAACAGTAAAATTGGCACAACATTAAACGTATTGGTAGTTATATCAAGTATCGCTTGTATACTATTATCTATACTAGGATTTAGTGGCCTTAAGAAAAGTGAGTATGCTTCTTCAACTATGTATGAAGATAGTTTATTACCAATTCAGTGGATAGGAACTGTAGAGTCTAATTTTTATCATGTTAATATGAATGTAATGGAAATTATGATATCAAAAGATGAAAAAAGAATGAAAGAGCTTATGACAGAAATAGATAAAGCTCGTACAGAAACTGATCAGTTATTAAAGCAGTTTGAGGCTAGAGTTAGTTCTAATAAAGAAAAAGAATTGTTTACAACATTTCATGAAATATTTAATGAATTAAGAATACAGATGAAGAAAGTACAAGGTTTAGGACAATCTAACAATGAAGAAGCATATGCTTATTATCTAAAAGAGGTTGACCCTAATATGAAAAAGGAAATTCAGGTACTTCGTGAACTTATCATACATAATAATAATAATAATAATGCAGAACAATTACAGAAAACTAATATCAACAGTGCAACAAACACAATGATACTGTTTGTTAGTATCTCCGTTATAGCAATTGTAATCGTTATTTTTATTGGATATATCATTAAAAGTGCTATTAATCAACCAATTGTATTATTACAAAGGGATATGGAGCGAGTATCTGCAGGTGATTTAACGATACGAACTTCTTATAAATCAAATAATGAATTGGGAAGTATTGTACAGTCTTTTAATAGTATGTTGGATAACTTACAACAATTAATTGGAGAAGTGAAAATCACAACACAAGAGGTTATTTCTTCTACCGATGGTATGTTGCAAGATACAAAACGAGCATCTCATATATCAAGTGAGGTTGTTCAAACTATTTCTGAGGTAGATAAAAAAATAGAAGGACAAGTTACTAGCATTAAAGAAAGTTCATCATCAATGGAAGAAATTGCGACTGGAGTTCAAACAGTAGCTGAATCTTCAGCAATGGTTACTGAAGTAGCTGTCACAACAACAGAACAAGTCAATTCTGGTAGTGAAGTAATAAAACAATCTATACTTCAAATGAATAGTGTTCATGATGTTGTTGAAGAAACATCCAAAGTAATAGACAGGCTTGTTACACGTACACAGCAAATTGATAAAGCCCTAGATGCTATCACTAATATTGCTGAACAAACAAACCTTCTTGCCTTAAACGCTGCGATTGAAGCTGCACGTGCTGGAGAAAATGGAAAAGGTTTTGCAGTGGTGGCAGCAGAAGTGAGGGATTTAGCTGAGCAGTCTAAAGCATCCGCAAATGAAATCAATAATTTAATAAAATCTATTCAACAAGATACAGTTGATGTCATGCAAAAAGGCCAACAAAAGGCTGCAGAGGGAAAAGAAGCTGCTTATAAAGCAGATCAAGCATTCTCATCTATTATGGTAGATATTAATAAAATCACCAGCCAAATTCAAGAAGTATCTGCAGCAACAGAAGAAATGTCGGCTGGAACAGAAGAAGTGAATGCCTCTCTGTCAATAGTTTCTGAAACTGCAACGCAAGTAGCAAAGGAAACAACTCAAACTGTACAGTCAATCCAATCACAAACAGCCTCAATTGAAGAGATATCGAATCAATCTAACAAAATAAAAGAAAAAGTAGAAGCTTTATCAGAATTAGTTTCAAAATTTATTATTGAGAAGCAAGAAAACGAGAAATAAAATATATCAAATATGAAAAAAAGTACAGGTCCTTAATCAATTAAAGGCCTGTACTTTTTTATTATGATTTGCTAATTTTCCAACCATCATCCGTTTTCTCTAGTTCAATTACAATTACCTTTTAAGGATCTTTTTTATACACAGCATCAACAATTACTGTAGCATATAGAAATATAATTTGATATATGAGAGGTACCGCCACATCTCTATTAAGCTAAGCTTATGCGAAGTCAATTTTAAGCGAGCTTGTTTCTTTTCTCTAAAGAGCAATTGTGGTGATTGAAAGATATGCATACCATATAAACACTTATTAAATAGCAAATGAGATGAACATACTATATACTTAAAATCTAAATAATATGGAGGTTAAATAAAAATGAGAAATACAACATCTTGGAGACCTAGAGGCATTATACAGTGGATTTTGACCATCCTAACATTAGTAGCATTTCCTATCATTGGCATAATATCGTACTATATTCTGAATCCAAGTGATATGGATCAATTAATGAGTTCACTCGCTTGGGCCACAGTGTTATTTCCAGTGTCTTTATTAATTGTAACATTGTTCATAATAGTTCTTTTAATACTAGCTTTTTGGAAAAAAGCCAAACTTGTACAGGTGATTTTAGTACCATTGTCACTACTATTAATCTTTCTAACTGTACAGCCAATTACTAGTATGTTGAGCTATGCTAACAGTAAAGGCGCTACTGTTTCTCTTAGTTCCCACTTTTTCAACAGCCAAACTATATCAACAAAACCCATGGAGAATGTAGTGTATGGAAAAACTACGGATGGTATTGAATTAAAGATGGATGTGTGGCCAGTCAAAGAGACTTCAAAAAACGTATTAAAGCCTGCTGTTGTACTAGTGCATGGAGGAGGATGGGTATCGGGTGATAAGGGGGAATCTCCACACTGGAATCAATGGTTGAATGACTTAGGATACACCGTTTTTGATGTGCAATATCGTATGCCTCCTCAAGCAGGATGGAAAGATGAAGTAGGAGATGTTAAATCAGCGCTAGGATGGGTATTACAGAATGCAGATACCTACCAGATTGATCCGAATAAAATAAATATAATGGGGGAATCAGCAGGTGGAAATCTTGCTATGTTGGCTGCTTATAGCATGGAGGAAGAACAGTTACCCGCTTCAACTAATGTTCCAGAAGTACATATTAACTCTGTCATTAACATGTATGGGCCGGCAGATATGACAATGTTTTATAATGATAATCCGAGCACTAATTATGTACAAGGTGTTATGGAAGAGTACATTGGAGACACTGTTTCACAATTTCCCGAACGATATAAATTACTTTCACCGATCAATTATATTCAAGACAACACACCACCGACCATTACAATATTAGGAACAGGTGACCGTATAGTTCCAGTAGAACAAGGTGAAATGTTAGACAAAGAACTGACTGTGAAAAATGTAGCTCATGAATTCTACCTTCTTCCAGACGTTGACCATGGATTCGATATAAACCCAGGTAGTTTGAGTACTCAGTTTGCAAAAGAGAAGGTTACGGCATTTCTTCAAAGATATAATAAATAAACATATAAATTAGCCATTTAAAAACAATTAGGCAGACTAAAATTTTTAGTCTGTCTAATTGTTTTTAATAGGGACTTTCAAAGAAACTATATCTTCCATCTTTGTTTTTAAATATCTGTCATGAAGTGATTTACAACCAAGTAGCATTACTACCCATTTTCATGTTTTTTTGTATACATCGACTCGTTCCATAACTTCTCCTCCATTAAAGATGGAATTGATACTTCTACAACAATGGGAAGATTTTTGTTCCATATTTTCGGGGCTATAGATGAAATGGAACGTGAAGTAATAAATGAACGTGTTATTAGTGATGTAGCTGCTGCAAAAGCAAGAGGAAGAGAAGGAAGTAGAAAGATAGCTCATACTCCAAAACAAATTGAAGGCATGACGAAAATTCCAGCTTCTGGTGAAACTATATTTTTTTATTATATAAAAATTATTTATCTAGGGGATAAGATACATAGCTATTAATCTAAGAAAGCTCGGCATCCAACCATGCTTTCAGTCTACTATTTTGAAACATGTTATATTAATAATTCTAATATAACATTAAATAAATGTTTCACTTCAATAGGCTTTACTCTATAAAGGAGGCGTATATTTGAGAACCTCTAAACCTCTTAAAATCATTAATTTACTATCTATTCAAAAGATGGTTTCAATTTTTAAATGACAATATGGATTTTAGTATATAGTGTATTGATCTCTATATTTCTTTGGAGTAACCTCGGTGTATTTTTTGAAAATCTTAGTAAAATAGCTTTGACTATTAAAATTGAGCCAGGTACTGATATCCAATAAAGAATAGTTAGTTAAAGTTAAAAGTTTTTTTGCTTCTTCCACCTTTTCTCGTTGAATATATTCACTTAAAGATATACCTACCTCTTTTTTAAATAATGTAGATAAATACATAGGATTCTTGTCGGTAATATAGGCAAGTTGTTTGAGGGATAGCTCTTGATATATGTTTTTTAAAATATAATTTTGGCAAGTAGTAATCGTTTTCGAATAATTTCTCACGATATATGTTTTTACATGTTCTGTAAAAGTAGCAAAAGCTTCTTTTACTAAAATTAATATTGAGTTTATATCATTTAATTTTTCAACGTTTTGTATGTATAGCTCACTAATTGAAAAAGCCTCCTCTGAAGGTAGACCTCCATCTATTGCATATCTAGTAGCTATAGCAATGCCAGCAATCGCTTGATTTTTTCGATTTCTTAACTCACTCGTTACGCAAAAAACTCCAATTTTTTTACAAGGAAATGCATTCCAATATTTTAGTAATTCTTCTTTGTTCCCAGTTTTAATTGCCTCAAAAATTTTGGTTGAAATTGATACCTCATTACGCACATAATCCTTTTGATGACAAACTGAAATATATAAATCAGGATTCTCCACCTTACTAGCCGTACTTTTAAGATATTTATTTCTTTCCACAATGGTATTAAAGTCCATTTTTTTTAAATAAATCATGTAATACAGTAAAATACTAACATGAATTAAGGAGGATTGTTCTATGATTGGTATTAAATGATAATAATTCATTACTTCTTGTTTATTGGTAATGACATGACTATCATTTATGATTCTATTTATCATTTTTCCCCCTGGTTTCGAGTCTATATAGGGCCCGATGATAAAAGTTCCTTTAATGTTCTTCTTATCTTCTAAGTGTATTAAAATGAAATTTTCGAGAAAATTATTTGTTCGGATAATCGGAAAGTTAAAAAGATCGTCATCCAAATAAAGCTCATTTAGATGTTCTTCTTTAGAGGAATAAAAAGGGCTAAGGATATCATTAGATATATATTCATGAAGGATATTTTTGTTCTTATCTAAAAAACGAATAGGTATCTCAAACGTTTGAAATAGCAACTGGCAAATATATTTCGTATCAACTGAATAGGCAGATATCCACATGTTATGCACCTCTTAAAGTCATAATGAATTTTTGAATTATTGTATGCAATTTACGTATTGATTAAGATCACTAACTTAATATCACATAATTACTAAATTTAAGTAAAGATAGTTGTATTTTTATAATAATCTTATCAAAAATAAACTGGAATTTCATGTAATATTTGAGTCGAAAAGCATGTAATAATGCATAATCCGAGCTACATATGCTAATTCATGCTTATCTAATCAAAAATCATTTTATTAGGAGTGAAGAATATGAGTAATACCTTAGTACCTTATAACGTTTTGAGAAGTATAGATATGCCGAACATATCAGGAACCAAGTGGGATAAAGGAATGTTTATCAATGCCCTTGATAATACTTCTTTTCTTTTAGAGCTTATAGAAAAAGGAATTAATGATGGTGATGATGTGTTAGGTCTGTTAAGTTTTATTGGATTAACGGCCTTAGAAGCAATTCCAATTGTGGGTGGAGTTATGTCCAAACTTGTTTCTATGTTATTTTTCCCTACAAAATCAAGCATTAATTTCCAGAAGATATGGGAGCAATTAGAAAAAGCTATTGAGCAAATAGTTGACAAAAAGATAACAGAAGCTATGATGTCTCAGCTAATGCAAGAAATAGCCGGTTTAGCCAATGTGTTAGAAGAATATAGGAATGCTTATGATTTATATAATGGTAAAAAATTATTTAATATACCAGATAAGATGACACCTGGGGAATATCTGAACAATGTATTTACTACTGCAAATTTGCAATTCATTCAGAGAATACCGACATTTCAGAACCCTAAATATGATGTAGTGTTTCTTCCATTCTTTGTTCACGCTGCTGAAATGCATATTCTTCTCGTTAGGGATGCAGCAATACATGGTCAAGAATGGGGGATGGATGAAACTGTACACCAAAAATTCAAAAAGGATTTAAAAAATTTAATTAATAAATATTCTAGTTATTTATTAGCTACATATAAAAAAGGCCTAAAAGAAGCATCCGAAAAAAAACTTGAAAATAATGATTTTCCAACAACTAGTTACCAAGATCATTATATTAATACAGTCAGATGGAATGTGATCAATCAATATAAAAGAGGGATGACTTTAACTGTCTTTGATTTTGCTTACAAATGGAAGTATTACCAAGAAGTTTATCAAAACAATATAACGTTAAATCCAGTTCGAACAATTTATTCAGATATTGCAGGTTCAGTATATCCTTATGAAAAAACTACACATGAAATTGATAATATTATCAAGGGTCAGAACCTTAAATATCGTGGAATCTTAAAAGAAATGCTAATTTATCATGCACATAGAATCGATAGTGTTCAAAGTAAGTATATAAGGAACAATGAAATAATTGATAATAAAAAAACTGGGGGGACTGGTGGAAGGGCAACCTTTTACGATTTTAAATATCCAATAAATAACCCTTTAATACAAGTAAATATGAAGTATGAATTAGTACCATTTTCTTTAGGATTCAAATTATATAATGGAGAAAAGCTAAAATCTATATCGGGTGCTGGACTCCCTAGAAAACACAAGGCTGGCGATTATCATTATGTAGGAAATAAAGTGTCTTCTATTATAGGATTTGGTAAAAATGAAACCGGTGGATTCAACTCACTAGATGCAATGGTAGTTGGTTTTAAACGAGACGATTATATACCTGAAAATAGTTTTGTTGGTATAAACCAAAATGGTAAACCTGTAACTAAAGTAGTAGATGCAGAGAATTTCTACAAAGAGAAGTTTCAATCCAATATAATAATGATTGATGAACCTATGTTTGGAGATGGGGTTTTACAATTCGAAAATTATTCTAATAATCTTATTAAGGATAGTTATGTAACATATCAAATTGATGCAAAGATAGAGGGTACTTACAAATTACATGCAATTATAGGTGCAAAAAAACAAAAAGATAAAATAGCTTTTAAAATGGCTCTTAATGAAAAACAGCCAGAAAATTTTATAACTGAACCCTTTAATGACGGTGATATTTGGGAAGGAATATCATTGAACGAAGGCCTTGTTTATAAGAGAATATTATTAGGAAATTTCCAACTTAAGAGGGGTATGAATCGTATTACTATTCACAATGGGGTCCTTCAAACGTCAGCAAATATAAAAACATGGAATTTAGCTAAACTAGAGTTAACACTCACTTCTGATAGTTTAAAAGACCCTGATATTACAACCTTATATGATAACGATAATTATACAGGAACAAAAAAGCTTATTTTTGGGAATACAAGTCGTTTAAAAGACTTTAATGATAAAACATCATCAATAAAAGTTGAGTCTCATTTAGCCGGCATTAGTCTTTATCAAGATTACTATTATAAAGGGAAGTCTATTGACCTTGTAGGTGGAGAAAAACTAAGTTTAAAGAATCATTCATTTAATAACAAGGCGTCTTCAATTAAATTTGCTAATATCGTTTTATATAACCAAGAAAACTATAAGGGTTCAAGAAAACTAGTTTTTGAAGATATTCCTGATTTAGAAAAACACGGCTTTAACGATAAAACCTCTTCAATTGTTGTTAGTTCTAATGTATCTGGTGCTAGACTTTATGAACATGCTAATTATAAAGGAAATTATGTGAATGTCGTAGGTGGACAGAAACTTAATTTAAAAAACCATGTGTTAGATAAAAAAATTTCATCCATTAAATTTTTTAAAGAGGGTGAAGTACATAATGGTGTATATCAAATTATTACTGCACTAAATAACACGAGTGTATTAGATAAACACCTACAAAACACTGATGTTCATTTATGGGGTAATGCAGAAAACAAAAATCAAAAATGGCGAATTGAGTATGATGGGACTAAACAAGCTTATCAAATTAAGAATATGTTGGATGAGAAGTTAGTATTATCAACGCATGAGTTATTTCCATTTCCACTTTTCTCAGGCCTACATTGTTTACCTAACAAAGGTTATGATTCGCAATACTGGATTTTTGTTCATGTAGGAAATGGTTATTATATTATTAAAAATAAAATGTATTATGATTGGGTATTAGATGTAAGGGGTGCGAATTCTGATGATGGTACTGCAATTCAACTACATTATCCGCATGAGTTAACTGATCCACTTATTAATGCGCAAAAATTTAAACTTAGGGATATAAATAATTAAAATCTATTCAACTATAATAAATACTGGGCTAGTATACGATGAGTATTGAGTTACAAATATATCTTGGTCAAATTAAATTATTAAGGGGCTTTTTAATCAAAATTAATGTTGATGTTGCTCTTTATATTTTTAAGATAATTAATACCAAATAATAACAATAGAGCAGAGAATATAATCCTAATTACACGTATCTTGATCTCGCGTAGTCCCAATAAATTAACGCAGGAAATCTAACTGGTAACAGAGTAGAATGTAAATATTTTTAATGAATTTTTTATTTTGTGATTTCTTATGTAGAACATATATGAGTTAAACAAAAAACCTAGTAAAAACTAGGTTTTTTGTTTGAAAAAATACCGTTTTCATCTTAATACATCTCTAATTTCACTCTATTTTATACAAATTTTTATAAAAGGTTCCAAAGTAAACTAATAAATATTAGTTTATAGTTTCTTGCTTCAACAAATACGTCAAAGTGAAAGTTTAGACTTTCTTGTCTAAATAGTTTAGAGATTCTTGTCCTTGTTGTAGAAAGACATGAAAATAGGAACTAACTTTATAGTATAAAATACTGATATACCAACAAAATCGATTTATTTAGTATCCACTTTCTTGTCCATGTATCAAGACAAGAAAGTGGATACTTCTTAAATTGACGACACCAAAGTGGTTACTTCCTGAATAGAAATAAAATGAAAGTTACACAGTCTTGTCTAAAAAGTACCCATTTTCTTGTCCTTCTACAACGAAAAGAGAGGATACGGAAACAATTCAATGAATAATCCGTCACAAGTGATATATTTTCCAATTTTGGCGGATGCTTTTATTATATTATATTTTTTAGTTTCCTATATAAAGCTGATCTTGAAACATTAGTAAGTACACAGGTTTGAAATCATTAACTTACTATCATTTGAAAAGATAGTAAGTTAATGATTTCTTTAATATTTATTTTAGTAAATAGTGTATTGGTCTCGATATTGTTTTGGAGTAACTTCGGTATATTTTTTGAAAATCTTAGTAAAATAACTTTGATTATTAAAGTTGAGCCAAGTACTGATATCCAATAAAGAATAGTTAGTTAAAGTTAAAAGTTTTTTTGCTTCTTCCACCTTTTTTCGTTGAATATATTCAATTAAAGACATACCTACTTCTTTTTTAAATAATGTAGATAAATACATAGGATTCTTGTCGGTAATATGGGCAAGTTGTTTGAGGGATAGCTCTTGATATATGTTTTTTAAAATATAATTTTGGCAAGTAGTAATCGTTTTCGAATAATTTCTCACGATATATGTTTTTACATGTTCTGTAAAAGTAGCAAAAGCTTCTTTTACTAAAATTAATATTGAGTTTATATCACTTAATTTTTCAACGTTTTGTATGTATAGCTCACTAATTGAAAAAGCCTCCTCTGAAGGTAGACCTCCATCTATTGCATATCTAGTAGCTATAGCAATTCCAGCAATCGCTTGATTTTTTCGATTTCTTAACTCACTCGTTACGCAAAAAACTCCAATTTTTTTACAAGGAAATGCATTCCAATATTTTAGTAATTCTTCTTTGTTCCCGGCTTTAATTGCTTCGAACATTTTTGTTGAAACTGATATCTCATTACGCACATAATCATTTTGATGACAAACTGAAATATATAAATCAGGATTCTCCACCTTACTGGCCGTACTTTTAAGATATTTATTTCTTTCCACAACGGTATTAAGGTCTACTTTTTTTAAATAAATCATGTAATACAGTAAAATACTAATATGAATTAAGGATGATTGCTTTATGATTGGTGTTGAATAATAATATCTTATTACTTCTTGCTTATTTGTAGTGAAATGGCAATCATTTATGATTATATTTATCATTTTTTCTAATGGTTTTGAGTATATAGAAGGCCCGATGATAAAAGTTCCTTCAATGTTCGTCTTATTCTCCAAGTGTATTAAAATGAAATGTTCGAGATAATCATTTGTTCGAATAATTGGAAAGTTAGAAGGATCATTATCCCAAAAAAGTTCATTTAGTTGTTCTTCTTTAGAGGAATATAAAGGGTTAAGTATATCATTAAATCCATATTCATAAATATTTTTTTGCTCTTATCTAAAAAGCGGACAGGTATCTCAAATGTTTGGAATATCAAATGACAAATATATTCTGTATCGATTAAATAATCGTTTTTTTTCATAATATGCACCTCTTAGAATCATAATGACTTTTAGAATTATGTACAATATGCAATTTACTTAGTGCTTAACAGTACTAACTTAATCTCACACAATTACTAAATTAAAGTGAAAATAGTTATATTTTTCTAATCATTTTATCAAAAATCAATTCAAATAGTGAGTAATATTTAAAATGAAAAGCATGTAATAATACATATTTAGCGTTAGTTGTTTAAGATAATGCTGAGATATGCTTTTCAAAGTAAATTTGGAAGGAGCAAGAATATGAAATTAAAAAGTATATTTAAATGCCTCACGATTACAGCAGTACTATCTCAAATTGCTGTATATCCCACAAACTCTTATGCAGTAAGTGATAACGAAAACAAAATAAAAATGGAGAATAAAAAGAGTATACAAGGTTTGGTGGGGTATTATTTTAAAGACACACAATTTCAAGAATTAGATTTTATTAGTCTTGGAGGACAAAGTAAATTATTGGATAAGGAAAAATTAAATAATAAAAATCAAACTATAAGATGGATAGGGAGAATTAAACCCTCCCACACAGGAAATTACATAATTTCCACATCATCCGATAAAAACATTGTTTTACAAGTAAATGGAGAAACTATTATCAACCAAGAAAGCACCGGAAAGCCTCTCAAATTGGAAAAAGATAAGCTGTATGAATTAAAAATAGAATATCAGAATATAACAGATTCATCATCCGATTTGCAATTATTTTGGTCAATAGATGGGAAGCAAAAAGAACAAATCCCACAAAAAAATGTTTTATCGCCTAATTTCTCTGAAAAGGAAAATTTACCTAATGATAAAAAAGATATGTTGTTATTACCAAACTTTAATCTGTTTGATAATACATCACATTCCTCAAATTTAAAAGATACTGATAAAGATGGAATTCCTGATGAATGGGAAGAACAAGGTTATACATTTAAAAATCAACAAATTGTAAAATGGGAAGATTCTTACCTTGCACAAGGGTACAAAAACTATGTATCTAATCCATATAAAGCCCGAACTGTTGCTGATCCATATACAGATTTTGAAAAGGTATCGGGGCATATGCCAGAAGCAACAAAAGATGAAGCTAAAGATCCTTTAGTCGCTGCTTATCCAGCTGTAGGAGTTGGAATGGAAAATTTAATATTTTCTAAGAATGAAAATGTTACAGAAGGTGCCTCTGGTACTAAATCAAAAAGTGTAACAGATACAAACACTAATACAAATTCTGTTGATGTTGGTGGAGAAGTAGGAGGATCAATAAATCCATTTGCCTTTGCTTCTTTTAAAGTATCTACAAAATATTCTCATTCTTGGACCAATAGTACAGCAATTCAAAATTCAGAGAGTGAGTCTTGGTCAAAACAAATTGGAATTAACACTGCAGAATCTGCATTTTTAAATGCAAATGTGCGTTATTATAATGCGGGAACAGCACCTATTTATGATTTGCGCCCTACTTCAAATTTTGTATTTCAAAATTCAGGTACTTCAATTGCAACGATAACTGCTGGAGCGAATCAAATTGGAAATAGTTTAGGACCTAGTGATACATATCCGAAAAGGGAGCAAGCACCTATTTCCTTAGATAAAGCGAACGAAGAGGGTACAGTTAAAATTGCAATAAATGGGGAACAATTAAATGCAATTCAAAGTCATAGTGAAAAATTAAATTTAGAAACGACACAAAATAAAGGGCAATATGGAATTTTAGATGACACAGGTAAGTTAGTTACAGACGCATCTAAACAGTGGGATCCGATTCGAACAAATATTGATGCTGTTTCCGGTTCCTTAATACTAGATGCTGGTACTAGTAAAGAGAATTTAGAGCGGAGAGTTGCTGCAAAAAATGAAAATGATCCTGAGGACAAAACTCCTGAGATTACTATAGGAGATGCAATTAAAAAAGCTTTTAATGCAAAAGAAAAGGATGGGCGATTATACTATACAGATCGTACTGGAACAGATATATATATTGACGAATCTTCAGTGAATCTTATTGTAGATGAAAAAACACATAAAGAAATTGAAAAACAACTTGAACAAATTCAAGATAAAAAGGTATACAAAACCAAATGGAAAAGAGGTATGAATATTACTCTTCGTCTTCCAATTGCTTATTATGACTTTGAAGCAAGCGGAAACACAAATTGGCATTATACTAATCAAGAAAATGGAGGATATACAGGCAAAAAACATGGAATGATTGGTCCAAATGGAAATGGATATGCAAAAAAAAATCTTGATTTACAACCATATACATCCTATACAGCTCGAGCATATGTTAAAACGGCCTCTCCTATAGGTAAAAATAACGTAATGTTTTATGCAGATAGTACTATAAGTGGAGATGGAAACGGCGCGAGACAGAATGTGACTATTGAGGGAGATAAGTGGCATGTAATTGAATTTTCATTTAATACTGGAGGACATCCTGAATATTTTCAAAAACTTGGTTTAAAAAATACAGGAAATACAAATTTACAATTTGATGATGTCTCCGTATCGAAATGGAGACAAGTTCTTGGGGAAAATCTCATTAAAAATGGTAATTTTGATGAAGGAAAAAATTATTGGAAAACTACTAATGGTGATTTTCTTTTTGAAATTAAGGATGGCTATTTAATAGGTGGTAGTAATAGGGTAGTAATAAATGAAAAGTTTAAAGTAAAGCCGAATACAACATATAAACTAGAATATGATCTCAGAACAAATCCTGGATTTAAATCTAACCCAAAAATAAAACTTATAGGAACTGGATCCAGAATGGTATTTGAAGATACAGTAACTTTGTCTAATGATTGGAAAACGTATAGCTTTGATTTTACTACTGATTCAAATACACAGGATATTTCATTTCAAATTTTCGATACTAAACAAGGTGGATACTATAACTTAGATAATGTGAAATTTAGAGAAGTTTGTTTCTAAACAATACTAACTTCATAAAAATTGCATTTTAAGATTCTCTACAACCACTATTAAGAATTACTATAAACGTCAAATGAGGTACTATATTATGAAAAAAACACTACAAATAATAACTATATTATTTATAACTGTATTAATTTTTGATTATCCTCATATTAAGGTTGAAGCAGAAACACCAGATATATCCATTACAAATAAAAAAGATGTAAATGGAGCTTTTGTTGTTACTTCTGATCCACAATATCCTTGGACAGATAGAACAGATAACGGACAAACTGAATCTGAAAGTGAGAAGGAACGAAGATCCGAGCAACTTATTCGTGAACAATATAACAGTATAAATGAATATACTTCACGATTGACAGGTATGACGGAACCAACACCGGTCTTAATTAATGGAGACTTAACAGCTTTTGGTCATCCCTGGCAATGGGATAAGATGAATTCATTACTTGGTATACTAAAATCTCCTATTTTTATGGGGTTAGGTAATCATGATATTGAAAATAATATCGACGATTGTTTGTCCAACTCATGTGTACGTAGTTCGATGAACTATTTTACGAAACATATGCAACTTTATGGTTTAACTAGATATGACAGAAAAGGCGATGCTCCAAATAATTCTCATAGATTTGGTAGCTTTGCATATTCAATAGATGTAGGGCCGATTCATTTTGTTCAATTAAATAATTATCCAACGATGACATTTAGGATATCTGAGTATACCATGGAGGATAGTTTAAGCTGGTTAGAGCAGGATTTGAAAGAAGCAAATCAATATGGACAAGCAATTATTGTAAATATGCATGAACCAAGTGGATGGAAAAAAGGTAGTCAAGAACAAAAAAACAGATTTAAAAATCTATTAGAAAAATATAAGGTAAAAGCTGTATTTGCTGGACACTACCATAAAAAAAGCGGTTATTTTCCAAATGATTATAAAGATTTTTTTGGTAACACTCCCGTTTTCTTATCTGGAAGTGCATCACAAAGAACATATTTAACCGCAGAATATACTAATAAAGAAATAAAGGTATATAAAGTGAAGGACAATAATTGGAGAAACAAAACACTTCTTAAAACCATTGATATTAGTGGCAGATCTTTCCCACAATATAGTAAGGTAATCGATTTTTATGAACATTCTAATGGATTAGGAAAAAATTTCAAAGGTATTTCCATTACGGAATGGAATGATAAATTATCCTCTGTTAGAGTGCCGCCTGGTATGACGGTTGAATTGTATGAACACATTGGTTACAAAGGGAAAATGAAAACGCTTAGAAATAAAGGGGATCTTCCAAGGTTGTACAATTTATATGATTTTAATGATATAACATCTTCTTATAAATACTACACTAATGCGGTAGGAGCAAAAAAAATTATATCCGAAAATACAAAATAATAATCTGGTGCAAAGTTTTAGAATAAACAAGACGATTTTAATTTAGTAGGTATGATTTGTGCAGTTTCGAATATTTTCTGTAATTCATTGGATGTCGAAAAACCGAAATCTGGGCTTAGATTTCGGTTTTGTTTATAAGAGTGGAATGACAGAATATCTTCTGTTAGAGTACCTCCTCATAGAAAAGCTGAATTGCTTGAGCATACTTATGGTAAAGGGAAAAAAGACCCTTGTGAATAATGGTGATTTACCAAGATTATTTAAGCTTTATGACTTTAATGACATAACAGTATCATATTATATAACAATATTAAACTAAGAAGTTTTAGCTTTCAAATAACTGTAGAACATAGCATAAACTGTTCTTAAAGCTCCTTATTGTTTATTATTTTTGCAATTAAGAAATTAAAAAGTCTTTATTCCAATTGAAATGATGTATCAAAATGCATCTTTTACGGATATGTTTTATGTTTGCAAATTGAAAATCAATTTTACAAAAGATACAAAAAATTAAACTCATAAAACCCAGTGATACTATGCACACATACTGATATCGCTGGGTTTTTATTTGGCTATTTAACGACTTGTATTACAAATTATAAAATGATGTAGACTTAGTTTTACTTTTTACAGATAAATCTTCCTAAAAAGTAATCAGTGTTTATAAAGGTACGCCTTTTGAAGTGGGGATATTTGGTTCTCAAATTACTATTAAAATAGGTCAATTTATGAGTCTGTTTAACAGTTAGATTAAAAGAGTTAATTATATTGCTGGATTTCTCCTCGGAGTTATTATTAGAAATAACTATCTTTTAATAAAAAGACATTTACTTATAAATTGGAGTAAGTATCTTTTTTAAATACAAGTGTTTAATTAAAATTATACCAGTATCCATAGTATGCTTGTATTGATATATAAACTATTTCTTAATGTAATAAAATTAGATATAACAGAAGTTATCGTTTATAAAATAGTATCCACTTTCTTGTCTGAAAAGTATCCATTTTCATGTCTTTGTACACATTTGTACAATGTAGAAAGACATAAAATTCTAAACTAAAATCTCATGAACAAGCGTTGGTAAATAGCCATTATTATAAATTTTGTAGGTACTTTCATGTCTCAATAACGGGACATGAAAGTCTAAACTTTTCGAACATAGGACAAGAAACGCTAAACTACTTAGCCAGTAATACTACAATATTCGAAAGTGAAAGATTACCTCAAAGTAGTAATCAATGGATTAATTATATTAAATCTCTGTGGGCTGAGGGGGGCGACTGAAGCTGAGATTTAATATAAAAGTTCATATATAATAATAAAATTAATGAGGAGTCCTGTATTAACAGGACTCTATTTTGACTGTTTCATTACTAATTCTTGTAATGTACTTTATAAACTCAATAATGGGATATGATCCTAATGAAGGCTACTGTGTGAAAAAGAATTGGAAAAGATTTTTGTATACCCTATTAGTTGAAAACCCTTAATTTTAATCGGACTTTATATATTCTATCTCTTTTAGAAATTTCTTATGAAATAAGCTCGGATATTCACGCCTAAAAAGCCATTTTTTATACATAGCTTTGCAATCGATACAAAAGAGTCGTCCGTATTCTAAAAAGACTTAGATACAAAATAAAAACGGGTTTAATGAGTATTTTATATTTTGTACTTCTATGGACAAAATATATTTATTATCAAATCACTTTTTATTTGTTGTATACAAAGGGTACAACTAATAGAAGTATTAGATATTTAGCAAATTTACATTAGCGATAGGATAATGCTTGTTTCCCTAATGCTTCCCACGATTGAATGAAGATATCTTGGCTTACTTTATGTGCTTTTTTCACAGTTAATGGGTCATTGATATAAATGTATCTGTCCTCCAATCCTACAATAACAACAGCGTGTAAATCCAAAGGAGCTGTAATTTTTTTGTCATCATGTTTCCAAGATTCCCATCTATCTGGAAGGCGATAATCTCCTGTAGTCCATACCACTACAGGTTTACCGAGCTTAATTTGAGCTAACACAGTATTAAAAGATTTTCCTGTTAAGTTTACTGTACGATTTGGCAGATAACGTTCCATTAATTCTTGTAACGGTTGAACGTGGACAGCGTATCCCTTATTTTTTCCAGTTATATCTCCAACAAAACCTTCTTTAGGATCTCCCCATTGAATGATGTCTCCACTTTTATTTGTAGACAATGGGGTAGGATCTTTCTTTATCTCGCTGGCTAAATCCATTTTATTAACCTTAACGCCTGCGTGGTGTAGTAGCATCGCTAAACTTGTAACCTCGCATCCATATTTTAATTCTGGTTTTTGCGAAATAAGCGGTACATCTAGAATGATTTTTTTAGTGGCTGAAGTGGGAGATGGTTGTAAAGGTTTACTTTTTGGAAATGAATGTGTTGTATTTTGAGTCAATTTGTTATCTTTATGTTTAACTTGTAATTCATTCTTTTTAAGAGAGGGTGGTTTGTCTGAACATCCCGCTAAAATTAAAGATAAGGCATACAAAGTTAGAAATCTTTTCATATCATTCACCTTTTTAATAGTACTTACTTGATACCATAATATTTTATTACTCGATATTTTTTAGAGGTGTAGAACGTTGGATAAACTCCATTTTATGCAACAAAGTAAACTAACTACGTGTAGTAAAAATGAATCCCAGGCGTACCGAGTAATAATTTGTGACTTTAAGTTACAGTTATAGTATAAGCGAGTTGAAGAGAGCTATGCAGGAATAAAAATTAATAAAAGCTTTTTCCAAAAGTGACTAGAGAAGCAGGTATAAATCTGTCTAACTTGTTTAGTTAATCAAAATAAATTTTTTTGAACATTTTATGTTTTGTGAAGAGAGCAATGAATATTGAATCCTTTCACAAAACAGGAAGTGAGTATATTTCTTTCTTTTTATACAAATTATTAAGGGTGAAATACTTATGAAATCAGTAGCTTTAATTAAGTGATCATAATTTGTTGAGGTGATTCAATACATGCCAAAGTTAGAGGTAGAGGAATGTAGCCTTTACTACATAGTAAAAGGAGAAGGGACTCCCATCATTTTTATTCACCCACCTACACTTACCTGTGAAAATTTTGAATATCAGATAGAGGAATTATCTAGAAATTTTAAAGTAATCGCTTTTGATGTTAGAGGACATGGTAACAGTCAGAGTTCAAGTCAGCCAATTACGTATTCACTAATTGCTAAAGATATGAAGAGTTTACTGGACTATTTGGAAATAAAAAAGTCTTTTGTATGTGGGTATTCAACAGGAAGCTCAGTTGCCTTGGAATTTTTATTAACATATCCAGAAAACAGTTTAGGGGGGATTCTAATAGGTGGAATGTCAGAAGTGCGTCAAGGGTATTTAAAAAATAAGATTTCTCTTGGTGTCCAATTGGCGAAAGCAAGAGCAATTTCATTTTTAGCATTTGCCATTTCATGGGGGAATTCTAATACAAAAAAAATATTTAAAAAAATGTTTCGAGAAGCTCGGAAAGGTAATGCAAAAAATATCGAACAATATTATCGCTATAGTTTGCACTATAATTGTACCAATCGCCTTAAAGACATTCATCTACCTATGTTATTGGTTTATGGACAAAATGACAAAACTTTTTATAGTCATGCAAACTTACTACATGAAGAATTGCCATGTAATGAATTAAGATTTATTACTGGTGCAAAACATCAAATACCAACAAAAGCGGCTACAGAGTTAAATCAAATGATTGAGCAGTTTGTTTGTACTCATTCTAAGGTGCCTAAAGAAGTTTTTACATCATAAAGTATTATCTCAAATCTAATAGGGATTTAAAATTAACATTTTCAAAAAAGATAACGGGATGAGTTTTGTTTCTAACTTGAAAAATTATGATGAACAGTAGATCAATTAGAGATGAAATTGCAGAAACAGAAGATTTTGAAAATTGAGGATAAAAAAGCAACCTATAAACCTAATGGATAATGAAGGTAGGAGTTAAAGGAAGATACATAACAATTAACAAGTGGAGATGTTGAAAAGTTAATTCGGATCACCATATCAAAAAAAGAAAATTGTACGTATTAAAACAGATTAGCCGATTTTCTGTAAAACAAGGAACCGGCTATCTGTTTTTTATGGAGTTGTTGTCTTTTAATAGTGACAGTTATTAGTTTGGATTACTTTGTTTCTTTTGTGTTTTAGGCGTAATTTCATCAGCAAACTCCATATTTGCCAAGTTTACTTTGGATGGAATAAATGTTCTTGTTTTATTTTGAAAACCTTGTAACGTATGTTTCATAGGTCTTATCATACTTGAATTACGTGTTGCTAATACACCAAAAACTGTTCCTAATCCTAGTAAAGAAGCCCAAATCCATCCTTTATTGTTCTTCTTTTTATTTCCGAATAACTCAAACATTTGTTGAGTTATTTTTTTAGAATTGAATAATGAAATCGAAAATTTAAGAATATTCATTTTTTATCCCCCTTGTAAAATATCGTAAAAAGAAACACTCGTTTCAATTTCACATAATTTATGATGCGATATTTTATAGGGATTTATGATTCCAACTTATACTAATAATTCTTGATTTTTAAACCGGAACTTCCTAATATTACCCAAGTTTTTTTTGAAATACGAGAAATAGTTTTATAAAAAATCAAAATGGAACTAAATAGTAGCATTTCAAAACTCGTATACTTTTTGTTCTTTCTAACGATCATCATTCTACCACGTTATTTGATTAAAAGTGTTTTGATTGTACAACAAAATTTTAATATAGAACGCTACATGCCTTTCATTGTTTAAAGATGCTTGCTCACGTTAAATTTTCAGAATATGTATAATATTCTTTGGATATGTCGATAATGGATATGGAATGAAAGGATGATAAGCATGAAGTGGCTTGTAATTGGGATCGGGATTCTATTATTGATTATTTTGTTTATATTGTTTTTGAAAATATCTTTGAAAATTACTTTCTTATATACAGAAATAGAAAAACAGTGTTTACTACAAGTGAAAATATGGAAATTTAAATATACGTTTGATGTGTTAGAAAGAATAGAAAAGCAGCAAAAAAAGACTGGACAAAAAATTGAAAAAGCAGAAGAAGAGGGCGGTATTGAAAATAAAGTAATGGCACAGATTGATAGTATTGGAGAGATAGTAAAAAAGTTGCAAGAGATTCATTCTGTACTTAAAAAAAATCTGAAAAAGTTTAAAATAAATCAATGGAGATGGCATTCACAAATTGGAACAGGGGACGCAGCTAGTACTGGAATCATAACAGGTTTTGCGTGGTCAATAAAAGGAATGGTTGTCGGAATTGCTGGAGAATATATGCATATTATTGATATACCAGAGCTTGAAATTACGCCTGTATTTCAAGGGAAAGGTTTTGCATCTAGGTGCGAATTAACAGCGTCATTTCATATTTATCGTTCGATAATAATGGTATTTATGTTATTTATGTTTATGAAAAAGCAACAATCCGTTAGCACAGAAGAATCGGCTCAGACATAAAGGCTGACAATGAAAAAAGAATTTTATTTATTTCGTTCAACCTCAGCAAATTTTTAAGTGCTTTTTAGTTATTTACATGCAGTTTTATTATTATATTTTGCCTATACAATATTTATGCGCGGTACGGGAGATTTTAAAACGCTATTTTAGTTCTTAATTGTTAGTAAGTCATAAACACCATTTTATTACTTATTCTTATTTTTGACTGGATAGGAATACTTGATTTATATATATATATGGGTTTTCTTACGCTTCTGTTATCTCAACAATTGTAACATTTGTTGTTATGCTTATTTAAAGAAGAATCATCTACTTTAATTAGATGAGACAGTACGAAAATATCTTCGTATGGATTTAGATTTATTAAAACTATTATTATGTTTTGGGATTCCAGCAAGTATTAATATGATAATTGTTTTGTTAAAAGAAATATCTTGGATATTATTATGTTTAACAGCAGTTAGAAGAAAAGGTATGTTTAGCAGTACCATGTATTGTTTGAAAAGATGAATACTAGTTTGTTTTACATATTTTCAGAAAAACTACACAACCTATTTATAAGTCCTTTTAATTATTGACTTCACTCTTTTTGTAATGAGAAAGCAACTTATCACAATTGACTGACTCATTAACCCCACATACAGGCAAAGATTCTTTGCCTGTCATATTTGTATATCTTTTTTGATTTGACTCATACTATTAATGAATCCCTTTACCAATACGAATCATGTTGATATTTTCTAAATATTTTCCTCTCTTTAGGACAAGCGGTTAGCTTGTCCTATTTGCGTTGCGAGCAATATTTTCATGTGCCTTTTCCTTATTCACTAAATTTTATTTGTTAATATTAAAAATAAAAATTGGAACATTATAAAAATGTTCCGCGCTATTATGTGGGTACAAAAGGAGGATATAAAATGGACAAACGAACTGAGAAAAAAGTGGAAGCTGTAGCACGTAAAGCTGCTGATTTAGAAGTTTCACAAGAATTAACTAGTCTTAAAAATCAAATTCAACAGTTGCAACACTCGTTATCTCAAGCATCTCAAGGCCAACAGATGGGCGGTCAACAAATGGGTGGGCAACAAGGCTTACAGCAAGCCAATCAACTCATGCAACAAATGCAACAATTTAGCCAACAATCTCAGCAACAAATGCAACAGGCTGATCAACAATTACAGCAAACTATTCAACAAGCAATTCAAACACTAAACCAAGGATTACAATATTTACAGTCTAATCAAACATTAAGCCAAATAAATCAAGCCATTTCTCAAGCTCAATCGCAAGTTGATCAAATGGGCGAGCAACAAGGCCAACAAATGGGCGGGCAACAAGGCCAACAAATGGGCGGACAACAAGGCCAACAAATGGGTGGACAACAAGGCCAACAAATGGGTGGACAACAAGGTCAGCAAATGGGCGGTCAACAAGATCAACAATTAGGTAGTCAACAACAATTTCACTAAGAATGTTCTTAGTGATTTAAGCAACAATAAATTTTTTATATCTTATATAACAGTAAGCAAACTCCAATTTCTTTTTGTTAGTTATTATTAAGATTCAATAAATGGCAATATAAATGTTTGAAAGAGCACTTTTCATAGTGCTCTTATTTTTTATTGGTTCAGAAAATGATTAATCAAAAAACGTTTCTAGCCAGTCTTATTAATTGCCTCCGTATGCTATCTTTTTAAGTGTTTCAAAAGGTAAACGTTGTGGAATATGTTTATTATTTATAAGTCTAAAATGAGTTTTACAAAATGTTAAACTCATGAAATCCACTGATATCATTGGGTTTTTATTTGGATATTTAACGACTTGTTTTGTAAACTATAAAATGATGTAAACTTAGTTTTACTTTTTACAGATGAATCTTCCTAAACAGTTTTGAGTTGTAGGTTAGTAACTAGAAACGAAATCAATTTTTATTGACTTACAATTTGAATTTTATTAAGGAATAAAAAGAGCCTATACTTCAATGAAGTATAGGGGGAGAGAATAAAATCAATCAGTTATTAATTTCGAATAGATACTTAAATCGATGAATTTTCCATTTGATTTTTCACTTTTTCTTAGAGTTCCTTCTAATGTGAATTTTAATTTTTTTAACACGCTTATGGAATTTAGATTTTCAGGTTCAACTTTTGCTTCAATGCGGTTTAGCTTTAAATCAGTAAATGCATAGTTTAATAAAGCGGAGATTGCCTCAGGTGCGTATCCTTTGCCCCAAAATGCTTTTGAAATATCATAACCAATCTCAGTTTTAGAGTTTTCAAAATCTAAGAAATTATAACCACATGAACCAATGATTTGATTAGATTTTGTTTCGATAATAGTAAATCGGAGCGCTTTATTACTTTGAGCCAGCTCGTTTAGAAATTTAATCATGTCTTTTGCTTGATTCTCAGTAGTGAAATTAATAATATTCATGAATTTCGTAACATCTGGATCAGACCATATTTTAAATAAACTTAATGAATCGGATTCTTCTGTTTTTCTTAAATGTAATCTTTGTGTGTATAATTCTGTAATCAATACTTTTACCTCCATTATATTGGTGATGGGTAGATTAAAAATATTGATATCTGCGCATAATTCAGCCCTTTCTACTCTTAGTTATTTTTTATTATACATGAGATAAATAGAGAGAGGGACTTATGTGATTTTTTATATCAACTTTGTTTCTTAATTGTTTCTTCCATTTAATAGCTCACGTGATTTTATTAAAATGAAAGGAGAAAAACTCATGAATAGAAAGGATATTTAGTGAAAATTTATTCAAAGAGAAAGCCTTTTTCTTTACTTCAAATACCGGTACATGATTGATATTAGCAATAATGGAATAGTTATTTAAACTTTAGGGGAGGAACAATAATATGGCAAAAGTTCTAATATTTAATTTTCCAGGAGAAGGACATATTAATCCGACAATTGCACTTTTCGAAGAACTAATAAAAAGAGGCGAGGAAGTTATTTACTACTGCGTAGAAGAGTATAGAGGGACTTTTTTAAAAAGAGTTAGCTAAAATTCATCACCAAATTTAACTCTGAAATTGATGAACAATGCTGATTATTTAATATAGGATAATGTTTACAAATAATAAAGTTGGGTTTAAAATCTCTTTTTGTCTTTCGCGTACAATTCTTAGAATGACATAGTGCCCCATAATAAAAGGAGAAATGAAATTTGAAATCATCTACAGATAATATTCAAGAAAGTGCAAAATCAAAAAATCAAGGGCAACCAATATGGAAATCAATGTCTATGTTTTTAGTTCCCTTGCTTTTAAGTAATATATTACAATCAGTTGGACAATTGTTTGGTATGGTAGTGGTAGGACGATGGCTTGGTGTGAATGATTTAGCTGCTATTTCAGCGTTTTTTCCATTATTCTTTTTACTTGTATCATTTGTAATTGGGATTGGATCAGGTAGTTCGATTTTAATTGGTCAGGCATTTGGTGCCCGTAATGAAGATCGCTTAAAAGCTATCGTTGGTACGACGCTGACTTTTACCTTTATAATAGGAGCTATTTTGGCAGTGGTAGGAAGTATATTTGCCCTAAATATTATGCGCCTTATGGGTACGCCAGAAAATATAATTGATATGAGTGTGCATTATGCGCGTATCTTATTTATTTCTATGCCAGTTTTATTCTTATATTTTGCCTATACAACATTTATGCGAGGTACAGGAGATTCTAAAACACCATTTTATTTCTTAATTATTAGTACAGCTTTAAATATGATTTTATTACCTATTCTAATTTTTGGCTGGCTAGGAATGCCGAAGTTTGATGTGTATGGGGCCGCTTATGCTTCTGTTATCTCAACAATTGTAACATTTGTTGTTATGCTTATTTATTTAAAGAAGAAGAATCATCCACTGCAATTAGATGAAACAGTACGGAAATATCTTCGCATGGATTGGGATTTATTAAAACTATTATTACGCCTTGGGATTCCAGCGAGTATTAATATGATACTTGTTTCGTTATCTGAGATTGCGGTAATCGCATTTGTGAATCGCTTCGGGTCTGATGCGACTGCTGCATATGGGGTTGTGAACCAGGTTGCAAGTTATGTTCAGATGCCGGCAGTCAGTCTTGGAATTACAGTATCCATTTTCGCAGCGCAATCTATTGGTGCGAATCAATTTAATCGATTACAGAAAGTTATTCGAGCTGGTATTGTTATGAACTATATAATTGGTGGTATATTAATCGCTCTTATTTACTTGTTTTCAAGAGAAATCCTATCGTTATTCTTAACGAGCCCGAATACAATCGAAATTGCACATAGTTTGGTGATGATTACACTTTGGAGTTACTTAATTTTTGGTCATGCTCAAATTATTGGTGCGACAATGCGAGCAAGTGGAACTGTACTATGGCCCACTGTTATCGGTGTCGTATCAATATGGGTTGTAGAAGTTCCAGTTGCTTATTACCTTTCTTATCATACAAATCTTGGTATAAAAGGAATATGGATTGGATATCCAGCTGCATTTATTGTGAGTTTACTTTTGCAATACGGATACTATAAACTTTCATGGCAGAAGAAACGAATTTCACGACTTGTTAGTTAGAATAGAAGGTGAAAAATGAGGTTGTCCCATAAGTCGATTGTAGGAGTATGGCAACATCTCTATCAAGCTAAAAAAACAAAATTCCTCTAAAATGAAAAAAGCTATTCTTTCTGTATAATCCACAAAAAATAGCTTTTTTTCGTTTTAGTTTGATGGGCGTAAGACAGTATTCCTAACTGTGTATATCATATACTATTAAAACAAACAACTTAAGATTGTATTATTTCAACTAACTACAACTTTTTAATGAATTCTTCAATTTTTAAAACTGTGGCAAACTCATCATCTAAAGTTGCTAGTGATATATTATGTATTTGTTCAGATACAAAAATAGGCTGTGGAGAAGACTATCTTCACAGATCGAGAAAACACTTCTCTTAAGATAGAGAAGTGTTTTCCTTCATTCATTATTGTTTAGAGCTAAAAGATTGTGATTTTTTTGCCTCTGATTGTGCATTTTGTTTTTTTACTGCATGCACATCCGTTTCAGTTGCAAATTCTGTACCATAACTAGCATTTGTACTTTGTGTACCTGAAGCTTGTGCTTTCTTTGCTTCGGATTGTGCATTCTCTTGTTTTACTGCTTGTACATTAGTTTCAGTTGCGAATTCTGTACCATAGCTAGCATTTGTGCTTTGGATGCTAGCTCCAGAAGTTGCCTTATTATAACCTTGTTGTTTTTTGTTCATCTTTCTCACCTCCACAATCAATAATATAACCAAACCATTTAATAGCTATTCTTAATTTTATTTTTGGAATACCGCCACATCGCTATCAAGTTAAGAACTTGGTTGCTCCCCAAAACGAAAAAATGTGCTTTTTTGTTACAAGTAGCACAAAGTTTCGTTCTGGGGGTACTATAAAATTTTAGCTTGATGGCTATGGGGCGGGACCCTTATAGGAAACTACAGGACAAAGTATAATATAAAGCACCCGCCAAATTTGAAAAACTTTCAGATGTGGAAGGTTATTCTTGGAATCATTTCCGTATTCCTATCTAGCTGATTTCTGATATTTTGTCAGATATTTCAATGCATTTTCTAAATATCTGACAAAATATCATTGACAGTTTATTAATTTATACATCATTATTAATAATGAAAATCATTATCGAAATTATCGGAGGACTTACTATGCGTACATATTTAAAGACGATACTTAGTTTATTGTCAGCTCTTTTTTAGTGTTCATAGCTGCTTGTGGTAGCAATGAAGTGTCAAAAGAAAAAACAGAGTCAAAATCAAACAAAGTACAAGGTTATACCGTTAAACATGCTATGGGTGAAACAAAGATCACAAAAATTCCTAAACGCGTTGTTGTTTTAACTAACGAAGGAACAGAAGCGATTTTATCAATGGGAGTAAAGCCTGTTGGTGCTGTGAAATCTTGGCTAGGGGATCCATGGTACGATCATATTAAAAGCGATATGAAAGATGTTAAAGTTGTAGGGGTTGAACATGAAGTTAACTTAGAGAAAATTGCATCGTTAAAACCTGATTTAATTATTGGTAATAAGGTACGCCAAGAAAAGGTGTACGATAAATTAAGCGCAATTGCTCCAACAGTATTTTCAGATACACTAGGAGGCGATTGGAAGGAAAACTTTAAATTATATGCAAAAGCTTTACATCGTGAAGAAGAAGGCAACAAAGTATTAAGCAAATTTGATGCACACCTAGAAGGTGTAAAACAAAAATTAGGGGATAAAGTAAATCAAGAAGTTTCTGTTGTCCGTTTCATGGCTGGAACTTCTCGTATTTATTACACAGATTCTTTTTCTGGAGTTATTTTTGATCAATTAGGTTTTAAACGTGTGAAACAGCAAAAAGAGCTTTTTACTGCTAACAGTAAATTTGGCAACCTTGCTATAGATGTAGGAAAAGAAATGATTCCTAAAATGGATGGAGATGTTCTTTTTTACTTTACATATGCTCCAGAAAATGATCAAAAAGCTTTAGATAAAGCAAAAGAAATGACAAGCGATCCTCTTTGGAAAAATCTAAATGCTGTTAAAAATGGAAATGCACATGAAGTTAGTGATGCAGTTTGGAATACCGCTGGTGGTGTAATTGCAGCTAACAAAATGTTAGATGAACTTGAGAAAATTATGCTTCGCAAATAAGGTTTCAACTTCTTAATTTTTTTATATTAAGGCCGGAGAGTATAAAAATACTTTCCGGCTTTTACTATTTTTTAATGGAAACTTTTGAAGGGATAGCACCCCATCGCTATCAAGCTAACAAAATTAAATACCCCCTAAAATGAAAAAATACGCTATTCTTTCTGTAGAAAGACATGAAAGTCTAAACTAAAATCTCATGAATAATCGCTGATAATTGGCCGTTATGATAAATTTCATAGGTACTTTTATGTCTTAATAACGGGACATGAAAGTCTGAATTTTTTTGAAAATAGGATAAGAAACTCTAAACTACTTAGCCATTAATATTACAATATTTGAAAGTAAATCTTTGAATAGAAGTTTACTTTCACAGTTTCAATAAGAAAAACCACAGCAATTTACTGTGGTTTTTTTATTAATGACCAAACTATGTTGTAAATGCTCATAGTATTTTATGTTGGATTTAAAAAAAGTGTTAGAATGTAAATATTTTTAATAAATTTTTTATTTTGGGATTTCTTATGTAGAACATAAATGAGTTAAACAAAAAAACTAGTTTTTTTGTTTGAAAAAATACCATTTTCATCTTAATACATCTCTAATTTCACTTTATTTTATACAAATTTTTATAAAAGGTTCCAAAGTAAACTAATATATATTAGTTTATAGTTTCTTGCTTCAACAAATACGTCAAAGTGAAAGTTTAGACTTTCTTGTCTAAATAGTTTAGAGATTCATGTCCTTGTACACTTGTACAGATGGGGGAAGGGGTAAACTCTTATAATATCAAGTGTTCGTTAAATTCTCATTTAACGTAAACAACAATTGTAGGAATCTAAAATTTTCATTTATCTAATAATCTAAAGAGAGAGTTTTTATATACCAATTAAAGTAGAATTTTAACTATGTATTTTTTATATAATAAAATTAAATATATAATGAATAATGCATGACATTTAAAAACACTAACTCTAGCAGGGAAAATAATAAAAGTTCAGCAATTTTGTATTGCTGAACTTTTATTATTTATTCTTTCCTATTCTTCCTAAGCTATCTTTGATAGTTGTTTCTCCAAGCTGTGTATATAATAAGGCCGTATCCTGGCTGGTATGTCCAAGTTGTTGCATCACTTGTAACGAGTCTTTTTCTTCCATATATAACTTATTTGCCAATGTATGTCTTAATTTATGAGGAGACATTTTTTTGCCAAAGGCTTTAGTATATTTTTCTACTATATCTTGGATAGCCCTAACAGAAAGAGGCTGTGCAGTATGTTTATACTTCGATAAGAATACATTTTGTAATTCTTTCCCGGGAGCATATTTGTTATCTCTAATCTCCATATATTTTTCAAGATCATTTAATGCAATTGGGGTAATCCAAACGGAATCTTCTTTGTTTCCTTTTCGGATTACATCAATTAGTCTTTCTTTTAAGTTTATATCTTCCATGCGGAGATCAGCCAATTCACTTACACGAATACCACTACCAAGAAAGAGGGAGAGGATAGCTACATCACGCTCCTTATCTCTTAGGAAATAGAATAACTGATGTTTTGTTAAAGATTTTTCATGTTCGTACTTAACATAATTCAAAAATTCTTGATCATCATCATTATGGAATATTTTAGACCTCATACGTTTTGCACGAGCATTTAATGTTTCTTTATCTTTATGTATTTCAATTTTAGCCATTACATTTCTATAAAAATAGCATTCTCCATCTTCATTCTCTGATAGGGAGGTGAGGTACTTAAATAAAGACTTTAAGGCCGAAATTTTTCTGTTAACAGAGGAATTCTGCATGTTTTGTTGTAGTTTTAGAAACCTCATAAAGTTCTCAACATCTTTTTTCTTTAAATTCTCCAAATCAGAGAAGGATATGTTTTTAATGGGCTTAAATTCAATAATTTGTTCAGATAATAGCCAATTAAAGAAGACTCTAAAATCATATACATAATTCAGTAGGGTGGAGGGAGAGGCATCATGCAATTCTTTGTACTCCACAAATTCTTCTATGTAAAAGGGCATTTCATTTAAATTCTCGTATAATTTCTTACGATGTACGGATTTTTGACGTTGTTTGCTATAATCCATAAAAATCACCTCATATATACTATAACAGAAAAGGTGCACGAACACAAGTTCGCATTAAATTCAATTTTTACACATACTTATTTACATAATTAAATTATGGGATTCTAGAATATAATCGAAATTAAATAAGGATAGTGTAGTCATTCTAATAAAATTATAGATAAGCACGTGATAAATCTGTATTAAGCTATAAAAATTAGTGTAAAAACTACATATAAATGTATGTAAAATAAAACAATTTTTATATATAAATTCATACAAATAATCAATATATGAAAACAGTTTAAAATTCGGTATCTAACATGAATCGGCTAATTTAAGCATAATTATGAGGGGGTAATTAGATGAACTTAAGAAAAAATCTTATAAATTAAAATGTAATTTACTATAAAAAATATTAATGACTAACTTAGCATTTAATGATTTCTATATAAAGCATGAATTATATAGACACATACCAATATACAGAGCTACATGCTAACGAGCTCGAAATCCCTAAATACTGTATTAGATTTTTATTTATACATCTTATTCTTCGTAAAATTGGTATTTCGTGCGAAGTTTTAAGTGTTTGTTTTTCCCCCTTTTATAAAGGGATCATATACCTTACCTTTCATCAGTACAAATATCTTTTAGTTTCAGATACTTTCAGCAATACATATTAATATTCATTAAATAGTTGCTTATAGGACATAGCCAGTGTATAACATTTTAATACAAAACAGTTAACTTTAACTCCTTAAGACTAAATAGATGGTGTATTTTACAAAATTTAATTGTTGTGATGTCGAAATAGAGCATTTCCTTTAATTCTTTTTATTCTACTTGATTTAGCTGAGCATTCCGCTAAATATTATTTAAATGCAGATTTCAAAATATAACTACTAAATTTCTCATTCTGTCTCAATGATATAAGTATTCTTTTTATTTTGAGATTTATTCACTTGTTTTTTACAAATATCTATGAGATGTGTTATGTAAACTGATTAAAAGTATGTTATTGTAAATACCTTTGCTGTTTTTTAAGTCACATTCCTCCCTACTATATTCACTCAGTGTAACCTCATTCTGTGTGCTTTCTGCTTCATGTAAGTGCGAATCCGTACATCCGCATTCGCACTTACATGATATATGCCAATAATTCTTTATTTTTTCAGATTCATATATTCTTCTAAAGTTAGCTTTTCTTGATATATATTTTCAGCAATATCTCCTACGTAACGTACATGCCAAGGCTCATAAGCATATCCAGTAATATTCTCCTTACCTTTTGGGTAACGAATGATAAACCCTGCACGATGTGCGTTATCTTTTAGCCATTTGCCTTCCTTCGTATTTGCAAAGGATAGCTCTAGTTCATTGTTTGCACTTTTAGATGAAACATCCATTGCTAGCCCTGTTTGATGTTCGCTATGCCCTGGCTTTGCAGAGAAGCGATCCGTATGCTCTTGCCCATTCTTTTTAACATTGCTGGCATACAGACCTTTTTGATACTCATAGGAACGAAATCCTGAAACAGCATTCAACTGAATCCCATCTTGCTTAGCTAAAAAGAAGAGTTTTTCTAACCCTTCCGCTGCTTCTTTGCGAAGATGACTCTTTTCTACCGTTCCACTAAATGAGAACGGTACATTTGGTACAACTAAATCCCCTGGCTTATAGTCATTGGGTAAACCATATTCCTTATTTACTACAGCCTGTATACTAGCAAAAGAGCTTGCTATCTTACTTGAAGTTCCATTTTGCTTTCTATTTTTTTCATTATTTATGGAGTTTTCACTAGTTTCATGGTTTTTCTTATATGGTTCTTTACCAATAGATATATTAGTGTAAACTATAAAGATACCTAATATTACTACTATACAAGTTAAGGTTCCTACTAATTTAAGTCTCATCATTCATTTCCTTCCTGCAACGCCTACTATTACTCATTCATCATATTGTAACCATGTCAAATCCATATTAATTCTCTGTGAACTTTTCTTCATAGCGTATTTCTTAATAGATTGATAGTATATCCTCCATTCTTTTGACACCTTTAAAATATCAGTTCTATTCATACATGTAGAAAAATTTAGGAATTTGTATAATAAGATATAAAGTGTAGCATTCTATTATAGAAGGGTCTTGGTTTAATACTAGGTATTGATGTGAAAAAAACAAAAGAAGAGTTAATAATTTCATGGCAATTGGCGGAGGTTACGATCCCATTAAGTGACGTGCTTGAGGTTACCGAAGATGCTACCTGTGCGGGGGTTAAAGAACCAACTGCAATCCGTATTGGAACAGCATATGGGACAACTGACCGTATATTAATTAGAACTGTAAAACAAAATTATGTATTATTTACTACAAACAAAGTGTCGATTTTAAAAGCTATTCTTGCTTAAATATGGTCATATAAATAGACTCAAACAAAGTTCGAATAAAGCAAAGGAGAGAAGTCATAGAATAGACTCCTCTCCTTTATTTAATTGAAATGAATATTATAATCCATACTCACTTCAGTATAGCTTTTATAACATAAGAACGTCTTACTGTTTTGATTCTGGTATTATTAATTAAATTAAGACCAAATCCACACATCATCATTATTTTGAGTGCTATTGTTTACCTCATGCACTTTTTCGATATGATCCACTGTGTTGTAATTAATAGAAATGCCGCCCCAGCCTACATACTCCATATCAATTTTCACTTTCTCGCCTGTTTTAAATACTTGTCCCTTTGTTAAGAACACGTCAATAACGTCTTTCTCCCCACTTTGTGTTGGATACTCAACTACGACATATTTAGTAGCACTGTCTTCCATCGTACCTACTTCTGATACTTCACCAATCACATAATCAGGTGAGCCATTTTCTTTCAAATGCATACCTAATTTGTTTGTCGTATTCTCAACTTCTGTTGCAACCATATACTCTGTAAAGTTACGCATCATAGATCCAGTCGCTTTTACTTCGTCTCCTACTTTCACATTTGAAAGATTTTCTATATACACACTAACAGGTTCTTCGTATTGTTTAGATTTCACAACAATCACACCATGATCCACTTCTACTACGCGTCCTTCTAACGTCGAGAAATTCGTTTCAATAGAAGCTGCACTCGCTTTTGTTGCTTCTAATCCTGGTAGATTTGTTCCTGATAATGCTGCGAACCCTAAAGCACCTGCTAAGATTAATTTTTTCATACCCATTCGATAACATCTCCATTCATGATGATTGTATTTGTTTGATTGGTGTCACTCAATATGTAATCATTATAGTTACAGGTCGAGTGACATTGCAACCATTTTACACATACAATCTTGCATATCATTATCCTAGAATATAAAAATGAGAGCTCGCGGGCTTTAATTTTAATTAATTTATTTTAATAATAAATTGTAGGTGCCTTTCTACATTTCACATTATCAAGACATAAATAAAAAATGGTTAATACATTAAAGGGCATAACATATTAGTCATAGATAATATGTTATGCCCTTTGTTATCCAACTAACGCACCCGTTAGTTGGATAAAATCACTACGTCTATTACTTCAAATCAGAAGATAACATTCCAAATACAAGACTATCTGTCCATTCATTTTTACTCCAATAATCTTGTATGAAATGAGCTTCTTTTCTCATGCCTATTCGTTCACACAATTTTTGAGAAGCTATATTACGTGCATCAAGATTAGCTTGTATACGATGTACATTAAACTCATCAAATAATGTACATACCAAACTACTTACTGCTTCAGTTGCCAAACCTTTCCCAGCTACTTCATTTGAAAAACAATAACCAATCTCAACAGTGTCTTTCATATCTGTGTACCATACGGAGATATCACCCACTACATTAGTCTTGTATATGACTGCCAAACTTAAATTTGATTCTGTAGTGAGTACATTGTTTGCTAGCTTCTTATCAAATCTTTCCTTCATATCTTCCTGATTCCACTTATTATGTAAAAGGTACTTACATGTATCATCATTATTATAAATAGTAAATACATCCTGTAAATCAGCACTCTTAAAAGGTCTAATTATTAATCTTTCTGTTGTGATTTCCAAGTTGGCTCCCCTCCCTTACATTCATTCTACAAAACATTTTTTATAATATTTAAACCTCCTTCATAGATTTCATCTAGATTACATATTTCATCATAGTAAATTAAAATCCTTCTTCCACTAACTGCACCGTTAGCTACATAAGAAAAAGAGCTACAATCGCAGCTCTTAAATTACTATTGCATCAATGCGCTTGTACTCAAAAATCAACAATAAAGTTATTTAATTTGAACTCAATGCCTTCTATCTATTGGTAATAAGAAGTTAGTAATAATTTATTAGTCCCCATGTCTTTCATGCATCTCTATTTTTTTATTTAGTAAATCCTTACCCCAAACTTGCATTGCTTCTGATTGTATTTTTTTGATGTAGTTATGTCAATGGCCTCTACTTTTCTAACATTCTATGTAGGGTATTTTTGGATATTCGATTTACATATTACGTTCGTGGTTATGTCATCTCATGCTGTTTTGATTTTCGCTATCCTATCTACTATATTGCTAGAAATCATATTTTACATATTAGATAGACTAGAATTTTCAGCACCGAATTCAAATAATGAATAGAAAATTGCATGTATTGTACATACTACATTCGTAAACTATTATGCAAGGAGAACAAACGATGACAGAAGAAAAATACGCAGCAATGTACCAATTTGGTAAAACAACTGTACACGTTACATCCTTTTTAAATATAAAATAGCAGTGGAATCACTATTTTAATTTCTACATAACCCCGTTTTCTTTTACCCCCTTATAAAGAACTTTACGACTTACACCAGTAACTTCACATATCTTCTTAACCGGATATCCATTTTCTTCACGATTAGCAAGCAGCCCTAAGGCGTGCTCCATTCTAGGGCTTTTATCCCGCATTTTTTAGTTCTTCCCTTATATACGCCACGTTGTTTAGCAAAGTCTATCCATTCTCGCTGGCGCATCTTAATTTTGTGTTCGTTTGTTATGTAATATTAACAACAAACAAGACGCTCCCCAGATAAAGGAAGCGTCTCCGATAATTGCTATAAACTTTATCAAACTTATTTATCCTCACATTATTTATTTCTTTGCTTCCATACCCCATTATCTTTACGATAAGTATTCTTGCCATCCATGAAGTCAGCCGTATTACCCGGAATACTATATTTCTTATTCTTTTTCTTAGCCTTCTTCTTCAGCCTTTTCTCTTCTTGAATAGCTTGCAAATCCGCCTTCCATTGTTTCAACAAATCCTTTTCATGTCGCATCGAATTTGTACCCCTTGGATTAAAATGTGAACCAAATAATTAGATTCTACCTATTTATATAGATATCCTCCAATCCAATGTACCAAATTATGTTTTTTGTTTTAAATAGACCAACAATATATTAAAATATCCCATATATCCAAGGAGGTTTGTCATGCTCAACTTCCATAAAGAATTATCCCTATTAGGATTCTTTTTATTTTTATACAGTTTCATCAGTACCGTCTTTTTATTACTATTTCTTAGCGTGTAGTAACAATGCAATGTGTATAAATATATGTTTAATGTGTTAATTCTATAAAAGAAGTAAAAAAGCACTTCTGTTGGATGATTAATATATACTATATATTAATATTGAATAGCTTTATTGATAGACTTTTAAAATCAATAAATATACTAGCTGAAGCCAATCTATACCCGATATTCTTTCCTATAGCACTAATAGTAATCTCCACTAAATGAAGTTGCACATCATCTTTTTCAAAAATTCTCACCTTTATAATCCCCGTTTTTAACCATAAATTATATTAACATTAATATAATTTATGCACTTTATTCTTTCCACCCACTTTATGAAACATCAAGTGTTTCAAATAAAACATTTTTTAAAGCTCTCCTACCTTTCCGTAAGCGAGCTTTTTTAATAACTATTTTGCTTAAATTCACCTTAATTCACATCTAGTTTTCTTAACATTCGAATTAATAACTGTACAATATAATTAATCTATTTTTATGAGAGGTGATTATTATGAAATGGAAACAAAAATACAATCCGAAGTATCTCTTTTACCGCATGTATAGTTATGTTTATAAGGCCCTTGATAATATATCATGGTCTTTAAAATAATTTACACATTTGTAGTATGCTCTTTTCCAATCGCTATAAAATTAGGAAGAATAAAGATGCTTTATTCTATATGTTTTCTCCAAACCGTCTTAAGAATAATGCAGTTTTTTATTTTTTCAATAGTACTTACTAAGTATTTCTGTTAATATTTAATTACCGATATGTGTATCAACCGGTCTGTGCTTCTGTACGGGCTTTTTTTGATGCTTTCACGCTTCGTAATCCGTAATCCCCAGGAACCTGCCTATTTCTACTAGTTTCCCGAATATTAATACAAACAAAAGCCTGCCCTATTATCTCTATAAAGGCATCATTGCAAACATAATCCCTTATTGCTTCTATGGATTATCAACTTTTTCATAATATTTTTCAGAGTTTTTATATTCATATTTCTGTAACATCTTTATATAACATTTTAATATATTACGTGTTAAACTTAAAACATTCCAAGAAGTCCTTTACTTTTAGAATCGACAATTCTTCAATACCCTTAGTCTTGCCCTGCATCCCCTGCAGGGCTTTTATCATTTAGCTAAAGGTTGATATAGGTAAACCTTTTGTGCGTTTCTTCAACCTTATCTGTGCTGTTATTTATACCTCTAGCTCTTAATTTTTTTATGATCCACAAGATTTTTTTCGTTTGTATTCATCTCTCTGCTATTTATCCGTTATTTTCCATCCTTAATAATCCATTTATTGATGCGCTCCATAACTTTATTCTTAGTTAGATTTTCAATAACCCCCTCTATTTTCCTAAAATTCAATCAAATCCTTATAAAGTTCTAACGAGTATTAATTGATAGGAATCTCACAACAATAAATGGAATTTATTCTCAAAATCTATTAATTATTATATCTGTCAAACTATTAATTAATTTATCTTTTCTTCATATTTTCATTGTTTTTTGACTACCACCTAATAAATAAAATACACAAATAGGTAAGGAGCATTAGTATGATTATACAAGAAAAATTATCTTTTTCAGATCTAGATTCATTAGATTCAACTACAGATTCCATAATGGATACGTTTAAAGAACTTTATGGAATACTTCCTGATGAAATTGCAGTAAATAAAGTTCGTCGTTACAGGGGATAATTTCATCTATACTGAAGACCTCCATTAAAAATAACAGTATTTCCCTCTCTTGTATAAATAGAGAAAAGTGTTGTTACTCAAGTAATCGGATAAGAATGAAACTCTTAAATATATTTGAGAATTATTCCTATCAGCCTCTTTGATATGGTACGTATTTACATAAGATATATTTTATGGTAAAATTAAACTAATCTAAATATTCAATTAAGGAGGAATAGTATGGTATTCAATATTCAAGCTAAAAGGTTATTAACACTAGTTATGGTAACAATTTTACTAGTAACACTATTAGTATTTCTCAATCGTTCTGATAGTGTAAAGGCAGAAGTGAACAAAGATTATTCAGGTGAAGAAATTTATAAAGGAATTGTATTAGGACAAGGGAAAGTAGCGACGTTATTTCCTCAAGTATGGGATGAAGAACAAATTCGTAAAGTAAACTCTAAAGAATCGTTAGAATTTTCCGCCAAGATTATTAATGAAATGAAATTAAGTGATCCTTCTTACTTCAATAACTTAAAAAAAGCAGTTAATTCAAAGGAACCTTTAGAAGTAAATCAAGCTTTTGAAAACGGAAGTTATTTGTTAAATCAAGCAATTGAAAAGCTTAAAGTGAATAGTTATAATTCAAAATCTCAAAATCGAGCAGGAATAGGACTTATCGCAATTGTTGATAATAGTAAATATTATATTACCTATTATGCAGCACCAAAAGAGAGCCTTGAAGTTTCTTCTCTAGCTAATGTTAAAACAAGTAAAAAGTTAGAACAAGAACAACTAATTCAGAATGTTGTTAACCAACTATCTTATTAAATTATTAGTTTGTGTACAGACTAACAATATTACCTAGTTTGTTAGCATTCTTTATTGCTAGATTTTTATATCATAAAATAAAATTACTCCCAGATATACGCCCCTATTATGAATAGCAAATCTGAGAAACAAATAGAAAGACCTACTCTAAAAATCAGAGTAGGTCTTTCCATTTGCTTTTAAAAAATAAATTACAAAGATATTAAAGCTGATCACTATCAATATAAAAATGAGTTAACTCACCATCTTTTGACATATAAGAAATCTGAGTTTTAGCAGTTGTAACAGTTAAATAGAATGGTGAAGAAAAATTATTATTGATGATTTTTCTTCCTTCGCTCTGACATATATCTACTCTATCACAAGTTTTTTCTATTGTATCTGTAAGTACATTTGTAAGTGTCATTCCAGATGGACCATACCCTTTTCTAAATACATCATACTTTACAGTCATTTTTATTTTCTCTACATCCCCAGATAAAATTTTGGTTGTAATATCTCCTCCAAATTCGCCTGGATTTCCATTAGTATGACCAATAATGCCTTTAAAATTCGCTTGGATATCATCTTTATTACGATTACCTGAAAAGTTTCTGTTCCAATCATAACTATTTACATATGTATTGGATAAATTTTCATTGATATGTTTTCTAATTACTTTTGTTTGATCTGCTTGTAACTCTTCAGCTTGTACACTTGGCAAACTAAAAGTAGTAACTCCTAAACTTAAAATTAATCCTAAAAACAAATTATTTTTTTTCATTATAATTCCTCCTTTTTTTATTGACAAACAATAACGTACTAGTAAATATCTCCAGACACACTTTCCAATATATGTTATTGAAAAGTAGCTTGAGTTGTATCCAAATTATTAAAAAGATAAATTACATTACATATTCCTGTTTTAATATTTATCTAGATTATTTTAATTAACTATTTGGTAGAATATATATTCTATTAAACTTTTTTCGAAATCGCTTTAAATCCTTAAGTTACTTACATCTACAAAAGGTATATTTTTGAAAGAAATAAAAAGAATATCCTTTAAGCACACAGTTTCTATTTAACCATTTGTTATTAAAATATAATTTACTTTTCACATTCTTAAATGCAATTTTTTTGTATAAATATGCTGAAGGTACAATAATGAGCAATAAAGCAACTCCATATATAATAAATAAAAATTTTATAAAGAGTTATATAAAACAAATAAATTTTTCCTACGTTAATTTATCCTTCCAATTTTTCGCAAAATAGTCTATCAGAGTTTTTACAACTTAGTTATTTATTTGACATTCGCCCTGCAGTTTTTACAGCATTATCCACATCTAAAATACCATGTCCATATAATCTACTGTTTTTAATAGTACTTTTAACACCATATTTATATAAAAAATCTATTGATTTTTCTGGTTGGTTTTTGTATTTATTTTGATCAATAATTAAAGCTAAAGTAGCAGATACTTTAGGAGCTGCTAAAGAATTTCCGTATGTAGTAAAGTATCCCCCTGGCCATGTACTAAAGATTGTTTCTTGTAGATAAAAACCTTTATTTATCCAATCATTTTCTCCATATTGTTTATATAGTCTAAGATCCCCTCCAGGAGCTACTATATCAATAATTCCCTCACCGTAATTAGAGAATATAGATAATTCATCTTTCATGTTAACCGATGCTACGGCTACTACATCATTAAAACTAGCTGGAGCATCAAAAATCTTGCTACTCATGTCCATTTCATCTTCAGCTTTTCCCTTGAAAAATTCATGCATTTGTTTATTATCTTTAAGATTAAGTGAATCATTGCCAACAGCTGCAACAACAACACTTCCTTGATTTTTAGCAAATTGAATAGCTCTTTTATACCCTTCAATTTCAGCTAAATTATTGACTGAACGATCATTATTAGAATGTACTATTCCATTTATTAGATAAGAACCTAAACTCACATTAATTACGTCAACATCATCCTTTGCTGCTTCTACAATTCCTTTAATTATCCAAATATTTTCAGATTTCTTCTTCCCTAATGCCCTATAAGATTTAATACCAATTCCAGGTGCTACTCCTTTAATACGCCCATTTGCGGCGATCTGGCCTGCAACAAGGGTACCATGTCCATTAATATCATTAATTTGATTAATATCCCCTGTTTCTTCAATTTCTCCCCCTTGAAAACCACCGCTTGGAACTAAGTTCTTTGAGCCCTCAATAATATTATTTTTCAAATCCGGGTGATTGAAATCAAGTCCCGAATCAACAATACCTACAGTTACATTTTTTGTCCCAGGATATACACTATAACTTTCTCCGTTATTTGTTATCTTTTGCATATCCCATTGCATTTTCCATAATGATGATTCTGACAAAATATCATCATGTAGATTGTTTAATTTATCCTGTTCATTATTTATAGACTGATTAAAGGCTCTAATTGAAGAATTATTTTCTAAAGATTTCATAGTTTTACTTGTTGTCTTTATTTGTAATAAACCAATTTCTTTCACCATGTAAATTATTTGTGCATTACTTGATGAAAATTTACCAATCCATTCATCTACATCTGCATTTTTATCTAACAAAATTGTATAGAAACTTTCTTTTTCGTCTGCATGAATATCTTCGCCTAAAAAAAATAGGGAAAATGTTAAAAAGAGGGCCAAAATAATTCTAATTGTCTTCATGTTAATTCCTCCAATTTTCTAAATTTCTTCAGGAAAATATACAAATTAAATTATAGATTTTTATACAATAAGGATCGAAACCATCAATATAATAAAATAGTTAATAAAGATAGATAATAAATTCCAATTAAGTGTATTTTAAAATTAAATCTGAAAAAACATATTTGATTATTACCAATATTTAGATTACAATATTCTATATATATAGAAAAATTATACATTAAATACTTTTGAAAGGAGTTAGAATATGAATAACATTATATTATTTGATGGCGATTGTAATTTCTGTAACCAAAGTATCCAATTCATTATTAAGAGAGACCCTCTTGGGCAATTTCAATTTGCTTCTCTGCATAGCTCATTAGGTAAGAAACTATTAAAACGATACAATATCGATGAACACATTGATAGTATAGTATTAATTAAAAGCGATAAGAGTTATATAAAATCAGACGCCATACTAAACATTTGTAAACATTTAAATGGAATGTGGAAATTCGGTGCCCTTTTTTTATTATTGCCCAAATTCGCTCGAAATTTTTGTTATGACAAATTTGCAAAAAATAGATATAAATTATTCGGGAAAAATACTCAATGTTTAATTCCGTCACCAGAAATAAGAAAGCGATTTCTAGATTAGGTAGCAAATTTGTACAATTTTAGAAATTTGCTAAGAAATATAAAGAAAAGATAAAGCAAAAATTATACAAAATGTAATTTTAATGTTAAAATTGGTTTATAATTACATTTCGAATAGGGGGAGTTAAATTGATATATATCCTTGTAAATATGGGTGTCAGTCTATTGATTGGAATTATATTTATATTAGTTTCAATATTAATGAAAAAAAAGCCACCATTGGATGTTAATTTAATGTATGGTTATCGAACAAAACGCTCAATGAAAAATAAAAAACTTTGGGACGCTGGAAATAGATATAGTGCTGAAATTATGATCCAAAATGGATATTTAATAATTGTCCTAGGGACTATTATCAGCTTAGTCTTTAAAAATCCTTCTACCTCCATACTTTTAATTATGGGAGCTATGATCTTATTAATTATTAGTATGATTGTAAGAGTAGAAAATAAACTAAAGAAAATAGAAAGATCTTGTAACTAAAGATTACATATAATTATTTGTATAAACCATTTATTTTAAAGTGATAAAATAAATGGTTTTTTATTACCCATGTTGTTTCAGCTATAAAATGTGTTCTTAATTTATTAAACTTCTTCTTTTGAGTAAAATCAAAATTTCGATGTATAATATTAAAGCCCGGTATAAATTCGAATAAGATACCTTACATAAAATTATTCCAAACTAACTAATTTATCAAAACCGTATAATTTTTATAAACAAGGGTATACATAATGGCAGTGCCATTATGTATACCCTTGGAAAATTTATTTTGAAAAATTAGTAGCAATTTGATCAATCAATACTTCTTGCTTTAAGTTTGATTGTGAATCTGCTCTAGAGGAACCCCAGAATTCTTTTTCTGTTACAACATATAAATAGGCAACTACACCACCGCCGGCTGTTACAAGTACTGCATGAGTTACTCCGCCTACTGTAGTTACTGCAACGGCAGCATATGCTGCCCAAGTAACAGCGGCACAACGACCTTCTCCAGTTCCTAATTCTTTTTTATCTTCTACAATCTTTACTGAACTTGTTAATAATTTTCCACCTTTTTCAAGAGAAGATTTAATTTTTATAGGATCGCCACTATATACAGCTTTTTGTAATTCATCAAAATATTTTGGATCATTTTCCTTCATAGCTTTAATTACTGCATCAGATACTTCTTTATTCTCTTTTTTACTTGCTTCTTTTATGCGTTCATCAGTCCAAACTTCTGGAAGTGTTTTTGCTACCTCCCCCTGACCAAATACTAGTCCACGATATAGTGTTTCTCCATCATATTGATTTTGTTTATTCTCTACAGTAATGCTTGATTTGTTATGATTACTAATGTTTTTATTATCCGCAGCAAACGCTGATGTACTATTTAATGCTAATCCTAATGCTACTACCGCTGGTACGATTTTTTTAATTGTTTTCATTTTTGTTTTCCCCTTTTATAAAATTTTTATAAGTTTGGTTACTTCCTACTCTCCCGATAAGAAGTATTTTGTTACTATAAGATACTTAATAGCATGAAAAATTTTTAAGTGAATTTCTAGCATATTATAAATTAAAGATAGAGTATTCTAACAACAAAATCTTGTTTATGATTATTTATTACACTTATCACCATCATCTATAGTTTTTCATTCCAATTATAAATATAACATTCTGGATAATTAATTATTTTGAATATACATACATGTAATGGACTAGTTCCTCATTCTTATTACACATTAAATTTCTGACCTACTAAAGAATCTAGTAAAGAAACTACTATGTATAATCTTTGAAAAACTCATGTACTATAAATTTATGTGTTTCTTTGTAAAAAATCGTAATCTTATATTTGCCGTTCTCTATTTTTATATCTACTCTAGAAGTTCTTATAAGTTATATTCGCTATCAATTATCTCTAAAAATCACCTCCTTTCAGTTTTAGTATATTTACATTATTAAAACGCTCTATATATCTATAACATTATCTTTAGTAAGTTAAGTAATTCTTATTTATTGACAGCCAGCTTTGTACTCCTCGTTTCAGATGATGCTTCTTTTTTATTATGAAACAACGCAATCTTTTTTATAAATTTAAATTCTTGATCCCAGGGTCTCAAGAACAAGATAAGCGCTCCACACATCGTTACTGAAAAGCTTACTAAGCCTAGCATTAATGCTATAGACTCATGGAAAACCAATGCTAAAATCAAGAATTTATTCCAATATTTCCTCGGAGCGAATAAAGCCCCAAATAAACATATCTGTAACAACAAAGTTCCCCAGGTAGCTACAACCACCAACGGAGAAGATAATATTGGCTTCACTAAATTATAGATAAGAGGTGGTAATCCTAACATTGGATCAGCTAAGTAATAATAAACTGCCGTACCATCTACCCATTCTGCATTAAATAATTTTGCGATAGTTGAATGTAAATATAATATTGCAACTTGGAACCTTATTACAAAAAAAGTCACAACTGCAATTATGCTCTTAACAATTTCACGGCTTGAATTAATATCTGTTGAGATAGGGCTTTGCCAATGCCATTTTCTAGAGTCAGTTAACGTTATTGGTAATAGTAATAATGATAAAACAGCATTTACCTGTTCTCCACCATCTAATGTCGTAGCTGAAACTTGTAAACTATAAGCTATAAACCAATGAATAATACCTGTAATTTGTGGACGCCATCCAGATACTACAAGTAATAATAAGCCTACACAAACCCATCTTATTATATTTAGATATATATAATCATTTGGGAGTAAACAAAAGATACTAATATTCTTTGTACAACTTGGAAACTCTGATATACCTGAAGCTGGACGAAATAATATCTGTGCATCATTTAGAGACAAAGTTAGTAATAACGATAATGCTAAAAGCGTTCGTGCAAGCCCATATACATTTGTCCAAGGAGTATTTGAAGCGCCTAAATTATATGCATAAGAATTTATTTTTTTGAACATGTTACATTCACCCTTGCTATTTTTGATGGCATATCTAGCTTTCTTTTACTCCATGCCCATGGGACAGGTTGTTGATTTACAATCCCGATATCGCCACATATAGTAGGATTAGGACTTTCATTTTTAACTTCCATTTTAACTTTAGATTTTTTTAAGCATTTTGTAGGATCCTCATTACATTCCTCCATAGATGTTTCAGGAACTTGAGCTGATATCAATCCTGATTCAATTCCTTGACTTCTTCCATATCTTTTTAAACCAAAATAATTTTCCGGAAGATTATTTGGCCATGTAGCAGCTAGTTCACCGCTCTTTACATCTACCAAACTGAAATATGAGTCTCTCGGACTTTTACTATAAAATCCCCATCCTTGTGGAAACCAAGTAATTATGTTTACTTTTTTGCTAAATGGTAAATCTTTTATTGGATTAGGAGGTAGTGCACTTTGTATTGCATATAAAAATATTAAAAACCATAGAACAGATATTGCTAAGAAAGAAACACCGAATTTTACAGATGAATTTTGATTGAGATGCATACTTTTTCTCTCCCCAATATAATTTTTAAAATTTATTGTAAGTATAATGTTATATTTATACTCCCCCTTCTTTTCTTTCTAAATGACATCAATAAATTCAAATAGACACATTATCAACAAATGTAATTATATACAAATTTTCCATATAAATGAATATAAAACTTTCGACAATTGTCGATAAATTTTTATTTTTTACACTATTAAACGTCAAAATAAGCTAAAATTTTATACTTTTAGATAATTCCAGGAATATATAATGATAAATACAGACTATTCAATCTGATTAAATATCACTAATATATAATTAAAGTGCATTTTCCAAATTTTTTCAATCCTTAAATTACATTAAAAAGAAATTTATAATTAAATATGTTTATACAGAGTTTAATTTGTTCTAAAACTTTAGAATATACTTATAAGTAAAATAAGAAGTTCTTATTAGATCTGCATTAGCTTTTTATCCTTCCTTAATAATGGGCCACAGTATAGAAATAGATTTCTTGTTTATTTATAATTGTCAGTACCATATAAAGGAATTATTAATTACATTTGAACCTAAGAGGGTTTAAGGGATATCTTCCATCGACTCATTTAATATTTAATTTCATTAGATATTCACGTATTCAACGAATTATTGAAAAATTCGTGATACTGTTTGACTCACACGCATATGGAGATAAATATGAATTGCTAGAAATCTTATTAATAAAACAACTACAATTAAATTTTTTACCATGTAATTTTTATTTTTCGTTCTACAAATGATTTTAAGCAATATACATGCCAACAATTATAAAGTAGATATAAATAGGTGATATAAGTTTTAAAATAAAATTCACTTAAATTCTATAGTCTAACTCAGCCAATATATCGTATTAGTTTCATATCATTATTTAAATTAAAATATAAATTTATTTATTTACATTTATGGAATATTGTGTTAGTGTTCGTTAGTGAGAATATTCAAAAAAGGAGGATTTAATATGTTATTCATAATTCAGTTAAGAAAGTTATTATTACTATTTACAGCAGTAACTCTATTAATTACAGTTTTAGTCTTTTTTAACAGGCCTTATGGTGTAAAAGCAGCAACGAAAAAGGAATTTACAGGTGAAGAAATTTATAAAGGTGTAGTATTTGGACAAGGGCCAGTTACAAAAATTATCCCTCAAGTATGGGATGAAGAAAAAATAGAAATGGCTAATTCGAAAGAAAGTAAAAAAATCATTAATACAATTATTAGTGAAATGAAAGCAAAAGATTCAACTTATTTTAAAAGGTTTGAGCAATCTTTTAAAACAAAAGATTTATCCGTGATAAAACAAGAGTTTGAAAATGGTAGCACACTATTAAAAGATACAATAGAAAGTCAAGATTTAATTGCACAAACAAATGAAAATACTCCATCAAATAATACAGGAAATATAGTAGTTTTATCAGGGCCTGTATCACTATCCAATATCCAAGCATTATATTTAATAAATCCTGTAATATTGAATAATGTTTATAACGTATCCGTATTAAGTGGATTAGGAAGTAATAGCGAATTTGAAAAAGAGAAACTAATTCAAGATATCTCTAATAGTATTGTTGATTAAAATATAAAAAACATGAAATAAGCTACAATTCATTAGAATCAATTGGTTTTGTAGCTATTTAAAAATTCAATACTATTTTTTTCTACTGATGGGGATGATAGTTCTACAGTTAATGTAGAACAACAACTCATCTAATTTTAATAGAGGAGAGTAATTACATATGAAAACGCGTAGTCAAATTGCTTTAACATGTCTGGCCCTTTTACTAGCTGGCACCTCACTATTAACATCAACGTCAATCATAAAAGCAGAGGCCACTCAAGACGTAACTAACTCTTTACAAGTAAGTACTCCAAAAAATCATAATGACCTAGAGCAAGCAATGCGTGATACATTACAATTTGGTGCTCCTGGGATACTTGCTAAAACTACTGAGGGTGATAAGACTTGGTCTTATGCTGCTGGGGTAGCAGATCTAAATACTAAAAAACCAATGGATGCGAATTTCCAATTTCGCATTGGAAGCGTGACAAAGACTTTTATTTCAACGGTTGTCCTTCAATTGGTTGGAGAAAATCACCTGAATCTCGATGATTCTATTGAAAAATGGCTGCCTGGTGTCGTTCAAGGTAACGGATATGATGGTAATCATATTACCATTCGTCAACTCTTGAACCATACAAGTGGTGTTGCTGAATACCTAAGATCAAGAAACATTAATGTGTTAGATCCAACTAAATCATATACTGCGGAAGAAATAGTGAAAATTGGACTATCTTTTCCTCCGGACTTTGCACCAGGAACTGATTGGTCTTATTCAAACACTGGATACGTGATACTAGGTATCCTTATTGAAAAAGTAACTGGTAACACCTATGCGGAAGAAATTAAAGAACGAATTATCAAACCTCTTGAATTGTCAAATACATTCCTACCTGGTAATTCAGCAGTTATTCCAGGGGACAACCATGCTCAGGGATATATACAAATAGCAGGGATACCTGAATTACTAGATTGCACTTATTTTAATCCAAGTATAGCCAGCTCATCTGGAGATATGATTTCTACAGCTGACGATTTAAATAAATTTTTCTCAGTTCTACTCGGTGGCCAATTACTAAAGGAAAGCCAACTAAAGGAAATGCTTACCTCAGTTCCTACAGCAAAGGGAGATACTGTAAACAGATACGGTCTTGGAATCTCTGAAACCAAACTAAAAAACGGCGTTTCGGTTTGGGGTCACACAGGAGGTATTCCAGGATTTCGTACTCTTGTCGGGGGCACGCTTGGAGGCAAACATATAATGACTATCAATATCAATTATATGGGCGGATCTCACATTTTGGATAGTTTTGATTACATGCTGTTCACTGAATTTGGTAATTAAACAAATTGAACGCTATCCTTTCTATATAATCATAGAAAGGATAGCGTTTTTTAAATCTTTTCATCTGATTAATTCCTATTGTTTGTTCAAAACGTTAAAAATAGATTTTATAGAATAAAGAAAAATAAACCCTAACACTTACTTTTTCAAGATGCTTGTCGTCTTGGTTGCTCTAAGACGACTTAAACGAGTAAAATTATTGAATCCTCTTATTCATCCATAAAAACTCTTGACTATAGTTAGTTCATTGCTCTTGATTGAATTATATCCTCTAACCCATTTAGCGTTTAAAATGATATATTCTCTAAAGATTTTAAACTAATACTAGTATGTGATACCATTCTATTAAATCAATTTTATAAGAGGTTCTTATAATGATCAATGGATCCCAAACCTTATCTATCTCTTCTGCAAATGCTAAACTTTTTGGTAAAAACAATGTAAAAACGAATACTAAAATTGACACACATATGTCATACGTCTAATTCTTTCCATTCATGAAGTCACCTATATTACCAGGAATGCTATAACATCATATTCTTTTTCTTAGCTTTCTTCTTCAGCCTCTTCTCTTCTTGAACGGCTTGTAAATCTGCCTTCCATTGTTTAAACAAATCCTTTTCACGCCACAGCGAATTTGTGCCTATTGGTTTAAATTTAAATCAAATAACTATATTTTTTTCTATTTATATAACCATTTAATATAAATGTCCATTTTTTCTCAAAATAAAAAGCACCTGACGATTACAGGTGCTCAAATATATGCTTTTCCTTATTAAAAAGTGCAATATAAAAAGGGTACCCTTCAACAAATAAATATGGCGCTCCAAGTTTCATCTCATATGATAACTCGTCCCACGAATTCATCATATGCTTGTCTTATTAGAATGTTCACTGGCTCAATGTGGAATTTCTTTTTAACTTTTAACAAAGAAAAAACATCCATTTTGGATATTTAATGTACACTAATATTAATATTGAATAGCTTTATTGATAGACTTTCTAGAACAAAAATATACTATATGAAACTGATCTATATCCAATATTCTTTCCTGTAACATTAATAGTAATCTCCGCTAAATGGTTTTGCACATCATCTCTTTCAAAAAGTTTATCTTCAACTTTTTCAACTATTTCTACATTATCCACTTCTTTAAAAGTTTTCAGTAATTTTTTTCTAGTAAAATAATATCGAAATTTTCACCTTTAACCACATCAAATTTAATCTTCATTTTTATTTTCTCATTATTAACTAGTTAATATATTAACATCAATATGATTATATATATGATCATTAAATAATTCAAAAGTTATGCTTTATTAGAATCCCCTATTGCTTAAATTTGGTTTTTATCTTCACATTAGGTACGTGAAATTTTATTATCTCATTATTGAATAAGAGAAACTTGAATAACTAGTATACCCCTAATCTACTCTACATGGTTCCATTATCCATTAAGCCTTTAATAATTTACGTGTCTTATCTATTTGATTAAGTCTGTTTTTTTAAGCGACATATCAGAGATATTTTATATCTATTTCCTACGTGTGTTAGCCAGTTCGTTTGCAAACTTGTTAGCACATTTTTTATATTTCTTCTATTTTAGAAATAATTTTTATTACCTTTAAATTTTCGCACCAGAACTAGAAAATCCCTGACTACTCGAAACATCAACTATCAGGTACTAATATTCAATAGCGCGTACCGAATATGATTAAACATTTTTTAAACCAACGGAACGTTTAAGAAATCGATTTTTCTCCTATCGAAATTTATTTAGCTTACAGTAATACAGTGATCATATATTTTTAAGAATAACGGAAGAATATATAGAAATTGCTTCAGAAAAGACATTTTACAAAAACTTTATTTATTAAAAAACTGTATACCAATTCCAAAGAGCAATTTATTCCACTTTAAGATCGGTCCCCCTATCACATCATATCCCTCTCACTTAGCTGAAAAATACAGTAAAGAATGACAAGAATTTTATAATTGAACTCCCCCCCACTTTCGCTTCTAAACGAAGTGAAAGTGGGGGGAGTTCAATTTTTAAAGGTTTGCTTGTACAAAAACCCTTTAGATATTTTTATATTAGATAATATACACATACAAATAATATTATAAAAATAAACTTAAAAAGAGAATGAAACTTCCAAATTTTAAATTTGAAATCATTTATTTTCTAAAAACAATCCCACATCTTTATCAACTAATTTTAGAATATTTAAACAATAATTTTATATACATTCCCTGCATAAATTATTCATTTTCTTTTATATAACACCTACTTTTTTACTTCTGATAAATTATCAAACATTGGATTATTATACACAACCCCAAAAACATGAGGTATTTTGTAGAATTTTGTCTATCAATATGTATGTACACCCTTTTGTAGTGGATATAGACTGTGAGGTGTAAGGAGATACCTTACAAAATATTAAAAAGGAGATTATAGAATGAGTAGATTAACAAAATTCTCAAAGTTAGTATTTGCAACTTTAATCGCGGGAAGTAGTTTAAGTACCTTTGTTTCGTCGCACAGTGTACAAGCTGACACCTTAGATCCTAATTACCAAGACACTGTAAAATTCATACCACCTTCTAGTGCTAGGCCAGCATTGGAACAAAAAAACACTATTGTTCCCGAATCAAAAGTTATTATAAACCATTATGTAAAGTAATCTAAAGCACATTTCCAAACTAAAGAAAGTATACCAAAAGGGATTTATTATTCTTCAGAAGGCTTTAAGGGCTATATACAGGCAAGTACCGTTTGGGATATGGGAGATCATTTCGCAACACTATATTCCGGAACCGTTATTCGATGTTAGACTTTTAATCCCTTCTCTCCTAATGCTTATAATGATCAATAGCTCACTGCCAATACTGTAATATCTATTGTTCATAAAATAAACCACAAAATCTTTCGATTTCATGGTTTATCAAATATACAGATAATGCTAAACGAATACTCTAACATTACCTTCCCCAAAGTTAATTATAGAGTATTTTCAAAAAATTACGTCTACTAACATCTTATTGTTGAGGCTATTCATTTATTTCAATATGATACTTTTTCATCTCGTATATGCAATAGACAATGATAGCTAAACTCCAACTGACACCATAATAATCATGTGTGTAGAAGTCATATCCCGCCTTAATACCTTTCTCTATTACAACAAATGTAAATCCTAAAGCCACCCATTTGTTAATTTTCATCTTAATATACGTTAAAGAGATAATGATTAAAAATAAAATATTTGTAAGATGATTTATCATTAGCTCATATTTTTGAATGTATACTGCCATCATACAAGCAACGATATTAGTCGAAATGCCAAAGGCAATCATCGCTCCCCAAACCCTGTCCAAAAGTCCCATTCCTGAGTCAGTCCCTTCCTAAACAAAAATCCTTTTCTTTAATTCGTTCCTTCACCCTATTCAAGGTATGCTAAATTATCCTTGTCTAATGAATATCTATTTATCTTTTCATATAGAGCAAACAAAATCTCTACTCATAATTTTTTCTTTATTAGGCAAACAAACTATGTCTAATCCGTTTGAACTAGCGGCTTCACTCTTCTGGTAATGGGATAGCACAATTTATTGAGTTGACTAACTCATTCAACCCACTGGCACCGGCAGGCAACAAAATAGTTGTCTGCCATTTTCATGTATCCTTTTTGAAAATGTAAAAAAGATAAGCTCCTGTCTACTTTTGGTATAGGACTTTTTCCTTTCACATATACTATTTTTGAACCTGTTTACCAATACGTGTCCTTATGGTGCCTTGAATTCCTCCTAAAAAGGGCTGCAGATACGACTGCATGCCCTTTTTATTTCCGTTGCTGCTCTATATTCCATAAAATAATTAAAAACTAAAAATGTATTATTACATATTTTTTTCTGTTCAGATTATGTTAAAACTTACTTCATAGTCGAATTATGGTTTCGTATCTAATTCAGCAATATGAGAACTGTTTACCTAAAGAAAAGACACCCAAAAGGTGTCTTTTCTTCTTTTAATCTAAAAAACATTTTTCCTTTTCAGTAAGACCCACTTATCCCTCTAATCTAAACCTCATCTTTAAAGGCAATTTAATCACGGTACTTAAGCTTTTTCACCTATTTCGATATGCCTATAGTTTAATTTGAAATCAAATTTCCAGCACTATATTTGCTTTCTTACAGATTTTCTGTCTTGTTCTTAATTCTGTCAAAATCCTCATGCAGCTATACAAAGAATATATGATTATGATTCTAAGAAACTATGTGTTCCCTTAACCCTGTATCCGGCCCTGTATTTTTACAGGGTCTTTGTTTATTTTATTTACTTTTACTGGCTTATCAGAGTTAATACACAATCAATTTCAATTTAAATCGTTTAAATGTTAGTTAGAATTTGAAATAATATATCTATTACCTTTTTTAACAAATGAAGTCTACTATTAGATTTCTAAATGTATACTGTAATAAGCGCCATTTAACACTATACACATAGCGTTAAATATGTTAATTGAATATTATTAATAATAAGTATAAACATTATCAATTTACTATATATTACATTTATGTAAAAATAGATATATGTTAAACTTTTTCAAAATCTTTCCCCTAATAAAGATTTGAAGTAGCATTTTATGATTCTCCTTACTGTTAATATGCCTTGAAAAAGAACCCTATAGGTTTCTTTTTCTTCTCATTATAACCTCAGTAAGTCCGTATTTAACATGCAAAAAGGACCGCTAATTACCTGCAGCCCTTTAAACATTAATATACACTTGTATTAAATACTTAACACTTTAAAGTTTAGAAGTATACAATAACAAATCTTTCCCAGCTTCCAGCTACATAACTAGTAGCTGTTAATTCTCTACCACCATTTGCTGATATATATCTACCATTACTTAGTGCTTGTAATACATATATTCTATTGTCTCCACCATTATATAAGATAAATTTTTCCCATGCCCCAACTGATGTACGATCTGCTACTACTCTACCATTTGGCTCAAACGAAACATACTTCCCATTACTTTTGGCTTTTAAAGCGTACGTATATAATTCTCCAGTCGGAATTAATTCGAATTTCTCCCATTCATTAACTGCATTACGATTAGCTGTTACATTTCCCAAAGGCTCAGCAGAAACATATTGTAAATTTGCTGCCTGTATAGCAACTGTCCAACTTCCATTAAATAAATTTACGCCTTTTAATGTATCTGCTTTTGATAGGTTGGCTGCAGATACATCATTGGATGGTGTAATCATAAATATCATTAAAACCATCGACAACACCATTAAAACTAAATTTTTTGAGATTGTATTACCTCTTGCACGTGTTATAAACCTTTTCATTCCCATTCCTCCCTTAATATACATAGCACTCATATACATCATACCAAATATGTAAAACTTTGTAATATTTGAGAGGATTTATCAACAAATACCCTACTATTCTGTTTCTTTTTTCTCAAATCTATTGCACTTAAACATTTATCAATTCAAAAACATATTTATAAAAAGAAAGAGTTACTTAGAAAGTTGCTTTATTTGCTGAAAAACAAAAAAGGAATCCTTTACGGATTCCTTTTTGCCTTGCACTCTTTTTCAAATAGTGCATTTTTGCACCTACTTTTAGTATACCTTATAATTCATACAAAGCAAATAAGAATAAACAGAATTCACTTCTTTATTTTCATAAAAAGATGTGAGTTTAGAAATTAATTATACTAGACTCACTTTCGAAAGATTTGTGTTCTTCCAACAATAATTATAAGCTTTTGGCTATACCAAACTGAAATGTACCTACCGCTTTATTATCGCTCTTCACATGGTTAAGGAAGGCGAATTCTTTCGGTAAATTCGTTAAAATGAGCAACTGTTTAAATTATTTATTTACTTCATTCCATAATGACAAAGCAAAAATCCAGTTTGGATCTCCATTCCCTTGATAACTTTGAATTGCCTCGTAAACCTTACCCTCATGAACTACTTTATCCCCTTTTTTATACGCTTTATACGCATCCCATTGTTCATAAGTGTTTTCTTGTCCTTTTGTAGCAATTGTTAAGGCATCACTTTTCATTGATTCATTGCCAGCTGTATCAACAGCAGCAACTACATACTTATATATTGTATTCGCTCGCAAATCTTTATCTGTAAATGAAGTTGTATTAGCAGTGCCTATTTCTTTCATAACACCTCCATCTTCTCTGTAGACAATATAATGATTCACATCTATGTTATCTTCAGACGGACTCCACATGAAGTCGATACTATTCGTAGTGGTTCCCATACTGTGTAATCCTTTAGGCTGAGTTGGTGCTTCTGTATCTGATTTTTCCACTGTTGTTTTAACAACTAATGCTTCACTTTCCCTTGATATATTCCCTGCAGCGTCTACTGCTTTTACTGTATACGTATACTCAGTGTTCGGGCTTAATTTTTTATCAACTACACTTGTACCCACTACAGTATTAATTAATTGACCATTACGTAATACTTGATATTCTTTGACCCCTACATTATCGATTGCAGGCTTCCAACTAAGTTCTACACTATTTGAAGTAGCTTTTACGACTTGTACTCCAGATGGCTGAGTTGGCGCTTCTGTATCTGGTTTTTCATTATTTATTAGATTCACATCGATCACATTATAGAAAGCATTTACAGTATCAGCTACATCCCAAACTGCTAATATGACATGATATCCACTGCGATCAGTTGGTACATTGATTTTATGTGATAGATTATTAGATGCTGCAGAACCATCGTGTTTTACAGTTCCTATTGGTTCAAAATCCACTCTTGTTAAAGGTTTATTTGGATTCCATCCTTTTTTTGTAATATAATAGTGCCACTGACTTGTTGAATGAGGAGCAGTATATTTCCAAGTGAATGTATTCTCCCCGCCCTTAATAGTATTCTTAAACCATCGATCAGCTGTTTGTTGATCAAGAATTCCACCAAATAGGCCTCCCGCTGAAGCAATTTTTCCATCAGCTGGCCCGCCTTGCGGGAATCCTTTAGGTGCTTCTAAGCTTTGCGGTTCATACATTATATTTCCACAATTTGAATTCAGCGCCCCATAATTTTGACTGCATAAAGCAGCACGGCTACCTGGCTTTTCAACGAACCCATGTGCATAGGCATTTTGAGGAATTACAGTTGTACCCATAATTCCTACTGCTACTGCAGCGGCACTTAATCCTTTTTTATTTGTAGCCATTTTTTTTAACTGCTTAAAGAATTTTTTGTTCATTTTAATAGTCCCCCTTACTAATTTCTTCACTTTATTAAGAGCATGAATGTAAATGAAAGCTAAATATACATAACTTCATACTCAACTATTCATTTATCTTTATAACATTCAAATAACTCTATAATTAAATTATTACATAATAATTTATTAAGCTTACAAAGAAATTGTGACAGTTATTGGACTTTCTTCAACTACCATCCTTTCTTACTTAAAAATTATACGTTCCATAGCTTGAATTAAAAACTTACACTTCAATATAATATTCTGAAATTCACCCTTTCCAAATTTCATTCTTCAAATGATTATACTTTGATCAACATAGAAAAAAGTTTCCCCTATAATAGGAAACTTTTACTTATAATTTACCTATAGCCCTAAAATTTCTACAATCTGACGAGCTTTAGTATTATCAATATAATAATGCATCTCTAGTCCTTTTCTTTCTGCACGGAGTACAATTCCTCTTAACTTTGCTAATTGTTGTGAAACAGTGGATTGTGGAAGTTTTAATATTTCTGTTAACTGTGTAACATTGCACATTTTATGATGTATTAATTCACTTATGATTTTTAATCGAACCGGATGCGCCATTACCTTCAATACATCTACATCTTCTTCACGGATTTTAGCTAGATCATTATTAGATATTACTGTTAACATTTCGCATTCTCCTTTATTATTAATTTCTACTTTCCTATTATCCTTATAAGTAATACTTATAGATAATTACAATTTTTCCTGTTGAGAAAATACATTCTACTCAATACAAAAAGACACCTATTCCGAAAACAGTTTTTTACCGTTCCAATGAATTGGTATCTTATAATTTTTTAACCAGACTCTTTTTATTCATATTATAATTTCTACATAACTTTGAATAATGCTTTCTAAGCAAAAACAATACTTCCACTCCTCGTTTCAAGAAAAATTTAATTGAAATATTTACTTTCTCATATTGCTAAACCTATAAGAACCCTCTACTCATCTCACCTTTTACATCATATATTATTTATTTCTCAACACAAAAACATGGAATAAAAATTCCAATAATGGTAATATAATGGTACCTTCAGTTGTTAACTGTCATCCCTTTTTTTAATCCCTGTCTTTAAAGACAGGGATTTTAAATTTCCTTAACTAAAACTGTCTATTAATTATAAACCTAAAACTTCAATAAGCTGCCACTATAGTAGAGAGAGGCTTTCATATTTATTCATTCCCCTTTCATGCAAACATGATATTTTCCGACTCACTTCAATCACATCACGTTTGCGTGAATTGTTAATGAGAAAACCATGAATAAAATATAATTGGGTCATCACAATTAATTTATTTTTCTGAATTTTATTGAAAAATAAATATAATACAATTAAACGAACTGGATACTTTGCTATAATGGTAATATATAACATTAGTAGACTTTTATAGGATGGGGGAATATATAATGATGGTTTCAGCTAAGGGGAATAATGAAATTACAAAGCTATTAAGCGATTGGTATGTTGAAATCCGCTCAAGGCGTATAGGTAATGCACATCAATTAAAAGAAATAATTGATTCTAAGATGCATAATATTGAAGAGGATCAAGATTTACTACTCACTACTAGATTTTAGATACCAATTTGTAATTGATAATTTAAGCGTTTCAAAAAGCAGTTTTGACAAAGTTGAGGCTTTTGATATGCCTACAGATAATTTCTTAGCTTATTATTATCACTTTTTCAAAGGGATTCATGCCTCTACTATTGGCGAATATCAAATCGCAAAGGAGAGTTATGAAAAAGCAGAAAAACTTTTAGACTGCATTCCTGATGAATTGGAAAAAGCGGAATTTCATTATAAAGTTGGAGCTTTCCATTATGACATATATCAAGGGCTATTATCTTATAAAAAAGTATCAGAGGCAAGAGAAATCTTTGCTCAACATGCTGGGTATGAGATCAATGTAGCATTCTGTGATAATCTTATAGGCTTAGCTTGTACTCATTTGAGAGAATGGGAGCTCGCTGAAGAATATTTCACGAAAGCAATGGATATGTTCCAAAAAATAGACGAAGAACAATTTATTTTAATGGTGCGTCAAAATTTAGGGTTAATGTATGCTACTCAAAATCTTTCACCATTAGCCATTAGATATCTTTCAGAAGTAAATCAAAAAATGCCTAACAATTATAAGGCTCTTTTTATTGAGGCAAGGGAACATATGAAGGAAGGAAATCACTCCGTGGCCAAAGATCTCATAGCAAAAGGATATTCCGTTTGTCAAGAGATTGAAAATATAGAGTATCTACACCATTTTAAAATATTAGATGCAATGAATGGAGGTTTTCCTGCCGAAGCACTTGAAATGACAGTGTTAAAAGGCGTATCATATTTTAAAGAGCAAGAACTTTTCGAATTCATTAAGGAATACGAAGAATATCTTGCTACTGCATTTTATAAAGAGAATAACCATATTAAAGCAAGTCATTATTTCTATTCATGTTCTCAAGCAGGAAAAAAAGTTATTGAGAAGGAGGCATTAAAATGAAAAAGACAATTCTCGGTTTAGTTGGTGTAATTACTATTTTTACTTTAATGTTTGGTGCCCAATCCCCTACAGAAACACATAAAGCTATTGATGTTATTCAATATGCTCACGGAAATCATGGTGGTTAAGATCTTAATTTAGCGAAGATAAAATCATACAATATGCTCGCGGCCATACTGGCCTAAATAATCAAAGGTCTTCACTTCATTGTGAGGGCTTTTATTTTTATTAATAATAAAAAAGGAATCCTTATACTAAGGATTCACTCCAGGAAAATATGTAGAAAGAGATACATCAATGAACGAAATATATTGAGAAACATAAAATAAGATTGAATATTCTTTCTTTTTAACATAAAATCAATATGAGTCAAGTGACATCATCTCTCTAACTCTTCTAAAAGAATCCTTTATGACATGGGGATTCTTTTGCTTTAGACAATTTATTCTTATTTTAACATTTGCAAAAACATCTTCTTAACCAACTACTCAACAAATATAAGTAAGGACTTAGTTTTATGAACATTTTTATGATCTAAGCAACAGGTAATAGTCTTCAATATTTGTTAGATGTTATCATCAGAGAAAAAATATCCTAAAAAATAAAAAGATGCTCTATCAATACTGTAAGAAGATTTGCTGCTAAACATGCATTTTTTCATTGTACCTTTTATAATCTGATCTTTTTAACACTAAAGAATCAAGTATAGATTTATAGCCATGAATTCTTCTATTTGTACATATAATATTCTTTGTATCTTTCAAAATTCGTTTTTTTTGTTTGTGCTGATGTTGTGGGTGATTTTAATGATTTAGATACTACTACCTGCTTTGGTATTTGTAATGTGCCTCGTTTCTTAAGTTCTCTATACAAACTACTCACATTGCACCTCAGTTTTTTTGCAATAGTTGGATATTCCTCTCCTTGATTAAATAATTGTACTGCTTTTTTACATTTTGTGTCCCACTTTTCTTCTGTCGTTTGAAATTTTTGAGTTCTTTTTTTAACTCTATGTTTTTCTAATTTAATACTCTCTCTTTCTATTTTACATCGCTTGGCAGAATACTGTTCTGCGTCTGCCTTACGCCCGGAATGCTCCTCCTGTAAACGTATCATTTGTACTTTTTTCGCAATTTCTCTCAAGTTAAAGTCACCTCATTTCGTTTGATAAATTCTACCAGTACTTGATCACCCTATTGTCTGTATCCCCAATCATCGTTTATAAACAAGCTATAAATACTCAAATTCCCCTTATAATAGTTTTCAATCTAATATTTACGGAAAATTATAATCAATTCTATCTTTACACAATTGGAAACTATAGTAAATTGATAATGTTGACACAGAATATTCTAAACTTTAATTAAAACTATACAAATCAGTAAACTAAACATTTTCTTTGCTTAAAAAGTCAAAAATATCGTTTTCGCTTAGCAAAACAAAATACTTTATCTATTGTAGCTATGGCACAAAGAAAAAGAATGCAGACATGTACTGCACTCTTTTTTAGTAACCCCTATATCAATTTTTCACCACAGTCAGCTCCTCCATTATTAGAAGACTAGACTTTACGCTTGTGAATTTATTATTCTGCAGTACATCAGCTTTTGCAGCTATATTTAACAACACTCTTACTATCATCCTATTTCGAGTTAAAATTAAAGACCTAATACTCCGACAATCTGACATGCCTTAGAATTCACAATATGATAATACATCTCTAATCCCCTTCTTTCTGAGCGAAGAATTTTCCCACGCATTTTAGATAAATGCTGAGATACGGTAGATTGAGGCACATCTAATAGCTCTGTTAACTGTGTTACATTACAAATTTTGTGGCGTTCTAGCTCTTTCACAATTTGTAATCTAACTGGATGGGCCATGATTTTTAATAGTTCTATATCCGCCTCTGGAATTTTGTACATTTCATTACTTACTTGCATTGTTGTCATTTTTTATTTCTCCTTTTTTAACTCTTTTTATTTTTATCTATTTATAGGTATTTTGTGTTTATTCGAACATATTGTTCATAATCACTGTATTGTTTAATCTTTTGTCTCTCTCAGGTTTAATATATAGAAGTATTATGATAGCTAAAAATCCAACAAAAGATAGCATAGGTATCGAGATGAAACCGAATAAATTTAAGTGATCTTTTGTGCAAGAAACTCCTACTGAACAAATCTGCATCTCACTATTAGGAAACGCTTGAATTGTAATTTGATATACAGATAACATTAAACCAATACACGCAAATGGAAATGCATACGTGCTTACGTGCGAATCTTTTCTATATATCCCTATTCCCAATATTAATACTAATGGATACATGGCCATTCTTTGGTACCAGCACAAATCACATGGCGGCAGCTTCATCCATTCACTAAAAAACAAACTAATTAACATTGCACTAGTAGCTATCGTCCAAGCAATTACAATGTGATACTTTTGAATGATCAACATCTTATTTTCACCTCACCTATTTTTTTAAATACAAAACATTTGCTAATATATGACTAGTTTATTTCCGTGTTTCGAGTACCCTGTTTCAATAGAAAGTATCCAATCATTGATATCTTCCCAGTCATATCCCCTCTCTTTTAATTCTAGAGGGAAATGATTTTCAAAATCACCACGCATTTCGTACATGGTTTCTAATGCTTTCTCTAGCGGACCAAATCTATATACGATGTAAAATGTACCCTATAGAATAGACACTTGAAAAAAGTCTATTCTATAGGGTATTTCTTGTATAATAAAAGGAAAATTGGGATCGGAGAATGTTGAAAATGACAAAAAAACTATTTACAG
>NZ_KZ268506.1:0-295441 GCF_002218325.1 Bacillus sp. M13(2017) | reverse complement strand
ATAATCATTATAGATATCAATGGAATTTAAAAAAGATGACTCCTGTTGGATACAGAAATCATCTTCTTGATGTTGCCTAACTTTTTTCAAAATGTCCTTTACAAAGGGTACAGATTAATAACTACTATAGTTTTTTTGAATAGATTCGTACAAAACAAATCCGCTCAAAACAAAAAAGATAATAACAGATTCGTTACCACTACTAAAAATAAGACGAGCAGGCGTTTCTTTTAATAGGTACACAACAAATGGTTTATTATCTCCATAACTGTAATTTTGAAATGCTAAAAAAATCATTAAATGATGACCGATCATTACTATTAATGAAGAAATCCCTCTTATAGAATCCAATTCCTCGTATCTCTTCATCTTTTTACATCAACTCCTAATGAAATGATAATAATCATTTCAAAGCGACATCTTTATTCATATTCCTCTCCTTTCTTTTCATTCCAATTTTTCATATTAAAATGATTTTATAGTATAAATTTGAGTGTATTGTAACATTTTTTGTAATATTATGAATAGCGAATCCTAAAAATTGGTATATACCAATTTCAACCTCGAAAAATGAGTAATATTGATAGAAAAACACTATAAAAATATCTTGCATATTTACAAAATTAAAGAGCTGAATAGCGTTTTTTCAATATAAAATAAAAAAGATAGCCTACATAGGCTATCTTTTTTATTTTATTTAATTACTGGCACCACTATATGCTACATGTCGTTTCTCAATTCTCTCTTCAATTTCTTTCATATTTTCTTTATTATTTAATAGTGATTGTTTATTTTCAATTAATAATTGTTTAAAAGATTTTCTCACTTTTTTTCTCATTTTCATTGTCCTCCTTGGGGGATGGTTTATATAAAAGATAAAGAATTATCTGTGTGTTCTTATAATAATTGATTGTTGTGAATTCTATTTGAACTTCATATGAAAATTCTATTTATTTTCTGACAACTTTGTGAACACGCAAAAAGAGACTATCTAAAACTATATTGAAATTAATTTACTTCATTATATTTTGTCGAAACATTTATATATTTAAAATTGAGTTCGACATAATTTTATTTACTATAATACTGTTTACAAAAACAAAAAGAAGGTGTTACCAAGTCAAAGTTCGACTTATGCAACATCCCTCTTTCCAAGCTATTTATAGCATATTTATTAATATTTCAGGTCTTCCCCAATTCATTTCTTCACAAACAAATCTAATTTTTTCTGCATCCATTGTGTGTAATCCTTCTTCTAGTGAACATGAAATTGGAACTTCACAGTGAATTTGGGCTAATTGTAACGAAATATTTAAGTTCTCTAAATCACTTTCAATCTTCGTACGCTGCGCTTTTGTTAATGATTCTACATTTTCTAGTACAGCGGATACTGTTCCGTGCTCTTGAATAAGCTTATACGCTGTTTTTTCACCGATACCTTTTACACCTGGATAATTATCACTTGTATCTCCCATGAAAGCTTTTGCATGGACGATTTGCCACGGCTCTACACCTTTTTCTTCCATGATTTTCTCCGGTGTGTAATATTCGTAATTTCCAATTCCTTTACGCAGAAGCATAACTGTAACGTTCTTATCAACAAGTTGAAGTAAATCTGTATCACCTGTTAAAATATAAACTTCAGCTTCATTGCAGTATTGTTTTGCAAGCGTACCGATACAATCATCCGCTTCGTAGCCTTTCATACCGATAACTGGAATGGATAATTTCGCAGTCATTTCTTGCACTAAATCGAATTGAGGAATTAATTCTTCTGGTGGCGCTGCACGATTTGCTTTATAATTCGAGAACGATTCTGTTCTAAATGTCGTACTTCCCATATCCCAGCATGTAACGATATGTGTTGGTTCGATCGCTTGCGTAGCTGTTAATAAGTGTTTCATATAACCATGAATCCCGTTGGTAGGGGTTCCATCTTGTCGTTTCATAAATTGTCCGTAGACACTTGTTGCGTAAAAAGCACGAAATAATAGTGCCATACCATCAACTAATAATACTTTTTTCATAATTCCTCTCCTATTAAAAAAATAATAACCTTACGTTATCACGTAAGGTTATATAAATAGATTACCATTCTACGTTTTTGCTCAACTTTGTCTATTATACATTGTTTTTGTATATTTAGCATCATTAACACATTAAGACGTTCTACTACAACAAGTATGCAATATGCCTGAATACGTATTTTTCCCAGTAGAAACAACGACAGCTTTTGCATTTCCACTAACGATATACGAACCTTTAAAACATACATTTTCAAGCTCAAGTGGATTATAATCTTTCATCCGTTTTAATGGAATAAATCGTTTACGTTCAAGGTGATAGCAGCTCTCAAACTTCTCTATATTCGCTTCGTTTCCCGTTAACACAGACTCATTCACTAATAAGTCATCTGCATAAATAATACGTACATCAGCTGGCACAGCATCTCCAGCCGAAAGAAAAATCATATCTCCAGGTACAAGTTCTCGCACTGGTATCTCCATCATTTTCAGTTCACTATTTAGCCCTGTACTACTAGAACATTCTACTCTAGATACAGTAATCGTTTCACGTTGTAATTCATCACACACACGTTGTTTTGAAAAACCTGGAATCATGCCACCAAGCTTCATCATGACTTCTGTAAGAAGTGCTCTTTTGGAAGTTAGTTCATTTCGGCCATATACTTGAATACGTTTTTGTGCCTCTTTCATTGATAGTCCGTCTCTTGTTGTTTTAAAATATGCAAATACAGATTTGACATCTCTTGTTGCAATTTCAATTAATAAATCTTTATTTTTTTGGAGCATTGTTTGTTCTTTTATTGATTTTTTACTTAGTTTATATGACGTGTTACCCACAGTTTTGTTTGCATATAACATATTATCGTCTCCTCCTTTACAACATAGGAAGAAACGCTTTGTTTCTCAATTTATCCACTTTACTGTGAAAGTGTCTCGCGCTTTATAAACGCTACATCGTGATAAATATAGAGGGAGGAACAAATCGTTTCCTGCCTACATCATATATTTTTGATTTGAAGTATATGGGTAACGGAACCGAGTCAGAATTTGACATGCTCCTCACCTCCTCGTTTAATTTTATAGTTTATACTATGAAATTACTCATAGCTTGGTAACAAAAAAGACCCCTACCCTTAAGAGAGTAGCGGCCATTACATACACAAATAAACGATTTCTAATATAATTAGAAATCTACGGACCTCTCCCTCACCGAGTTTTAGCACTGTATAGCATAGGTACATTACCAGCTACGTTAAGAAAAACCTTAATTCGATCATTCCTGTTGACCCATTGGCGTCTCTCGACATTTTTGGGCAGTAGCATTTCTCTATACAGGAGCCTCACCTAACAGAGACTTATTTTCATTACATTGAAAATGTTACTCTTATTTAAAATAGATGTCAACCGTAGCCTACAATTTTTTCAAAAGGTATGGCAAACTAACATATATAAAGTGAAACTTTAATCAGTGGGGGGGTGTTTATCCCCACTGTTTATTAGCCCTCACCAATCGGGCTGTCCTGTAAATAGCGGGATAAAATAAAAAACTTTACGTTTAAACGTAAAGTTTTTAATAAGTTATACAACCAGCAATTACAATCCCAATTGAAAGCGATAAAAACATAAGAAAAAGACCGACTGCTTGATTATCTTCTTCGAGACTTTTGTTTATATTAAAGCGTGGTGTAAGCCACTCAGCTAAATAAAAGACAATAATTTGAGCCAAAATCCCAACTGCCCCCCACGAAATCATATCAAGAAGTGAAATTGAATTAGCTGCTGTCGAATATAAAACAATAGCTAACCCAAGTAATCGTCCTCCAAGCACATAGCTTACCGCCTTATTCCCTTGAGCCATTAACTTAAATTCCTTAACTTTCGTTGTCACTTCCATCAAGAACAGACCAATACATAAAAGTCCGAGTGTTACTGCTAAATATAATAAAAAATTAATCATTTTTCCTCCTCCTTTTTATACCTACCGGTAAATAGTACGATTCATTTCCTGTAATCTTTTCTCCCGCGCGAATACCGATACTACTCGCTTTTCCAGCAATTAAAAAAGAACCAAACACATACGACAGTTTCTCCATCCCTTTTTCTGTTTCCAAGAATACGACTGGAAGTTCTGTATACTTTTGAAATATTGGCAGTGACGTTTTATATGTTTGATGTGCATTTTGAAGCATAATATTTTCATCCTTATCGCGAATCGTAATTGTATCTCCTTCTCTACCAAATGAAGGTTTTTGAACGAAAGAACCTTTTCCTAAAAATAAATCTGGTTCTAAATATGTATGTAACATATATTCTTTAATCCACTGTTGTTCCTCGTTTGTATAAAAGGCCTCTTCTTCTGCTAACCCCCAAATAAGACACTGAATTGATTTTGGCTGAAGTAAAAATGCTGACAAAGGATTTATTATAAAAAGCTTTCCGGCTTTTACAAGTTGCAGCAGTTCCACACCTACCAAATCTCCTGTTTCAGAATCTTGATCCTCAATTAAATCTTCTATCGGATATGTTTGGCGATATAAAACGTCAATCTTCGCCCCATCTTTATCGATTAGAGCATCTTTTGTAATTCTAAGTTCTGACATTGGCACTACTTTATTTTCAACATGGCATAACTGACTCAAATACATAGTCGTATTCCAATCCTCAATATGTTCATGATGTGCTGTAAAAACAACATTTGGATTGTCTAATCCCTTTGTCGCTTCCATTACAGCTTTCGTAACACCAGAAGATAGTAATCGTTCTTGATCCGAGTTTGGATCATCATAACCTAGATTTTCACATACTTTCCCATTCATTTGAAAACATTCCACAATAAAAGTTGGTGTATCACTATTAAACTCAAGCATTTTGATTTGGTTATCCTCTGTTACAGCAAAATCAAATCGCGAAATTACAGATTCAGGATAAAGCCCTTTCATTCTAATGAAAGATAAGCTCACAGGAGGAAAACCAAGCTCAAGAAGCTGTTCGTCACTTAAATTACGCAAAAGTCTAGCAGTCTTAAAAAATATTTTTCCCATTCGTTCAGTCGCCAATTGTAATTGTTCCAAAGTCTGATTTGTTATAGAAAAAACATGAAACAAACTATACTCACATTCATATAAATCCGACCAAAAATTTGGATATTTCAAATAAAACTCTTTTCGATCCCTTATGTATTGCGACATATTTTAGCCCCCAAATCCTCCCTTTGAACCGCTCCCAATTCCACCTTTAAATTCAGCAGACGATTGATACGATTTAAACGCCGATGAATTTTTAAAAGAGGATTTATTTTGATAGTATCGCCCACCATAGAAATAATGCCCACGATAACCTGAACTACTATCATCACACTGCCATACCCCAAGTTCATCATCCCAATCCCAATCAGAACAACTATTATCATTCGGTTTTGGGGGAAGATCTTGTGCGCAACCAAATAAAGTGCCAGTCATTAAAGACGTTACGACACCACCTACTAGCCATTTCGTTTTTGTCACTTTCGCACTCCCCTTTTTAATTTCTATTCCTATTATATAGGATAGCATGATAAAGTAGAAGAAAAAGGAAGAAGAGGGATAAAATGCGCTTAGAATATCGACTTAATGATGAAACGAAAGGGTATCCTGCTTTATGGAACTACGCCAATATTTCTAATTCTGAAATTATCGCACGCATGACTTGTGAATATTTTATTAAAGAGAAAAATACTTATGTTGTTACTGCAACTTCGGTTGATCCAGACGGAACAGCAGTTATTTATATTCAAAAAGAAGTTTTCGCCAATGACCCTTCAGACCCTACATACTCCCACATCGGATTTGAAATTAGAGAACTAAGTGAAACGAGTTCAAACATAGTAGATAGTCAAGATGTATGGAACTATGAAGAAATTTTACCATCTCTTCATTCAGATATTATATATATTCAACGAGACGGCATGTCTATGGAATTCTCCTTGGATTCTAGAGAGATTGATGAAGACAGAAAGTGCTACATTTATTACGGAAACTTCACAGGTGAATCAAGATAATATTGATATATCTATACAACAAAAAAACCTTACGTATAAAACGTAAGGTTTTTATATAGCCCCACATATGCCGTTCTCTCTAGATGTCCATAAACCTGCTCTCACAGGTGGATGCTCTCACAAATGTTTGTAACTTCCTTCTTAAAAAGATGGCATGTTAGCTACATTTAAATATTGAACTTCCATATTAAACTTATTGGTTTAAGACATGCATAAGCTACGTACACCGTAGGAATTAGATATAAGGTTAGTTGAAATAAGACCCCCGCACGTGCCGCTCCTCGTAAATGTCCAAAAACCCGCTACTCGCAGGTGGATGCCCTCACAGTTACCGTACATCTTCCTCCACAAGGAAGGCTTGATGATGGTCGCTAAATATTGAGCTTCCGTATAACTAACATCGGTTTTAGACATAAATAAGTTACGCACACCGCAGGATGTATTATTTACTTGTCGTTATATTATCACATTGTTTCTAATGTGTAAAATACAAAGTTTTTCGAGCAATCTCTTGCTTGTGACCTTATTTTAATACAAATTATTTTTGCATGCAAGTGATTAATCTTCTTCTTTTGCAATTTGATTTTCTGGATAAGAAATCCAATCACTCCAGCTACCTACATACAATTTAACATTTTGGAATCCAGCCAATTTTAACGCAATGATATTTGGACATGCCGTAACACCAGAACCACAATATACAATGGTTTCCTTATCTTTCGACAGATTTTGGAATCGTTCTTGTTGCTCAGCTTCATTCTTAAATTGTCCTGATTGTAACATTCCATCCTTCCAAAAATAGTTTGCTGCTGTCGGAATATGACCTGCTTTATGATCGACAAGTTCCTCTACACCAGCATAACGTTTTGGCTCTCTTGAATCAATTAATGTAACATCTGCACCTGCCTGGATATTCTCTCTTACTGTTTCCATCGATACAAGCATATGATCTTGTATGTTTGTTTTGAATGTTCTTCGTATAACAACAGGAATTTCCGTTGTTGTCGGTAGTCCATTCTCTTTCCAAGCCGGGAAACCACCATCTAATATATATACTTTCTCATGTCCTACATAATTACATAACCACCATAAACGAGCAGCATTTGCACCGGCTTGACTATCATACGCAATTACTGTCGTATGTTCATCAATACCAGCCTCCGAAAGCTTGTCTGCAAACTCCTCAATATTTGGTAAAGGATGGCGGCCACCATGTTCTGCTATAGGACTTGATAAATCTAAATTCAAATCAAAATATAACGCATGAGGAATATGTCCTTCTTCATACTCTTCTCTACCCCAATTAGGATTCGCTAAATCAAAACGACAATCGATTATACGGACATTCTCATCTTCTATATGCTCACGTAACCATTCGACTGTAACTATCATCTTTAACGACCTTCTTTCTCTTTCAAACGACTTACATACTCCATAACCATTTCTTCTGTAACATATTTACGCTCTAGTGTAACACCATTTTTTGCAAGATCATTAATTTGCTTCGTTACAACATTAATGACATCAACCGAAAATTCTTTCCCATTTGACGCAAGAGATACAGCAGCTTCAATAGCTGCTTCACGCTGTGCATCTAATTGTAAACATGCTTTTACACTTTCATTTTGTTTACGAGAATGTGCTGTAATTGCTTTATGTACTTCCATCTTCTCTTCCCCCTAAATAGTTATACGTTTTTATTCAATTCCATTGCAAGCCGGATCATATCACGACATACAATCCCATTTTCAATAATCTCTTCTTCATAATGCTTCGAAAAGTAATCAAAATCAAGAGAAAAAATACGAAATCCACATTTTTGATATAAAGCAAGTTGTGAAACACTAGAATTGCCTGTACCAACTTCAAGTTTTGACATACCATATCCTTTAGCAGTTTCTACAGCATGCCTTAATAGCTTCTTCCCAATCCCTTTTCCTTGTAAATGCTCTGCAACCGCAATATTCATGATTTCCATCGTCTTTGGCCTTGTTTCCAAAAGAACATATACACCGATAACGCTCCCCCCCTGCTTAGCTACGTATGTTAATCCTCTTTGTACATATGTAGCTATTTGCCGTTCACTTGGATCAGCAAGTAGCAATAAAGACTTCGGTATAGCCTCTTTTGGAATACGTTCTATTACAACAGACATAAAAAATTCCCCCTTCTCTATTGTTCTAAACCCTCCTTGTCTACCATAAGTAATAGAAAGGAGGGATTCACCATGGACAACAATGAGAAAAAATGCAACGTCATCTCTATTGATGGAAAGAAGAAGAAAAGCGACACGTATTCCTATCCAAAATTAGTAGTTGAAAACAAAACATATGAATTTTCTTCATTCGTCTTATGCGGTGAAACACCAGATGGCAGACGACTCGTTCTTACTCATATGATTTCTACCGATGAATTTGCTGGATTTGTAAAATCTTTAGATACTGTACTGCAAAAGAAAATTGAACGAATCTTTTTCTCATAACGACTATATAACATAAATTTCTTTTTCAATCTCTACTAACTGCTTTTGCAATTGTTCTTTACTTTGTTCATATAGAGATACATCGATCGTTTCAGCCAATGCAAACAATATACTTTCATAATAGTTCATCACATCTTGCTGCATCACTTTTTGGAATAAGTTCCACTTCATATCCCACTCTTGCTTATAATGATGAACAAATAAATCTTTTTCATCAGCTACATAGTTTGATACGAGCGGTTCTAATACAGATTTAGCGTCTTCTTGCATAAAAGCTTTGTCATTCTTTTCAAAAAAGCTTTTCTCATTTTTAAAATGTGCCAGTGCTTTTTTGAAATCTTTTATTTCAACTGAAGGGAACGGTTCTTTATGTGTAATATCTTTATATTCATACTCCACTGTTCCATTCATAGAAATTGATTCATTTTCCACTTTACAGTTCACTACAATTTCGTCCTTTGCACGCTTCATCGCTTCGTCTATCCATTTTTCAAGGCGTAATGATGTCGCACGCATTTCTTGCAATAAATCATGCTGAATAAATGCTACTAATTCCATAACACACTGTTGCAATTGTGTTTTCACATTTCCATCCGTTCGAAGTGAAGCCGGATTAATAAATTCAGTAAACACATCGTTATAGCGTAGGAATAGGCGCTGTTGCACGTAATAAAGCAACTCTTTCACTTCATTTTGCATCGCCTGTTCTTCAGCAAGTACACTATATGATGAAATGATATGAAGTAGTTGATCACGCTCTGCTTCATATTTTTTCGTTTGCTTCTCTTTCTCTTCATTCCCCTGCTTTGCACCCTTTATCATGTTTACTAAAAGCTGATCTGCCCCTTGCAAAGCACCGTATAGAGCATGCACAGAAACAAGCATTAAATCTCTCATCATAAAGGACGTAAATGATTCCTCAAACTTAGTAATCCCAGAGTTTTGTAAAATACCATACTTCTCTTTTTCAACATTCTTTCCTTGTTTCTCTTCAAGCGCACATAAACTTGAAATTGCAAATAAACGCGGATTTCTAATACCGTATTGCAGTAGCTGATCTGCGATATAACCTTTTACCATTTCAAGTTCTTCTTCAGACTCTGCTAAATCCGCCGCATTAATTAAGAAGAACATTTTATCAAGGGCAAAAGTATCCTTTACACGACCAAGTTGAATTAAAAATTCACGGTCAGCACGAGAGAATACATGGTTATAATATGTAACAAATAAAATAGCATCTGCGTTTTTAATATACTGGAATGCAACATCCGTATGGCGAGCATTAATAGAATCCGCTCCAGGTGTGTCTACAAGCGCTACTCCCTGCCTTGTTAAAGCACAATCATAATAAAGTTCCATATACTCAACGAAGCATGATTTCTCTTCATTCGCTACATAATCAGAGAACTCTTCTAATGTAACTTGTACTTGTTCTCCTAAATAAGTAGAAACTGCATCATACCCTTTTTGTACCGCTCGTAAAAAGCTAAATGTTGTTTTTTGCTTCCCAGTTGGTGAAGGATATTTCATAACTTTATCAATTTGTGCTAACGCTTCATCTAACGTAGCAATCTCATAATGAAACAGCTTATAAACAGCTTTCATATCTTCTAATAACGCTTGCTTTGATTTAAACTGAACAATTACTGTTCCATGTGGTTTTTCCTCTGTAACCGGCAAAATTTGATTAATCGTTGCCGTCGTCGGGTTTGGTGATACAGGAAGTACTTTGTCACCGAGTAAGGCATTGGCAAATGATGATTTCCCAGCACTAAATGCCCCGAATAACGCTACTGTAAATTGTTTTGTTTCCACACGTCTTCTTTTCTCTATTACCTCTTGCTGTACATGTTTCAACGCTGGTAATGGCTCTAATATCGTTTCGGCTTTTTTCACTTTCTCTAATATACGTTGAATATTTAAAGCTGCCGTTCCTTTTAGCTCTTCCTCATGAACCGCTACGTTATCGTTTACGATTTCCTGTTCTTGTAGTGTAAATTTCTCACTAACAATTTGTGTCTCCCTTTGCAATATCTCATCTATTTGCAACCCTTCAGGCGTAGCAACATGATCGTGCCAAACATTTCGTAAATAGTCTTCATATGCCTCCAAATTGTTACTGTATTGTAATTGTGTTTCTTTCGCCGTTTGCAACATCGTATATGTTTCAATCTCTTCTTCAATACGAGCAACTGCTTCCCTCACCTTTTGCTTCAAAACGACCGCACTTTTATCAAAAATTTGCTGTGCTTTTATAAAATAACGTTTCTTCAGTTCATTCGCTACATCCGCTGTATAAAGAAGTAAGTAATCACCTGTGAAACCTGCACCTTGTTTAATTACTTCGGCCAACATTTCTGGTCCGAAAGCAATTTCTAACCCATATATGTCTTTCCCAATTTCCTCCGTGAACAATCCTTCTTCTTTTAAGAAGGCTACAATAAATTCCTTCACATGAAAATCAAGTTGCGTTTCAACAGTTTTTTGAAGGGCAGAATAAAACGCCTCTACACGTCTTTGTTTTTCTTGCTCCGTCTTTCCTTTCGAAAATAGCAAACCGACCTTAAATTTTGTTAATTTCGTTTCTAAATATGCATTTGCCAATTCTCTCATTTCAAATGGCATTAAATAAGCGTTATCTAATATAGCTTGTAAACCTTTTATAAATTCGTTTCTCACATGAGATTCTTTACTTGCCTCACGATTTTTCGCTTCCGTTAGCTCTTCCTTCTTTTCAACTACCTCTGAAATAGAAAGTGGTGATGCTAACTCTTCCTCATATTTCAAAAGAGCTTTTTCATTTTCAGAAACAATAAACGAGAAATGTTCCCCCATTAAATATTCTGTTTCTCGCTCCATTCCAGTCCTTACACACTGCTCTTTTTCCTTCATAATAGAAGTAATTAACGCTTCTAAGCTTCTAATTTCATTATGTGGATGGTTCATCATTCGTAATGACGTATAATAAACACCATCTACTTCAATATCCCAGTTAGAGAATGATTGTTTTACACTATCTTTATAATTCTCAAACGATAATTCATTTTCTTTATGTTTATCTATTTGATTTACAACGAGATAAACCGTTTTATTACGTTGTTTCAATTCTTTAACAAATTGTAAATTCACTTCCGATTGGACGTGATTATAATCCATCATATAAAAAATGACATCTGCCAGATGAAGTGTCGATTCTGTCGCTAATTGATGGGCATCATCTGTTGAATCGATCCCTGGTGTATCAACTAACATAACCCCTTCAGGAATTGGCGCGTCGTTTCGATAAATATGAACACCAATTACTTCATCGCCGTCTTTACAAATTTGTTTTAATTCTTCTGCTGAATATGCACCGTCATATTCGTACTGCTCTCCAGATTTAACCGTTACAACAACACGATCCATTCCTTTTTCAATTTTGACAACGTTAGCGCTTGTCGGAATTGGACTTGTCGGTAACAACTGCGCTTTATATAGATGATTCATCATCGTTGATTTCCCTGCAGAGAAGTGACCGCAGAACGCTATCATAAGCTGTTCTTGTTTATATTTTTGAATTACCTCAAACAACTTTAAACTATTCTCTGCATCGCCGTGTTTTTGCCAATCTTCATAAAAACAAACAAGTTTTTTCATACCGTTTGTCTGTACTATGTTTATCATCCCCTTGTTCCCCTTTATCCAAGATGTATATACTTTTCCCCGCTATTTGCGAGCCCATAACCAGTGAGAGTTACACCTACCCAATGATTACAGTTTCACTTTACTATCATACTAAATTTTCAGCATATTCTCATTAAAAATAAAAAATCCCTTTCATTCTTTTTACAAATGAAAGGGATTTTATGTCATATCACTCATTTTGCTGTTCCTACTCCATTTAAAACATACTTCGCAATAACTGCATATACAGCGACTGTACCTGCTACTAATGCATATACCATACTTACGCACCAACCTTTTTTTGATAATGATTATCACTTTTGAATACAGTGTATCATTAAAGAGAATCATTATCAACACTTTTCATAAAGAAAGCTCCTTATAAGAAGGAGCTTTACCGCCTGTTTTGAAGAAGGTTAAAACTTGTTGTGCAATCTTATTATATCTCATCCTACATAACTTAACAGTTTAAAAAAATGGAAATATCCCCTATCCCCTCCATCTTACATTTTGTATAATAAAAGGGAATTACTTAACAAGGAGGAAAAAAATGACACAAAATCTCACACAAGGCGAGAGGATACACTCCATTGATATTATTAGAGGAATAGCTGTACTAGGTATTTTTCTTGTGAATTGGCCTGTTATCGCCGGGGTTGACTCACGTGATCTTTCAGGAATTTACGAAGGGATAGACAGCTACATTCGCCTATTTTACGATATGTTTATTCAAACGAAATTTTATACAATTTTTTCGTTTTTATTCGGATTAGGTTTTTATATTTTTATGAGTCGTGCTGAAGCGAAAACAGATCATCCGAAAATTTTATTTGTTCGCCGCTTACTTATTTTATTATTATTCGGTTTCTTACATTACGTTCTTTTATGGGACGGAGACATTTTACATACTTATGCGATTGCTGGATTTTTCTTATTTTTATTTTATAAGAGAGAACCTCGTACTATTTTAATATGGGCTATCGTTTTATTGAGTATTTTTCAGTTTTTCATGCTAATCGTAGGTATTATGATTGCATTCGTTCCAAAGGCAGAATTAGGATTCTCCTTACCTATCATGCCACTTGAAGACTGGGTGTCACAAATCCAAAATCGTTTCCATGCATTTTATGCTGATGGAATTGGACTCAACGTATTCATGCTCCCAGAAACAGTTGGGCTGTTTTTACTTGGTTTATACGCCGGCAAAAAGGATATTTTCCGCCGCGCGAAAGAGTTAGATCCAAAGCTTAAAAAATGGCAAATTATTATGTTCATTTTAACATTACCAATGTGGTTCTTCATGGTCCGTTACTTCTTATCAAAACCATTTTATGAACCAATTTATATGCAGGTCTTTACAATGTTTAGCGGAAAGACATTGTTCATCTTCTACATTGTCACGTTAATGCGTTTATTACAAAAAGAAAAATGGCAAACAGTATTACGTCCATTCCAATACGTTGGACGAATGGCATTAACAAATTACATCTCGCATACAATTGTTATATTGCTTGTATTCGGGCTATTATTTAAAAATGATTATCCTTCTCCATTATGGGTTGGACCAATATTCTGCATTAGTTTCTACACGTTACAAATCTTTATTAGCCGCTGGTGGCTTTCACATTACCAATACGGGCCACTTGAGTACATTTGGCGTCTTGGTACTTACGGGAAAATGATGCCACTTAAAAAGAAAAGCAAGGTCTCATAACGAGACCTTGCTTTTTTACGCTTCTCTTACTGCATTTTGCATAGATACTGGCTCTTCTTCTACTTTCACTTTGCGCTGCGGCACCATATTAAATACGATATTTAAAAGTACTGCTGACGCACTTCCAAGTACAATTCCGTTATCTGTTAAAATACGAATGCTTTCTGGAAGTTGTGAAAATAATGTAGGAACGACTGTTACGCCAAGCCCAATTCCAACAGAACATGCAACGATTAATAAGTTTTCTTGTTTACCAAAATCAACGCTACTTAACATTTTAATACCATATGCCATAACCATACCGAACATCGCTAACATCGCACCACCCAGTACTGATTTCGGAATAATTGTTGTAATAGCTGCGATTTTAGGAATGAAACCAAGAACGATTAACATACCACCACACGTGTAAATAATAACGCGATTTCTTACTCCAGTTAATTGAACAAGTCCTACGTTTTGAGAGTATGTTGTATATGGGAATGCGTTGAAAATGCCACCTAACACCATCGCTAATCCTTCTGCACGATAGCCTTTTGTTAATTCTTTTTCACCGATTTTTTTATTGCAAATATCAGATAATGCAAAGTATACACCCGTTGCTTCTACAATCCCTACACAAGCAACAAGAATCATCGTAATAATTGGTGTTAATTCAAAGGTTGGTGTACCAAAGTAAAATGGTTGAATACCGTGGAACCAATCAGCCTCTCCAACCGCTTGCAAACTTACTTTCCCCATAAACGCTGCAACGATAGTACCGAACAACAAACCTAATAGAATAGAAATGGAACGGATAAATCCATCAAAGAAACGATACATAACGATGATAAATAATAACACTCCAAATGCTAACGCTAAGTTTTCAAGACTTCCGAAATCTTTGCTTCCTACTCCACCAGCCATATCATTAATAGCAGCTGGAACAAGTGTAACTCCAATTACTGTAACTACAGATCCTGTTACAACAGGTGGAAACAGTTTTACAAGTTTTCCAAATAATTTCGCAAAAATAACAACAAATAACCCAGCAGCAATAATTGCTCCATAAATTGAAGACACACCGTATTGTTTTCCAATCGCAATCATCGGTCCAACCGCTGTAAATGTACAACCAAGTACAACGGGAAGTCCTATACCAAAAAAGCGATTTGATAATGCTTGTAAAATTGTCGCAACGCCGCACATTAATAAATCAATTGAGACTAAATATGTTAACTCTTTTTGATTTAAACCAAGTCCGCCGCCCACAATAAGCGGAACGATAATTGCTCCAGCATACATTGCAAGCATATGCTGCATACCAAGCGATGCAATTTTAAATGGATGCTGCTTCATCGTTTATTTCACCTCCGCAGTTTCTTGCTGTACAAATGTAACTGTGCCGTTATCAAATGATGCAATTTCTGCTAGTGATTCAACACGAACTCCTTGTTCACGAAGCTTCTTTCCTCCATCTTGAAATGCTTTTTCAATAACAATCCCAATTCCTGCAATACTGGCTCCTGCTTGCTCTACTAAACTCATTAACCCTAAAGCAGCCTGACCGTTTGCTAAAAAGTCATCGATAATTAAAACGCGATCACTTTCATCAATATGATTTCGAGATAATGAAATTTCATTCGTTTCTTGTTTCGTAAATGAATATACGTTTGCAACGTACATATTATCTTGTAACGTTAACGATTTACGTTTTCTTGCAAAAATTACTTTTACACCAAGCTCTAATGCAGCCATAACAGCTGGTGCAATGCCTGAAGATTCAATCGTCACGATCTTTGTAATGTTCTCTTCTTTAAAACGTTTAGCAAATTCTTTTCCGATTTCTTGCATAAGTACTGGGTCAATTTGATGGTTTAAAAAAGCATCTACCTTTAATACGTCACCAGATAAAACCTTTCCTTCGTTCAAAATCTTTTCTTGTAATACTTTCATGTTTGTTCCCCCTCTTATGCAATAAAAAAACTCCAAAAGCCGCCACCACTCGTTACAAGTGAGAGACGCGCTTTTGGAGTTTCGCAAAAAAGAATGCTAAACAAGCAAATATATTCGTCCTCACTCATAGTCAAAGTATTTACGGTACTTCGGTAGAAACTTGCAGGCCATATCCCCGCGATTATATGAGTGTAGCTAACTATTTATTTTATAGATGGATTATAACGCACTTTTTATACTTTGAAAAGTATTTATTAACAAAACACGTACAAATTTTATCAAAATATCATTTTCGTTCGAGTTTTGTAAACTCTTACATATTATTTCAAAGCGCCGTTAAAACGATTGGCCCATCTTTTGTAATCGCAATTGTATGCTCATATTGCGCTGATAATTTCCCGTCCATCGTTCTTGCAGCCCATCCATTTAAATCTACTTTCGAATATCGCATACCTACATTTACAATTGGCTCAATTGTAATTACCATTCCTTCTTGCAGCTCAGGCCCTTGTCCTTGTTTCCCAAAATGAAAAATTGCTGGTTCTTCATGAATCTCTTTACCGATTCCATGTCCCGTAAAGTCTCTTGCGACAGAAAAACCTTCATTTGTTACATAATTTTCAATCGCATAGCCAATGTCTCCTACATGATTACCAATTACCGCCTGATCAATCCCTTTATACAAAGCATTCTCAGCTACTAACAACAACTTTTCTGCTTCATCAGAAACATTTCCAACTCTATACGTCCAAGCAGAATCTGAAAGACCACCATTTAAGTTTACTACCGTGTCAATTGTTACAATATCGCCCTCAGTTAAAGGTACATCCACCGGAAACCCATGGCACATTTCATCGTTTATAGATGCACATATCGCATATGGATACCCGTTGTACCCTTTCTGCTCAGACGTTGCACCATGCCGTTCTAAATATGCTTCCACAAACGTATTAATTTCTTTTGTTGTAATACCTGGTTTCATTATTTTCGCAATTTCTCTATGACATGAAGCAAGTAACTTTCCAGATTCATGCATTACATCTATTTCATTTTTCGTTTTAATTATACTCATGCTGTCTCTCCTTACTAAACTTGCTATTTACTATTAAACTTCAATCATACACATCCTCTTCCAAAATTTCAAAACTTCCAATTACAAAAAGTATGATTTATTTCTACATCAAAAAAACGGAAGGATATTCTTCTGTTTTTAATCATTTTTACATATATAATTCATTTTCAAAAACTCAAAACAACTACCATTCGTCTTCTGTATAAACGTTCCAACCGCTTCAAATCCTGCCCTTTTATATACTTTAATAGCTCTTTTATTAAATGTCGCTACTGATAACGTTATATAATTGCATCCGTATTTTTCTTTAATAAAAGCTAGTCCAGCATTTACGAACTGTAAACCAAATCCATTTCCAGTTATATCAGGTTTCATTCCAAGACCTATATCAACCGTTCCATCACTTATTTTACAAACAGTAAAAAATCCAATGAGAATGCCATCTTCATTTACAGAAAATGTATAATCCCCTCTACTCTCATCATGTAAAAACTCAGCTAAATCTTCTTCATCTGCCTCTATATCGTAAAAGGAATATTCCCCTTCATAATGCCAGTTATATGCAATTTCTTCTGCTTCTTCTTGCATCATTACTGTATATGTATAAACCATTCTTCTATCCCCCTAAAAAAAGAGCTGCAATTAAGCAGCTCTTTTTTTATAACTCATAAATTTCTTTATACTTCGCTTCTAAATAATCTGCTAAGTAATTTGCATTTAACCCTTCGCCTGTTACATCTTCTAAAATTTCAAGTGGCTTTTTCGTTTTACCATATTGGTGAATATGTTCAGTTAGCCATTCACGAATTGGCGTTACGTTTCCTTCTTCTAATAATGCATCAAAGTTCGGAATATCTTTTAACATTCTTTGCTTAAACTGCGCTGCGTACATATAACCAAGCGCATAAGATGGGAAGTATCCAAATGAACCACCAGCCCAGTGAACATCTTGCAATACACCTTGTGCATTGTTTTCCGGACGAATTCCTAAATATGCTTCCATCTTATCATTCCAAGCCGCTGGCAAATCTTTCACTTGTAATGTACCATCAAATAATTCTTTCTCAAGCTCATAACGAACCATAACGTGAAGCGGATATGTGAGCTCATCTGCTTCTATACGAATGAACGATGGCTTCGATTCGTTAATCGCATCATAAAACTCATCTACTGATATATCATTGAATTGACCATTGCTATACTCTTTTAATAAATCATAATTTTTCTTCCAGAATGATTTATTACGACCGATAAAGTTCTCAAAGAATAACGATTGTGACTCATGAATACCCATAGATGTTCCACTACATAGCGGTGTACCTTCAAATTTTTCTGCAATATTTTGTTCATATACAGCATGACCACATTCATGAATTGTTCCAAACACAGCCATACGGAAATCCTTTTCGTCATAGCGTGTCGTAATACGAACATCCCCTCTATTTAATGTAATCTCGAAAGGATGCACCGTTTCATCAAGACGACCTGCTTCAAAGTCATAATTCAACTGCTTTAATAGCTCTAATGTAAAGTTCTTTTGTTTTTCTTTTGAAAAATGTTCTGATAAAGCACTTGTCTTTAATTTCTTTTGTGACTCCGATATTTCTTTTACAAGCGGAACGATACGCTCACGAAGTTGACCAAATACGTGATCTAACACTTCTACTGTAATACCCGGCTCATACATATCTAATAATGTATTATATTTGTATGTTTCGTAACCCCAATATGTAATAAATTTCTTTTTAAATTCAACTATTTGTTCTAAATACGGACGGAACATTTCGAAATCAGATTTTTCGCGGGCTTCTTCCCACACACTTTCCGCTTTCGCTTCTAATTTCACATACGCTTCATATTCAGCTTGTGGAATTTTTTTATTTCTATCATATTCTTTACGACACTCTTCAACCATTTTCTTCGTCGTTTCAGAAAGTTTGTCTTCACTTATTAAAGCTTCAAGCTCTGTTAAATAATTTCCCATCTCATCTGAAGTCGACATAGCAAACACTTCTGATGAAAGCATACCAATTACTTCTGAACGCTGGTCCACACCTTTTTTAGGCGCACCTGTTCTTAAGTCCCAAAACATTAAGCTTAATGCTTCTCCGTAATTTTGTATCTTCTTCACATATGTTAAAAATTGTTTTTCTACTTCATATGTAGCTACTGTCATCGTATAAAAACCTCCCTTTTCTACCTCAAACTTAATTCGACATGAAAATCTAAATTCCTTTTATAATAGAAAAAAAGCTTGGCAAGCGCCAAGCTTTCTCCTTATAATTCTTTACCTTCTACCGGTAGTACGTTTTTCACCGCTTCTATCACTTTCTCATCTTCTGTATCAGATAAGAAGATTGAAATAGCACCTTTATCGTCACTCGTACGAATTAAACGACCGATGCCTTGACGAAGACGTAAAATCATATATGGTACATCTACATCCCAGAACGGATCATTAACATGTTTACGCTTCGCTTCAAACACCGGATCGTTTGGAGGGAATGGTAATGACCAAATGATAACATGTGATAATGATGAACCAGGAATGTCTAAACCTTCCCATAAATGAACGGCACAAAGTACAGTCTCTTCTTCATTTTGGAAGCGAGAAACGAGCTGACTAATTTCTTGATCCCCTTCATATAGGAACTGAACTGACATTTGTTCTTTACTTACATATTCTTTAAACGCTGCAAGCTCTTGCGTTGTACGGAATAATACAAGTGTACGTCCATTTGTTTTTTGTATATTTTCAAGTGTATATTGACACTTTCTTTCCCATTCATTTTCTTTCGTATGCGATAGTAAGTTTACTGCCATTTGCTCCTCATAATCAAACGGTGAGGCAACTGAGAATGATAAGTAATCTTTTACCCCTAAGCTATTTGCTGTAAACGCGAATGAATCGTTATTAGATAATGTAGCAGACGAGAAGATATACGGGATTTTCTTCGAGAATACTTTCTCTTGTAACACTTCTTCAACTGCACGTGGCATAATGACTAACGTGAAGGCTCCATCACCTTCTTCGCCCCAGGTAATTACATTTTTCTCGTGCATGAACAGACGAAGTGAATGTTCTAACACATCTAAATGTTCATCAACGATATTTAAATCATACGTATTTACTGTATGCATTTCACTTTCAAATACTAATGCATCACCGACTTCACCAATTTTCGCATAAAGTCGTTTTGCTTCAGCTGTTACTTTTTCTGTCACAGTAATTTCTAAACGATCCGAACCGGCAATTTCCTTTTTATTTTCTTGTAACACATCAAAGAATCGCTCTGTTTGCCAAATTGTTTCTTCTACTAAATGTGCAAACTCTTCACGAATATCATTTTGTAATAATCTCGTTAATAGTTGCTCCATCATCGTTTGCTTTAAACGGTATGTTAAAGCTTTTTGAGCTGCATATTCTACAAGATGTCCTTCATCGAATACAACGCAGCTACTTTCTGGTAATAACGGAATTTGCCCTTCACGCTTACGAGCATCGTACGTCCAAATATGATCCATATAGAAATCTTGAGAACAAATAATTAAATCTGCTGCTTTACGATAATGTTCACGAGAAAGAGTTTGTCCACAACGATGACGAGAATCACAAGTAAAGCAATCTTGGAAGTAATCCCAATTTACTTTTGACCATTCTTCGTCATTTAAAAGTGGAAATTCTTTTCTGTCACCATAGTGCGTAAAGTTTTGCATCGTACCATGATCGAATACAAACTGTGGTAACTCGTAATATACGTCTTCAATTACTTCTGGAGCTCGTCCACTCATAACATCTTCAAGTTTACGTAAGCATAAATAATTATCCATTGATTTTGCAAGCCTTACATCAACAGATAGCCCTAATGCTTCAGATAACTTAGCAATGTCCCCTTCTTCTTTCACAAGCTGCTCAATTAACGTTTCATCTGCACAAGCAATAATAGCTGGTTTCCCAGTATAACGCGCATAACAAATTGCATATAGAAGATATACAATTGTTTTCCCTGTTCCTACACCCGCTTCTGCGAACATTACTTTCTTTTCTTGGAAAGCACGCTCTAATTGAAACGCCATAAAAATTTGTTCATCACGCTCTTCAAATCCTTTTTCTGGAAGGATGTCGTAAAACACATCTCCAATCCACTCATTCAACTTATCATAAAAATTATCTTGTTTTCCTACTTCAAATGGTAATCTCTTCTCAGTAAACATCCTTAGCCTCCAACCAAAAAGTTTTTCTATAAAAAGATATAGCAACCGCTACTCATTTGTATGCAGTCACTTTCCCCTGTTACAATACATAGAAATGCACGAAAAAAAATTTTCCTTTCGAAAAAGGAAAATTTTCTTCTATATTAATGACTTTAAATACCGTTTATCAATCGCTGTTTCATGTGAAAGAGCTGACAAATATTCTTCTTGTGCTTTTTGTATTTCATCTACAATCACACCTTGGCTATCCACTTCTTTTCCGAGCTCATCATACGTACGGTGAATAGCTTTTTGAATCATTGATAATTGGAAACTATCCATATTAGTTCCTCCTTTACGCATTACATAATAGCCAGTATATGCGTGCTAGAGGAGTTTTATACTATGAATTACGCGGTGGACGTTTTCCGAAGTATTGGTAGTAATCTGTACGGATAAATCCGTTAAATAGTTTACGTTTCTTCGATGCATCTTTTCCGTAACACTTCTCAAATGCTTCGTAACTTGTTAATACATATGCTGACCATGTATCTAACGGACGGAATACTTGTCCCATTTCTTTGTACAATTGTTCAACAAGTGCTTTTTCACTTAAACGTTCTCCGTATGGAGGATTCGTTACAACGTAGCCATAATCCTCTTTTGTTGTGAAATCTTTTACTTGCATTTGTTTAAATGTAATTAAATCGCCTAAGCCTACTTCTTCTGCGTTATCTTGAGCAACTCGAATCATACGATGATCAATATCTGATCCAATGATTTGTAATCGTTGATCATAGTTCGCTAAATCTTCAGCTTCTTGACGAGCTTCACGCCAGTTTTGTTTACCTACCCAGCCCCACTCGTCAGATGCGAAACCACGGTTAAATCCTGGCGCAATGTTTTGTCCAATTAATGCTGCTTCAATCGGAATTGTACCTGATCCACAGAATGGATCAACAAATGGACGATCTGGCTTCCAGTTTGTTAATTTAATTAAAGACGCAGCTAATGTTTCTTTTAACGGAGCTTCCCCTTGATCCATACGGTATCCACGTTTATGAAGTCCAACACCACTCGCATCAATTGTTAATGTTGCAATATCCTTGAGCATTGCAATCTCGATACGGAATAATGGACCATCTTCTTCAAACCAAGTTGTACGTTTATATGTTGTTTTTAATTTTTCAACGACAGCTTTTTTAACGATACGTTGGCAATCCGAAACACTGAATAATTCAGATTTTAAAGATTTACCGATAACAGGGAATTCGCCATTCTCTGGAATATAATCTCCCCAGTTTAATGCTTTCGTTTTTTCAAATAGCTCATCAAATGTTGTTGCTTTAAATTCGCCAACTTTAATTTTTACACGGTCCGCAGTACGTAACCATAAATTCGTGCGACAAATCGCCTTTTCATCTGCTTCAAATGTTACTTTGCTGTTTTCTACTTGACATTCATAACCAAGATCGCGAACTTCTCGGGCAACTAACGCTTCAATACCCATTGCCGCTGTTGCAATTAAAGTAACTTTTCCCATTTGCATTCACCTCTTATGTATATTCAAACAATAATTAATAGCAATTGGTCCTATTAATCATTACATTTTACGAAAATTTTTCTCATTAACCATTTTAACTCATACTTTATAACTTCATACAAATAAAAAGCCCTCCTCTAACAAAGGAGAGCTGAGTTATTTCATAGTTGGTTCATAACGTTCTGTAAGCCATGTTCTGTTCCTTTGTACTACAAACGGCCCACGCCTCGTACTCCGGTGGCAATCATCTATCTACAGGTTATAAAACCTGTCCTTTCCCATCGTTCATTTCCTTGGAAAAGATTCCCCTACCATTATTTGGGTTTCTCGCTCGTGGGGTTTACCTCGTTCCACTCCTATCATTTCTTCAAGGACTTCGTCACTGTGGCACTTTAAAGGTAGTCAAACCATATCCGAAAGGACTTAGGTTTTTTCCCTGCCGTTAAACCAGCCTTACAGCCAGAATACCCTAGCTTATGAATTGGCTAGGCACGAACACTACAGCCATCTCAGGCCGTGCGAGCATGGACTTTCCTCTACAACGTTGGCGTTGCAGCGATTACCCAAACGTTATGACATCCATTAGTATAGTGGAAACAAAAAGATTTTGCAACGTTTTTTTCTATGTAAAATGCTTAAACCTTTTCCCACCTTACATCATTCGTATAACTTACTTCCAAATACAGCTTTTTCTAAGTTAGATAAGCGTTTTAAAATATCCGTATTCGTGTTGTTATAAACTGGTTGTGCAACTGGTGTTTGTACAGGTTGTTGTGGAACTTGCGTTACAGCTAGTTTTTGTTCCTCTAATTCACGCTTTAAACGAGCATTTTGTTGCTTTAATTGCTCAAACTCTTTGTGGAAAGCTTCATAGTCTTTAATGATCATATCAAGAAACTTGTCTACTTCTTCTTGCTGATAACCTCTCATACCTGTTTTAAATTCTTTTTCTAAAATATCTTTCGCTGTTAATTTAATTTTATCCGAAATCATTTTCTTCACCTCAAATTTTTACCAAAACTTTCATTAACTAAATTTTTTCAGAAACAATGCTTTTTGTCAATCATATATACGAGTACTATATTACATATTACTCTGCATTATTCCACTGTTCCTCTTCTATTATATCTTGTAAATCAGAAAAAAGAATGAAATAACTGTGATAATTTTCTATTTCCCCTTTTTTCTTTGCTGATTCTACAATATATTTGGGACTTCCTGGTTTTTCTTCATCGTATACCGCTAAAAGCGCATCACTTTTTTCAATAAAAAATTGATTTTTTAATTTAAATTGCTCTGGGCTTTCATACTTCCGTTTCGTGATACTATCAACATGGTCTGCTTGAGAAAGAATAAATTCGTAATATTCACGATTATCTTCTTTCCAATTTTCTTCTTGTTCTAAAAACGGAGTGAATACCCCTAATTTTAAATCTGGATATTCTACTTGCATTTCAAAAACAACTTCAGCAGCCCATAATTCTACACCTAATTGGCCGCTTATTATAACCCACTCTAAACCATCTTCTACAAAAGTGAGTAATTTACGGTGTAATGCTTTCTTTATACACTCCACTCCTGGATGATCATTTTTAAATATTCCAAGTTCAAATGGCTTATATCCTGTTACTGAAATAACTTTCATATCAACACTCCAATTACAAAAAAAGAACTAGCATTTCGCTAGTTCTAACATATCATTTACTTTTTAAATATTCCACCAACGTTTGGTCCGATATTTGGACCTACTGGTGATACATTGTTTGGTAAAAACGGTGATACATTTGGTCCTGGTCCAAACGGTGATACATTCGGTCCCGGCCCAAATGGAGATATTTGATGACCGTGGTGATGATGATGATGATGACCATGACCACACGGTCCACATCCGCCGCCGAATCCTGGGTCGATTGGGTCCACAACATTTACATTTGAATTTGTTTGTGGGAAGAAGTTTTGGTTTTTAATTTGTTGATGATGTACATGTGTTGTATGTGTTGGGAAAATGTGTGGCACCACCGTTGTTGAAAAAGAGTGTGTTACGCATTGTTTCGTCGGATGAATGACAGGAGCAGTCGTACAAATAGGTCCTGTAGGCTTATGCCCTCCAAAGCAAGGATGACAATGATGCATAGTTTTTTCTCTCCTCTCTCGTTAAAAAAAATCTGATTACACTTTACAGTATGAGAAAAGAGAGAAAGCCGTTTGTTATATATACCCATTTATTACAAGGAAATTTGTCTAGTCCTTTATTTCATCTACATTGTTTTTATAGACAATCCTTCAACATTACTTACCAAAAAAGCCTCCAACTTGCTTTACAATACCTGTCACTTGATTCATCGCATTCATCATTTGTCCAGCTGTATTCATCATTTTATTTACATCATAGTTACCATCTGATGTTTTAAATTGAGAAACAAAACTAGAAAACTGACTTGGCTGTTGTTGCTTTTGCTTACCCTGCGTCGGATACGGTTGTTTTGGTGGATAAAACATCGCTTGTTGATTAGCATACGGCGATGGTGGTGGTGGCATATAATATTGCGAATTCATATAAGGCTGCTGCTGTTGTTGATTCATGTATGGTTGCTGAGCTTGTGGTTGTTGAGCTTGATTCACATAAGGTTGCTGCTGTTGTGGTTGTTGAGCTTGATTCATAAAGGACACTTCAAACGGTTGATAATAATTTTGATTTCCATAATAAGGCTCGAAAGGATACATATTATACCGTAAATATGTATCCGTATTATATTGGTACATATTTTGCTGTACATATGGATTCGTTTGCTGATATACGTTAGGTTGTTGAAACATGCATTCTCTCCTCCTTCACATAAGTTTCTACATATATAATATGTACCTATAAAATAATATGTGTGATGGAGTATCTGTCTATTTTTGTCGGAAGTTTAAATTTTTAAAAAATTAAAAAAGAAAACCCTTCCATGCTATGATAATGAAGAAGAAGATTCTCATGGGGGAGGAATCAACATGGTATTAGGGGATTTAAAACAAGCGTTTTCTCAAAAAAAGGGGTATTGCACAGAGAATGTAAATGAATTATTAGACTTTGCGAGACATTGGTATCTCGAAGGAAAAATATGCATATCAGATTATCGAACATTAATAAAAGAATTAGAAATAAACGGCGCAACAAAACCCACAACAATGACAGAAGCATAAAAATAACAAGAGGGCTCTCCCTCTTGTTATTTACATTGCTCAACTATATTTTGCAAAGTATACGAAATGGCTTGGTGTGTTTCAAAGAATCGTTTACCTTTACCTTTATTTACAAAGCATTGTAACACATTCGTTTGTAAATTATCGTATACTTGATCAATTTGCTGTACATGTATATATTTTGGCTTTTCTTCTTTAATCCACGTATAAGCTAATTCTTTCCACTTCTTTAATTCCTCATCTACCATATCTACAAACGGTTTCATATCCTTATAAAAGTCGTATTCGGTTAGTTCTCTCTTTTTTACATTCGCTTCATTATTATACTGCATGAGTTTTTCTGAAGACTGTATTAACGCTTCATTCTTCATTACTTTCCCACCTTATTATGCACTCACTACGACGTTTTGAAATGTCTTTACCCAATTCCCTTTCTCTTCGTGATGCACTAATTTATTTTCCATATGTTCAATATGCATTTCTGTTATTTCTATCTTATTGCATATTTTTTCACTCGCATCCTTTAATGCATGATTCATTCTAATCCCTATATTCATTTCCAGCAAATCGAGAGAACTTAACATTTGATCCATTTTTTTCATTACATCTTCCTTTTGAACCATCGCCATATACAAAACGCCTCCTTCTTTGCTTTTCCTTTGTCATGTATTTTCGCCGAATGATTCACCACTCCTGCCCACATGACAAAACTAGTTGTTATTCGTCAAAGAAATCATTTCGTATGTCATTTATAGAAATGGTAACAATACAAAAAGGAGGTGTATTACAATGGCAAAGAACAAAAATGAAAAAAAGAAAAACCAAAACAAACAACAAAATAAACCCGAGACTGGCAATCCAAAGCTAGATGGTCCAAACTTCCCTGCTACATAAAGCGAGACTTTATTACGAACAGTTAAATTTCAAGTCACCCTTAATCTCCTACTAGCATTACGTTTTGAGATTAAAGTTGTAGCACACATAGCAGGATTGTTTCAAATTAAGAAGTCCCGTCTTCAAAATGGAAGACGGGACTTCTTTTTTATTATATCATGAACTCATCCATCCTTTTAGCAAAACGATTTACGATAGATAGCCTATAGATTTGTTCTCTCTTTCTTCTATACCATTCTGTTATATTAACTTCCCCTTTAGGTTCTTCAGGTACAAATAGCACATTCATTTTCATATTTGCACAAAACCAATCTCTCATTTTTATTTCTTCATGTAAAATAACAGGATAAATATCTCTAAGTGTTGGCGTATAAGACTTTCGAGTTTCCTTTGCGTAAACTTCATAATCTTCTCTAGACCCAGTATGTGTAGTTTGCAATGCAAACTTATAAAACGAACCATTATAAATTGGATGAAACAATAACCATGCTAATTTTTTTCCTAGTTCTATACGCTGTTGTAACGTTTCAAATTGATAAACCGAAAATCCATACATTCTCCCTTCAATTGTTGGGAAGATAACTGCACTAATATGAAATCTTTCTTGTACTTTAAAAAGTGCAGTATGGAATACATGTTTTTTAAAATATGTGTTCTCAATGACTGGTTTTTGAATTTTATTTTGTTCATTTATAATAAGTGCTGTCATAAGCCTATTTATATCTCTTCTTTCCCAGAAAAATAGCCATTCTTTTTCCATAAAAATTGATACGCTGAAATATTGCAACAAATGAAAGAGAGGTGCACGTCTCTTCTTACTTTCCTCATACAATAATAGCTGTGGAAATGCATCTAAAAAAATAATCCAATTAGCCTGTTCGTACAGAATAAATAAATGTTTTTTTACCGTTTTAGGTAAAACAGTAGCATAATATCTCCCTTCTAAATCAGTCATATTCCAGCCCGCATTTCTCGAAACCATACTCGCTAAAAAGGCCCACCTGATTTCACTATTTCTTAAATAATATTCTTGATAAGATTGTGTTCGAGAAATATTGTCCACATTAGCTATTTCTGTTTTCTTTTTAATATTGCGAATGATTGCTCTTTCTTCCTCTGTACAAAACTTTTTTTCTCGATTTTGTTTCATTTTCATATAATCATTCCATGTAAACATAAATAAGTCATCATACCTTTCATCAAAAAGGTCACATCTTTTTTCATTTTTTGATATAATCACCTTTGTAAGTAATTCTTAGCAAGTTGGGAGTGGACACACTATGACCATTCGTTACCCAAATGGAAAAAGGTATAATCAAGCTTCACAACCTCAAAAAACACCTATAAAAACACATACTTATAGTAATAGAGGTATGTCCCTTGAAGAGGAATTGAATGAAACAAATCAATATTACTTAACCCATAATATTGCATGTGTACATAAAAAGCCTACACCTCTTCAAATTGTAAAAGTAGATTACCCCGCTCGAAGTGCTGCAGTGGTAAAAGAAGCGTATTTTAAACAACCTTCTACAACAGATTACAACGGTGTATACAAAGGGAAATACATCGATTTTGAAGCAAAGGAAACAAAAAATAAAACTAGTTTCCCACTTCAAAACTTCCACCTTCATCAAATTGAACATATGAAGCAAGTGGTTGCTCATAATGGAATTGCATTTGTTATTATTAAATTTACACTTTTTGATGAATTTTATTTACTAGATGCAAAACATATTATTGCATTTTGGAATCGTCAAAATACTGGTGGACGCAAGTCGATTACGAAAGAAGAAATAGAAGAGCATGGATCCTTATTATCATGCGGTTATCACCCTCGGATTGACTATATCCGTGTACTAGACATGGTTTATTTTTCGTGATAGAGTCATCACTAAGGCTCTTTTTTCGACTTTTGGGGGAGAGAATGAAAGGTAGGAGAAAGTATAATGTCAGATAATTATCGTTCTCGTACAGAACGAAATCATGTGAAAAATCAAGAGAAAAAAACACATAAAGAAGAAAAACCAAAGAAAAAAGGCTCCTTTTTCAAGAAATTCCTTATAGGTTGTCTACTTCTTGGTATCGTTGGTCTTGTAGCCGGCGTTTCCGCTTTCTTTGTTATGGTAAAGGACGCTCCAAAATTAGACAAATCCAAACTTGTTAATCCTTTATCAACAAAGTTTCTTGATAAAAACGGAAATTTCTTCTATGAATACGGTGCTGAAAAACGAACACATGTTACTTATGATCAAATTCCAAAAGTAGTTGAAAATGCATTCCTTGCAACTGAGGATTCGCGTTTCTATGATCATAATGGAATTGATTTTAAACGAACTACAAAAGCAGTTATGGAAAATGTCACTGGTGGTTTCGGTTCCCAAGGTGGTAGTACGATTACACAGCAAGTCGTTAAAAACTACTTTCTAACGATGGATAAAACCGCTAAGAGAAAAGTACAAGAATGGTACTTATCTTACAAATTAGAGCAACAATACTCTAAACATGAGATTTTAGAAATGTACTTAAATAAGATTAATTTAGGTAACCGTTCATACGGTATTGCGACAGCAGCGCAAAAATATTATGGTAAAGATTTAAAAGACTTGCAATTACATGAAGCTGCTATGCTCGCTGGTTTACCCCAAGGTCCAAACATTTATGATCCAACCAAAAAGGAAAATGTTGAACGAGCAACAAATCGTCGTAATGTCGTATTGTCATTAATGAATCGACATGGTTATATAACAAAAGAAGAAATGAATAATGCAGTTAAAATCCCAGTAACAGAGGGCCTTCAACCGTCTTCAGAAATAACTGAGATGAAGTATCAAGCATTTTTAGATGCAGTTGTAAAAGAAGTTGAAAAAGAATATCCTGATGTAAATATCGGTTCAGATGGTTTAACGATTCATACAACACTTGATCAAGATGCTCAAGATTATGCTGAAAAAATTATGGATGGCAATCTTATTAAGTATCCAAACGATCAATTCCAAGGATCATTCGTATTTATGGATACACAATCTGGAGAAGTTCGAGCAATTGGTGCTGGACGTAAAGAAAATAAGTCCACTTTCAAAGGTCATAATATGGCAACTGATTTAAAACGCCAAGTTGGTTCAACAATGAAACCAATTTTCGACTACGGTCCAGCGATTGAGAATCTTCAGTGGTCTACTTATCATCAATTAAATGACTCTGAATATACTTATTCTGATGGCACAAAGATTAAAAATGCTACAGGGAGTTTTAAAGGTGACGTTTCACTTCGTGAAGCATTGAAGAAGTCATTAAACATCCCGGCTTTAAAGACAGCTCAAACAGTTGGACTTAATAAATCAAAAGAGTTTGCTGAAGGTTTAGGCATGACATTTGAAAATGGAGTACATGAATCTACTGCAATTGGTAGTAACGATAGTTCTCCCTTAGCAGTAGCAGGTGCATATGCAACCTTTGGTAATAGTGGTAACTACAATAAACCACACTTCGTAAAAGAAGTAACCTTCCCGGACGGGAAAAAGAAAAGCTTTAAACCGAAAGAACAACGTGCTATGCAAGACTATACAGCTTACATGGTAACTGACGTTCTTCGTGACGTAGTAAAACCTGGTTCTGGTGGTACAGGACCAACAGCATATGTTTCAGGTGTTGACGTAGCGGGTAAAACTGGAACGCAAAACTTTGATGCAAAAGATTTAAAGAAATACGGCATTCCAGCTGATGCAAACAGAGATAGCTGGTTCGCTGGATATACACCACAATATACGATGGCTGTATGGACGGGTTACGTAAAGAACGGTCCAGAAAACTACATTAGTGATCGTTATACTAAAATTGCACAGCAAATGTTCCAAGTAATGATGAGCAAATTCGCTACAGATAAATCACGCTTTGAACGTCCTTCTTCTGTTCAAGAAATAAACGGAGAATTATATGTAAAAGGTGCGAAAAAAGATGCAATTAAACAAATTAAAGTAGATGCCCCTAGTGGTCTGAATGTCACTTTTGATGGCGCTAGCACAGTTACACTAAACTGGTCTGGACCAGCAGAAGTTGATGCATATGCAGCCAGCTATAAAGCAACTGACGGTTCAAGTGGCAGCCTATCAGTAAGTGGTACGACAGCTACTCTTGGTGGTATTAAACCAGGTGTTACTTATAGCTTCTCTATAGTAGCGAAAAAAGGCACTGGCACAAGCCCAGCAGTTGGTGCATCCTTCACTGCGCCTGGCGGAACTCCAGATGCGAAAAAAGCTGAAGAAGAGGCTAAGAAAAAGGCCGATGAAGAAGCTAAGAAAAAAGCTGATGAAGAAGCCCAGAAAAAGGCTAATGAAGATAAAGTAAAACAAGACGAAGCTAAGAAAAAGGCTGAAGAAGAGGCTAAAAAACAACAAGAACAGCAACAAGAACAACAACGTAAACAGCAAGAAGAAGCTCAGAAGAAAGCTGATGAGGAAGCTAGAAGGAAAGCTGAAGAAGAAGCTAAGAAAAAAGCTGAAGAAGAAGCTAAGAAGAAAGCTGAAGAAGAGGCCAAGAAAAAAGCTGAAGAAGAAGCTAAGAAACAACAAGAACAGCAACACCAAAATACCGGAGGAGATACACCTCACGCAGACGGTGCTGTTGTTACAACAGAGTCCTAATATACAAAAAAAGAAGTCCGTTTCTCTTAACGAGAAGCGGACTTCTTTTTTGTTATCATTTTCTTTACATACAGCTTTTCTATTTCGATATACAACTGCGCTAATTGAATATAAGAATGATAATTACTCGGTTTCTTTATAATGAATGAATATCTTTCCATAAAATTAACAGGTTGTACTTTTAATTTATTCGTATTTATTTGCATTTCATTCAAACTATGAACAGGTTGTTCATTTAGCCAATAGACAACCGATAACAAGTGAGCTGCAAAAAGAATCATTGGTCCCTCAGCCTCTTGCTTATTTCTATTTCGAAACAGTATAGCAATGTCTTCATGCTTATTTTTCCATACATTCAACATCGCTGGAATACTGTTTTCAATTTCCTTCCATGGCTCATACTGTCTTTCAATATCAAATATAAAGTAAGTATTTTGTATTATCTCTTCAAAAGAATTGTCTGTATGATACTTAATTAAATTTACACTTTCTTCAAAAAATGGTAAACAGTGAAATTCTTTCGGTATTTCTATAACTCGCTCCATCCTTTATTTCACCTTCATTCGCTTCTTTCCTTCACGACATACTTCTAACAGTCTGCACTCCTCACATTGCGGTCGTTGTGCTTTACAGTGATAACGTCCAAAGAAAATCATACGATGATGTGTAACTCCCCACTCATCCATCGGTACTTTTTTCATTAATGTTTTTTCTACTTCTAACACAGAGTCTTTCCATTTACACATAGCTAATCGTTTACTCACTCGCTCCACATGTGTATCAACAGCAATTGCCGGAATTCCAAACGCTACGGAAACTACAACATTCGCTGTTTTCCTTCCTACACCTGGTAATTTCGTAAGTTCATCTCGATCGCTCGGTACTTCTCCATTATAGTCATCTAATAACATTCGGCATAATTTTTGAATGTTTTTTGCTTTATTTCTATACAATCCGATAGAGCGTATATCTTGTTGTAATTCTTCTAGAGAAACACTTAAATAATCTTCTGGTGTTTTATATTTTTGAAATAAATTTCTTGTCACTTTATTTACAAGTACATCCGTACATTGTGCAGATAACGCCACCGCGATTACAAGTTCAAATGGATTATCATGAACCAATTCACAATGTGCTTCTGGATACATATCCGCCATTGTGTCTAAACAATAACGGATTTGCGTTTTGTTAAGCATATTTTTCCTCCTATATTACTGCTCCAACCAATTATAAAAAGGCACTTTTCCAGTAAATTTCGTCTCTTGTTTTGTCATTTGTTGTGTTCTTTGTTGATTCGCTCTAAATTTTTGACCTTGATTTTGAGCCTGATCTACCGTTTTAATTCCATTCTTTTTCCACTCAAATAAAATACGATCAATATATCGGAAATTTAGTTTTCCACTCATTACAGCTTCTCTAAGAGCCGCTTGAATTAAATTTGGATGATGTTGATCTTGGTCCTCCCACATTCCTAACGTTTCACATTCGAACGGCGAAAGTGGTCTTCCAAATTCTTTTTCAAATACTGTATATAAATTTACTTGCAGCTGTTTTTTTTCTTTTTGCTCTTCCTCTATTGATTCATCCATTAAGAAATGTAATATTTTTTCCCATAACGGTTGTAAAGAATAACTTTCGCACATCATCGCTTCTGATCTTTGTCCACCTTCTAGTGATAAAAACCCTTTTTGAATCAATACTTGAATTACTTCCATACATTTCATTTCCGTTATCGTCATCCGTTCAGAAATCTCTGAAGGAGTCGGAAACGAATTACCTGATTCTAAAAATGTGTGTACATGAAGTACCACCATAAATTCCGTCTCATTTAAACCTAATTTTTTATAATGCATCATAAGCAATTTTGGAATTGCAATGCTTCCCTGCTCAAACCACTGTAACATTATTTTCTTTTTCATCACCAAACACCTCGCTCTCTAGTATAACACACCTTTAGCTATTTCTTTTTGCCACAATTCGTCAAAAAAACCTCCCCATTAATAGGGAGGTTTTTTATATTACATGAATGAAATATAAAATTAAGCTTGCACTTTACTTTTCATAAACGTATGAATGCGTTCTAATGCTTTCTCTACTTGTTCAAGAGATGTCGCATATGATAAGCGAACGTTATTCGGAGCACCAAATCCTGTACCTGGTACAAGAGCCACTTTTTCCTCTTCTAATAAAGCTTTTGCCCAATCATCAACGTTTTCGTATCCAGATAAAGCTACAGCTTCTTTTACATTAGGGAATAAGTAAAATGCACCTTGTGGTTTAATGCAAGTAAAGCCAGGGATTTGAATTAATTTATCATAAATAATGTTTAATCTCTCTTCAAATGCTTGACGCATTGTTTCTACAGGTTCTTGTGAGCCTGCATATGCCGCAATTGCGCCGTATTGAGCGATTGAAGTAGGGTTTGACGTACTATGACTCGCTAAGTTCGTCATCGCTTTAATAAGCTGCTTATTCCCTGCTGCATATCCAATACGCCATCCTGTCATAGAATGAGATTTAGATACACCATTAATAATAAGTGTTTGTTCTTTTAATGCATTAGAAAGCTGGGCAACCGAAGTATATTCTGCTCCACCATAAATTAACTTTTCATAAATTTCATCTGAAACGATTAAAATATCGTGTTCTAAACATACTTCTCCAAGCTGTTGTAATTCTTCTTTGCTGTAAATCATTCCTGTTGGATTGCTCGGTGAATTAATAATAACTGCTTTCGTTTTCTCTGTAATTGCCTCACGCAGCTGCTCTGCTGTAATTTTGTACTCATTGCCTTCCAGACCTTCTACATAAACTGGCTTACCTCCAGCGAGCTTTACTTGCTCAGGATAACTTACCCAGTAAGGCGTTGGGATGATAACTTCATCTCCTTCATCAAGTAACACTTGGAATAATGTATATAATGCATGCTTTGCGCCGTTACATACAATAATTTCGGACGGATCATACGCAATTCCTTGATCGCGAGTAAACTTCTTCACAATCTCTTGTTTTAACGCTTGTAATCCACCTGTTGGTGTATACTTCGTATGTCCTTCTAACATCGCTTTATGTGCAGCATCCATAATATGTTCTGGCGTATTAAAGTCAGGTTCTCCTGCCCCTAATCCAATTACATCATGACCTTCTGCTTTTAATGCTTGTGCCTTTGCTGTAATTTCTAAAGTTGAAGACGGTGTTAAAGCAGCTACTCGCTTTGCTAATTTCATTTGTAGTTCCCCCTACATCTATTTTTCAATGCTATATCGTCTTAAAAATTTTCCATCTTTAAATTCAAGATAGTAATAGCTATAACGATTGTCATCATCAATATATGTAACTTCCCATAGTGGTACATCATTTTCAAAGCCTAATTTCACTTTCATAATCTCTTTCGGCTTACTTTTTGATTCCTTACTTTCATTGCCGACTTGCTCTATTGTTCTTTGTATAGCCTCTTTTTCAGAAATACCTTCGCTCTTTTTCCTTACTACAGTATCCCCTTTTTTCTCAGGCACCCAAACGATAAGTTGTTCTCCCTTTTCATCTGTACCTTGCACGACTATATATGCAGATTTTCCATTGTAATAATCAACAGATTTGACCTTTGTAAGCTTTGCTTTTTCTTTAGCAATTTCTACAAATTTCGACTCTTTGGGAATTTTCTTTCCCATCGCTTTATTATAAACATACGCCCCATATATTCCGCTAGCAACGATAACAATAATGATTGCAAAGATCCACTTTTTCATTGTATCACTACGTTCTGTAAATCGTAAATACAGCTGTTTCTTTATCTTTTTCGTCTAATGCTAGTCCGAACATGAGGTCCTGCTCTTTTAACGTACGATTCAAACTATCAACAATTTTATACAAATCAGACGAATATTTAATACGTGTCGTTGATAGTACTTCGATTTTCTTCTCCATGAAAAAACTCCTCCGTTACACAAAAATTTCTAATTATAGAAGAACGCAATGCGGTTACAATAAGAGTACATTCTTTACAACCCCTGCTTCATCACCCATCTATTATAGCAGGACATGTACAGCAAAAAAAGGTTTCAAGTCGAAAACCAACACATTTTGTATACAAGAAGTAAGAAAAATAAAATTCCTCCTACCCACATTTTTTACGCCCGAAGTTTATAAATACTTCAGGCGTATTTTTCTTCCATTTTTATTCATTTGGTGATTCTTCTAATTGTACTAATAATTCTTCTAATGGTCCTTCATAAAGAGGTACGTTAGGGATCGATTGTAGAAATCGTTTTCCATAAGAAGAACTCGTCAAACGACGATCTAACACTACTACCGTTCCTGTGTCTGTATTCGTTCGAATTAAACGGCCAAATCCTTGTTTGAAACGTAATATTGCTTGTGGGAGCGCTAATTTAGCGAATACATCTTCACCTTGATTTTTTAGCCACTCACCTTTCGCTTCCATCATCGGCTGATGAGGAGGTGTAAATGGTAGACGGACTATAACAAGACAACTTAAGGCATCTCCTGGAATATCTATTCCTTCCCAGAAACTGCTCGTCCCTAATAAAATTGATTTGTCGAACTCTTGAAACTTTCGAATTAAACGGCTTCTACTTCTATTATTCACACTTTGTGTGAGTAATAAATAACCCTCTAATTCATCATTATTTTTTAAATTCGCATACGCTTCTTTTAACATTTCATACGAAGTGAATAAAACGAGCATTCTGCCTTTTGTGGTTTTCGCTATCTTTGCAATATGTTCCGATACAGATTCAATAAATCGTTCATTACTTACTTGCTTAATAAAAGGTACATCCGTTGAAACCATTAATTTCATCTGTTCATCATAACGAAATGGTGACGTAACCTTTAAAGTATTTGGAGCGAAATCATGTAAACCAAGTTCCTCTTTTATATAATCAAACGTATCGTTAATTGTTAGTGTTGCAGATGTAAAAATAACACTCTTTTTTTCTGTTAAAAATTCATCCGCAAATCTTTCACCAATATGAACAGGCTGTGCATATAGAACTGTTGAATGAATCGTCCCTTTCGTTTCAGTCTCCATCCAAGTTACATACGAATTCTTTTCTAATATGAGTAATTGTAATGATTCTGCCATCTTTCTCAGCAACTCAATTAAATGCATAAATTCACCTGTTACAACATGCATCTCCCATTCTAACTTACTTTGCAATATATTCACTTGCTTCTCAAGAGCAGTTACTACCCTTCTTAATTCATATATAAAACGATTTGTTAATTCGACAATACTATCCCACAACTTACCTTTTTCTAGTTCTGGGTTATACCTATAGATGAGCGGCATATTATTCGTTCCTTGTTCTTGCTTTGTTTGTTTAAATATAAAAGTACGTAACATTTGGAAGAGTTCATCCGCATCAAACTTAAGTTCCTTCAAACTATAACTTATCATACGGAAAGTTGAACGAGATGCTTGCTCTGATTTTTTCATCATTTTATATACTTTGGAGAGTACATCTTCTGTTTCTAGCGTCCCAAGACGAGATATAACCAATTGAAAATACATACAAGAGAACTGTTCACCCAATGTTCTACTCGCAGCTTCTTCAATATGGTGAGCTTCATCAAAAATAATATGTTCGCATGAAGCAAACAACGGTTCTTCACTTGAAAAATCTTGAAATAATAACGCATGATTTGTAATAACGATATCTGCAAATAAAGCTTTATTCTTCGCTCGCTGGTAAAAACAACGACTATACCAATTACTTTGCATACCGCCTGGACTATACGCATCGCTACAAATCCGATTCCAAAGTAACTTTCCACCCTCAGGAATATTTAATTCGTCTCGATCACCTGTTTCAGTTTGCAATAGCCAAACTAAAATCTTCGCCTTCGTAAGTGCCATATCATAATTTTTTTCTTCCTCTTGCAAAGCATACTCAAATTTATGTAAGCATAAATAATGCTTTCTTCCTTTTAGAAGAGCTACCTCAAATGAAAATGGCATTATTTTTTGTAATAACGGAATTTCTTTTTCTAATATTTGTTGTTGGAGTTGTACCGTTTGTGTACTTATAATGACAGGTTCTTCTTTTCTCTTTGCAAAATAAAGACTAGGAAGCAAATAAGCAAGAGTCTTTCCTGTTCCTGTACCGGCTTCAATTAGTGAAAAACGAGAATCTCTTAACGCCGTATATATCTCTTTCATCATCAATTGTTGACTTTCTCTTCTTTCAAACTTTGGCATATGTGATTCCAATTTATCCATCGTTTTATTCAAGAAAGCATCAAACTTTGATGAACACGTTTCTCCAAGGTTTAAGGAATAGTTCCGCTTTTTCAGCGCAATATTTCGATGTATTTCATACTCCGCTGTATCTTCTTTACCGTGCATTACTTTCTTTAAAATATTTTCAGAAAGCACATCAGCTATATCACTTTGGAACACATCGCTTAATTCATAAAGCGATTGCAACGTGACAAGTGGTAACTTTTCAATTTCATTTAAAAATTGTAAAAATAATTCCGCTGTTGCAAGAGCATCACTATCCGCACGATGTGGTTGATCGTGCTCTAGTTCATGCTTCTTAGCTAAATCACGTAATTTATAACTATCGGCTGTCGGCAAAAGAATTTGAGCCAATTCAACCGTGTCGATTTTCGGACAATGTATTTCTGTATATCCAGCTTGCCTTAATTCTTCATTTAAAAAATTCCAATCAAAGTGAACATTATGCGCAACGAAAGCCGCACCTTGTAATAGCTCAACAATCATCGGGGCTACATCTTGAAATAACGGGGCTTGTTTTACAAGACTTTCATCAATCCCTGTTAATTCTGTAATAAATGGTGGGATCTCTCTCTTTGGATTAACAAAAGACGAAAAAATCTCCAATATCTCTCCATCTTCTACTACAACAGCTGCAATTTGGGTAATTTTATCCTTCCCATCTTTCCAGGAGTTCCCTGTCGTCTCTAAATCAACAACGACATAACGCTTACTCATATATGTAACACCTCAATTTCTTACCTTTCAAACAACAATAATTTATATAATGTTACTATACCACGTTTTATCTCATCTTAATGAAAAGATGCACAAAAAAGCTATCTCCGCAATGGAGATAGCTTTTCTACTTATAATATCGTACCCGCTTTTTCAGCACCTAACATTTCAATAATTTGATTATTATCGTCTAGTACTGCAATTTTTGGTTCTTGTTTATGAATCTCTTCTTCCGTAACTAGCCCATAACAAATAATAATTACTTTGTCCCCTGGTTGTACAAGCCTTGCCGCAGCACCGTTTAAACAAACAACACCACTACCGCGTTCCCCTTTAATAACGTATGTCTCTAAGCGAGCACCATTATTATTATTTACAATTTGGACTTTTTCGTTTTCTACAATATTTACCGCATCCATTAAGTCTTCATCAATTGTAATACTACCTACATAATTTAAATTTGCCTCCGTTACAGTTGCACGATGTAACTTTGCTCTCATCATTGTGCGAAACATAGATGCTCCCCCTTATTTAACCGTTACTGTTATATTGTCAATTAATCTTACATTTTCAAACTTAACTGCAATAGCTAAAATGATCCTTCCTTCGACTTTCTCTACCATTGTTAATGACGGATATGCATATAAATCCACATAATCTACAGTGCCTTTCGTATGCGTCTCAATATACTCTTTCACAAGATTTGTAATGATTTCCGGATTACGTTCACCTGCCTCAATTCTTTCTTTCGCTATACATAGGCTTCGGTATAAATGAAGAGCTTCTTCACGTTCATCTTGTGATAGGTACACGTTACGAGAACTTTTCGCTAAACCATCTTCTTCCCTTACAATATCAACTGGTACGATTGTAACTGGAATATTGAAATCAGTTACAAATCCTTCAATGACAGCAACTTGTTGAGCATCTTTCATACCGAAATAAGCACGCATTGGCAGCGTAATATTAAATAGTTTCATTAGTACAGTTGCAACACCAGCAAAATGACCAGGTCTTTGTTTGCCACATAATACATCGGTACGCTTTACAACTTCAACTGTTGTCGTTTGTTCTGCTGGATACATTTCTTCTACACTCGGATAAAATAAATAATCTACACCGTTTTCTCTTGCTACATTTTCATCTCTATCAATATCACGAGGATATCGATCTAAATCTTCATTTGGGCCAAATTGTAGTGGGTTTACAAATACACTTAAAACTACAATTTCATTTTCTTCTCTTGCCTTACGTAATAAAGTAGCATGGCCTTCATGTAAATAACCCATTGTTGGAACAAAACCAATACTCTTTCCACTTGCACGAAGTTCGTTTGTAATTTGCTGCATCTCTTGCACTGTAGTTACGATTTTCATTATTGTTTTCCTCCGTATAACGCTAAGCATTCTTCCTCTTTCATTGTGAACGAATGTTTTTCTTCAGGAAATTTCCTTGTCTTTACTTCAGTAACATATTGTGAAATCCCGCGTACAATCTCCTCTTGAACAGACGTATATTGCTTCACAAATTTCGGAACACGATTTACGCCGTATGAGATAAGATCATGATAAACAAGCACTTGCCCATCTACTTTTTGTCCTGCACCAATCCCAATTGTCGGTATTGTTAGTTGCTCTGAAATAAGTTCTGCTAGCTGCATTGGTACACATTCTAACACAAGCGCTATTGCACCAGCTTCTTCACATTTCTTTGCATCTTCTATTAATTTTTTTGCACTCTCCGCATCTTTTCCTTGCACTTTATATCCACCCAACACTCCTACAGATTGAGGGGTTAAACCTAAATGCGCTACAACAGGAATTCCTGCGTTCGTCAAATATTGAATCGTCGATATAACTTCTCCAGCACCTTCTACCTTCAGTGCGTGTGCCCCGCTCTCTTGAACGATGCGGCGTGCATTCACCATCGTTTCTTGTAATGATACGTGATACGACATAAATGGCATATCAGTTACAATAAACGTCTCTTTCGCTCCACGGCGTACAGCTTTCGTATGATGAATCATATCCTCTACTGTTACAGGTACTGTTGAATCGTATCCGAGTACAACCATTCCAAGAGAATCTCCAACTAGAATCATATCAACTTCAGCTTCTTCTGCTAATTTAGCAGATGGATAATCATACGCCGTTAGCATTGTAATCGGCTCACCTTGCTCTTTCATCTTCAAAAAATCTGTTTTTGTTTTCAAAAACTACTCCTCCTTTATGCAGGAGAGAGGAGATGGCCGAAATCATATAAAAAACCCCTCTGGCCATAAAAGGGCAGAAGGGTTGTGTGTTAGTCGGCATTATTCATCCCTCTGTCCCAGTCCGTTATTGGATCAAGGCAGAATCCAAGTTATTATTTTTCGTATGACTTCGAATCATGGTGCAGTTCGCTCTGATACTGCCCACATTCGAACTAATTATAGCAAACTACAAAAAGGAATTACTACATTTTTTTGAAAAAATAATTTTTTATTCTTATTACGGTATATGAAATTTAATACGAGAGTATATATGCTATACAGTTTTTATGGATAATTCAATCCTGAAAAGATACATGTTTTTCAACGCATGTTAAAAAAAGTCCAAGTTAATTTTTTCTGTGATCCATTTAACTGTATAGTATAACCCTTAAACTAATGATGCAGGTTAATTGAAGAAAGCACTTAACAAAGGAGAATTGCAGATGAAAAGAATTTATTATCATGTTACAAATTCACCTCAAAACTATTGAAATAAAAAGAAGTTCCAAAAGAGGAACTTCTTTTACTTAATTTCGATATCTGCAGAATGAATATGATGTACTTTTCCTTCATGGTCTTCTAGAAGCAATACACCATCCTCTGTAATTCCTTTTGCTACACCCGTAATCGTCTCTCTCATTGTTCGAGCGGTAATTTCTTTCCCGATGCTCACAGCGTAACTTTCCCAAAGAATTTTAATGACAGAGAAACCATTTTGTAAATACTCTTCATATAATTTTTCTAGTTGTAAATAGATTTGTTGCATAAGTTCTGCACGAACAATCGGCTTACCTGATTCAATCGCTAATGAAGTAGCAATGTGCTGAATTTCTTCATCAAAATGTTCTTGCTTTTGATTCGCATTAATACCGATACCCATAATGACAGCATTAATTTTATCAGGATCCGCTTGCATTTCTGTTAATATACCTACAGCCTTTTTACCTTGAATTAAAATATCATTTGGCCATTTTATTCCTACGTTTACACCTGTACATTTTTCAATTGCCTGTGCAACACTAACAGCCGCTAACAAAGTAAGTTGCGGTGCATGATGAACTGGGATTGATGGGCGTAAAATAATACTCATCCAAATCCCTGTTCCTTTTGGTGAATGCCATTTTCTGCTTAAACGACCTCTTCCCGCTGTTTGTTCTTCTGCTACAACGACAGTTCCTTCTTCTGCACCTTCATAAGCAAGTTTTGCTGCAATGTGCTGCGTTGATTCAACAGTTTCTTCAAAATACACTGTTCTACCAATTCGCTTCGTTTGTAGCCCTAACTGAATTTCATTAGCAGTCACTTTGTCTGGCTTACTTGCAATTCGGTAACCTAATCGGCGCACAGCTTCAAGTTCATATCCCTCACTCCGGAGATCCTCCATATGTTTCCACACAGCAGTTCTTGAACAACCAAGTTTATCACTAATTGTTTGGCCGGATACAAACTCGCCATCCGCTTCAGAAAAAACTTGCAATAACTGCTTTCTTATAGTAGATTGCATCCTTGCAGCCACTCCCTTATATGCTCTTTCTCATTAACTACGTTTCCTTGTACGATTGCTTCTTCGATTTTCTGAAGCATTTCAGCAACCCACGGACCAGGCTTTTTGTTTGCCCAGTTTAATAAATCATTACCAGTCACATTCATTTCTTGACGCTCCTGGATTGGCAATGCATGAAACATTGATTGTACTCGTTCAACAGATGTAGGATTATAGCTTTCAATCATCGCTTCATATACTCTCTCTGCCATTTCAGCGATATGAATTCCCGTTTTATAAAGAAGGACTGTATCCCAATCCTTCTCCTTTCTAGTACGAATTGCCAATAAAACTGCAACAATATCTTTTATTTTTTTATTCGAAAACTTCCATTGACGTAAAAAGACAGATGGATGTTCTTCTCCGATACAATATAAGAAAAATGCCCACGCCTCAATATCCGTTTCGAAAGAATCCCATTTATACTGCGTAGCTTTTAACAGTCTCTCTTCTGACATTTGTAAATATGGCAAATGAGAAAATAGCTTCGTCTCTACTAATTCTTTGAGACCTTTCACACAATATGTACCAGTTAACAGTTTCTCAAACTCTACTGTAATACGCTCAATTGCTATATGTTCTAGCAAATGCCCATGCGTTTCAATCGCTTGCTTCGTTTTCATTTCTAATGAAAAACCTAACGTGCTTACAAACCGAATACCACGCATCATTCGCAGGGCATCTTCTTGAAAACGATCCGCAGCATTTCCAACTGTCACAATTTCTCTCTGTTGAATGGCTTCCTGTCCAGCAAATAAATCAACCATTTTGCCTTCTTCTGTCATAGCAATTGCATTCATCGTGAAATCACGACGTTTTAAATCCTCTTCTAATGAACGAACAAATTGAACACTACTAGGTCTTCGAAAATCTTCATATTCGCTTTCTGTTCGAAAAGTAGTTACCTCATAAGGCTCACCATTTTCTACAACAATTACAGTTCCATGCTCAAGACCAACAGGAACATTTCTTGGGAATATAGCCATCACTTCTTCTGGTAGAGCAGATGTCGCAATATCAATATCTCCAATCGGCCTATCGATAATAAGATCTCGTACGCTCCCACCAACAAAGTAAGCCTCATGTCCTTGTTGCTTTAATGTCTCAATAATAGAACTAGCTTTTTTAAATCTTTCCATTTTTGTCATCCCTTAGTACGTCATAGTAAATCGTTTCATATTGTGAAACAATTTTTTCTGAGCGAAATTGCTCATAAACACTTTCTCTTGCTCGCTCTCCCATATTACGGTGAAGTTCCTCGTCCTTTAATAGCTGAATAGCTTGATTTGCCACTCCTGTTGTATCGCCAACTTCACATAAATATCCTGTTTCCCCGTGTTGAATAACCTCTGGAATACCTCCAACCCGCGTTCCGATACAAGGTACACCACACGCCATTGCTTCTAATAAAACAAGACCAAAACTTTCCTTCTCTGATAGAAGCAACATTAAATCACTCATCGCGAGTAGTTCTGCAACATTATCTTGCTTCCCTAAGAATAAAACGCGATCTTCAATATGTAAATTTTTCACTATCTGTAAAATCGTACAGAATTCTGGTCCGTCTCCAACAAGAAGCAACTTCGCATCTACTTCTTTAACAATTTTAGCAAATGCCTGAACAACATCCTGCACACGTTTCACTTTACGGAAATTCGAAATATGAATAAGTACTTTTTCACTCTCACTTATACCATATTCTTTCTTTAATTGAGACATATTACGCTTGAAATATACACGTTCGTCTATAAAGTTATATACCGTTTGAATTTCTTTACTTGGTTTTACAAGCTCATGTGTTTCATTAATTAATGAATGCGAGACAGCAGTGACAACATCTGATTGCTCAATACCAAAACGAATTAAATTATTTAACGAAGGGTCGGAACCTAACACAGTAATATCTGTTCCATGTAAGGTTGTAACAATTTTAATACGCTCTCCGATCATTTGTTTTGCTAAATATGCACAAATTGCATGTGGTATTGCGTAATGCACATGTAAAATGTCTAAGTTTTCTCTTTGTGCAACCTCGGCCATTTTACTTGCTAACGCTAAATCGTATGGTGGATATTGAAATACAGAGTATTGATTTACCGTCACTTCATGAAAATAAATGTTTGGATATACTTTATTTAACCGGAATGGTAAACCCGATGTAATAAAGTGAATTTCATGCCCACGTTCCGCCAATTGCTTTCCTAATTCTGTTCCAACAACTCCAGAACCACCTACAGAAGGATAACATGTAATACCTATTTTTAATTTCATTTACATCCCCCTAATAAATCAGCATGTAATAAAACCGGTTTCTTACTCATAAATCCCTCGGCATACAAGACTCCAACTTCTTTTCCAAACATCTTCTCACGAGCGATCACAGTTTCAACGTAACCTTCTGTTAACGGTGTCTTAACACCATCGCTCCCTGTTGAAAACTGACTTTCATACGCTTCTAATGCTTCCACCTTTATAGAGAGGTACTCACTTATATCTATACAAAAATTCGGTTTATGAAAACCATTAATCATATAATTATAAAAAGACTCCACACGATGTGGTGAAAGTTCCGGCATATATTTACGGATTCCTGCTGAAAAAATAGCCTCTTCCACAAGCTTTGCACAATTTGCATGATCTGGATGGCGATCTTCATAGTACGGCGCAAAAACTAGTTTTGGTTTATATGTACGGATCACCTTGACAATTTCACGTATATACTCTTCTTTCATATACAAACCACGGTCTGGCATCGCTAAATTCAGCCTCGTTTTTACTCCCATTATACGAGCTGCGACCTTCGCTTCTTCTTTTCTCAACTCTATCGTTCCATTTGAAGAAAGATCAGCTTCTGTTAAATCACAAATACCTACTTCATACCCTTGCTTTGTATATTTAGCGATGGTACCAGCCATGCCGATTTCAACATCATCGGCATGAGCACCAAACGCTAATATATGTAATCCACTCATAATTGTTCCCCTCATTTTCTTAACTTACGATAATCTAAATCTCCTCGCTCTAATGCGTGCATTAACATTTCAGCACTTGCCATATTCGTTGCAAGTGGAATCGCATATACATCACATAAACGAAGCAATGCATTCACATCCGGTTCATGCGGCTGTGCTGTTAATGGATCGCGGAAGAAAATCACCATATCTAAATCGTTCTTTGCAATCATTGCACCAATTTCTTGATCTCCACCAAGAGGGCCAGATTGATATCTTGTTACAACTAATCCAGTCGCTTCCATAATACGAAGCCCTGTCGTTCCTGTTGCAAATAATTCATGTTGTTCAAAAATTGGTTTATATGCGTATGCAAACGAAACCATATCATTTTTCTTTTTGTCATGTGCGATTAAGGCAATTTTCATCCGTTGTCTCCCCTTTAGTCGATAATATTTTCTAAACCGTACACAAGATGATCAAGGTTCATTACTGTCTCAATTGATAGTTTTACACCTGACATAAATGATGCACGATTGAATGAATCATGACGAACTGTTAACATTTGTCCATCTCCACCGAACATTACTTCTTGGTGTGCAATAAGCCCTGGCAAACGTACACTATGAATGTGAATACCGTCTACATTTGCACCACGTGCACCTGCTAGTTGCTCTACTTCATTTGGATGACCTTGCTGCTTTGATTCACGATTTTGACGAATTAACTCTACCGTTTTTACAGCTGTACCAGATGGTGCGTCTAATTTTTGATCATGATGTAATTCAATTACCTCAACATCTTGGAAATATTTCGCTGCCATTTGTGAGAATTTCATCATAAGAACTGCACCAATTGCAAAGTTTGGAGCAATAATTGTTCCTACTGCTTTTTCTTTTGCATTCTCTGTTAAACGTGCCAATTCTTCTTCTGTAAATCCAGTTGTACCAATAACCGAACGAAGTCCACGCTCAACTGCAAGTGTAACGTGTTGTTTCCCCACTTCTGGTGTTGTTAAATCTAACAACACATCTGCTTCTACTTCATCTAAACAAGTATGTAAATCAGCGTAAATCGGTGCATGTAATGCTGGCATGCCAGGTAAATCAGAAATCTTCTCACCACCATGCTTATAATCCACTGCTGCTACTAAATTAAAATGTTCCGTTCTTTCCATAAGAAGAACTGCTTCATGTCCCATACGTCCTCTTGGTCCGGCGATAATTACTTTAATTTCTTTCATTATTCTTTCTCTCCCTCATCAATACGTGTCCAGCGATCTTTATCACGTGTATTAAATTTATTCATTACAATGTTATGTGCTGTCTCTAAATCAATATTTAAACTATTTGCCATACAAATCATAACAAATAATACATCTCCAAGCTCTTCTTCAATACTTCTTTCTTTTTCAGTTGTTTTCTTCGGTTTCTCACCATAATAATGATTTACCTCTCTTGCAAGCTCTCCCATTTCTTCCGTTAAACGAGCCATCATTGCAAGCGGACTGAAATAACCTTCTTTAAACTGACCAATATATGCATCTACTTCTTTCTGCATATCTTTCATCGTTTTTGCTTCCATACTATTCACCTCTAATCCTTCCTCTTTCATGTTAGCCAATTCATCGCGATTTGACAAATATTATTCCCCGCCAAACACCTATTTGCGACCCATTTTTGGATAGACTATAATAAAGTGAAACTTCTTTTGCGTTTTTTTGCAAAAGATTAGTTGAACTAATCGGGTTCCTACGGCTGGTTCGCCTTTCTTCAGAGCTTTATCTCCTACCAGCCGTTGGTACGGGGTAAAGTGAAACTTCTTTTGCGTTTTTTTGCAAAAGATTAGCCCGTACCAATCGGGTTCCTACGGCTGGTTCGCCTTTCTTCAGAGCTTTATCTCCTACCAGCCGTTGGTACGGGGTAAAGTGAAACTTCTTTTGCGTTTTTTGCAAAAGATTAGCCCGTACCAATCGGGTTCCTACGGCTGGTTTGCCCCTCTTCTTTGCTTCATCTCCTATCAGCCGTTGGTGCAGGTTCTTACTATTTTCACTAGCAACTAGAAATTACTTATTATTATGTTTTACCGTTTCAGCGGAGCAATGCAATCATTACATAATTAGGGGGATTTCTATATGACATCAAAATTGAAGATGCGAAATATTGTTTTTATTTTAATTGGTTCCGCTATATTTTCTTTCGGTATTGTCAATATTAATATTGAAAACCACCTTGCAGAGGGTGGGTTTACTGGTATTACACTATTATTGTATTTTTTATTTAAGTTTGATCCTTCCTACTCAAACTTAATTTTAAATATCCCTATATTTTTTATTGGTTGGAGGTTACTTGGCAGAACGACATTTTTATATACATTAATTGGCACCTTTAGCGTATCTTTATTTCTATGGATTTTCCAGCGTTACGAAGTACTCAACTTACATTTAAACTTGCAAAATGATATGACACTCGCAGCTTTATTCGCCGGGGCATTTATCGGTATCGGCCTTGGAATAATATTTAAATATGGCGGGACTACTGGCGGTGTAGATATTATCGCACGACTAGCTCACAAATATGTTGGCTGGAGTATGGGGAAAACAATGTTTATGTTTGATGCTGTCGTTATCGTCGTCTCTATTCTTACCTATTTATCATACCGCGAGGGCATGTATACGCTAGTTGCTGTTTTTATCGGTGCTAAAGTCATTGATTTTATGCAAGAAGGAGCTTATGCTGCCAAAGGAGCGACTATTATCTCAGAGAAAAACGATGAAATTGCTGCCAAAATTTTATCTGAAATGGAGCGCGGAGCAACCTTTTTAAAAGCTGTTGGATCGTATACAAAAGTGGAACGTAACGTATTGTATTGCGTTGTTGCTAAAAATGAAATCGTGAAATTAAAAAATATCATTACTTCTGTAGATCCTCATGCTTTTGTCGCTGTAAGTGATGTACATGATGTAGTTGGTGAAGGATTTACGTTAGATGAAAATAAAAACCCTTTACATAATTAAATGTAACTAGAAAAGCGCCTTAGCTTTTCTAGTTTTTTATTACAAGTCTTTTAAGCTTCTCTAAATTCTCATAAATAAGCTCCAATAAACCCCGATTATAAAAAATGGAAGCTGGATGAAAAGTCGGAAAAACTTCGTATTCTTTCTCTGACCATGTAAACTCTGCACTTTGCATATCCTTTAATTTTTGAATGGGCTGTTTTAATAATTGCCCGTGTACATCTGTGATTTTTTTATTTTTTCCTGTTAAACGTTGAAGACCGATATTTCCAAGCGTGACGATAAGCTTCGGATTTATTTTCTCTAATTCATAATCTAACAAAGGCGCATGGGCAACTATTTCTCCCTGATTTGGCGTTCTATTATATTTTTTTTGCATGACTTCACCATTTCGTTCTTTTTTCTCTCGCCATTTATAAGGTCTACTCCGAACAGCGCTCGTAATATATACTTCTTCCCTTGTAACATCAATACGCTCTAAAAAATCCATTAATTGTTTCCCCGCCCTCCCGCTAAACGGAATCCCATTATGAATTTCTGTTTCACCAGGCGCTTCTCCTAATAACATAAATTTGGGATTTTCAGGACCTTGTCCACTTAAAAAACCTTCTAGTTGATAAGGAGCACTGCGCTCTTGCACTTGTTTTACTAAATGGTCTGGATATTTCATTTCCCCCCACCGCCTTTCCGCATTACTTCTATTATTTCTATTTGCAATACATTATATAATTCAATCCATACAACAAAAAAAGACTATCAAAATTGATAGTCTTTAGTCGTCGCTACGCTGCATACCAGTATACATTAATACGAGACGTAATAATTCAAATACCGCTACAGCTGCAGCTGCTACATATGTTAATGCTGCCGCATTTAATACTTTACGAGCTTGCCCATATTCATCTGTTGATACAATACCTAGCGCTTCAATTTGTTGCATTGCGCGCTTTGACGCATCAAACTCAACTGGCAATGTAACGAGCTGGAACACAACACCTGCTGCCATTAAAATGATACCTAATAACAACAAACCAGACATTTGTGCAAATATACCGATTAGGACGAAAATCCAAGACATATTCGAACCAAAGTTTGCAACTGGCACTAACGAATGACGAACGCGCATAAATTTATAATCTTTTGCATCTTGAATTGCGTGTCCTACTTCGTGTGCTGCAACTGCTGTACCAGCAACTGAATGTCCATAATAGTTATCTGTTGATAATCGAACCGTCTTAGCGGTTGGATCATAATGGTCTGATAAATGACCTGGTGTTTCTTCTACAGCTACGTTGTATAATCCATTTTCATCTAAAATTTTTCGAGCCACTTCCGCTCCTGTCATACCTGATGTTGAATAAACTTGTGAATACTTGCTATAGGCACTACGTACTCTTGACTGTGCATACAACGGTATGATCATTATGATCGCGAAGTAAATTAAATAAAACATCATGAACCTCCATTGAAGTTTTAATTATAGTACTTCTCATTCTATTTTCTTCTGCCACTATTGTCAATGAATAAACCTTACAATCCATATCTTTATTTATTGCATTATCTATTTTTAGAATGTACATTACTTTTTCTTTTTTCTCTCTCTCCTTTATACTTTCTCCATCCAACATAAGTTAATGTGAATAAAATAAGTCCCCCAGTAATTGTCATAAACCAAATGAGAGAGGGTGCAATTTCATCTTTTTTTACTGTGTGAAATATCTTTTGCAAATCCCCTTTAATAATCCCTAATTGCATTTGGCCGCCTTTCGTTTTTAACATAACGTTACGAAATTCATCTAAATAAGATAAATGAACATTTACACGCTGAACCTCGTTTTCTGGCAAAGCAATCATTAAGCTTGGATAAATAATATTGAATTCATTTAAAAACGTATTTAACGTTTGTTGAAACTGCCCAGCATCTTCTTTTTCCATCGCTTTTTCCATTTGAGAAAAGGCATCCATTACTTTCCTTTCTCTTTCCATCCAAAGTGGTTGATATTTCGATACTTGTGCATCAACAGCAAGTTGTAATGCCAGTACATTATTAATTTTAGCTTGCTTACCTAAACCTTCTTCAGAGAGCGATTGTTGCGCCTTATCGTAAGCTAAAGAAATAACTCTAACTTGATCTGGTGTTACTTCCTGCTTCTTTTCATTCCCCTTTATTAAAAATTGCTCCGAGAAATGTTGTAATACTTGTACCGCTTTTTCATCTTCATTACGCTTCACTAACTGTAACGAGTCGTCTAACAACCCTGTTAGCTCATTCCACTCTTCAGCATATATACGTAACGGAAACATTATAATTAGAAATGCTATCAATCCAATTAATGTTCTCTTCATCCCGGTCCCCCCTATAACTACTAGTACAAAATATGTTAATTTGGACAAGAATAGAACAGAACTAGACCGAAAAATATATTATCATTTTACAAAGAAAAAAATTCTCTTTAAGCAGAGAATTTTTTCTGTGACATCCTTTTCTTTTTTACGAAACATCTATATAAACTGTAACAAAGTATACTACCACCTAAAATGAATAATAAAATAGCACATGCAGCATGCATAAAGAACTCTTCTGGTAACATTAATATAATTGGATCCTTTTCAGGATCAAAAACCCAATAATCATTACTAAATAAAAGCTTATGGAATAATACAAAACTCTTTTCAAAATTAATAGCAATTGGTAACATAAGCGCTATCGGAAAAATGATTGTTAAAATCGATCCGTGCAGTAAAAACTTTTCATTTTTCTTTTTTAATAAATAAATTCCGCCTATCACTGCAATCATAATTGTCGCATACATCACATATTGAATGTTTACTAAAATATTTTTAACATCTACAAAATGAATACGGCCATTTGTAGACATACCTAATGTTGGCAAATGTAATGCTCCGTCATAAAACGGGGATAAATATGTAATAAGCACATCGTAATTTCTTTTAATTTCATCCTTCGTCATATCCGCTAAATCAGGAATATTTAAAAAATCAATTTCAAAATAATACAGCCATTTTCCATATACAACTGCCATTGTTGAGAGTGCAAAAATAGAAAATGCTATGCTATATGAAACAACTAAAGTAATCAATCGATCCAATATTTTTGTACCACTCTTATTTTTCTCCATGTTCTCCCCCCTAAAATGTTCTAACCATCATAAAGAAAATTGTTTCCTTTGCTCACTTAAACAACAATAATATGTAATACATAATACAGCAATGCTTAACCAAAACGTAAAATAACCAATTTCCTCTACAAACAAATGCATAATTCCATATCGCGGCATTTGCCAAAATAAATAATCAATTGCATCGTTATGCAACGTCCACACAGCTGCTACTATAAAATGCCATTTTTTTATACGATAAAATGGGGCATATAAAAATCCTTGTACTGCCATCGCAAAGTGCGAAAGCATTAACATGTAGCCCATAAGGCCAATAGGCCCTTTTACGTAAATCATAATCCCGTTTACAACAACAGCCCAAATACCATATTTTATTAAAGTTACAATCGCTAACGCTTCTATTAATCCCCAGTTTCTCTTTGCCAAAAAAGCAATTAAAACAAAGACAAAAAAGAGACTCGCCATAGGACTATCTGGTACAAACGGCCAAAATATAGGTGACGTTTCTTTCAATTGATTTCCGTACCATATAAATCCGTAAATTGTACCTAATATGTTAACAATTAATAAAAATAATAATACCGAGCGTTGTCTTAACATTGCATACAAGTACACCAATCCGTATGTCCAACACCTTTCAAGCAAAGTAATTCATTCATTAAATCCTACTCTATTATAACAAACTTCATCCAACTAAATAGAAAAGCTGACTACAAATTTTGTAGTCAGCTTTTTATTATTTTTTATTATACTTTGCAATGAATTCCGAAAGCTTCTTCAGTTCCTCATCCGTACCTTTAAATACACCTTTAGGCATTGAACCTTTTCCCTCTTTCGCAATTTTAGCAATTTCTTCTGGCTTTAAAGTTAAGTTTTGCAGTGCCGGTGCTGCTGCCCCGCCCTGTAAATTGTCACCATGACATGTTAAACAAGTATTTTTTTGCATTAATTTATAGCCATCATCATTTTTATCAACTGGCGCTGTTTTTACAATTGCTCCTTGTTTTTTTGCAGCTTCCCAGTCGTGGTGTGCTACAGATTCCCAAGTTAAAAAAATAATCGATGCAATTGCTAAAAGCATAAATCCAGTTGCCACAGGACGCTTCAATGGACGTCTTTCTGGACCTCGATCAAGAAATGGAGCTAACAGTAATGCTCCAAACGCAATCCCTGGCATAATAAATGCTCCAATTACAGTAAATGAACCGGAAGCATAAGAATACTTTAATAACTGATACAAGAATAAGAAATACCAATCTGGAAGTGGTATATATCCAGCATCAGTTGGGTCCGCCATTCTCTCAAGCGGCGACGGATGCGCCACTGTTAAACATAAATAACCGATTAAAAAAACTGCACCAACCATCCATTCTTTTAACAAGAAGTTCGGCCAAAATGCTTCTGTTTTCCCTGGGTATTCAGAATAGTCTTTTGGAATATTTGGTTTCCGAGCTACTGGTACCCGAGAATCTCCTACAAACTTCATCCCTTTGCCGCGATGCATAATCTCCCTCCTTTAGTTCTTTCCCCTTTAATTTAGCAATCTCTTATAGTGGACCGGAAATACCTTGTTTGCGAATCATGATGAAGTGGAAGGCCATTAAACCTAGAAGTGCTGCTGGTAAGAAGAAGACGTGAATAGCAAAGAAGCGAGTTAATGTTTGAGCGCCAACAATTTCGGAATGACCAGCGAGTAATGTTTTAATATAAGGACCAATGAGCGGTGTTTGCTCTGCAATTTGAATCCCTACTTTTGTAGCAAATAAAGCTTTCATATCCCACGGCAATAAATATCCGGTAAAACCAAGACCTAACATAACAAAGAAAATAAGAACACCAACAATCCAGTTTAACTCACGGGGCTTTTTATACGCACCTTGGAAGAAAACTCTGAGTGTATGTAAAAACATCATTACAATTACGAGACTAGCACCCCAGTGGTGCATACCACGAACAATTTGCCCATAAGCAACTTCATTTTGTAAATAGTAAACTGATTCCCAAGCATTTTTAATATCAGGCACATAATACATCGTCAAAAACATTCCAGATAAAATTTGAATTACAGTAACGAAAAAGGTAAGTCCTCCAAAGCAATAGACGAATGCAGAAAAGTGATGTGCCGGGTTTACATGTTCAGGTACTTCATGATCAGCGATATCACGCCATATTGGTGTAATATCCAATCTTTCATCCACCCAATCATAAATTTTATTTAACATCTACTTTGCACCCCCTCTTGGCTTCGCTTTTCCTAGATACAGCGTTCCATCTTTCACTTTAGACTCGTACACATCAAGCGGAGCAAGGGGTGGCGTACCTTTAATGTTAATCCCATCTTTTGTATAACGCCCCCCGTGACATGGGCAAAAGAATTGATTCGGATGTGCTTTGTCCGAATTCCAGTTAACTGTACATCCTAAATGTTTACATACTGGAGAGAACGCAACAATGTCTCCGCTTTCATCTTTATGAACCCAAGCCGATTTTGGTTCTTCAGACTTGTACCAACCATCAACCTGCTTCACTTTAAAATCGAAACGCTTCGGCTCTGTTGTAATATCCTTTACTTGTGCAACAGCAACCATATCTGTTCCCGCTTCTTTTCTTAACACCGGATCAAGCGCAAATCGCGTCATCGGCATTAAAATACCGGCAGCCATAAAGCCTCCTACCCCTGTGAGTGTGTAATTTAAAAATTGTCTTCTTGACACGCGATGTTCTTTGTCGCTCACGAAAATTTCCCCCCTCTATCAGAAATTGTCCCCTCGTGATAAATTATATAAAAAATAAAAACTAGGACACTATCATGATATAATACGCTCATGCACAGGTCAATATCATACCACTCATAATAATAAGAACTTTCTGTTTATTGCGAGTTTCCCCATTTCTCTTCCAACATCACCATTATATTTTTTATATGCGCATGAATAACTTCTCTTTTTGCTTGATCACTAAATTGTTCTAACGCTAATGAAGGAAACCAAAATAAATCTCCCTGTAACTCTTGCATATCCTCTTTCCATGAAAAATCACTTGTAACATAAGCAATATGCTTAAAACCTTCACTTCGTAAATGATTTGTCCATTCTTGCAAACGACCTTTTTCATTCTTTTGACTTTCTACCAAATACGTAAACGCAGGCAGTAAAAGCACTCTTCCTTTATACTCTCTTTCCAATTCCGTGCTCAATAATTCGATAAATTCACCTTGTTCTACAATCATTTTCATTTCTTTTGCTGCTGAAATTGATAACAGCGGTATTACTCCTGTATCAACATACTCTCTTGCTTGCTCAAACTGTTCTACATCTTTTACAATCCACTTCAAATCCCTTCCCTCCTTCACTTACAAATGACAGAACTTTCACTTTATATATATTAAACCACACTAAAAGAGGTAAAAAAAGAAAAACTACCCAATATAGGTAGTTTTTCTTAATAAAAGTCTGAAATTTGTAAAAATTAATTAATCCAAATAAATTCTATAAAGTCTTTAACTCTGCCGTTAATCTATGAAACGCTTCCTTATCTTGCTTATCTAACGCTTCATCAATTTGTTTCAAAAGGCGTTCTCTCCTAAACGAAAATACACTTTCTTCCAAAAATCTTTCTGCAAGTAAACGATCTTTTTCATTTACTTCAATATGCTTTGGTAGATATGGATTTTCTTCTAATACAGCTACATAATTCGCATTTTGAAACGATGATTTAAAGTTGAGTTGAATATAAATATCCTCATCTCGATTTAAACGAATATCATGAAACGATTTTTCAGCATCTGTTGTCATAACATTTTGTTTAAAAAAGTGAAACGGTGTGTCTTTCACACAATTCGCTGACATTACTAAGCCACGCGGACAATATTTTGCATGCTCTACGAAGTGGACTTTATGCATCAATTGGTCGTGACTCATTAAATAATTCAGAATCCATACACATTCACGCTGTTTCAGTTGGTAATTATTCAAAAACCATTTTACAAAATCCTTCTTCTCGTTTACAGAAACAGGGGTATTCATAGCAATTAAGTCCCTCCTCTGTCTTTCTCTTTTCTTTTTAGATTCAAGAAGCGGCATTCAGTTTCCTTCCAACTTATGAAAAATCCTCTAAATTATATAACAACTCTTCAATATGAATTTGTGTCGGGTCTAGTTGTAATAACTGGGTAAATACTTCTTTCGCCTCTTTTCGTTTTCCTTCTTCCAATAAGAAATAACCGTACTCTTCTAAGAAGTCTGGATGATTCTTAAAAGAAGTATATGCACTTTCATAGTGTTTTAATGCATCCGAATACATTTCTAATTGTTTTTTTGCATACGCAAGATCCCAAAGTAGTTGTGTATCTGGTTCTCCACTATCAATAGCACGCTCTACAATTGCAATTAACTCTTCGTACTTTTCTTGTTCTTTTAAGATATATGCATATTTTAATGTTGCACCTAAATGCCCTGGATCTAACTCAAGCGCTTTTTGAAGAACTTCCTCTGCTTCTACTATTTTTCCTAATTTCGCCGCAATGTTCGCTAACTCTACATAAAATGGAACTGAAAGCTCATCTACTTTAATTCCTTCATGAAGCGTTTCATAGCTTTCTTGAAGCATTCCTTCTTTTTCATAGCTTTTCGCTAAATACATGTACAGTGATGCGTACTCAGGGTCTAATTCTTTTAGTTCTTGCCAAGCACCAATTGCTCTCTGATATTCTTCACCTTGGTATAATGTAAAGGCATATCCAAATAATGAGTGAATATCTTTTTGTTCCTCTAGGCCTGCTTCATAATAAGAAATCGCTTCTTCCCAGTTTCCGATCGCGCTTAACGTTTCTGCGAGGCGAAGTGCAATCACAACACCACCCATTACTTTATGTTCCGCTAATAGCGATTCATAATAAGTAATTGCCTTTTGTTCTTCACCTTTACTACTATATAATTCTGCTAACCCAAACGTAATAACAGGTTCATCAGGCATCATTTCTTTCGCCTTTAATAGTTTTTGCTCTGCTACATCATCAAAACCTTGCATTTGGAATAAATCTGCAACAAGTAATAACGATTGAACATATAAATCGTCATTTTCTGGAATATCATGAAGCACTTCAATCGCTTCATCTTCTTTATCTAGATCAATATATAATTCTGCTAAAAATACAGTGAATTCACTTTCTTCTGGATACAGTAAACGTAAGTCTTCAGTAATTGCTAATGCCTCATCTGTAAATCCAAGCGTATGATAGTAACGAGCGATATCATACTTCTCTTCATCATTCGCAAGTTTTAATTGTTCTTTTAATAATTGTAATCCTTTTTCCGCTTCACCATTTTCAATATATGAAACAGCTTGTTCAAACTTTTGCATAAACGTCTCCTTTAATTCTAAAAAATATTCTCTTCTGTTCATTTACCCCGCTATTAACGGGCAGTAAGACCCCCACCTCAAAATTCAGCTAAGGCAAAGAAGTTAGTTTTGGGATCAACTGCCCGTAAAAGCCCGATTGGTTCAACTAATAATCAGCGGGGGATAAACATCCCCCCACTGATTAAAGTTTCACTTTATCATAAGCAACTCACTGTTAGAACGCAACCTTTAGAATGAGCATGCATCTTCTTATACTTCTTCTTACAGAGTAGGTAATTGTTCAAACGGTTCGAATATGACACCGATACCTTATCCTCATCTTCTATTGTACCGCTTTCTTTTATGACCGTGCAAATAACTTCTCTCACTAATTATCGAGCCATACAAACTATGGTTTACAGAACAACTTAATTAGCAGTCTTCAACCTTTATTTTTAATGCGATAAAAAAGGCTCCTATACTAGGAGCCTTCACAATCTCTTAAGAATATGTTTCTTCTTTCTGTACTTGCTCATTTACAAGCTCTTTCAGCAACTCTATAATTTCATCATTTTCTTCCTTCAAACCGACAGTAATACGAATACCATCATCGATACCAAATGCAGCACCAGAACGAACGATATATCCTTTTTTCATTAATCGTTCGAAAGCTTCATTACCCGGTATACCAAGTTTTAAGAAAATGAAATTTGTTTGAGATGGATAATAGAATACGTTATATTCTTTACAAAATGCATAATACTGATTTAAACCTTCAGCATTCTTTTGCACACAATCTTGTAAAAAGGCTTGATCTTTTAATGCAGCGAGTGCTACAGATTGGGCTACAGTTGATGTATTGAATGGTAACCTAGCTACTTCTAGCTGTCCGATTAACTTCGCATCCCCAATCGCATATCCGATACGAAAAGCAGCTAAACCATATGCTTTTGAAAACGTGCGTAAAACCATAAGATTTTCATACTTTTCAAGAAGTGGTAATGTTTGCGGATAGTCTTCTGCTTCCGCGTATTCATAATATGCTTCGTCCATAATAACGAGAGCCGACTTAGGAACTGATTCTAAAAATGAAAGTAATTTTTGTTTCTCAACATATGTACCTGTTGGATTATTCGGATTACAAATCCATACAATTTTCGTTTTCTCATCTACTTGCTCTAGCATTGCATCTAAATCGTGAATACCATCTTTAAGTGATACTTCACGAACTTCTGCTCCTTCAATAACAGCATGGTGATGATATTGTGAAAACGTAGGATTCGCCATTACAACGTTTGTTCCTTCATGTAGTAACGCTCGGCTAATCATTTGAATGACTTCATCTAATCCACTACCAAATAGTAGTTGTTCTGCTTTTACACCTAAATGTTCCGCTACTTTTGTCCGAAGTTCAAAGGCATATCCATCTGGATAAAGGGCATATTGGCTCGCTAAAGAAGTTAATGCTTCTGTCACACGTGCTGAACAACCGAATGGATTTTCGTTGGATGCTAATTTCACAATTTTTGATAAACCATATTCCCTTTTTACTTCTTCAATGTTTTTCCCAGGCACATACGCTCTCAAAGTTAACAATTGCTCTTTCACTCTCATTTTTCTTCCCCCAGTCATTTCATTCAATTTGATTACAATACGGTTATAGCCCCTTACTGTAATCTTTTGTCATAACCGTCACTATTACGAGAATACCTCTAAATGAGCACTTCACAGCACTTCGCTATCATTTTAAACCATATCTTTTTGAAATGCCTCTAACGCAATATGAACAGTCTCATCTGAAATAGATACGACATTCACTACCCCATATTCCTGCATAAGCACCATATGAATTGCTCCTGCATTTGCTTTCTTATCTTGTTTCATCAATTGAACGAGGCGCTCTACATTCAAATCTCTTGGCATTTTTGGATAGCCGTATTTCAAGAACCACTGCTTCATATCTTCATAAGCAAGATCAACCTTGTACACTTGCTCACTTAAAAATATGGCGAATAACATTCCAACCGCTACACCGTCACCGTGAGTAATATTTCCATACCCTAGCTCTTTTTCAAGAGCATGTCCTAACGTATGTCCAAAGTTCAAATGAGCACGTATACCCTTCTCTGTTTCATCTTGTGACACAACATTTGCCTTTACAGGAATCGCCTTCGTTAATATATGGATTAACTTCTCATCATGAAGATCCGCTAATGTTTGCACTTCTTCTTTTAACCAATGGTATAGCTCCACATCACCGATAAGAGCATGCTTTATCACCTCTGCATAACCTGAACGCCACTCTTTTTCAGGAAGAGACTGTAAAAACGGTGTATGATATACAACTGCTTCTGGCTGATGGAATGCACCAATCATATTTTTACCTAACGGATGGTTAATCGCTACTTTCCCACCCACTGCGCTATCGTGCGCTAATAAAGTTGTCGGAACCTGCACAAAGCGAATACCACGCATAAACGATGCAGCAACAAAACCAGCTAAATCTCCAATCATTCCGCCTCCAAGTGCAAGAATTAAAGAATTTCTATCTAATTTATTTTCAAGAGCTGACGTATGAGCCGCATAGAAATTTTCGAAAGACTTCTCTTTTTCGCCACTTGGTACAACAAACGAAAACACGTGCTGCTCTACTTGTAATGCATCGATAACTGTCTGTAAATGTAGTGATGCAACAGCTTCATCTGAAATGATCATTACGTTAGATACCGCTGGCTGCATATTTTGAACGATCATTGTTAAGTTTGACAACGCTTCTTTACCAACATGTACATCATATTCTTTTGATTTCGTTTGAATATGTATGTTTCCCATTAAAATCCCCTCGCATATTCATTATGTTTCTCAATATTTTCACGAATTAGTTCCATACGATCTAATCCGAATTGTTCTATTAAAGCTGTCGCTAATTCCCAAGCCACAACCGCTTCTGCAACGACACTAGCTGCTGGCACTGCACAACTATCTGAACGTTCAATACTCGCTGTAAAAGGCTCTTTCGTATCAATATCTACACTTTGAAGAGGTTTATAAAGTGTAGGTATCGGTTTCATCACACCGCGCACAACAATTGGCATTCCAGTCGTCATACCGCCTTCTAGTCCACCTGCATTATTTGTTCTTCGTGTATATCCATGCTCCTCATCCCACAGAATTTCATCATGAACTTCACTTCCTGGTCTATGCGCTGCTTCAAAACCAATTCCAATCTCGATACCTTTAAAAGCATTAATACTCATAATTGCAGCTGCTAATTTCGCATCCAGTTTTCGATCATAATGCACGTAGCTACCTACTCCAATTGGCATCCCTTCCACAATTACTTCAACGATTCCACCAATTGAATCACCATTTGCTTTCGCATCATCAATCGCTTTCATCATTTGGTTACCAGCTTCTTCATCTAAGCAACGTACAGAAGATGCTTCTGTAATACTCTTTAATTCTTCAATTGAACTATACGTAATCTCCTTAGCTTGTACACCGCCAATTTCAATTACATGGCCCGCCACTTTAATACCAAGTTCTGCTAACACCTTTTTAGCAACCGCACCAGCAGCAACACGTACCGTCGTTTCGCGCGCTGACGAGCGTTCCAGTACATTCCTCATATCTCTATGACCATATTTAATCGCACCATTTAAATCAGCATGCCCAGGCCTTGGTTTTGTCACTTTCCTTTTCATCTCTTTTTCTTCTTGCTCAGTTAAAGGCTCCGCCCCCATAATTTTTGTCCAGTGTGCAAAATCACGATTTTCAACAACAAGTGCAATAGGGGAACCTAATGTTTCTCCATGTCTAACACCACTTAAAATTTGCACTTGATCCGTTTCAATTTGCATGCGTCTACCGCGCCCATATCCCTTTTGCCTTCTAGCTAACTCTTCGTTTATATCATCTGCTACTAAAGACAATCCTGCCGGAACACCTTCTATAATCGTTGTAAGTTGTGGACCATGAGATTCACCAGCTGTAATATATCGCATACGTTATTCCTCTTTTCGTATATGTATTTATCTCACTATATTAACTTTTATCATTCTAAAAATATTAAAGAAATTATATCATAAATCGACCATTTTCTTATTCTATATTTCCGATAGGCCTAATTTAAATATCAACATATCATAACAGCTCAAACTTCGTAACTAACTGAAAATAAAAAAAGTGCAAGAAGAATACCCCTATTCTCCTTGCACTTTTTACTATTATCACAGTGATTAAAGCGTTTACAAATTATTTCAAAATAATTAGTAAATCCATTCATTCATTAATTTTGAGTAGTCAACTAATTCTTCTTCTTTAAAGAAAATAGCAATCTCGCGCTCTGCGCTTTCTAAAGAATCAGAACCATGGATAATGTTTTTCGCAACAGTTACACCGAAATCTCCACGAATTGTTCCAGGAGCTGCTTCATGTGGTCTTGTTTTCCCCATCATGTTACGCGCTGTATCTACTACACCTTCACCTTGCCATACCATTGCGAATACAGGTCCAGATGTAATAAACTCTACTAACTCACCAAAGAAAGGTTTTTCCTTATGCTCAGCGTAGTGTTGTCCAGCAATTTCCGGAGTGACTTGCATTAATTTTGCACCAACTAATTGAAAGCCTTTTTTCTCAAAACGAGCTACAATTTCCCCAATGAAGGCACGTTGTACACCGTCTGGTTTTACCATTAGAAATGTTTTTTCCATAAAAAATCTCTCCACTTCTGAATTATGTATGTAATTGTATATCCCCACACACATATTATCACCCTTATCACAATTGTGCAATAGTTTTGAAATAGAGAGATTATTTTATTTTTTAGAATAAACATTAAAATTTTCGTTTTCCAATATACTTTGCAACATTTTGTAATGCGTACTTTGCTTTTCCACGTGGAAGTGGTTTTATTATTTCTAAAGCTTTATGTAAATAACGTTCACTAAACGCAAATGCTTGATCAATTGCTGTACTATTTTTTACAGCATCAATAATTTCTTGCATTTCACTTGCTGTTGAATTTTCATGTACAGATGTGATTTTCTGACGAAGTACTGGATCTTCCATCGCATATAAAGCAGGAAGTGTAATATTCCCTTGTAGTAAATCTCCGCCAGCAGGTTTTCCAAGTTTCTCTTCTGTGGAAACGAAGTCTAAAATGTCATCAATAATTTGATAAGACATCCCTACAAAATACCCATACCAAAATAGACGATTTACCGTATCACGATTAGCACCAGCAGCAATCGCTCCCAATTGACAACTCGCGGCAATTAATAATGCTGTTTTTCGCTTTATTCTTCTTAAATACGTTCTTAAATTTTGGTCATAATTGTATTTATCTTTAATTTGTTCAATTTCACCTTTACAGACTTCTAAAATAGTATGTGATAACGCTTGATGCGCCTCTGGAATTTCGATATTTGTTATACATTCAAGAGACTTAGCGAACAGATAGTCCCCTGTATACATCGCAATACGATCTCCCCATTTCGCATTCACAGTCGCACTGCCGCGTCGTAAAAATGCAGCATCAATAACATCATCGTGAACAAGAGAAGCCATATGAATAAGTTCTAACGCAACAGCAACATGCTTAATCGCATCTAACTTATAATCTCCAAATTTCCCTGCAAGCAACACAAATACAGGACGAATTCGTTTCCCACCAGCTTCAATAAGCTGTAATGCTGCCTCTTCTACTAATGGCTGTTCAGAAGCGACTGTCTTTTTTAATTCTTTTTCTATCACATTAATATCCGATCGTAAAAAAGAGTACATAAGTTGTAACTTCATATTGTTCACCTTAACCTAAAACTTCTTTTTTCTATTTTGATTCTGGTTTAATACCTAAATGCATCGCTGCTACCCCAAAAGTAAATGGTTTCACTTGCACACGTTCAAGTCCAGCTTGCTCAAACATTTGAGCCAATTCTTTCATTCCTGGGAACGTACTAGCAGATTCTTGAAGCCATGAATATTCTTTATAACTTTTCGCAAACATCTTTCCAAATAACGGCATGATATATTTAAAGTATAAAATATACCCTTGTCGAAAACCAATCATTGTTGGTTGAGATGTTTCTAAACAGATTACTTTTCCACCTGGTTTTACTACACGCGTCATTTCTTTTAATACGTGCATATAATCCGGCACGTTACGTAAACCAAACCCAATCGTCACATAATCAAACGTATTATCTTCAAACGGAAGTTCCATTGCATTCCCATGTAGAAGTTCTACTTGTTTTAATTGTAACGCCTCTACCTTTTGCTTACCGACAGATAACATATTTTCACTGAAGTCTAAGCCAACAACCTTTCCTTGTTCACCTACGGCTCCAGCTAGCGCAATTGTCCAATCCGCGGTTCCACAGCATACATCAAGCGCTTGACTGCCTGGTTGTACATCCATAATTCGCATCGTTTCTTTACGCCACGCTTTATGTCTTTGAAAACTAATTACAGAATTCATCACATCGTATTTATCAGAAATCTTTTCAAATACGTCATGTACTCTTTCTTCTTTTGATTGTTGCATGCTCGTACCTTCTTCCAATGTAAAATTGCTTATGTCTTCTATTTATTCCTTAACACAGAATTTATTTTATTTATATCTGTGTGATTTTCTAAAAATTGTTTTTCTTTCTTTCTCAAGTCCTTCATCCAACCATTAATCACTACTTCTGCTTTATCCCCTAAAGCATCTTGCATAGCTTGAAAAACAGGTGAATGTTGTTTATCAGCATACAATTGAATTTCTTTTTGAAGGCGATTTCCACCTAATACGTATGTGATAAATGGCTTCCAATGTGATAAATGAAAATGATCACATGTTTTTTGAAGGAGTGCAGACTCAATCGTTACTATGCTTTTCATTATGTCATTCATCGTTTCATGCGCTTTTTGGTATAACATAATTTTGTGTTCATTTATCTCTTTAATTCCTTCAGCAAGTGCACGAATTAAAACAATATCACGGTTCATAGACAATAAATAATAATATAGTCCACTATAGTAATCGCCTGCAAGTACTGTTAATTGACGACATTTATGCGATTCAATTTCTTCCTCGCCTACTTTATTTGATACCCTTTCATGTGTATCAAGCGCAATTTGTACAAGCATAATTGTTACTACGTAATGCTCAATTTGTTCTATATGTAAGTTTGCACTCTTTAAAGCACCATATAACAATGCTATCTTTTCTTCATCAATAAATGGTTCTTCAATATAGTTTATAAAATAAGGATGGCGTAATTTCTCCATCAATTTTTCTTTTATACCCGCATACCCTCCGTAGATGTCACACACAAAAAATCACCCTTGTTTTCTAATTCATAAAACTTATTATAACACATACACTCTATTTTCTATAACCAAAACTTGGCTACACCTACCATTCATGTAAGCAATCTTTCTAATCTCACTCTGTCTAGTTAAAACTATATCATTTATTTACTAAAAAAAAAAAGAAAAGCAGTTTCCCGCTTTTCTTTACTTCGTTTTAATAAACGATAAAATTTCACTGCGTGCTGCAGCATCATTTTCAAGCACACCACGTACTGCTGTCGTTACTGTTTTCGCACCTGGTTTTTTCACACCACGCATCGTCATACACATATGTTCTGCTTCTACTACTACCATTACACCATGAGGCTCTAGTACTTCCATAATAGAGTTCGCTACTGTTGATGTAATACGTTCTTGCAGTTGTGGACGACGTGCAATTGTATCTACAGTACGAGCTAATTTACTTAACCCTGTCACCTTTCCACCTTGCGGAATATATGCAACGTGAGCAACTCCATAGAATGGAACTAAATGATGCTCACACATCGAATAAAATGGTATATCTTTTACTAGTACAAGCTCTTCGTGATCTTCTCCGAATACTTTATGCAAATGCTCTTTCGGATCTTCATGCATACCTGAGAACACTTCTGCGTACATTTTTGCAACACGCTTTGGTGTATCAAGTACTCCCTCACGATTTGGGTCATCCCCAATCGCCTCTAAAATAAGGCGTACTGCATGTTCAATTTGTTCTAAATTAACTTTTGCCATCCGCTAGCCCTCCCGAAAACCTAAAAGTGATACGAACACATTCTAGCATATTTATGTTTTTAAAAGCAAAAAGAAGAGTTCCCAAAAAGGAAACTCTTCTTCCCTGTTAATATGTAAGGATTATTTAACCGCATCTTTTAACGCTTTACCAGGTTTGAATGCAGGTACTTTACTTGCAGCGATTTCAATCTCCTCACCTGTTTGTGGGTTACGACCTTTACGAGCCGCACGCTCACGAACTTCGAAGTTACCGAATCCGATCAGTTGTACTTTATCACCTTGTTTTAAAGCTTCTAAGATAGAATCAAAAACAGCGTCTACTGCTTTTGTTGCGTCCTTTTTAGAAAGGGAACTTGCTTCTGCAACAGCATTGATTAAATCTGTCTTGTTCATGCCATTCACCTCCTCCCAAAGATAAGACTGTATAATGATCATAAAATGAGTCTTACTTTCATTTGTAGGCAATTTTTGCAAATTCTATACTACAAAGATGTAGATAAATCATTATCAACGCCTATATTATACGATTCTCCTTTATAATTCAATATTTTTAAGGAAATTGTTACTCTGAAAATGTGAAAATCTGATGAAACTTGACAATTTACAACAATGTATTAGATAATGACTGTTTATTTTTCTATTTTACAATCAAAAAAAATAAAAAATCCCTCTACAATGAGAGGGATTTTTTATTATAGTATAATCGCAATTAATCCGCCAGATCCTTCATTAATAATTCTTTCTAGCGTTTCTTTTAATTTATATCTAGCATTTTCTGGCATTAAAGATAATTTTGCCTGAATTCCTTCTCGAACAATCGAGCTAAGTGAACGTCCAAATATATCAGAATTCCAAATTGATAACGGGTCATCTTCAAAATCTTGCATTAAATAACGAACTAATTCTTCACTTTGCTTTTCAGTACCTATAATCGGCTCAAACGTTGACTCTACATCTACTTTAATCATATGAATAGATGGCGCTACCGCTTTTAACTTCACACCAAACCTTGAACCGTGACGAATAATTTCTGGCTCATCTAAGCTCATATCCGCTAATGCAGGCGCTGCTACACCATATCCTGTTTGCTTAACCATACGCAGTGCATCCGCCACTTGATCGTACTCTATTTTCGCATGAGATAAATCGAGCATAAGCTTTAATAAATGATCTTTCCCTCGAATTTCTACTCCTACTACTTCTTTTAAAATCTGATCATATAATTCATCTGGCGCATATAAATCAATCTCCGCCACACCTTGCCCCATATCAATGCCAGCTAGGCTCGCTCGATCAATAAATTCATATTGACTAAACTGCCAAACAACGCGATCCACATCACGAAGACGTTTTATATCCTTCACAGTTTCTTGAACTGCTTCTTGATAACTTTGACGCAACCAATGCCCTTCATTTAGCACCATTACCCAGCTTGGAAGGTTCACATTCACTTCTAATACAGGGAATTCAAATAACGCTTCACGAAGTACATTATATACATCTGTTTCTCTTAAACTCTCCACACTCATTGCAATAACCGGGATATCATATTCTTCTGATAAACTTTGGCGTAATTGCTCTGTATCTGGATGATACGGCTGTACCGTATTAATTATCATAATGAAAGGTTTTCCTACTTCTTTCAACTCATTTACAACGCGTTCTTCTGCCTCTATATAATCTCTTCTTGGAATTTCACCAATTGTTCCATCTGTTGTAATTACAACACCAATTGTTGAATGTTCTTGAATTACTTTACGCGTGCCAATTTCTGCAGCTTCATGGAATGGAATAGGTTCTTCATACCAAGGGGTATTAATCATGCGCGGGCCATTCTCATCTTCATAGCCCTTCGCTCCAGGAACCGTATATCCAACACAATCTACTAATCGAATATTCACTTCAAGTCCTTCATCTACTTCGATAGAAACCGCTTGGTTTGGAACAAACTTCGGTTCCGTCGTCATAATTGTACGACCAGCAGCACTTTGAGGCAATTCATCCTGCGCTCTTTGACGGTCAGACTCATTCTCAATATTTGGAATAACTACAAGTTCCATAAATTTTTTAATGAATGTTGATTTCCCTGTTCGAACAGCTCCTACAACTCCAAAATAAATATCACCGCCTGTTCGTTCTGCAATATCTTTAAAAATATCTACCTTTTCCAAGTGATTCCCTCCCTCAAAATTTTTGGGAATAATTCCGCGTTTATAGTCAACTAATACCTTCTCTAACGTTGCCTATAATATCTGATATAATATAATGGTATTCTAGAAGTTCGGACAATATATCATATAATTTTGTCCAATTTCATATGACTATTAAAAAATATCTTTTGTTTGCATCGTAAGTTGTATAACATAAAAAACCTTTCTTCTAGAACTTATTCACTAAAAGAAAGGTTCATGACTTATCATTTTAAAAAAATTGGTTCTCCGTCCTTTACTGTGTACGGTAAAGAATAAGCTGGTACAAACGGGGAAGCTTTCAAAAGTATATTTCGAATATCTTCTCCCTCTGTAAACTGCCCTTCATTTTTTTTCAAAGCGTCATATAAGTCAATTCTATAATCAACAAAAACTTCTCCTTTTTCATTAATTACAAAAGGAAGTCCTTTACCAGAATATGGACTTGTCACTTGTGGTACATCTTTATATCCTAGTTTTTTGAAATCCAATTCATATACACCATCTGAAATTACTTTTTTAAAAGGTGGATATTGATGTTCATCACGATACATCCTAAGCTTTAAAGAGAGTTCCTGAATTTGTTCAGCCATCCTAACATCAATTAACTTTACTGTTGGATTTGTTTCAACGTCTATTAATACGTATTGATATACTCCTCCACTTTCATACGCATTCCCTGGCGCTTCTTGTATGTAACGCGGGGCAATCTGTTGAAAATCGATTGGATACTTTTGATAAATAGGTGTACTCATATCCCTCGTCTTAATTGGCAATATCCCATCATTTTGCTCCTTAAATGTCACAACAGCTTTTTGAACAACCTGTAGTTGATCTTCATAAGGAACCGCATTTTGCTTTATATTTTCTTTCGGATACAGACAACCCGTTAAAAGGCTCATACAACAAAATATTAAAATAATATAGACTTTTTTCACTAGCATCACCTTTTCATACTAATATAACTTGCTCCGTATATAGTATTTTCGAGACCATTCCATTTACTGCTGTACAGGTCCACTAAATACAACAAGAAAAATAACAATTCCTGACACAATCATAAGGGTGTAGGCTACTAACGCTGTAATCCCTTTCAAAAATTTATTCTTTATTTTATGTCTACTTAATAAAATAAAACTTACTGCAAAAAACATAAATCCAATTGCCCCTAAAGCCAACCACATTTTCATAAGCCCTTCTGACATATACACACCCCTTTTTATTAATCTATTTTTATACTATTTTAACAAATTAAAATCTTTAAACAAATACAAAAAGAACATTTTACTACAAATTGCGAATATGTAACTTTAATCAATAGGTTTTTTCAGCATTTCTCACCAATCTAGGCAAAAATAAAGCCGAAGCGATTGTATCTCTCGCTTCGGTTGACCAAATATGCCCAAAAACAGCTCTATTCCCATTCTTTCATGGCTATCATATGCAATCTACAAACTCTTTGTTTCTCATAATTTATTTTTTAAACATCTTGCTTAACGAGCCAAAATCTGTTGGCATATTATTATTAATAATCGCTTTTACAATTTGATCCTCTTGCTCTTTCGGCACTTCACGTCCCGCCATAAGAGCCACTTGATGAATTAATTGACGAAGTACAGTTTCATCACGTAAATTCGCATTTTGCACGGATGATGCTAATTTAAAAATATCCTCTTTATTTACTTTCGCTTCCTTCTCAATATTATTAAAAATGTTATTATCCATTCTTTTCACCCTCTCCTCAAGTTACTCTTCATCCTATGCAAAAATGAAAAAATGGTGAAAAGACCCAAAAAATAAAAAAAAGCGCCAGAAGTACAAATGTACTTCTGGCGCTTTTCTTTACAGTAAATCAGGTATAGCTTCCACTTCATGTTTTCGAACACGTCCCATCAATGAGCCTACCGCATCTTTTACGTTATTCCCATTGAACAGTACGTCATATAAAGCAGCTGTAATCGGCATTTCAACTTCCATTTTCTCTGCCAATTCATGAGCAGCTTTCGTTGTTCTTACACCTTCCACAACCATACCCATACTTTCTAACACTTCTTCTAAAGAGTGTCCTTTTCCAAGCATATTTCCAGCTCGCCAATTTCGGCTATGAACACTTGTACAAGTTACAATTAAGTCTCCCATACCAGTTAGACCAGCAAACGTTAACGGATTCCCGCCCATCTTTCTTCCTAAACGAGCAATCTCTGTTAAACCACGTGTCATCAATGCTGCTTTTGCATTATCACCTAATCCAAGACCATCAGTTATACCAGCAGCTAATGCGATAATATTTTTTAACGCACCACCAAGTTCAACTCCAACGATATCTGGATTTGTGTATACACGGAAATAACTATTCATAAATAAATCTTGTACTTCCTCAGCCGCTTCCATACGCTTTGCTGCAGACGTAACTGTTGTCGCTTGTCGTAAACCGACTTCTTCAGCATGACTCGGTCCAGACAGTACAACAACATCTTTAATTAAGTGCTCTGGAATTTCTTCCTCAATCACTTCCGAAATACGTTTTGACGTACCAGGTTCAATTCCTTTGCTCGCATGAATCCAAGTAATTGGTTCAGTAACAATTTCTTTCATCTCTTGTAATACATCTCTGTACGCTTTCGTTGGTACTACTAGCAGTACTGTATTTACATCTACTAATGCTTCTTCTAAAGAAGAGTAGGCTACGATTGTGCTTGGCAATGTAATGCCTGGGAGATATCGACTATTCTCATGTTTCGTATTAATTTCATCCATAAGTTCTGGGCGATTCCCCCAAATACGTACATCATGTCCATTGTCAGCTAATACCATCGCTAACGCTGTTCCCCAGCTACCTGCTCCTACTACTGTGATTTTTGTCATAAAATCACATCCTCTCCATTAGTCTCTTGCTCTAGCGATAATGTGAATCGGCGTTCCTACGAAGCCAAATGATTCACGTAAGCGATTCTTTAAGAAACGCTCATATGAGAAGTGCAATAATTCTGGATCGTTTACAAACACAACAAATGTTGGTGGTTTTACCGCAACTTGTGTTGCATAGAAAATTTTCAGACGGCTACCATTATGAGTTGGTGTCGGATTCATCGCTACCGCATCCATAATTACATCGTTTAATACGTTCGTTTGAATACGGATACTATGACTTTCATTTACCTCATCGATAACCGGTATTAATGTTTGTGTACGTTTTCTCGTTTTTGCAGATAAGAAAACAATTGGTGCGTATTCTAAGAATTGGAAATGAGCACGGATATTTTCTTCAAATGCTTTCATTGTTTTCTCGTCTTTTTTCACTGCATCCCATTTATTTACAACGATAACAACAGCTCGCCCTGAATCATGAGCATATCCAGCGATTTTTTTATCTTGCTCAATAATTCCTTCTTCACCATCTAAAACGACTAAAACAACGTCAGAACGTTCAATCGCTCTTAGAGCACGAAGTACACTATATTTTTCTGTACTTTCATACACTTTTCCTTTTTTACGCATACCAGCTGTATCAATAATTACATAATCTTTTCCATCTTTACTATATGGTGTATCGACAGCATCACGAGTTGTTCCTGCTACATTACTAACAATTACACGCTCTTGACCAAGAAGAGCATTTACAAGTGATGATTTCCCTACATTTGGACGTCCAATTAAAGAGAAACGAATTGTGTCTTCATCATATCCGTCTTCTTCAATCTTTGGGAAATGTTGTGCAGCTTCGTCTAGTAAGTCACCTAATCCTAATCCGTGTGTACCTGAAATTGGAAATGGTTCGCCAAATCCTAATGCATAAAAGTCATAAATGTCACTGCGCATTTCCGGATTGTCCACTTTATTTACCGCAAGTACAACCGGTTTATTTGAACGATATAAAATTTTTGCAACTTCTTCATCAGCTGCTGTTACACCGTCACGACCGTTTGTCATAAAAATGATAACATCCGCTTCATCAATTGCTACTTCAGCTTGTTGACGAATTTGTGTCAAAAACGGCTCGTCTCCAATATCAATTCCGCCCGTATCAATAATGTTAAATTCATGATTTAACCATTCTCCAGCGCTATAAATACGATCACGCGTTACACCTGGAATATCTTCTACGATTGAAACTCTTTCTCCAACAATTCTATTGAAAATAGTAGATTTCCCTACGTTCGGGCGACCTACTATCGCTATTACTGGTTTCGGCATATACTTTCATCCTTTCAACTTGCTTCTGTTTATTATGTAAAAAACCCTTCTTTGTGCAAGAAGGGATTTGCATTCCAGAATATTTCTCAACGTATCAAAACACCTCACATTATAACACACGTTGCTAATGTTTCACAATAATATATACATTCTCTTGTAAGCGATGTGCAATACCATCTAAAATTGCCTCTAAATTATTTGCAACAAATTCTAGTTCCTCTGTCGATTCGCAAACGAATAAAGGAGCACCACCTGCAAATTTTTCTGGAGTCGTTGTTATAACTGCCAGAATAACACTTTCTAACATCATCTCTTATCTCCCCTTCCTTTCGGGGCTTCCGATGACATATGGACAGCACTTTCTAACGTTGGTACATTTCCTATGACACCTATCGCTTTCTCTGCATCTTGATCTTGCGGCAGGACAAAAATCCCAACCCTGCCATCCTCTAAATCACGCTTTGCTAACGGTACAAGCGCTGGTGTACCAGAATCTCTATAAATCCCTAACGCTACTGAAACATCGTGTAAAATAGCTTGTCGTTGCCCTAAATTTGAGATTGTAACCATCGCATCAATTGATTTCGGCTTTAAAATAAAACCCATACCATATTTCATAATTTCTTCTTGTCTTGCTGGCAATCCAATATTCATAATGTAAATATTGTCAATATAAAGCCCTGCTCCTTCAAAACGAAGCGGAACGTGCTCAATTTCAACAAGATCATGCAGCCTTTTACCAGACATTAATTTTTTCGCGATAAAAAATGCAATTATAGCCATAATTACTCCTGCAATCCATGAACGGAACCCTATATACGCAAACGTCGTTGCAAACGACGTTAACATTGCCAAATAGTTGCGACTTTCAAAAACCAATGCAATTCCTTCAATGTATGTATTTCCACGCGGTACGAGCTCATACCCATCTAATTGTTGAAGCGTATTTCTTTCCATATTACGTACATCACGAAATTGTGTCGCTGCTAACGTAAGAAATGTAATGGCAGAAAAATCTTTTTTCAAAATAGACGGGATTGCAATCGCTCCTAAAGCAGCTGCAATTAAACCCATTGCAATATGAATGATTTTCCCATGCAGCCTCGTCGGATATTGCCGCGTATCCGTCCGCAGCATTAGCACCCTTGTAACTGTCCCTGCTATTACGCCGCATAAAATGGCTGGTGTATATTCAGTCATGTATTACCCTCGCCTTTCTTTTACGTGTTTTTCTCTTAAACTGTTCCCTGTATACTGATGCTTTTGCAATCAAAAACAATACTGCCATGAATAATGTAGAAACGGCGACGATATCAAAAAATGCTAAACTACCGTAATCATATGGAAAATTCAATTTCCTAAAAATAAATGTCACTAGCAACTCTCCTTGTAACATTCCTACATATAGGGAACATAATCGTAATACGCGATCCCCATGCAATAACACCGATGCATACACAAGAGCACTACTTAGCAGAAACACTCTATCCACCACAATCCAAATCGGATCATATATTTCTAACAGATGAAAACTTGTATATAACATTGCGATAATAAGTGCCGAAAGTAAGCTATACAATTTTTTCCAGACAGAATATAGCGTGATCCCTATAAAAGAAATAATACAAAGTAGAAGAGCATTTACCGATACCACGAATGAGGCAATCGTTACATGTAACGGAGAGCAAATTATAAAAATCAGTATACAAGCGCCTAACTTCCACCGAATAGGGTCCTTTTTCATAAAAAAGGTTGCGATGACCCACCCTATCCAAGCTACAAAATAAAAAGTACTTCCATCCATCAACTTCACCTCCTATGTTTTCCATTATGGGAACTTTTTATGAAAGTTAATCCACTTTATTTACGCATAGTTTTTTCTTATAACAGCAACACTTTTAACAAGGAGGTGTTATTCATTATGGGTAAAGATCGCCAAGAACGAAAACTACGAGAATCACGCCGCGTTGAATCCGATCGTGATCAATCACTACAATATCCAGGTGCGACTGGACTTGATACACCAGAACAGGCTCGAAAACAAAACCAGCACTAATTAATACAAAAAGACGGTTTCGATATTGTACGAAACCGTCTTTTACATAATCATTTTAATGTTTTAAATTTATATCAAAATAATATTTTGCGCACTATATCCTTCCACTACTTCTTTTTACCTTCACCTATTCCCATTAAAAATTAAGTTCTTTCCAGTAATTCGACAACACACCATCTACATTTTCAACCCTTTTTCAATTGTAATTTTCACGAAATGATATTTTCATATAATACTAGTTCCATTCTCCACTTTATATTACGAAAAAGAATAGAACAAAAAAATCAACCGAACGGTTGATTTTTTATCTCCTACTATAATGCGCAGTATCAATACCACGTTGCATTAACCAATGATATGTTTCACCCTTTACAACAAGAGGTACAGATTGCAACTCTTCTATCGTCTTCGCACCAAGAGCTGTCATAATAAATTTCAAATCTGTATGTAGAAGCTCAATTTCATCCACTAACTTCTCGATACCATCTTGCATTAAAATACGTAAAAAGTAACCAGCAAACGCAGTTGTATTCGCCCCTAATGCGATTGCTTTCGCTACGTCAAGCGCTGTTTGTATACCCCCAGATGCAATAAAAGAGAGGTTATTATTTGTAGAGGTTGCTTCAATAATCGAGGTTGCTGTTTGTATGCCCCAGTTATTAAAATAAGAAAGCATTCGCTGTCTTCTTTCATTTTCAACAGCAGCAAAATTCGTACCACCTTGCCCACCAATATCAATGGCTGTTACACCTACGTTCGCTAACTGTTGCATCGTTTCCTTACTCATCCCAAATCCAACTTCTTTTACAATGATAGGAACTTTACTATTTAAAACAATTTTCTCAATGCGCTGAAGTACTCCAGTAAAATCACGGTCTCCTTCTGGCATCGTTAACTCTTGTATGACATTTAAATGAATTTGCAATGCATTCGCTTCAATCATATCAACGGCGCGCTCTGCCTGCTCGATAGTTGCCTCACTACCTAAATTAGCAAAGAAAATACCATTTGGGTTTACCTTTCTAATCACCTTATAAGAAGCAACTTCACTTTCATCTTTTAACGCCGCCATTTGCGAACCTACAGCCATAGCAAGGTTATGATGTTTCGCTACATATGCTAATTGCTCATTAATATGTAACGTTTTCTCTCCTCCACCACCAGTCATCGCATTGATAAAAATCGGCGAACTTAGTGAAAGTTCGCCGATTTTTGTTTCACATGTTATTGTGTCATAATTTGAATTTGGCAAGCTTTGATGCACAAAATCAATATCATGAAAGCCATGCGTACGAGACTGACCAGTAGAAAGAGCATATTCAATATGATCTAATTTACGTTTTGCCCTTACCACTTGTACCCCTCATTATTTCTTTAATTTTTTCAGTTGTTCACCAATAATATCACTTAATTGGAAAGTAGCAGAATCAGCATTTGGCTCATACTGACTATAATCTTCAGTTACATTATTTTCCTCAAGCGCTTCTTTTATACTTAAAGAAATACGTTTCTCTGCTACGTGAACTTCAAGTACTTTCACTTTTACTTCTTGTCCCATTTCCAATACTTCATTCGGATTTTTCACGTGACGATTTGCAATTTGAGATACGTGTACAAGTCCTTCAACGCCAGGTAAAATCTCAACGAATGCACCAAATGTAACAAGGCGTTTTACTACTCCCTCACGAATATCTCCAGCTTTTATTTCGCCAGCAACGTTTTCCCAAGGTCCTGGTTGAGCTGCTTTAATTGATAAAGAAATACGTTGTGTATCAGCATCAACAGATAACACCTTTACCTTAACTTTTTGACCTTGCTCCAACACTTCAGAAGGTTGCTCTACACGTTCGTGTGAAATTTGTGAAATGTGAACTAAGCCGTCCACTCCACCAACGTTAACGAATGCGCCAAAGTCAGTTAATCGTTGCACTGTTCCTTCAACAACGTCCCCTTCTTTTAATGAAGAAATTGCTTCTTTTTTCTTAGAATCTAGTTCTAATTCTACTACCGCTTTATGCGAAAGGATTACACGATTTTTTTCACGGTCTAATTCAACAATTTTCACCGCTAATGTTTTACCTTTATAGTCAGTAAAGTCTTCTACATAATGTACTTCTACAAGTGAAGCTGGAATAAAACCGCGAACACCAAGGTCCACAACTAATCCGCCATTCACAATATCTTTTACAGTAACATCAAATACATGACCAGAAGTAAATTTCTCTTGTAGTTCTACCCATGCTTTTTCTGCATCAACAGCACGTTTAGATAAGACAAGATCATCTTCTTCTAATTTAATAATTTTCAACTCTAGTGTTTGATCTAATTCTACAACATCGCTTGCTTTTTCAATATGAACGTTAGCTAATTCACTAATTGGAATTACGCCATCTGTTTTGTATCCAACATTTACAAGCACTTGTTTCTCTTCAACCTTCGTTACAGAACCTGTAACAACGTCACCAACTTGTAATTCTTTTGAATCCATAACTTCTTCATTCATTTTCTCTACCATGGAAATACCTCCCTACAGAATTGACAAAGCATTTTTTATGTATATACGAAATGAAAACAAAGTTTTCATTTGCACGTTTAAGAATTTCTCATCACATACTCTTTTTCAATACCATTCACAAGAAAATATATTAAACCTATATAAATAGTATACAGCAAAACTAGCTTGAAAAAAGTATGTTTTGAAATATAATAGCGAATATATTCTGACAGTTTTATTCCTCTTTAACTAACTTCTTACAAATCAGCTCATTTGTCAAGGAAAGAGACTCACAATTCACGTATCCTTTACATTTCTATTTAAACAAAAAAAGAAAGAGGATTATCCCCTTTCTTTATTTCGCAAACACTCCAGAAACAATGCTCATAATTTTTTGGACAACTTCTTCAATTGATAAAGAAGTCGTATCTAATTCCAATGCATCATCAGCCTTTTTTAGTGGAGAAACTTCGCGTTCTGAATCTAATTTATCACGCTGAGCAATTTCTTCTTTTAACTGCTCTAAATTAGAATCGAAACCTTTATTTAAATTTTCTAAATGTCTTCTTTCCGCTCTTTCTTCAACAGAAGCAAGCATAAAGATTTTCACTTCAGCATCCGGTAATACATGTGTACCAATATCACGGCCGTCCATTACAACGCCGCCTTTTTTCGCTAACTCTTGCTGACGACGTACCATTTCTTCACGAACAAGGCGATGTTTCGCTACAATAGATACTCGATTCGTCACATCAGGTGTACGAATTACTTCAGAAACATCTTGTCCATTTAAAAATACAAGCTGTGTATTGTCTCCTTGCTGAAACTCAATATTTACATTCTTTACAACTTCCATTAACTGCTCTTCATTTTCAATGTCTACTTTTTGTTCAAGGGCTGCATATGTAAGCGTACGGTACATTGCGCCTGTATCAATATAAACGTAAGAAAGTTCCTTCGCAACAACTTTTGCCACTGTACTTTTCCCAGCAGCTGCTGGACCATCTATAGCAATTGAAATTCGTTTATCCATCGTAACACCTCATTTTTTCACTTATAAAACAAAACGAAAAGCAGGTGTTCACCCTGCTTCTTCTCATTTGCTTCACGTCATTAAATCCTCAATTATTGTAGCATAATCCTTCATAGAAGAAAATGAAAACTACCTATTCACCTGCAAGATTTCCATTTTGTTTTTTACCATGACACCCTCATAATAAACAATTTTAGATAAATATTTCACTGATGACTTATGTATAAATAACAATTGCACAACAGAAAGACAAATGAATTGTATTATTAATATACGAATAAAAATTCTCTCCATCTTTTTCACCGCAATCCCTCCCTCCTATACTATATTTGCCCATTTCGTTTCGTGATTTTATACATCGTACATATAGCGGTTAATTTTATTGTCATTTTCGAGGCATACTTTTATACATTTCCATTGTCGAATTTACTCAAAACATGTTATGTTCTAAATGTATTTTTTTACTTGAAAGGGGTATAAGCATTGAAAAGAATCCTAGTTTTACACACAGGTGGAACAATTGCAATGGAGGAAGATAAAGAAACTGGGGTCGTACAACCAGGTGAAAAAAATCCTCTTTTAAAATTCATTCCTGATTTAGAAGGCGATGTTGATTTAATCGTTGAAGATGTGTTCCATCTACCATCTCCTCATATGACACCGAGCGAAATGTTACAATTACAAGTCATCATTGATGAAAGAGTAAAACAAGACAACATTCATGGCGTAGTCATTACGCATGGCACGGATACATTAGAAGAAACAGCTTATTTCTTAGATTTAACAGTACAAGCAACTATTCCGATCGTAGTGACAGGTGCAATGCGCTCTAGCAATGAGTTAGGTGCTGATGGTCTATATAACTTCTTATCAGCTGTAAAAGTTGCTAGTTGTGATGAAGCTGCAGAAAAAGGTGTTTTAGTCGTATTAAATGACGAAATTCATTGCGCTACAAATGTAACGAAAACACATACAAGTAATGTCGCAACATTCCAAAGCCCACAATACGGACCAATTGGAATGGTAACAAAACGCGGCGTTGTCTTCCATCACGCTTTAGTACATCACGAAACATATACGATAAACAAAGTGTCTAAAAATGTAGTTGTTCTAAAAGCATATGCTGGCATGGATGATACATTATTAGCAGCAATCGAAAATCTTCCTGTAGACGGCATTGTTATCGAAGCTCTTGGACAAGGTAATCTCCCTCCGAGAACACTACCTAGCCTAGAAAGATTATTAAATAAAGGTATTCCTGTCGTATTAGTTTCTCGCTGTTTCAACGGTATCGTTCAAGACGTATATTCGTATGAAGGTGGCGGTAAACACTTAAAAGATATGGGCATTGTATTCACATACGGCTTAAATGCACAAAAAGCACGCATTAAATTGCTTGTTGCATTAGAGAATACAAATTCTCATGAATCCATTCAAAATATGTTTATGCACGAATAAAAAGAAGCTGTCGAGGTTTTCCCGACAGCTCCTTTTTATTTTTCTCTTAATGCAATGGTTTGCGCAATCGCATCTCCATGAAATCTACCGTTCTCGATAAATATTTCATTTGCATTATTTCCAGCAGCAATGACACCTGCAATGAAAATATTTTCAGCATTCGTTTCCATTCTATCCTCTGTATAAATTGGACGTCCTGTTTCTTCATCAATCTGAACACCCATCTTCGTTAAGAAGCTATGATCAGGATGATAACCAGTCATCGCAAATACAAAATTGTTTTTGATTGTAAAAGCTTCACCATCAACTGTAAACGTTAATGTATGCTCAGTAATTTCTTTCACATGAGCCCCAAAATGCATTTGAATTGTACCATTTCGTACTAACGCCTCAAATTCCGGCAAAATCCAAGGCTTTATGCTTGGTGAATACTCACTTCCACGATACAGTACCGTTACACGTGCACCAGATTTAACAAGTTCTAACGCGGCATCTACACTCGAGTTTTTCCCACCTATAACTACTACATCTCGATCAAAATAAGGATGCCCCTCTTTAAAATAGTGAGCTACTTTCTTCAATTCCTCACCTGGAACATTCATATAATTTGGATTATCATAATATCCAGTTGCTACAACAATATATTTCGCTATATATATTTCTTTACTTCCGTCACGCTTTGTCGTCTCAACCTGAAAAACTTCTCCATCTTTTTGAACTTTCTCCACTCGCTCAAAAGCATTTACACGTACAGATTTACGTTTTACTACTTCACGATAATACGCAAGCGCTTGATTTCGAACTGGCTTACGATTTTCTGTAATAAAAGCTACATCACCAATTTCTAATTTTTCACTCGAAGAGAAAAATGTTTGATGAGTTGGATAATTATAAATGGCATTTACAATGTTTCCTTTTTCAATTACTAACGGATTTATCCCAACCTTTTGCAACGAAATTGCAGCCGCTAATCCGCACGGACCGCCTCCGATTATAATAACTGTTTCTTTCTGCATACTCGTCCACTCCTAGTCTTCTACCAATACACTATTTATAAAAACAAGAAAAAACCTACTTACAGCAGTAGGCACCTATCTTTATTGTATTCATTTTTCATATATTTGTCATCTAAACGAAACGTACATCCGATAGACATCTGCTAAAAACTGCTGAAATTTAATACCTTGTTTCCCTAATACATTCTCAGGATCAATCTTTCTAGCTGGATCAAGCGTTTTATGTGACACGATATCTTTTTTCGGATTTAAGCCAAAGTTTTGGCATAAATACGCATGATACCATGTAAAACGATTATATGCTTCCCAAAAGTTAACATCACCGCCATAACAAAGTTCCACTCCAATGGCCGCCTTATTCGCGTCATAGCCATATAAGTCATTATCCGTCGGCACACCATATCGAACATGATACGCAACTTCATTTATAGGAATAATCTCCAATATTGTTTTATCATCTATAAATGTATGCGCCGAAGCTTTCGGTTGTAATTCATTAAAGTAATCTCGATTTCCTATCGCATTGCTTCCAGGATTCCCCGTATCATGGCTTACAATAAATCTAACTTTAGTCAGAGGAATCCCTGGTCGTGAACTTCCATATCCAATATAGTTGCGCTCTATAGGAAACATTGCCATTGCTACCAACTCCCGCTCTAGAAGGTTACCTTACTTCCTTATATATGTATTCGGTAACAATGTCCTTATCGCATATTTCTTACGCGAAGAGAAAATCGAAAATATTTGAAGTGAACACCATAAACAACAAGATACTTACAGCCACTCCATAAAAACCGTAAAACCAAACACAATCTTCTTTCGTATCTAAACCGAAAAATTTATTTACCGATTGTAATAATGTGCCACGCTTGCTTTGTTTGTTTCGTAATACTTCCACTCGCTCTACAACATCTGCTGGCATCATAAATCTTTGGTCTACTGTCATTTTCATCATTTATCTCTCCTTAAAATCATTTCCGTTTTGTTTATCTAAGGAGAGTATAGCACGTTTGTTCGTATAGAACAAGCGTTCTTTTTTTATTTTATTTTTCAGCAATCCAAGTAAAAATTGAGATTACAACGGCAATAATCGGCCCTACTACAACCACACCAAATATCAAAAACAGTAGCCCTTCCCCGAACATCCGAACGATACTTATTTTTCGAGCTTTCATCGTTCTTGCAAGTTCTCCCTCTAACCTCTTAACCTTTTCTTCTAATTGTTCTACTCGTTCCAGCATTTCATTCTCCATATACAACACCTCATTCAATATTTCAACAAAAAAACGTGATTTCCTCGAAAGGAAATCACGTTTTCTCAAGATATAATATTTTATACCCAACCTCTGAAGCGGCTTGCTTCAGCCATTTTACGAACACCAACCATGTACGCCGCTAAGCGCATGTTCACTTTACGAACTTGTGCTGTTTCATAAATAGAATCAAATGATCTTACCATTACTTTTTCTAAACGTTGTTCTACTTCTTCTTCAGTCCAGTAGTAACCTTGGTTATTTTGTACCCACTCAAAGTAAGATACTGTTACACCACCAGCACTTGCTAACACGTCTGGAACAAGTAAAATTCCGCGATCTGTTAAAATTTTAGTCGCTTCTAATGTTGTTGGACCATTTGCAGCTTCAACAACGATTTTCGCTTTAATATCATTAGCATTTTCTTCTGTAATTTGGTTCTCAATTGCAGCTGGAACTAAAATATCGCAATCAAGCTCTAACAATTCTTTGTTTGAAATTGTATTGTTAAATAGCTTTGTTACTGTACCGAAGCTATCACGACGGTCTAATAAATAATCAATATCTAATCCGTTTGGATCATGTAACGCGCCGTAAGCATCTGAGATTGCAATAACTTTCGCACCTGCATCATGCATAAATTTAGCTAAGAAGCTACCAGCATTACCGAATCCTTGAACAACAACGCGTGCACCCTTAATATCAATGCCACGTTTTTTCGCAGCTTCGCGAATACAAATTGTTACACCTTTCGCTGTTGCTGTTTCACGTCCATGTGATCCACCTAATACAAGCGGTTTACCTGTAATAAATCCTGGTGAATTAAATTCATCAATACGGCTATACTCATCCATCATCCATGCCATAATTTGAGAGTTTGTGAATACATCTGGAGCTGGAATATCTTTCGTCGGACCTACGATTTGGCTAATTGCTCGTACATAACCGCGGCTTAATCTTTCTAACTCACGGAATGACATTTCACGTGGATCACAGATAATTCCACCCTTACCTCCACCATATGGTAAATCAACAATACCACATTTTAAACTCATCCAGATTGAAAGTGCTTTCACTTCATTTTCTGTTACATTCGGATGGAAGCGAATTCCACCTTTCGTTGGACCAACAGCATCATTATGTTGTGCACGATATCCTGTAAATATTTTAACAGTCCCGTCATCCATACGAACTGGTATTTTCACTGTCATCATACGAATTGGTTCTTTTAATAATTCATATACTTCGTTTGGATAACCCAATTTTTCTAACGCTTCACTAATAACAATTTGTGTTGAATTCAATAGTTCAAAATGTTGTTCCCTTTGTTGTTGTGTTTTTGTTTGAGTTCCCTTTTCGGCTACCATAGTAAGTAAACCCCCTGTAATTTCACTTGTTTAGTAAACCTTCATTGCCTAGTATACACCCTTAAATTTGGAATGCAATAGAAAACGCTAACAAATATATACAAACTATTTTATGTTGCAAGCGTTTTCACTATTATTATAGTCCTTTTATTACTTTTAGAAAAGTAAAATACTTAAATATTTAAATGTTTTTTATTTTCATCAACCATACTCCCATAAAACTGCATATTTTATTTTCAAAAAGTATGTTCGAGTATTTACAATCATCCCTTCCCTTATCCAAATAAAAACAAAACCTCAGCTTTGTTGTATTAGCTGAGGTTTTGTTTTTTCACAAAGTAATTGTGTATTTGTTCTATCGCGTTAACATCCATTAATTCTTTACCGTACTCCATGATGCGATAAATGGTTGCTGTAGACGGATTACCGTATTCCGCTAAAATAGCTATAAAATCCGCCTTTAACAATTGAATTTGTTCCTCTTCTTCCACCCAAAGATAGAAGCGCTCATCCCACGTATATAGCTTTCCGCCAGTTACACCAAGGTTATATAAGCGATTTGACAGGTTAATTACGTCATCTAGCGTAGCAAACTCATATATTATATGCTCACTTTCATCTAGAGTCACTTGCATTTCAATAAACTCGTCACGGAACTCATCATCTGTATCCATTTCTTGATTTTCTTTCGTTACAATTACAACCATCCCTTGTGCTTGTAGAGAAAACACTTCAACTGCAATCGGACCATCTGCTTCAAATCCTAATTCCTTATTTGCTTCTTGCATCATATCACGAAATAATTGCTGTACTTTCGGCGCATTTCTCCATAAATCTTCTTTCGTTAATCCTCGTTCAGATAAATCATCAAATGTTAGAAAAATTTTTATCTTATTGTAATTTAATCGTTCCAGCCTCATCTCATACCCTCCCTACGTAACCAATGCATCTAATTTTATTATATGAAATAGAAAATAGATGGTTCTTTTCGAACAACTATTCCGATATTTTTAACCATTCATCCCATTCTTCTTTCGTATCACCAATTAAGATTGTTTCAATGTCCAACTGGTTTAGAACGCCTAGCTTTCCGATAAATCCAACAGAAAGAGATTCCCTTTTTTCTTGTAATAAATTTATAAAGTTCATCGTCTTTTTCATATCTTGTTCGTCAGCAAAAGATACAAATACATATTTCGGCTGTATTTCCTCTACCGCTGACAACATACCATCTTCAGCTAAGCTTGTCCTAATATATATCGCCTCATATCCTTTTAAGCGTAAATAAGTTGAAAAAATAAATCCTTTCAATGCATTCTTTTCTAACACAATAACTTTGTGTAAAGAGGAAAACATTGAGGCATTGTGATACACCATCCCTAGACGCGTTTGTAAAAATGATAGTGCATATTGGAATTGCACCATTGAAATCTCATTATTATTTTTTGACGTTAATAATTTGTCTGTCACTCGAAGAACGATACTGGCAACAACCTTTTCTGTTGAATATATACTAAAAGCTTCGTTTAATAATGCAGCAATTGTAATTTCATCAAATTTTAACAAAGCTTGTAGCAAATCGTCCACTAAAACAACTTCTTTATCGAAATGTATCTCTTTTTGAACTGTACTCGGCAAACGATTCTCTTCTAATAACTGAACTGCTTGTCCAATCATCATGCCGGAGGAAACTTTTTCCATTAACCATTTTAAAATTTGAATATGCTCTTCTGTATATAAACGATGCCCAGCTTGATTTCGCTTTGGGGCAATAATTTGATATCGTCTTTCCCATGCACGAAGCGTGCTCGGCTGAACTCCAATTATATTCGAAACAGCTTTTATATTATATTTCCCACTAAGAGTTGGCATCATTTCCCTCCGCACAATGTAATGATATGTGTTTGAGCAGGTGCTCGGAAACGAAGTGGTATCAATGTTGTTCCGTACCCATTACTAACAAAGAGAATCGTATTCAAATGGTTATATACGCCACCTTTTAAATATTTTTTAGATGGGAATAATCGGATTTGTCCTCCATGCGTATGTCCACTTAACACAAGTGAAATCTGTTCATTTCCAGACATTTTTTTTATTATATCAGGGTTGTGACTAACTAGGATACGAAAACCATCTTCTTTACAATCCGCCAATGCCAAATCTAGACGATCACGGTGCAATCCAACATCATCTATACCGAGCAAACAAATTTTCTCTCCTAATTCAGACTCAAATACCACTCTTGTATTATCTAAAACTTTTACGTTATTTTCTAATAATAACGCATCTAATTCATGATATTCTATCTCATAATCATTGTTTCCCCACACAAAATATACAGGACCTATCTCTCTTAACTTTTGAATATTCGCAGAGATTTTTGATAAAGAGACACCTTTCTCTGCTAAATCTCCTCCGATAATTACAATATCTACTTTTCCTTTTACTTGTTCAATTAACAAATTCGAAATGACTCTTCTATGAATATCAGAAATAAAAAACACATTTACTTTTTGAAAACTTTTCGGAAATTCTTTAAATACTAAAGTATGTTCCAACACCTTATTACGCATCGCTTCTTTATACATCACAAGAAGTAATAAAATCCCCATGCCTATGAGAGTACTGAATAATATAATCCATATCATATTTTTGACTCCCCTCCTCATAAAGATAATCCTAGGCTTTTATAACAAACTGTGATCGCTTAACTCACTAGCTTTCTTGCTTTGTGGACTTATCTTTTATCGGAATTTTTAATTCTTGACCTGCACTCACTTCATCTTCTTGCAAGTTATTATACTTTTTAATTACTTCAATTCCATTTCCATCTGAAAAATATTGCTTCGCTATACTTTCTAAAGTTTCTCCCTCTTTCACAGTATGCGTTATTACTTTTTCAGACTGTTTCTGCGACTCAGATTTAGCTGAATCAAAGAAGATTACTTCAAACGCACTTTTTCCGGCATTATTACTATCACCCTTCACCTGAATATATTTATCCGTGTACCACAAAATACTAATTGGCAGCAGAATGAATAGAAATGTTAAAACCCGGACGAAAATGTGATTTATTTTAAACTTTTGTTTTTTCTCTTTATTTCTATGAATTTCACTACGCGGCGGTAAACTTTCTTTTTCTTCCACTCGCTCAACTTCTAATTCCTCTTCAAAATCAGGAATTCGTTTCCTCATGTTGTTCACCACCACCTTCCATTTATTTTCTTAATTGGAGTCCCATTATAAAATCAACAAGAAAGTGTGCAAAGATTGTTATAAACAAATTTCCTGTCCATTCAAATACATAACCAAAGACAAAACTAATGAAACAGACGAAACAAAACAAAAATGGCTTTGTTATATAACGAATATGTAACACTGCAAATACGAAGCTCGCAATTACAATTCCAAAATGAGTCTGCACTACACCTCTAAATAAAAACTCTTCTGCAAAACCAATTAAGAACGTAATAACGAGTAAATGCAGAACGGACATTCCTCGAAACATCTTATCGTTAATACCACCATCATCAAACCAAGACTCCGGAAACACTCGCATTGCAACATAATCTAATAACACAATACCAATCGCTAACAAACCACCTATAATAAGTATAGATACTGGTTCCCATTTCCATAAATTAAAGACTTCTTTTACATCTTGAAATAATATATATGCCAGTAAACAGCCAATACCGATAATAATTAACTGTGTTATATATAGATTCAGCCTTATTTCCTGCGGACTCATATCTTCAACATTATGCCTTTGAATGTTCATCATTCCTCCATCTTTTCTAGGCCGAAAAGCTTTTGTAACTCTGTTTCCCAATTATAGTCGAAATCCGATTGTTGCGCTCGTCTTTTTTTATAATCTTCTTTTGTAATACCGCAATAATCGCAGCAATTAATTAACTCTTGCTCTTTCTTATAACCGAACTGTTGCAGCACATATTCACGTCTACATCCTTTAACTTGTATCCATGACTTCATATTTTCTAGCTCACTATATTTATTACGCAACCTTATTTCTACTTCAGCTATTAATCGGTTCATGATTTCATCTGACAAACCTTCTAATAATAATCTTCGTTGTTGTATAATTCCAACCTGTTCGAGATGATAACGAACGAAACGCCAATATTGCTCATTAAATCTTGCTGCATTATAACAAATTTCTTCTACATCTTCTATTGGTAATTCTTTCGTTTGAAACATTCTTTCTTGTAGTAAAGAAAATAAAAATTGTATTTGTGACTTACTTGGCAATTCATCCTCAATGATTGAAATTGGTAAATCATGATCCAACGGACTACATAATAAAATAGCTATACTCGGTTCGCCATCTCTTCCAGCTCTTCCGATTTCTTGTAAGTAAGAAGCTATATTAGTTGGATAATGAAAATGAATAATATATCGCGTATTCGCCTTATTTACCCCCATACCAAATGCACTTGTACATATTACAAGTTGCAATTGATCGTTCATAAACTGCTGTTGAATTAACATACGCTCTTCATGTTCCATACCACCATGATAAAAAGCTACACCAGTAACACCTTTCCCTCTCAAGTATTCCGTTAACCTTTCTGTCCACGCTCTACTTGAGCAATATACAATCCCCGGCCCTTGTAAATACATCACCTGCTCTAAAAGCGTCTCTTTCTTTTCTTCTATCGTCTCTACAAATTGCACATCCATTGCAATATTAGGACGGTCAATAGAGTATACATGTTCCGCAGCACCCTTTAAATTTAAACTATCTGCGATATCCTGCAGTACCCCTTTTGTCGCTGTGGCTGTCAATGCTAATACTGTAGGAGAACCAATATTTTTAATAACTACATTTAGTCTTTTATAGTCCGGTCTAAAATCATAACCCCATTGAGAAATACAATGAGCCTCATCAACAACAAATAATGAAATATGAATTTTCTTCAATTCCCTAATTAATAACTCCGACTGTAACATCTCTGGTGAAACAAAAATAAATTTATATGAAGATAATTTTTTCATCGCTTCTCTTTTTTCATTTAATGTCCGAAAACTATTAAATGCTATTACTCGGTTTTTCACAACATACTTTAATTGTGTCACTTGATCTTCCATTAAAGATAATAACGGTGATACAACAAGCACTGTTCCTTCTCGCATAAGCCCTGGAAACTGATAGCACATAGATTTCCCTCTTCCAGTCGGAAGCATTGCTATCACATCTTTTCCTTCTAATAAATCTGTAATTACTCCTTTTTGACCTGGACGAAATTCAGAATATCCAAACCACTTATATAAATATTCTTCAAGTTTCATTTACACCCTCCATCCGCGCTAATACAAGACGAACTTCAAAATAAGAAATATCTTCTCCAACCGCTTGTTTCAAAACACGTAACTTCCGCGTTTGCAATGCTTCAATTACTTTTATTACTTTGTCTATCTTTTCTTTTTCCATAAACATTTCAATAGAAAAATCTTTTTCTCGCAAAGCAATTTCAACAAAATGATCTTCTATCGTTGCAACCTTTAAATTCCGAATCGTCGCTATTTCTTCTAAAGAACGTCCTTGCCTCCAAAAATTATATGTTTTTTTCGTGGATAAACTAAATAATTCAGCTCTCTCATTTGGATAAGATATAATTTCAGCTAATAGTGGAAATTCATTTTCTTTATCACGAACTTCTTGTATAAAGAAATGCATTGTACCCCAAAATAAAAAATACACCCTGAATATATCTTGTTTCGTAATTTCTGCTAATTGTTGCAATGTACAACCAATACGTTCATAACCCGTTAATCGATATGTTACAATCGTCGCTTCTATCGCATTACTATTTTCTAAAAGATTCTGTACTTCCGTCCATAGTTTTCTCGCCAACTCACTTCTCTTATATGGCCTTCCTGTTAGAAAACGTTTCACCCACATCATTATTTCTGTATCTTGCTGAATTGGAATAAACCTCGTATTATTCTGTTGTAAATTGGATATGGTTTGAATAATCAATGATAATCTTTTCCAAAATGTTTCACCTAATTCACCGTAATGTAAACCATGCAAATGTGCTGGAAAAGCATAAACTTCCTCCCATTTATGTAACTGCATTTTACCCGTAGGTGTTAACACATATGTATTTTCATGTATTTCTTGAATAAAATCCGCTTGCAACAACTTTGCAACTTCACCATCATAGTCATTTCTATTCAATGATTTATATATTCCGAACAAAAATGAAATTCGGAACATATTTCCATCTTGTAAAGTTTGCGAAGAACGTTTGCCCTTTAGTAAATAATAAATAGAAGAAACGGTTCTCTCACCATTCAATTGTTTTAAACAATGCAACAAAGTATATTGTATTTGCATGACCGCTTCCACCTTCCAATCTTAACTTCATTCTTTTCAGTACAATTACACTATCTACTGTCGCTCATTAAACTTATCATATAAGAACTATATACTTGTATATAGTCTATTGTATCAAACGAAATCATATTTACGTATTTTGAAAATCTTATGACATAATTCAAAAATAAGTTGACACTCTAATTGATAAGCATTATCATTATAATTTTATGTTGAAAAGTTTTACAAACCGTTTTACAATAAGGTTATAATTTTTATGGCGAGCTTTTCACATACATATTATCAGGAGGGAAAAAAGATGGCAAAATATACAATCGTTGATAAAGATACTTGTATTGCATGTGGTGCTTGTGGCGCTGCTGCACCAGACATTTATGACTATGATGATGAAGGTATTGCATTTGTAACATTAGATGATAACCAAGGTATCGTTGAAATTCCAGATGTATTAATTGAAGATATGATGGATGCATTCGAAGGCTGTCCAACTGACTCAATTAAAGTTGCTGACGAATCATTCGACGGAGACGCTTTAAAATTCGAATAGTCTTTTATTAACTTCAAAAAATGCCCCTCATATTGATGAGGGGCATTTTTTGTATCTAAATTTTATTTTCCTTAATAAAAAACCATTAGTAGTTTCACACTACTAATGGTTTTAATATATATTATGCATTTTTCATTTTTGCAAACACCCATACTTTCAGGCGTGAGAATAATGCTACAAATACAATTGTTACAACAATCCCTTTAATTAAATTAAATGGTAAGATTGCCGTTACAACCGTTGTTCTTATGGTTTCGCTAGACATAGCCGGTGAATTTAAAAACCAAGTGTAAGCCGGGAATATGATGATGTAGTTTAATACACTCATAATAAGTGCCATTGTAATTGTCCCTAGCATTAATCCTGTAGTTAAACTCTTCACAGTACGATACTTTCTAAATAAGAAAGCTGCTGGTCCAATAAATAAACATCCTGCAATAAAGTTTGCAATTTCTCCAACTGGTACTCCCGTTAAACTCCCTTGAATCCCGTAATGTAAAATGTTCTTTATCGCCTCTACAATCACTCCTGCTACTGGTCCAAAGATAATTGCTGCAATTAAAGCTGGTACATCACTAAAATCAATTTTCAAAAATGGCGGAAGCCCTGGGAACGGGAAATCCAACATCATTAGTAAATATGCAATACTACTTAGCATCGCTACACTCACCATCTGCACTACACTGTTTTTTTGTTTCATCTTTCTCTCTCCTTTTCCATCGATCATCTCATGGAAAGTGGAAAGGTTCTGCTATGCCTGTTTTTCATAGAACGAAAAAACCCTTTGTGTTTTACACAAAGGGAGAATTTAAGGCACATCAAACAGACGTTCAAATCCATATCTTTTTTGAACGCTTGAACCTCCATCTTCTCCCATCCAGACTATACTGTCGGCTTTGGAATCACACCAAATCCTGCCTTAACGGCTCGCGGGCTTAGAACAAAATCATAAATAGTTCATCACCGCCGGTCGGGATTTTCACCCTGCCCCGAAGATAGACCGATATTCTATTTTCCCCTTCATTATACAACAACCTCATAACATTGTGAACTAAAAAATTGTAACTTATTTAAAATTAGTTATTTATTTTTCATAACAACAAATAAATTGCGAGATATTTTACAATACAATCCATATTTTTTTATTATTCGGCATTTCTCTTTTGGATTACCTAGTCATATATAATTAAAAGTGATAAGATATTGAATTGTTAAGATAAGAACATTTTCTGAGTTATGGAGGAAATGTCATGAAAAAAGAAAAGAGACATTCTATTCGAGAAGCAATGAAAAAAAACTTAAGAAAAGAATACTTTTACTTAAAAAAAGAATTACTTTTCTACTGCCCAATTGATTTAGGCACATTCTCAAATGAGACATACTATGCTACTTTCGATGAAGATGGCATAAGTATTTATCAGTATGATAAAAAAACAGAAAGTAAATTAAAATTGTGTGAGCGTCATCCGTGGAAGAGTTGGAATAAAGTGAAGATTGATCACTATTTGACAACTTCTCAATTTATTTTTCAGGGTGAGCGAAATTGGATCTTATCTCTTTTTCAAAAAGGAAAAGAAGCCCAAAAAATTATTGAAGAGCATACATCTTTACAAACAGAAGTTGTTTCCCGCTCTTTCTTAAAAAAACTTCCTGGTTTTCGTTCTAATACACCACTGAATAAATACATCGGTAGTATTTGTTACACTGCACTTATTGCATTTTTATTAAAATGGATGATTCCATTTCAAGCACCACAAATCGCCCTGTATTCTATTTCGATTGGTTGTATGCTTCTTGGCCTACTTTGTTTGACAATCGGTTTAATTGAACCGACTATCGTACTGTTTCGAACAAAAGAGAAAACAAGAACAAAAGTTTTTTACTTGTATAGCTATTTAGCTATTTCTGGATTTATATGTGTCTTTATTTTTTGGTAAAAGAAGCCGTCCCAAAATAAACTTTGGGACGGTTTTCTTTTAGATATAGATGCTCTGATTCACTCAATAGTTCTAGCAAAAGCGCCCATATAATTTCATTTACATTGAACATTATTTAAGAAGAACATAAATTTGTTCAAAGTTTAATTTTTGAGACGTTTCCTTTACTTAACATATAATTGTTGATTAGGATAAATTAGCTCTTGCTGCAATCCATTTTTTTCTTTAATTTCCTTAAGTGTCATACTAAATTTCCGTGCAATACTAACTAAAGTATCCCCTTTTTGTACGACATATAATGACGAAGAAACAACTTCATTTCTTTGTTCACTTAAAACAAGCAATGGGTTCATCGCATTCTTTTTCGCCATCGTCCATCTTCCTTGATGAAGTTCTAAATGTAAGTGTGCACCTCGCGATTCTCCCGTGTTCCCTACTTCTCCAATTTTTTCTCCTTTTGAAATATAATCTCCTTGTCCCACATATCTCTTATTTAAATGTGCATATACAGCCTCATATTCTCCGTGTTTAATAAATACAACATTTCCATAACTACTCGAATAATAAGACCTCGTTACCTTACCATCTTGGATAGCTGCCACAGGCGTTCCAATTGGCGCAGCTACATCAATACCATAGTGTTTTCCATGCCTTGTCCCAAAATAATCACTTATCTGACCTTCAACAGGCCATGTCCATCGATTTTCTTCTGCATAAACATGTAATTGAGATACAAACAGTATACTCAATAGCATGACGCCGCATTTTAAAACTTTCATATACATCCTCCGTTTTCTAATTACCACTATACCTTCTCTATTTTGGTATATTACAGAAAAAAGTATACAAAAAAAAAGAAAGTGAATTACTCCACTTCCTTCTCTTTCTTATCACGAAAAACTAATGCACTACGGTTATACTCCACATCTTTCACTTGTAATCGAGCATTTATTACTCGAGCTATTGCAAACAAATAATCAGATAATCTATTTACATACTTTAAGACAACTTCATTTATTTTCACTTCTTTTTGCAATGATACTATAGAGCGTTCTGCTCTCCTTACAACAGTACGTGCAATATGAATAGTAGCCGCCGCCTCGCTACCTCCTGGCAAAATAAAGCGTTCTAATGGCGGGGCTTCTTCTATATACAAATCAATCTTTCTTTCTAAGCTTTCAACCATCTCAATTGTCACCTTATAAGGAATTTTTTGTTCCACTATTGCCAAGTCTCCTCCGCAATCAAATAGCTCATGTTGAATATTTTCGAGCTCATTGTAAATATCTCTATAAGTCCCGCCTTGAAGCTTAGTCATTGCATATCCGATATGAGAATTCGCCTCGTCTATTGTTCCATACGCTTCCACACGGATATCATCTTTATCAACCCTACCGCCTATTACACTTGTCGTTCCTTTATCTCCTGTTTTTGTATATAATTTCATTTCTTCACAGCACCTCTCTTGTTATTCTTTATTCGAGCAACATAGAAAAAAGTTCTACCATTCTTTATTTAATTGAGTTTACAAAAAAATAAAAAACAGCAGAACTTTATTCATTATCAACTTTAAAAACACATATCTAAATTATACGATTCGGTAAATAGACAGAAAATGTAGTTCCTTCTCCAACAACACTTGATACAGAAATTTTACCATCATGGCCTTGCACAATATTTTTCGCAATCGCAAGCCCGAGTCCTGTTCCACCCTTTTTCCCACGTGTTCTTGCTTTATCAGCTTTATAGAAACGATCAAATAAAAATGGAATATCCTCTTCTGGAATGCCTGCACCCGAATCTTGTACTTCAAAAATGAGGCCATTATTTTTCGTATCAATTACAAGCGTTACATGTCCGCCTGCGTTTGTATGACGTATTGCGTTATCAATTAAATTCGTCAATACTTGTTCCATACGATCTGCATCAAACGGGTATTGTTCAATTGGATCTTTGAAATCAACCGTTAACGCGACCTCTTTATCCTTTGCAATCCCTTGGAATTTACGACCTATTTTTTCAACGAAAGGATGAATATCAACTTCACCTATATGTAACTCTACATTACCACTTTCCATGCGTGCTAAATCTAATAATTCATTTACAAGTTTACCTAAACGAACGGATTCATCATAAATGATTTGAACAAACTCATTAATTTCTTCTTTCGTTTGCACAATATCATCTAAAATCGCTTCACTATACCCTTGCAGCATTACCATTGGTGTACGAAGTTCATGCGATACATTCGCAATAAAGTCTTGACGCATCTTTTCAAGACGGCGTTCTTCCGTCATATCTCGCAGTACCGCTACAGCTCCACGAATTTTCGTTTGATTGTAAAGCGGCGTCATAAGAACTACATAGTTCCCTTTTTGTAAATTAATTTCAACAACTTGTTGTTGTTCACTTTCTACAACAAGATGGAATAGTTCCACAAGTTCAGAAGGTAGTTTTTTACTTAGCTCTATCTCTTTTTCTTCTTGCCAAACTTGTAAGAAATGTTCGGCCGGCGGATTGATTACTACAACTTCACCTTCTTGATTTAATGTAATAACCCCATCTGCCATACTACTTAAAATACTAGCTAACTGTTCTTTCTCTTGTTGCAAGGCGTTCATATTAAACTTCAACTGTTTTCCCATTTGATTTAAGGCCGTTGCAAGCTCACCAATCTCATCCTGAGATACCATAGGAGCTTTCGCATCAAACTTCCCACGCGACACTTCAAAAGCAACCTCACGCATTTTACGAAGTGGTGCTGTAATTCGAGTAGATAAGAAGAACGCAAAGAAAGTTGTTAATATAATCGCAATTCCAGCCGATAAGAAAATAAAATCAGTCGTTCTTTCCATACCTTGTATCGGTACTTGTAAAGATTCATATACGAACACTGCACTTTGATTTTTTGATTGCACTGGTTTTCCGACGATCATAATATCATTTTCGGTGTTTTTATTCTTCCTACTATTAGACGCTTTTCTAATGTTATTCTTAATTTCTTTTTTGTCTGTAAACACAGCCGCTAATTCTTTATCTTCTTTTAAGTCATCCATTGTAAGAGTGACTAATCCTTCTTGTTTCGGTGAAGAAGAAATTTCTTTACCATCTTCTACAATAATAATCCTTGAAAGTGGATCAGAGAATTTGTAAGCGATATTCTCAATCGTTTTTACATCGGCACCTTCTTCAATTAACTCTGAAACACTTGTTGCGACTTTTTGAAGCCTAGCTTCACTCATATCAACATAGTATGTTCTAAAAAACTGTGAAAGTAAAATCGCAACAAATCCAAGCACGAACGAAACGAGAAGTAATATGGTCATCCATAACTTCCCTACTACACTTCTCCAAAGCATCAGTCGTTCACAACCTCAAATTTGTAACCTACACCCCAAACAGTAACAATCATTTTCGCTGCATCTGGTGATTTTTTGCTTAACTTCTCACGTAAACGTTTTACATGTGTATCAACTGTACGTAAATCTCCGAAGAATTCATATTGCCATACTTCTTTTAACAGTTGCTCACGATCGAATACTTTATCAGGAGCTTTCGCTAAAAATAATAGTAACTCATATTCTTTCGGCGTTAAGTTTACTTCATTACCATCTGCAGTAACACGGTGTGCATCGTTATCAATTGTTAAGTGCGGGAATACAGTAACATCTTTTGTCGTTGTATCTTGTGTAAAGAATGTTGTTGGTACAGCACGGCGTAATACCGCTTTCACACGTAGTACGACCTCACGTGGACTAAATGGCTTTACAATATAATCATCTGTTCCAACTTCAAATCCTTGTACTCTATTTACTTCTTCACCTTTTGCTGTCAGCATAATAATTGGTGTCGCTTTCTTCTCACGAACCCCTTTACATACTTCAATGCCATCTTTACCAGGCATCATAAGATCTAATAAGATTAAATCGTAATCATTTTGCAACGCCATTTCTAAAGCTGTATCACCATTATCTGCTTCTTCAATCGTATATTGTTCTCTTTCTAAGTACATTTTCAATAAACGACGAATGCGATCCTCATCATCTACAATTAAAATTCTTGATTCATTTTCCATCTCTACCCGCTGCGCACTCTCACCTCAGCGGTTCACACCTACCCTTCTTTAACTATTATGTTGCGCTATTCTCGTTTATTTAAGCAATCTTCTAAATGTTTCACTTCCCATATTATGCTTCACAAGAATAATAAATTTTGTTCAATTTTTTTCCAAAACTATGTATTTTTTTTGAACAGCATATAATGTCCTCGACATCATTTTACAAAATCAACCGCTACTTTGTCATGTTTTTCTCAAAAAAGAAGAAAAGTTGACAAAAATAAAATAGGAAAGTGACATGCACTCTCCTATTTTATTTCTCTATGCATATGAATGTAAACCGGCAATAATTAAGTTTACTACAATAAAGTTAAACATAATTATTGCAAAACCAATTACTGCAAGCCAAGCTGATTTCTCTCCATGCCATCCTTTTGATAGGCGTAAATGTAATACTGCTGCATAAAAGAGCCAAGTGATAAGTGCCCAAACCTCTTTTGGATCCCAGCCCCAAAAACGTGTCCACGCTATTTGTGCCCAAATCATCGCAAAAATTAATGCACCTAATGTGAAAACTGGGAATCCAATTGCAATAGATCGATATCCGATTTCATCTAGTAGATCACTATTCGTATTCTTTACTAACGGCTGAAGTGCCGCCGATACTCGCTTCCGTAAAACAAGTCTTAATACAATATACAGTAACGTTCCTACTAACACTGACCAAATAACAGTATTTAATTTTTTCGCATTTACAATCGCTGGAACTTCAACTGCCGGTTCTAATTTATTTTCTGTCAGTAACTTCCCTTCATGCGGTCCAACTAAGGCCGGAAGATTGTACTTCATTTCCAGTTGTTGTTCATTTTTATCAATCCATTGAAACTTCGCTTCATATTTCATACTAGAAAATACCGTTGTCACTCCAATAAACCCAACCGTACAAACAAGCGTGAATACGACCGTTTCTAACCAAAATGTACGTTTGCTTCTCGTTGATTGATCTACATTTTTCAATAAATACATAACGCCCGTAATAAAACTAATCGCTAAGATTGCTTGTCCTGCTGCTGCAGTCGTCACGTGAATATGTAACCAATTACTTTTTAAAGATGGAATGAGCGGAGATATTTCCCTCGGAAACATACTTGCATAGGCAATTAATAAAAGCGCAACTGGTAATGCAAATAGTCCGATTATACTTACACGGTACATAAAATACATGACAATAAATGCTCCTACAAGCATCATGCCGAAAAATGTACCGAATTCAAAAAAGTTACTAACTGGCGCATGCCCTGATGCAATCCACCTTGTAACAAAATATACTGTTTGTGCTATAAACCCTAAAATTGTAATCGTTATTCCTACATTTGCCCATTTATGACCCTTTTCTTTAATGGCTCCCCCAAAAAATAGAGTCGCAATTAAATATAAAATAAATGCGGTAAAGAGAAAGTTACTACTTATTTGCACCATATCGTTTCCCCACCTTAACTAATTTTTTTATCAATTACTTTATCATTTGGCTGTGGAATTGCTGTACCTTCTATTACTCTTTCAATATCTTTCTTTAAACCGAACCAATTTTTATTTGTATGCCCTGCAATCCACCATTCATCATTAACACGTTGTATCCAAATACGGCGATGATTCCAATACATACCTTGAATGACACCAACCATAAATATAAATCCTCCAATGCCGAGAATCCAAAGCGTTAAATCTTTTCTTACAGTAAGTGCTGTTGCATTTTGCATTTCCACACCTGCGAAGGACATTTTATATTTGTTATTCCCATCTGGTTCTATATTTTGCTGAATACCAACAAAACTCACTTCACCATCTGGCGTTTCAGGTGTAAACATTTTAAATACAAATGCAGGATTGTTTGGTAATTTCGTTTTTGTATTTGGTTTTCCATTCTCATCAAAATAAAAATCAGGAAAATAGCTTAATAGTTCTAAAGAATAACTATTTCCTAAATCATATTTTTCCTTAGGGTTCGTTAAATCTACTTTAATCGGTCCCCACTTTTGATTATTTTCTTTATTTTGCAAGTGAAAGGACATACTTTTAAATTCACTTTCTTTATAATCCACTTGATACACTGCAAATTGATCAAATTTCAGTGGTTCATTCACTCGAATTTCCGCTTCTTTTACTTTTTCTAATTTCGGTTTTTGTCCTGCTATATTTTCTCCTACTGCTTTATATAATACGGCATTCGTTTGGAAGTTTTTCGCAATCATTTTATCGCCTACACGATCAATCGCTTCCTCAAAAACTTCCTTGTCCTTACTTTTATCATAAACTTCTTTTATAAATTTTTCGTTTTTTAAGTAGTATTGTCCATCCGTCCCTGGTATTTCTTTCGTTTCACCGTCACGTAACCAAAGTGCTTCGTCTACGTACATACTCGGTAAAAAACGAAGCATCGCACCGAATAAAAAGATAATAAGACCGATATGATTCACATATGGACCCCAACGCGAGAAGCGTCCCTTTTCTGCTAAAACGTTTCCGTCTTCCACTTTCACGTTATAGTTTCTTTTCTTTAAATTCTTTTGCACTCTTTCCAGGTCACCATCTTGCGGTGTACCAGTCCCATATAATCTCTGTCTCTTTAAAAAGCTAGGATGTCTTTTTACGCCTTGCTTTTTTAAAGCTTTATAAAGTGGAATAACGCGGTCTAAACTACATATCACAAGAGAAATACCGATAGAAGCAATCAAAATCATATACCACCATGAACCGTATAAATTATTAAACCCTAATTGATAGTATAATTGTCCTAAAAATCCGTATTCTTGTTTATAATATTCAGCTGGTGCAATCCCTGGAGTTATGTACATTTCTTGCGGAAAAATAGTTCCTATCGCTGATGCAGCTAAAGTTATTACGATTAGCCATACACCCACTTTTACAGAAGAGAAAAAACTCCAAATTTTATCGACTATCGTTTTTGTCTGCGTGAGAGATCTCCGTGCACTCCCCTCATAGCGCATATCCAATAGTTTTGTATTTTCATTGCTTTCAAATGGTTTCCCGCAAGCTTCACAAAAAACGGTTCCTATCGGATTAACATGTCCACATTCACATTTAATTTCTTTCAACACTCTCACCGCCCCTGTATCTATATGTACTATTGTATATTCTAACCTCAAGTTACCGCAATACTCAGAATTTTTAAACCAGAGGCGCTACAGGCACGCACCTCTTATGTAAAGGCTTTCTTTATTACGGAGTAATTTTCTTTAAATACCCTTCTAACTGTTCTTTCGTTTGTTCCCCTATAATTTGCTCCACTACTTTTCCATCTTTATCAATCAAAAAACTTGTCGGTAATGGACCTACGCCATATGTTCCTATAATCTTTTGTCCTTTATCAATGGCAACTGGGAATTTCAAACCATATTGGTTCACAAAGTTCTTTACTGCAATATCCGTTTCATCTGCATCTAACGCTATGATTTCAACGCCTTTTTCTTTATACTTTGGATATAATTCATTCATATAAGGCATTTCTTTTTCACAAGGTTTACACCACGTGCCCCAAAAGTTTAAAAATACACCTTTTCCCTTTAAATCTTTTAGTTCAATTTTCTTCCCTTCTAAATCCGTCACAACAAAGTTAGGTGCTTCTTTTCCGATTTGCATTTTCTCTTTATTAGCAAAGAATCCTTGATAAAGGGTAAATCCTACAGCACCACATAAAATGAGTAGAATAGTAACGCGAAATAATAAGCGATTTTTCTTCATATTACCTCTCCTCGGTACATGTTATGTATTATCTTCTGTAAATGTTGTATGAATAAATCACCAGCAGAGCACTCCACTGGTGAATTTTTAACTCTATAGCTTATCTTGGCTTTGTAGAAGCAAGTGCGCGTAATTGTTTCACCTCATGTGGTGTCAATTCTCTCGCATCACCAGGTCGCAGGCTTCCTACTTCTAAGAAAGCATAACGTTCACGTTTTAATTTCACTACTTTACAGTCTAACGCTTCAAACATACGACGTACTTGACGATTACGTCCTTCATGAATTGTTAATTGTACAATAGCCATCTCTTTACGCTTGTCCCAAGAAATAATTTTCACACGTGCTGGTGCTGTTTTACCGTCTTCTAACGTAACACCGCGTTCTAACATGCGAATTTTCTCACCTGTTAATGGACCTTTTATTTTTGCAACATACGTTTTTTCAACTTTATATCTAGGATGCATTAATACGTTTGCGAAGTCCCCATCGTTTGTCATTAATAATACGCCAGACGTATCATAATCTAAGCGTCCGATTGGGAATAAACGTTGTGTAATTTCCGGGAAAAAGTCCGTTACAACACTTCTTCCTTTATCATCTGATACACTTGAAATTACGCCAGTTGGTTTATATAGTAAAAAATAAACAGGTTCTTCTTTTTCAAGAGGGATGTTATTTACTTCTACTTTATCTTGAGGAGTTACTTTTGTCCCTAACTCCTTCACTATTTTCCCATTAACTTTCACTTTTCCTTGCTGAATTAATTCCTCAGCCTTTCTTCTCGATGCAATACCTGCTTGCGCAATCACTTTTTGTAATCGTTCCATTTCTTTTTTTCACCTCGAATTTATCTTACCTTACATTAGAAAGACTTGGCAACCGCATACGCTTTACGGCTATTCGCTTCATCTTACTTAAACAACATAGCGATGATAATAAACATATAAAGGTCAAATCATGTTTTTACCCTTTATTATTGTCCATATTTTTCATATTTCTCACAATAAAAGTTCATCATTTTGTCAAAAACACCACATAAAAAAACCACTATTAAGCTCTACACCTTAATAGTGGTCGTATACGTATTATAAGCGAAATAGTGTAAAAAATGAATAGTATTACTGAAACAATAAAGAAACGAATACAATTGAGCATATAATCCCGATTAAATCTGCAAAAAGTCCTACTTTTAGTGCATCCCCCATTTTTCTAATCCCAACCGCTCCAAAATATACAGTTAAAATATAGAAAGTCGTATCTGTGCTCCCTTGCATCGTAGAAGCCAATCTCCCAATAAAAGAATCTGGCCCATATGTAGCAATTAAATCGGTCGTAATACTTAAACCAGCAGAGCCTGAAATAGGGCGTATAAGTGCTAATGGTACAATTTCTGCTGGAACATGGATTAAATCTAACATTGGCTTCATTACCGATATCATTGCGTCTAACGCACCTGAAGACCGGAATATAGAAATAGACACAAGCATTCCAACCATAAATGGTAAGATAGAAATTGCAATTTGAATCCCTTCTTTTCCTCCCTCAACGAACGATTCATACGTCGGCACTTTCTTTATCGTGCCATATAAAAGGATAAAACCAATTACACAAGGGATTACCCATAAGGAAATTGTATTTACAATACTCATTTTTTCCGCCCCTTTCTACTCCTTCTTCGGTAAAAATAGCGGTCAATCCAAATTGCTCCAATCATAGAAAGTACTTGTGCAATAAATGTTACCCCAACAATTTCAGTAGGATTCGCTGATTCATACGTCATTCGAATCGAAATGACTGTCGTAGGAATTAATGTAATAGCTGATGTATTTAATGCTAGAAACGTCACCATAGAACGGCTCGCCGAATCCTTTCCTCCATTTAACTCTTTCAGTTGTTCCATCGCTTTAATGCCAAGAGGGGTTGCTGCATTACCTAGACCAAAAAAGTTTGCCATCATATTTGATAGAATAAATCCCATGGACGGATGATCCTTTGGTATTTCTGGAAACAACCTTTTTACTATCGGCATAAAAAGTGTAACTAATTTTTTTAACAATCCGGCTTCCTCTGCAATTTTCATTAAACCGAGCCAAAATACTAAAACACTAATAAGTCCTATACAAATCGTTACCGCATCTTTTGCTCCGTCAAATACAGCTTTATTCACTTCTTCCATCGTTCCATTTATCATGGCGTATACAATCCCAATGACAGCCATCGCTACCCATACGAGATTAACCATCGTTCCCAACACCTATCATGTAAGAAAAAATTTCTTTCACATTATTCCAGTAAAGTCCTGTTGTAGCTACTAACTTCCGTTTACTATAAAATAAATTCCGTTCCCCAACTTTCTCATTGCCAACATAAACATCTGTCTTTCCAACCTTTACTCCATCCTCAAGCTTTATACTTTTATCGAGTTCAACTTTTAATAATACGTTCTTTCTTTCCTCTTCAGTTAACGGCACGGAAAAACTATTTTTCGTATAAACATGGTTGGCATACTTCTTTTCATTTATTTCAGCAATTGCTCCTTGTCCTAAAACTTTCGTTTGTTTAAAACGTTCAAAACCTTTATCAAACAAATTCATATGATCATCCCAATCACTAGAAGCACTCAAAGTTACGACAATTAAATCTAGTCCACCTTTTGATGCCGTTGTCACAAGCGTTCGCCCAGCTTTCTTCGTAAAGCCTGTTTTTCCTCCTGTTGCAAATTCATAATAAGACGTTACCAGCTTATGTTTATTTTTCCACGGGTAATCCCAAGAATCTGATTTATACGTTTTAGTTCCGAAAATTTTCTTAAATGTCTCGTTTCCCATTGCATATTTCGTTAATAATGCCATATCGTAAGCCGATGAATAATGTGATCCATCTCCATCTAAGCCATGGGGGTTTGAGAAGTGCGTATCTTTCATTCCAATTTCTTTCGCTTTTTGATTCATTAAATATACGAATCCATCTATACTCCCACCCACACTTTCAGCAATTACTTGCGCTGCGTCATTACCAGATCTAAGCATGAGTCCGTATACTAAATCTTCTAACTTCACTTTTTGTCCAGGCTTTAAATAGATTGCCGATCCTTCCACCCTCACCGCTTCATTACTAACTGATACCATTTCTTTCATCTTCCCTGATTGAGCAGCTAACAAAGCGGTCATAATTTTTGTTATACTAGCAATTTTTTGAGGCTCATGTTCTGCTTTTCCGTATAATACTCGACCAGACTGTTGCTCCATTAATACAGCATTTCGAGCACTGACATTGCTGTTCATCTTTGCATATGTAGGAATCGGCATAACGCTTGCATACATCATAAGAAGCGTAATGATTATACAAATTCGTCTCATATTTCCCCCCACGTCCTTTTGGCACTTTTTGTACAAGTGTATGCTTGGCCTTTTAAAATATGAACGAAATCTTCCTTCTACTTCCATTAAAAAAGACGCAGAGAATTTGCGTCTAATATGGTGTCCATTCAATTTGTTTCGCAGTTTCAAACCTTTTTTCTACATCAGGCCAATTTACAACATTCCACCAGTTTTTAATATATTCATCTTTTCGATTTTGGTATTGTAAATAATACGCATGTTCCCAGACATCTAGTACAAGGAGCGGTATCGTATCCCATTGTGTAAATAATTGATGAAGTGTACTTTGCAAAATTTCTAACCTTCCAGACCGGGGCACCCAAACGAGAATTGCCCAGCCTGAACCTTCTACTTTAGAGGCCGCTTCTGTAAAATGTTTTTGAAAACGTAAAAAGCTCCCAAAATCTTTTTCAATTTGTTGTGAAAAAGCTCCTCTTGGACTTCCACCACCGTCTTTTTTCATGTTATTCCAAAATATCGTGTGTAAGTAATGACCTGACCCATGAAAAGCCGCTTCCCTTTCCCAATGCTTAATTAAATCAAATTTATTTGTTTTTCTCGCTTCTTCCATCATCTTCTCTGCTTTATTTAACCCTTCCACGTAACTCCGATGATGTTTATCATGATGTAATATCATAATTTCTTTAGAAATATACGGTTCTAATGCATTATACGGATAAGGTAATGGCGGGAGTGTATGTCCTCCAATTGGGACAGCTCGTTCACTATCCCCTCTTTCGTATAATTCATATTCTTCTTCTTGCATAAATACTTCCTGCAAGTGATGCTGAATATGTTCTACATCATCGCTTATTTCATACATAAACTCTGCATCTGTTTCATACTCATGCTCTTTCATACGCTCTAATAACGTCTGAATTTTATAAGCAAGCATATGGACATCATACACTTCCATTGCACGGCTATCTAATACGTGAAGAACACTTTCACACCAATTTTCTACTTCATGAAAGTAATCTGTAAATACACCTGGTTGATTCATGTTGCACCTCCCTAATGCTATCCACTTAACTATATTCAATGAAAATCCCTTATATAACTGTACAAAAGGAAAAGAAGCTAAGTCACCTTAGCTTCTTTTCCTCAATCAATATTTGTGTAACATCTTTGTCTGATAATCGGTCTCATAATATTCTAGTTCTTCACGCATCAATTGAAATTTACCTTCTAAACTCTTCATCACTTGCTCTAAAGATACAGGTGGTGTTTGTTGAAAAACGATAGAATTTTTCCCTGTATATGCAGACCGACTATTTTCATACCAATGATCACTCTTCGGTGAAAAAAACTCTGCAATTACTTGATGGTAAATCTTATATAAAATTTTTTCAGCTGCTGTTTTTCGAAATGGCTGACTATTCAACAAAACAAGACATGCATCCTGTCCTTCTTCGCAAAAAACGAGAAGTCGTCTCATTGATGCTAATAACCCTTTATAATATCGCTCATTCCCTGCTGGTGTTTCCTCTAATAAAGAAGGTAACGTATGATAATTCACATAATTGGTTATCAAATTAATAGCATCTTCTAAAAATATAGAAACTTGTTCTGTTTGATTTTCAACCATCAAATTAGACATTTTTTCTCTCTCCTTTGCCATTTCACGCTATTTCTACTCTTTTATTTTTATGTAATTCAGTTAATATTTCTTGTACTTTCGACACCGTTCCCTCATCAAAATATTGTTGAAATTCTTCCATATTATTTAAATACAAACGTTTTTTCGCACGAAGCTCCCTGTCTTTCACTAAACAACATATCGCTACAATATCGCGCAAATATATGTTTTGTTCTTCTACTTTATACACTGGATTTCCTTCAAAAGGATTAATTTCTTGTAAAACTTCTTCAAAATATCGAACGTATAAAACCGAAAAAGTTTTCTCTTTATCATTTAATATATATGTCACTTCAGATCTGTTAAAAAAATCTTCTGATGTATTAGGTTTCGCTTTTTCTAACTCATATCCTACATAACTTTTTATAATCATATACTCCCCTCCCCTTTCTTTCATTTTATTCTAACTTAATTTTCTGATAAACAAAATATTCCTTTAAATATACCTATATAAAAAATAGCTCGCCTATACAGGATTTTACCTTTTTATTTTTCTTGAAGTTTGTCATAATAATATTATTGTCTCAGTTTTCTTATACAAGGAGAGTTGTATTTATGTCGTTTTCATGGAAACGTTTCTTACAAATCGGGAAAATTATCTTCCCATTTGTTGTATTAACAATTGTATTCTTTCAAGCAAAAAAAGAACTAGCGGGCATTTCTTTTTTAGAAGCGATTGATACAATTAAAAACATTCCAACCGGAGGAGTGTTTTTAGCAATTACACTTGGTGCATTCGCTGTATCAACAATGTTCTTTTATGACTATGTTATGCTTCGTTACTTAAAAGCTGATATCCCTGTCCAAAAGATTTTCCGTATCTCGTGGATTGCTAATACTTTAAATGGATTTATCGGGTTTGGTGGTCTTGTTGGGGCCGGCGTACGCACAATGCTTTATCGTCCATATATAAAAGAAAATGGAAAACTTATTAAAAGTATCGCTTGGATGACAACTGCCTTTATTAATGGATTAGCCATTCTTTCATTTCTTGGTCTTATCGGAATATTAGACACGAGATTTATTCTGCATGAAAAACCATGGCTATGGCCTGTTCTTATCTTCTTCGCTCTTTTCGTCCCTATATATATCGGATTTTCTAAATTAAAAAATAGAAAAGCGACGCAAACAGAGGAACAAGAAGAAGAGGAGAAAAACCCAACTGTTTTATACTCATTAGTTTCATTAGTCGAATGGGTATCTGCTGGTATTGTTATGTACGTCATATTACTATTATTTGGCATTGAAATCGAATTCCAAAAGTTTTTAGGCGTATATGTTATTGCTGCTTTAGCTGGTGTCGTTAGTCTTGTTCCTGGTGGCCTTGGATCATTTGATCTTGTCTTCTTAACTGGGCTTGGGCAATACGGCATCGATACAGGTGTTTTACTCCCTGCTATGTTATTATATCGTCTCGTCTATTACATCTTGCCCTTCTGCCTTGGTCTCATTTTTGCAGCTTTTGAAATGACAGGAGTAGCCATTAAAAAGTTTGAAGATAAACCTTTTATTGCGCCTGCATTAGAGACAACTGGTGTTATATGGACTTTGCAGCGTGACTTTCTAGGAAAGTTAGGTTCTTGGGCATCTGCTGCTTTAACAGTATTTGCTGGCTTAATGGTTATTTTATCAACCATTCTACCAACAAGTATAAATCGGGCACACGCCTTACATATTCTAGCTCCAAAACATCTTATTCAATTTTCTTTTAGCTTATCGCTAACATTCGGTATTCTCCTCCTCATTCTTTCGCGGGGGATATATTACGGAACAAAACGTTCTTATTATATGACGATTGTTTCTTTAATTGGAGCGGCTATTTTTAACACACTAAAAGGAATTGATGTTGAAGAAACTTTTATTTTATTAATCGTACTCGCCGTATTGTATATGCTTCGTAAAAGGTTTGTACGTGAGAAAATGGAAGTCTCACTTTCCGATATCGTAAAAGTTTTTATATTCCTACTTGTAACGTTATATTTATATAAAAACTTAGGTATTTTATTTGCAGGTGCAAAAGAAGCTTTCAAACCTGATTTTGTCGTTCGTAATATTACACAAGTGAAACGAAGTGCATTAGCAGCTGCCTTTTTTGTTCCTACTTTTTTACTAATTGGTTCACTCATTGCAAATCGTTATCGAAATGAATTTCCCGGGCAACCAGCTAATGATAAACGATTACAAAACTTCTTAGATGAACATGGTGGAAATGTACTTAGTCATTTAGGTTTTTTAGGAGATAAACAGTTCTTTTTCAGTAGTGATGGAAAAGCACTCATTCTCTTCTCAATAACTGGAAAACGACTTATTGTACTAGGTGATCCAATTGGAGACCCTTCCTCCTATCGTACTGTATTGCAAGAGTTTTTAGCTGAGGCTGATCGATTTGGATACATTTGTGTATTCTATCAAATTGAAAGTAAATGGATGAGTTTATATCACGATTTTGGTTATAACTTCTTTAAGCTTGGTGAAGAAGCTGTTGTTGATTTAAATACCTTTACAATAACAGGAAAGAAACGCGCTGGCATGCGAGCTACTTTCAACCGTTTTGAAAGAGAAGGCTATACATTCTCTATTCATGAGCCACCTTTCTCCGACGAATTATATGAAGAGTTAAGAAAAGTTTCAGATGCATGGCTTGGTGGAAAAAAAGAGAAAGGTTTTTCACTCGGATACTTCGATCGTGAATATATTAGTCGCGCTCCTATCGCAACATTATCTGATGCGGATGGAAAAATCATTGCATTCACAACATTCATGCCCGTATATCAAAACGGATCATTATCTGTCGATTTAATGCGATATTACCCAGATGCGCCTAGCGGCATTATGGACGCAATTTTCATCCACTTATTCCAGTGGGCAAAAGAAAATGAATACCACTCCTTTAATATTGGTATGGCACCACTTTCAAATGTTGGTTTATCCACACAGTCTTTCTGGTCTGAACGAGTGGCTGCTGCGATCTTTAATAATGTTCGCTATACGTATAGTTTCAGCGGATTACGACATTTTAAAGAAAAATATAAACCAGCATGGAGCGGTAAATATTTAGCATTTAGGAAGAATCATTCTTTACCAATTACAATGCTCTCTGTAACAAAATTAATAGGAAAAAGAAAAAACAGCTAAATTCTTAGCTGTTTTTTCTTTTTTGAACTTGTACAATAAATTCTTTTTCATACTTCTTACCATTTATATAGAAATTCCCCCACATTTTATACGTGCCCTCGGCAGGAAATGTAATCCGGTATTGTAATTGCTCATCCGTATCTACAGGCATAGCGTATAAAAAGTTCTCCTTCGTTTCATCCACTATATAGAGTGACTCTACTTCCCCTCTCTCTGAATGTAATTTCAATTTTCCACCCTTTTTCGCTTGAAACTGAAATGTTAACGTAACTGGTTCATTCGGATGTAATGCGCCAAATAAAAGAGAAACTTCATACTCTCCTATTTTTTTTGTAAGTACACTGTCGATTGGAAATTTCACTTTTTTCTTATTGTTCTCCTCTTTCGTTCTACCAAAATCTTTCCTAGCGAATGACTCTACGGACTTATTTTTGTTTTCGTATAAAAATATTGTATATTCTTCGTCTTTCGCTATTTTGGAAGATAACTTATATGACCCGTTCCCTGCAAATGTGGGTTTAATTTGTTGTATGTTTTTTAACTGTCCATCTACAATCACTGCCCTCATTTGATCATTTACACCACGAATTTCATTATTCTTGTTGTTTAACAACTGAAATACAATATCTACTTTCTCATTTCCCTTTCCATTTGAAACATCCCACTTTACTTCCTGAACATCTCCTACAGTCTCTTCGTTTTCTTGATATTTTTTTATGTAAAATCCTCCTGCCACAATAAGTACTAACGCAATAAGCCCAATGACAAGATTTTTCAAAACATCACCTACCATTTTTATTGTCTCTATTCATACAAAACTTCTTAAGATATATATTCTAGATTATGATTTATGAAATCCTCCTATTTTGTACATATTACAAATAATAAAAAGATTTTAATTGAAAGGATTCGTAGTGTATAATGCAAATGATATTGATTTCTATCAATACATTATAAGGAGGACTTTTTTATGAGTGTACATATCGAAGCAAAACAAGGCGAAATCGCTGAATCTATTCTATTACCTGGTGATCCATTACGTGCAAAATATATCGCTGAAACATTTCTAGAGGACGTTACTTGCTATAATAATGTGCGTGGTATGTTAGGTTTCACTGGAACTTATAAAGGAAAACGTGTATCTGTTCAAGGTACAGGTATGGGTGTTCCTTCTATTTCTATTTATGTAAACGAATTAATCCAAAGCTACGGCGTTAAAAATTTAATTCGCGTTGGAACTTGCGGTGCAATTCAAAAAGATGTAAAAGTTCGTGATGTTATTATCGCAATGACGGCTTGTACTGATTCTAATATGAACCGTTTAACATTCCCAGGATTTGATTTTGCACCAGCTGCAAACTTTGACCTTTTAAAGAAAGCTTATGATGCTGGAACTGAAAAAGGATTACACGTTCGTGTCGGTAACGTTTTAACAGCAGATGTGTTTTATCGTGAAAGCATGGACATGGTTAAAAAACTTGGAGATTACGGTGTATTAGCAGTAGAAATGGAAACAACTGCTCTTTACACATTAGCAGCAAAATACGGTGTAAATGCATTATCTGTATTAACAGTTAGCGATCACATCTTCACCGGCGAAGAAACTACATCTGAAGAGCGTCAAACTACATTTAACGAAATGATTGAAATCGCTTTAGATGCAGCAATTCAACAATAATACACTAAAGAACTTGTCATACGTCTGGCGAGTTCTTTTTATGTGACTTTTTATAAATAACTACTTTATAAAGAGACAGATTTCTCCCCTCTACTTTCTTGTAACGTTTGTTATAATAAAGAAATCATTTACAGTATTTCTCATAAGAGGTGACGCAGTGAAAAACAGAAGTATCGTCTTTAAACTATTTTTATTAACATCCACTTTATTTACAATCATATTCCTACTTTTTTTCCTAGGACAATCTCTATTTTTAGAGAAATTTTATATTAATAAAAAAGTAAAAACAGTCCAAACTGCTTTTGAAAAATTCGTAGATAATTATGATAAAAGTGATAAAAGTTATGAGCAGGTTAGAAAACTAAAACAAGAATTTCATGATAAAACAAATGCAGATATGCAGTTTTTGGATTCTAACGGTATTATTAAAAGTGATAACAATTACTATATCGATGTATTTAATCCCAACAATAATAAACAGTATTCCATTCCACTCAATAATCTTTTAACACCAGAAGAATATAATAAATTCGAAAATTTAGGTTTAAAAAAAGATGTAATAATCAATGTTGATGGAGTCGTACAAGAGAATAATATAATCACACCACAAAAATTAGGAACGAATTATAATCAATGGCAGAACGAACATTTCTATTCGGATTTTCAGTCAATTAATGGTAACCCTTCTAAGAACAGACTTGCAAGCCGATACAAATCTACAACTCGAATCATCTTTACAGGTGTTATAACTAAGTTACAGCTCCCATCCAAAGCTGAGGTTCGTCTTGCAAATGATATTGAAACATTACAAGCCGTTCAATATTTTGCAGATATGATTAGAGAGGGCACTTCTAACTCGAACCAATTAAGTACTTTCATATTAGATGGCGGAGAAAATATAAAAAATAGTATCTTTGTAAAACCTATTATAGAAAATGGAAGGATTACAGAATATGCTTTTGCGATAGCATCTTTGCAGCCTGTTAATGAAGCAATGCTCGTTTTAAAAGATTATTATGTCTATGCCTTAATCATCGTGTTTCTCGTAATTATTTTGTTATCCTTCTACTACTCAAAAATCATTGTTAAGCCATTAATTAAAATAAATCGTGTTACAAAAAAAATGGCTAATTTTGATTTCAGCGAGAAATTACCTGTTACAGCTGACGATGAAATTGGCGGGCTTTCCGGCAGTATCAATACATTATCTGTAAATTTAAAAGATCGAATCGATCGATTAAATGTTGCTAATACAAAGTTACAACAAGATATTGAACGTGAACGTCAATTAGAAAAAACAAGAAAAGAATTCATTTCTGGCGTATCACACGAATTAAAAACACCGCTAAGTGTAATTAGAAGTTTTGCAGAAGGAATTAAGGATGGTGTTAGTAAGGATACTTCGTATTATACTGATGTTATTTTAGAAGAAACAGAAAATATGAACAGGCTGATTGTTGAAATGTTAGAATTAGCAAAGTTGGAATCTGGTACTTACAAACTAGATATGACGACGTTCTCAATCGGTGAATTAACGCAACAAGTCTACACAAAATTATTATTTAGCATGGAAGAAAAACATTTACAAGTGAACATCGATGCAGACCCTTCTATACTTGTTAAAGCAAATCGCAGTCGCATTGAGCAAGTAGTTGTGAACTTACTAAGTAATGCAATCCGTTATACGCCAGATGGAGAAAAAATACAAGTCTCCATTATAGAAGCAGAAGATACCGTAAAAGTCGAAATCGAAAATACAGGAAACCCTATCCCTGAAGAAAGTCTTGAAAAAATTTGGGATCGCTTCTATCGTCTAGATGCATCACGTAGCCGTCACACTGGAGGTACCGGTCTTGGATTATCTATCGTAAAAAACATTTTAGACCTTCATCATGCCGAGTACGGTGTGTATAATACGACTAACAGTGTTGTATTCTATTTCAATTTACAAAAAGTAAAAGAAGTCAAATAATTTGTCTTAATTTCACTAGGAGTTCACATGAAATTCACACTCTCCCTTTATAGTAAGAAACAAGTTAATCCTTTCCTTTACACATATAAAAGAGGAGAGTGCGTGAAATGAAACAAGCAGGACAACCTATTCAAAATGAAAAACAATTAGAAACTATCAAAAATATACTTTTACAATCTTCGAAACGTGATGGCTTATTATTCGTATTAGCTGTAAATTCTGGCTTAAAAGTAAGTGAAATCTTACAATTAAAAGTTAGTGATGTAATCGATGAAAATGAAAATGTTCGCCATTCCATTTTATTTTACAATGAAAAAGTGAAGAAACATAAATGGTTTGCTGTAAATGAAGACTTACAGCACGCAATCGAAGACTACATGAAAGAACGTAAAACTTGGAAACGTAATGAACCATTGCTAAAATCTCAAAAAGGAACAAAATCTATTACGAGACAACATGCATGGTACATTTTAAACAAAGCTGCAAAAGAAGTTGGATTAGAAGGGATTAGCTCACATACACTTCGAAAAACTTGGGGTTATTGTGCATACAAATCAGGTGTTGATATTGCGTTTTTACAACACTTCTTTGATCACAGTACTCCATCAAAAACTTTAAAGTATATCGGTATTGCTTAATAACTCTTATACATAAAAAAGGTTACCATTTGAAAATTTGGTAACCTTTTTTATATTTCATATTCTCTTTTCTTGTCTCTCCTATACTGTAGTGGTACTCTAATAATAAGGGGGAGAAATTATGAACACACTTACAATTGAATTACCAAAAGAAACGGCTGAAAAACTTGATTTATTAAAACAAGCTTATGAAAAGAAAACAGGTGCTTCTATCTCTGAGAGCACTCTCGTTCAAACACTTATCTCAAAAGAATTTATCCAAGCGATAACTCCTTTTGATTTACAACAATTCGTCAATGGAAAAGAACAGCATTAATCGCTGTTCTTTTTTTATCTCTATTTAAAATATACAAGTTTTTTATATATTTTTAGAAAAACCATTGACAATGATAATGATAACCATTATCATTTATTATGAAGCCAACAATTGATGAATCAACCAAACGCTCAGTAACATTGTTACCCCTCTTTTTCATATAGAAAGGCACTGTACATTCCCCCTGTTTGTACAGTGCCTTTCTTGTTTATTATCATTCAAAAAAATTTAATTGCTCCGGCTTCGGCTCACCATATGTAATGTTCATCATTTTCATAAGCTGTTTCGCATTATCTGCTGCATCCCCACCTGAATTGTTGTTAAACAGTACGTATATATCCTTTGTTTTCTTTTTTAATTGCTCTAATCGTTCAACCCATTCTTCCAGTTCTTTATTGTTGTAGCGATATAAACAGCGAACCGCTCTCCAATTTTCCCCTTTATCAAGCCAACCATGAACATTTCGACCGTGAAAACGTATTAATGCCATGTCTGAATTCGTAACCTCTAACACGAGTGGCACAGAACCTATCCCAGCCTGTGGTTCATCACAAATTGTATGAATCCATTTCTCCTGTTCTAGAAACTGTAACGTCTTATCTCTCATTTCTGGATAAAACCATGTTTGATTTCGAAATTCTATTGCACATGGTAAACCTTCCATTTTTTCTTTCGTATATCGAAGAAAATCTACATTTTTCTTTTTGCAATCAAACCATGGCGGATATTGAAATAAAATTGTTTTTAATTTACTAGCTTCAATTAAAGGAAGAATAGATTGTTTATATACATCAAACATCTCATCGAACGTAGAAAAAGGAATTTCACCTTTCATATGTCCTGTCATTCCTTGATATGCTTTTACTATAAAAGAAAAATCTTTCGGTGTTTCCATTGCCCATTTTATATAGTTTCGTGCAGGTTGCATCGCATAAAATGAACTGTCCACTTCTACAATAGGAAAATACTCACTATATGTTCGTAATTTATTTCTATTTTCATAGGCGTCTATATATAAAGAATCATGATCTCCCCACCCTGTTACTCCAATGAAAAGCAAATATATTCCTCCCTTTTTAACTTCACCTTCTATCCATTCTACTCAATTACTGAACACTTCGACCAATCAATTTTATTAAGTAGTCTCTTCTTTAAGAGTATCCGTATAAAAATATGATATACTAGATGGAAGAATTTTTAAATTGAGGGGTTATTTATGCTTCCAAACGATGATATTATATCTCATGAAAAACGAATAGAAGAACTAGAAAATAAAGTACGTTTTTATGAAGAACTTGTAAATCAATTACCACACCATTTCACATATAAAAATTCACATATTGGTTTACAAATAAAGAAAACGAGATCGACTCATTCCATTCAAAACATACAAAAAGAAAATAAAGAGGCCGATTTTCAACTTACTTGCGACTCATTATTTTTATTTAAACAACTTGAAACATACTTTGTTCATATTTTTGATGCTTTTTCACATCATGTAACCTTTGTTGATAATAAAGGAAATATAACTTTATGTAATCAAGCTGCTGCAGATGATTTTGGTGTAGTACGAAATGATATAATTGGAAAACCAATTCAACAATTACTAAAATTGCCTGAAGAAAAAATTAAAGCTCTAGAAACATTAAGAACAGGCACAGAAATATACAATGAAGAAGTTTTAGACAAAAACTATGGCATTTTAAATAACCGAATTATTCGTGATTATAACGGAGAGATTTTTAGAGTTATTAGTGTCTTTCATTATTTAAATACAGAACGTGATGCAGAAAAATTTTCGTTAGCAGGGCGAATCGCGGCTGGTATTGCACATGAAGTACGTAATCCTCTTACAACCGTACGAGGATATTTACAATTTTTACAAGAAAATGTTTCTCCATCTAATAAAGAACTATTTAAAAACTTACTTATTCCTGAATTAGATCGCGCAAATAGTATCATTACAAAATTTTTATCTATTTCAAAAACACGTGAATTTAAAAGAGAACCCTTTCCCATTAATACATTTTTACGTGAGTATATTCAACAGTTATTAGCTAGTGAAGTCTTTTTACATAACATTTCAATTGATTATAATTTTTCTACCGAATTAGATGATATATTAGTTCATATTGATCGTCATGAACTTGTACAAGTTTTTTTAAACTTATTCCAGAACGCTGTCGATGCTCAAAGCGAAAAAAAACTTTCTATACAAATCGCTAGTTACCGCCTTGATAATTTTGTCCGTATTACTTTCACTGATAATGGAACTGGTATTCCACGAGCCATTCAAGAATATATCTTTGATCCATTCTTCTCAACAAAAGATTCCGGTACAGGGCTCGGCTTGTCAGTAACGAAAAAAATCATTCAAAATCATAACGGTACATTAAAAATGACTAGTAATGAAAATGGTACAACTTTTACTATTTCAATTCCAATCTTACCTAAAACAGCCCTTGAAAGATTAAATCAATACAAATAAAATCCAATCCACGAACTGCATGCCAATTGTTAATCCTTCAACAATTGACATGCAGTTTTTTATGTTGAACTTTTCTTCTTTACGTTATATAAATCCTTCTATACCTTACTTACTTTTTGCTAAGTGGGCCAATTCCTTATTTTTTTATAAATGGTAGTTTGTCCATTACGAATTTAGTATAAATTTCATTTTAATATATAGTAATGACTATTGATTCTATGAAAGAAAGGAATGAAAAGATGAACAATAAAAATAAAGGAAAAGTATTTTATGGTAATGATTGTTGCGAAGTAAGAGCTTGTAGTTATATTAACATCTCTAAGTCCGAACTTACAGAATTCGTTAGACTTCTTCAAGCTCTTGGCCAAGCTATTCAAGCTGTCTTTCAAAACCCTTCTCAAAATAATATAGATAACTTAATCGCTGCCCTAAATAACTTACAAAAATTCCTCAATTGCTTAGATTTATCCCCAGCACAAAAACAAATTGGAAATTCTATTATTGCTAATTTATTAACTATTTTAAGAACAACACCTTTCTCATGTGGAGCATTATACGTTGAGCTACAAAGCTTGCTTAATTATTTATTGTATATCGCTAAGTTATTCAAAGTAGATTGTTGTACGATCGACAAACTAGTTAGACTCATAACAGAAATCCAAACTATCCTAGTTCAATACGGATCAGGTTGCCTTGGAGGCGGAGGAGCAACAGGTGCTACTGGCGCTACGGGTGCTACGGGTGCTACCGGGCCTCAAGGACCAGCGGGTGCTACCGGTGCTACCGGGCCTCAAGGACCAGCGGGTGCTACTGGTGCTACTGGACCTCAAGGCGCTCAGGGACCAGCGGGCGCTCAAGGTGCTACTGGACCTCAAGGGCCTCAAGGTATTCAAGGACCAGCAGGTGCTACTGGTGCCACTGGTGCCACTGGCGCTACGGGTGCTCAAGGTGTTCAAGGGCCAGCGGGTGCTACTGGTGCCACTGGCGCTACGGGTGCTCAAGGTGTTCAAGGGCCAGCGGGTGCTACTGGACCTCAAGGGCTTCAAGGTATTCAAGGACCAGCAGGTGCTACTGGCGCTACGGGTGCTCAAGGTGTTCAAGGGCCAGCAGGTGCTACTGGCGCTACGGGTGCTCAAGGTGCTCAAGGACCAGCGGGTGCTACTGGTGCTACTGGCGCTACTGGCGCTACTGGACCTCAAGGGCTTCAAGGTATTCAAGGACCAGCAGGTGCTACTGGCGCTACGGGTGCTCAAGGTGTTCAAGGGCCAGCGGGTGCTACTGGCGCTACGGGTGCTCAAGGTATTCAAGGACCAGCGGGCGCTACTGGCGCTACGGGTGCTCAAGGTATTCAAGGACCAGCAGGTGCTACTGGTGCTACTGGACCAGCGGGTACCCCAATTCCTGTAACGATCGCGGCAATCGGAAACTCCAATGCTCAAACAATATCCCCTGGAACAAATATCCAATTTAATCAAGTTTTTGAAATAAATAACATTAATTTCAATGACACTGCAGATACTTTAACAATTTTAGAAACAGGCGTATATGATATTAGTTTCTCAGCGTCTACAACTTTCCCAGGCTCTTCACCGTTTGGATTCGGTATTTCATTCAACGGCCAACCACCTACTCGTAATTTCTCAACTAACGTTATCGGTAGTGCTGTATCGTTCTCTACAATCGTTACTTTACAAGCTGGTACAACAATTTCTGTACAACCTACAGCAAACACTATTTCTATTCCTAACACGGGCGATACAACTGCAACACTATCTGTATTCCGAATTTACTAATTTTCGCTTGAAAATTATATTTATAATAATATGTATCGTTTAACCGTGCATTAAATCTCTCTTTATATAGAAAGGAGCACTTATTTGGGAGGATAAGTGCTCCTTCTTTACGTTTCTTTACCTCAAATTTACTCTATCTTAATCCTCATTTTGTATGATAAATAGTGAAGTCAAAGATATGAAAGAGGGATGAAAATGAGAGTTATGTCACTAATACGCATTTGGTTTGCACTTATGGTATGCATTATTTTATGTTTAGGATGTTTTTTAACTCTAAAATATTCCACTATATCAAAAGCAGAGAGAAAAACTACTCCATACAAACTTCTATATACGAAACAAAGCAACATCCCTTATTCCAATGCCACAAAGAATGAAAAAAAAGTTATAAAAGGAATGCTTATTACAAAAGCTTCTAGTTCCGAGGCGTTACTTCAGATTGCTGAAACGATTAAAGATCAGTATACAAATAAAAAAATCGATGAAATTACACTTTCTATCCACAATGAAAATAACGGTAATTACGAAGAGGAATTACCTTACGAACCTATTAGTAAAGGCAAAATAATCGTCACATACGATTCCGAATCTTTTGGCAGTACGAATATTATACTTAACGAGTAATATTATGTATCTCAACGGATATGGATTAATAGCTAATTAAGATAGACAAAAATCTCTACCGATTAAAATTTCATTTTGTTTTCATACAAAAAAAGAGGCGAATTTCTTTATTCGCCTCTTTCTTTTACCAAAATGAAGGAATCCATTCTTTCACTTTATCAAGCCACTCTTGTTGCTCTTGTTTTCGTTGTTGTTCTTCTTCTTTTCTTCTCTTCTCTTCTTCTTTTCTTCGTTTTTCCTCTTCTATTGTAGTCAATTGTTTTTTATAATCAGCCTCAGATATGAGCGATAACTGGAACGCTTTTTGAGCTGGATTTGCGTTCGCTTTTTTCATAATATCCCGGAACATTGTCGTCGTAATTTGACTACCACCTGGAACATAATGATCGCTATCTGTTTTATCATATCCTACCCAAATCGCACCTACCAAATCTGGTGTGTATCCAACAAACCATGAATCCTTTGCACCGGTGCTCGGGCCATTTACAATTTGAGTAGTTCCTGTCTTACCTGCTGTATCAACATTAGTAACTTTCGCCTTTTCGCCCGTTCCCTTTTCCACAACACCTTTTAATAAATATGTCATCTTTTGAGAAATTTTCTCGCTCGTCACTCGTGTCTCTTTCTTATACCACTTTCCAATCGTTTCACCTTCAGCATTTTGTATCTCTCTAATTGCATGAGCTTCCACTTGGACACCGTCATTTGCAAATGTACTGTATGCTTGAGCCATTACAAATGGAGATGTCCCCACATGCATACCGCCTAAAGCAATCGGATACGTACGATCTTCTGGTACTAATGGAATACCAAATCGCTCTAAAGATTTCAATCCTTTATCTAATCCAATTTGTTCTAATAGCCACACAGCCGAAACATTGTACGATTTTGCCACAGCTTCATACATTGTCACATCACCGTGAAAAGTATGATCGCTATTTTGTGGTTTATATTCTTTAATGTTAAATGGTTCATCTTTTAATATATCGTATACTTCATATCCTTGTTCTAACGCTGGTACATATACAGCCAAAGGCTTTAGCGTTGAGCCAGGTTGTCTTTTTAATTGCGTTGCATGGTTAAACTGTAAAAACTGATACGGCCCTCTGCCTCCAACTAGAGCTGGTACACCACCTGTTTTTGGATTCATAAGAACTACACCCGTTTGCATAAGTTGGTCTGAGCCACTATCTTTGAAATAACTATCATTATTCACAACGTCTTCTACAGCCTGTTGTTTTTTCGGGTCAAGCTCTGTATAGATACGATAACCACCCGCTAAAATTTCATTTTGTGTTAATTCGTACTTTTCCATCGCTTCTCTAACAATATAGTCTACATATTGAGAGTATTTTCCCTTGTATTTATCATCAACGCCTCGTTTTAACACAAGTCCGCTCTCTTTTTCTTTACTATACTGTTCGTCAGAAATATACCCTTGCTCTTTCATTAAACTTAATACAACATTACGTCTTTCAATTGACTTGTTAAAGTTTTTATAAGGTGAATACGCAGACGGCGCTTTAATTAAGCCCGCAATCGTTGCAGCTTCTGAAATTGTTAAATTTTTTACATCTTTATCAAAATAAGATTTAGCCGCCCTTTTTATACCCCAAGCACCTTCACCAAAATAAATTTGGTTCATATACATTTCAATAATTTCATCTTTCGTATACGTACGCTCTATTTTTTTTGTTAAAAAATATTCCTTTATTTTACGCGAAAATGTGCGGTCTTGTGTCAGAAATACATTCTTCGCAAGCTGCTGTGTAATTGTACTTCCCCCAGCTACAACTTCTCCTGCTGTAATATTTTTAAAAACCGCACTTATAATTCCACTATAATAAATACCATGATGGTTAAAAAATTCCTTATCTTCTACTGCAACAATTGCCTGAACCATAATATCAGGAATATCTTTTCTTTTAACGCCTTCTGTTTTTGAAGAAGCTAATTTTGTTGCAACCTCATTATTTGCATCATAAATTAAAGTCGGTTGTGGAACAGCTTGTTTTAATTCAGATATGTCTTGAATGGAAATTATTATATTTACAGCAATAAATAGAGTAACGAATACACTTCCCAATACAATTAATGAATTACGAAGTTTCTTCCTCTTATTGAACCACTCAAGCATTTTTTTAAAATGAGTGTTCTTCAATTTCATTCGTTCACTTCCTTCATTTATTTACACTCTTCTTTTTAAAAGGAAGAATATACCGCCTTTTAAATTTATTATAATAACGTAGTCATTCCTATAGTGTAAAGCTTTTCTTTTGCATTCATACTTTTTGCAAGAAAAGGACATTCTACAAGTAAGATATTCACTATTGGATATTAATATTATTAATAGAACAACGAGAGTTATGTTAAGTTTTTGTAAACTTTTCGATAAAATGTTTTAAAAAACGACAGTTTTTTGTTAGAATTGATTAGCCAATATATTTTACATATATTACTTTTGTGGGGGTAACAATAATGGTCTTTAAATCAAAAAAAGATAAATTTTCTGAAATGTTAATGAATGTTTCCGAAAATTTAAAAGAAGGCGCGCAGTTTTTCGTGGAGTATAAAATTAAAAATGCTAGCGATTTAAAAGAGTTTTCTATGCGCATGAAAGAGTATGAGTCAAAAGGTGACTCATTTATTCACGAAATCATTATGGAGTTAAACAAAGCGTTTATCACTCCAATTGAGCGTGAGGACATCCTACAACTTGCAATGAGTATGGATGATGTATTAGACGGATTAGATCACAGTGCTGGTCTGTTCGAAATGTATTCTATTACAGAAGCTGATGAATACATGATTAAATTCGTAGAAGCAATTAATCAATGTGCGATTGAGATTGCAAACTCTGTTGAATTAATGTCTAACAAAAAATTAGTCGACATTCGTACAAATGCGATTAAGATTAAGGATTATGAATCACAGTGTGATGATATTCGCCGTCATGCGATTAAGAACTTATTCTCTCGTGAAAAAGATCCGATTAAGATTATTCAATTTAAAGAGATTTACGAAGAGCTTGAAGAAGTAGCTGATAGCTGTCAAAGCGTTGCAAACGTATTAGAAACAATTATTATGAAGAACGCGTAAGGAGTTTGATCATGGATACACTCTTGATACTGACCGTTTTAGTAGTCATTTGCGCTTTAGCTTTTGACTTTATCAATGGATTTCACGATACAGCAAACGCTATTGCAACGGCTGTTTCAACGAAAGCTCTAAAGCCTAGACATGCCATTATTATGGCGGCTATTATGAACTTTTTAGGCGCAATGACATTTACAGGTGTAGCAAAAACGATTACAAAAGATATCGTTGATCCATTCGCCTTACAAAATGGTTCTCTTGTAATTTTAGCTGCTTTGCTTGCGGCAATAGCTTGGAACTTAATTACTTGGTACTACGGTATTCCAAGTAGTTCTTCGCATGCAATTATCGGCTCAATCGCAGGTGCAGCAATTGCGGCCGCTGGGATTAGCTCGCTAAATCTTAAAGGATTTATTAAAATTATTGAAGCTTTAATCATTTCACCGATTATCGCTTTCGTTATTGGTTATATCGTATACAGTATTTTTAAAGTAGTATTTAAAAACTTTAACTTAACGAAAACGAATAAGAACTTCCGTATATTCCAGATTTTCACTGCGGCATTACAAGCCTACACACACGGTACGAATGATGCACAAAAAGCAATGGGAATTATTACGATGGCTCTTATGGCTAATAACTATCATACTTCTAGCGATATCCCGTTCTGGGTACAATTATCTTGTGCTATCGCAATGGGGCTTGGTACTTCTGTCGGTGGATGGAAAATTATTAAAACTGTCGGTGGACAAATTATGAAAATCCGTCCTGTAAATGGTGTAGCTGCCGATTTATCATCATCACTTGTTATTTTCGGTGCAACATTCATTCACTTACCGGTTAGTACGACGCACGTTATCTCTTCTTCTATTTTAGGGGTTGGTGCTTCTCACCGTGTGAAAGGGGTAAAATGGGGAACTGCAAAACGTATGTTAATTACATGGGTTATTACACTTCCTATTTCAGCTTCTTTAGCTGCTCTGTTTTACTACCTATTACATTTTGTTTTCTAATCAAAAGTCGTCTTCCTTATTTTTCTAGGAAGACGACTTTTTTGTGAACAAGCCTATTTCTCATTAAAAAGCGTGTATAATAATTGGTGGATAAGTTATTTAGAGGAGTTGGCAATTTTGGAATACATCATGTTACTTTTCATCGGACTAATCGCCGGAACAGTCGGCAGCCTAGTTGGGCTTGGAGGCGGAATTATTATTGTTCCGTTATTAATTGGATTACACAGTTTATCACCACAACTTGCAGTAGGGACTTCTATGGTAACAGTCGTTTTCACAGGACTATCTTCCACCCTTACTTACATGAAGCATAAGCGAGTAGATTATAAAAGTGGACTTATTTTATTTATCGGAAGCGGCCCTGGTGGTATTATTGGATCATGGGCAAATAAATTTTTAAACCAAGACACATTTTCTTTATACTTTGGGATTTTCCTTATATTCGTCTCAATTCTACTTATGCTTCGAGACAAATTAAAACCTCTTTCCCTCTCAAATACGTCTGTAATTAAGCGTTCTTTTACAGATAATGATGGAAATACTGTACACTACCAATTCCCACCGTTTCTTGCTATCTTTATCGCCTTTATAGTTGGGTTTATATCTGGATTATTTGGAATTGGTGGCGGTGCCTTACTTGTTCCAGCAATGATGCTTCTTTTTGCATTCCCAGCACATATTGCAGTAGCAACTTCAATGTTCATCGTATTTCTATCAGCAATTGTAAGTTCTGCAACTCACATCTCACTTGGAAATGTCAGCTGGATTTATGCATTAATCCTGATTCCGGGTGCATGGATCGGCGGAAAAATCGGGGCTTACATTAATACAAAACTAAGTGGAAATGCCGTAATTAATTTATTACGTATTACGTTAATTATTCTTGGAACTAGATTAATCATTATTTCCCTTTTATAACGTATTCTTTTTAGAATGCGTTTTTCTTATACACATGAATATAAAAATCCTCCGAGGAGAACAAATAAAATTAAACAAACACATAATAACATATAATTTGAAATATGTACTTTCTTCAAGTTGACCACTCCTATAACTGCGACTGTTATCTTTATGATAGCGAAAAAATAGTTCACTTGCAGTTACAGAGCGCTAACAATGCAAAATCAATTATTACAAATTTTATCCTTATATTTCATTTCTTTGTATATTCTATCGATTTAATAAAAAAAGATGTCATATTGACATCTTTTTTAATGAAGAAGTGACCATCCCATGAAGTCTTCATGTACTTGGCACGCCCTCTTATCGTTTCGATCATATAATTCAGCATAACTATCTGTTTCTTCATCATAAGCCATCGTATAAATAATTTGGCCGTCTACTTCAACGGATAAAACGACTCCACCTTTCATCTCTTCTACATGAATGATAGCATTCGCCGGAATTCTCATATCCGTCATTCTCATCGCATCTAACAATATACTAAACCCCCTACAGCGTATTCATTGCTAGTACTATTACACACTAAATAGTATACTACTGTAATAGCATACATTTCGTCAATGAAATTGCTGTTGAAATAGCATATTGTCTATATACATATACGCTAAAATAGAAGAAATAGAAACATATTAATGGGGGGCTAACATTGATTCTACACAAAGGAGATGTACTATTCCGTCAAGGCGAGGACGGTCCTTTATACTTTATAAAAACAGGCTTATTAAAAGTAGTTCGGCTAGAAGAAGACGGAACACCATTTTTATTCAACATTATCGTTCCAGGTGAAACGATACCTCATCATTCTTTAATTTCGCCGAAAGAATATCACGGTACAGCTATCGCTTTAATAAAAACAGAAGTGGAACCGATCACTAGTAATGAATGGTACGAGAGACTTCAAGCAAATCCCGAATCGTATGCTAACATCGCTATGCAATTGCAATCTAAATTAAGAATGATGCAACAACGAATTGATCAATTGACAACCGTCTCTCCGAAAGAACGTCTTCATCGTTTACAAGAATGGTTCACCCTATATTTAGGTGACATTCCTATATATGAAATATTAACACAAACCGAAATTGGCCAACTGATAGGTATACGCCGTGAAACAGTAAACCGTTTATTACGAGAACAAATAAAAAACGAGGTAAAATAAATACCTCGTTTTTTTGCTTATTGTAAGCTTGTTGCTGGGCCGAAAAATTCATAATGAATATGCTCTTGTTTCACACCTAAATCAGTTAGTGCAGCATTTATATGCTTCATAAATGCTACTGGACCACAGAAATAAAATTCTGCTTCAGTTGTCGGAATAATAGTTTTTAACCACTCACTTTCAATGTAACCTTCTTTATCAAAGTTCTTCATTTCTAAATCTTTTTCAGTCGGTGCAGAATAACAAGTATATGCTTTAACTTGTTCATATTCATTTTCTACTGCCTTAACGTGTTCTTTCATTGCATGTGTATTACTATTTATTGCTGCATGAACAAAATATACATTACGTTTTGAATCTTGTTCAATTAACGTATTTAACATACTCATCATCGGTGTAACCCCTACTCCACCACTAATTAGTACAACTGGTAATGTTGAATCCATATTTAACACGAAATCTCCTGCTGGTGCACTTACTGGTAAAACATCTCCTTCTTTTACATGTTCATGTAAGTAATTAGACACTTTACCGTCTGGTGTATCTACACTTTTTTCTTTTTTTACACTAATACGATAATATTCTTTCCCAGGAGCGTCGGATAAACTGTATTGACGATTATGTGTATATGTCTCACCTTCAATATTGATTTGAACCGTTACATATTGACCTGGGATGAATGAAGAAACTTTCCCTCCATCTTCAGGTTTCAAATAAAATGACGTAATAACATCGCTTTCCTTCACTTTTTTAACAATCACAAATTTGCGGAAGTCTTTCCATCCACCTTCTTTATGTGCAGCTTCTTCATACATCTCTGCTTCAATGCTAATGAATGCATCAGCAATGACACCATATGCTTCTCCCCATGCATTTAAAACTTCATCAGGTGCACCTGCGACCTCTTTAATGGCACGTAGTAAACATGTACCTACAATCGGATAATGCTCAGCTTTAATCCCTAAACTTCTATGCTTATGACCAATTTGTTTTACAACTGGAATAATTGCTTCTAAATTATCAATGTACGTTGCAGCTGCATAAACAGCATTCGCTAACGCTTGTTGTTGTCTTCCCTTTTTCTGATTCGTATGGTTGAAAATATTCAACAACTCCGGATGTTCCGAAAATAAAATTTGATAGAATCTCGTTGTAATTTCAACACCTTTTTCTTGTAATAATGGTACTGTTGACTTTACGATTTCAATTGTTTTTGCACTTAACATTGTATCCCACTCCTCTATTTCCTTAACTGTTTTTAGTTTAACTGAATCTTATAATGCAGATTGTGATTTTAATCACTATTAACACGGTGTTTTTGTGAATAATATATGAACATTGCATTTACAAAACAAAATAAGCTAACTAGAATTCTAGCTAGCTTATTATTTTGTTTGTATAGCTTGTTCAATTACTTTTATATCTTTCCCATCGCCAAACTCCGTATACCCCCAGATATTCGTTTCACCTCTATATTTATTTACGATAATATCCAAGTCATGATATACACGGTGGGCATACACTACATACTCAATATTTTGAAATTCCACACCTTTTTTTACAATTTCATAGCTTCTATTTACATCGCGTTTTATTTTTTCATTCTTTATTTCCGTATGTATATTTTTTAAAGATTGTTCTTGTTGTTGAAACCATTGCTTAAATTGATTCCAATCCCCGTCTGTATAATTCTCTGCTTTACCGTAATTTAAGAAATTATTATAGCTTTCATGTGTCATTCGAATAAAATCTAGCACTTTTGTCTCTTCTTGCACATCTTCTATTTGAGCTATTGTATTTACCTCAGCAGGCTTATTCGCATAATGTAACAGCACTTTCATAAGACTATAACTAGCCATGATCATCACGATAATAATTCCAAATACATTTAACAATTTCTTCATATACAGAACTCCTTCTCTACTAAAAATATTACAACGTATGACTATACATGTAACATTCTCTCGTAGAAATATAATTCCTGTATTAATTCTTCCTATCATTTCGACAATGTTTTTCTATACATTTCTCGTTGGCAAATAATCTTGTAAAACAATATATCCTTCATAAGCTGTGTAACCGAGTATAGCCATTAATCCGATATAACAAGCAAATACTGTCCATTTCGTTTTCGCATCCACTTTATAATAGTTTTCTTGTTGTTCCTTTTCTGTTTTCCATTCATTTAATTTTCTTTCTGACGCTTCAAATGCTTCCCTTATGTGAATTGTATACTCATCTTTTTCATCTTCATATGGAACATAATCTAACGGTTCGAACTTCGGTAAAAGATACTCTAACACTTCCATTTTTTGAAGTTCACCTATTTGTAACTCTTTTTCCCGTTCTCTTTGTCTTAATGCATGCATCTCATGATGCATCACATATATAGTCCGATGTACAGCACCCGTTTCTTTTAATTCCTCTTCAAGCCTAGTAACATATTCTTTCATCCCATCAATTTTATGCCCTAATTCCTTAATCGGCTCATCTCTCTTTATTACTCTATATAACTCCATACAACCGATAATAACAATAAATCCTCCCAAAATACTTTTAAAGTAAATTGAATAGCCAAGTAATAAAATAAGGCCTGCTCCCCAAATTTTAGTACTGACAACTGAAATAATTCTCCCACCATCTAGCGGCGAAACGGGAATTAAATTAAAGAAATTAATCATACTTCCAAGCAAAATAACAAGCGCCCAAAATGGCTCTTTCGTCATTATATAAAGCGGTATCGCTGGTAAAAATGACAGAAGTCCGAAAAGCGGACCCATATAGGCAATGTAAGCTTCATCTTTCGCATTTTTCGGCATCTCTTTCATTCCAATAAGGGCCCCCATAAATGGAATAAAGATTGCTGGCGATGTTGGAATCCCCTTTCTTTTGGCAGCCCATAAATGGCCCATTTCATGAACAAACAACAAATAAATGAGCGCTACTCCAAATTTCCAACCATATAGAACTGCGTATGCGCCAAGCGATAGAAACATACTAAATACCGTTGAAAACTTTGCTAATTTAAAAAATGCAAATACCCACTTTAACTTAGACAGTAAAAATAGACCTATCGCAACAATAATTCCCCATAATCCTTTTTTATTATTTTTCATATTCCTCTCCTTTATCTCTCATTAATGAATCATATTCATTCATCAAAGCTTGTTCTTTTCTCTATTATGACATATTTATTTCTATTATTAGAAATAATGTTTATATAATCCATTTTAAGCCAAAAATATAAATAAAAGGAGGTGTACACAAATGAATTTACAATCTCTTATAATAGGTGCTCTATCGTTTTTAGCTTCAACTCTTATTTTTTATACCGTTAGTTACGTATTATTATTAGATTTGTTGCCCAATCACGTATTTATTGCCCTTGTCATCCTTTCCGCTCTTATGATTTCTTTTCTTATTACACGAAAATCAATGAATGAGCCATCTACAAAAGCAAAGTAATAGAGAGGGGTGTTTTCCCCTCTCTATTATCATTTCCTAGGAAAGGCCATATAGATTTGACGAGTTTACATTCATTCCAATCCGTAAGGGCTAATTAAAGTCTCACTTTATCTTTGAAAATTCATTTTTTCACCATAATCTTTAACAATCTGAATTATATTTTGAAACAAACCTATTTTTTCTTTTTCACTGTTTAATATTTTCAAATCATAATTTTCGTAATATGTTTCTAATGATTTTAATTGTGATTCTGAAGCGCTTTTTACCTGCACAGTAGCATGCAATTCATATTGCTTATACCCTTCCTTTACTTTTTCACCTAAAATCATTTCACTCTCTTTTGCGCCAATTAATTTTTGAACTTTTTCTGGAAAATTGAGTTGCAAATAATATTCTTTCTCCTTCACTAACTTATTGTATAGTGATTGTGAAATCGTATACCGTACCATATAATTCACGTTTTGATCGCCTGTTTTAATATGAAACGCGGTAATCTGCAAATCTTTTTTTGTTACTTCCGTTAAAGGGCTTACCTGCATCTCATCTTCTTTTTGTTCTGAGACATTTGGAAATATATCCAAAAGCTTTTCCGTATCTTTTTCATTCAACATATACATAGCTTTCTTATATTGCACCCATCCTCGTCTATCTTCTCCCCTTAACCATGCATAATAAGTTTCTTTTTTCCCATCTCTACTAATGTGTATTTCATATTCAGGTTCACCGAAGCTTCCTGTTATTTCTTGTTTTTCAGCTTTATCCAAAATGTCTATTACTAACTTCGCTTCTGATTCTTGCAACTTTTTCTCTTTATGTTTTCTTTGTATAACGGTTACCCCTATTGTTTCTTTCACTTCATTCACCGTCTCTTCTATTTTTTTTGTTTCTTTTTTTGGCTCAACTTGACCACAAGCTGCTAGTAACATAACAAACAACAACACCAATACATATTTCCCTTTCAAATTAATCCTCCTTTTACGATAAGAAATCCTTATAATCTTCATACATAAAACAAAAACGTGACATCCTATTAAATACGCTATACTAATCATTGAAAGGAGGTCTTTATCATGTCCATTAATTTTCATGATGAAAATAATAAGTACACATATGCAACAAGAAACGCTCATATTTCTTGGGCTGAAATGGTAAAAAACATTACAGAAATACAAAACAAGCAAATAATTGATATCGGCTGTGGTGGCGGAATTTATACGAAAGAACTCGCTCTTATGGGAGCAAAAAATGTTGTGGGACTTGATTTTTCAAAAGAAATTTTACAAGCTGCAAAAGAAAATTGTAAAAACTTTCCAAACATTTCATTCGTCCACAGTGATGCACATAATCTCCCATACCTTAATGAAACATTCGACATAGTTATTTCTCGCGCAGTTATTCATCATTTACAAGACATTCCTACATTTTTACGTGAAGCTTCTCGTATATTAAATAAAAACGGTGTACTTATTTTACAAGATCGAACAATTGAAGATTGTACAATTCCAGGAAGTCCCGAACACATTCGCGGATATTTTTTCTCTCTATTTCCAAAACTTATTGAAATAGAGTCAAAAAGACGTCCAAAAACCAACACTATACAGACAGAATTACAAAAACATTCTCTTCATGTACTTCCCACACAAACACAATGGGAAATACGCAAAATACATGATTCTGTAGAAGCATTATTGCAAGATTTATCTCCTCGAACAGGTCGATCCATTCTATATGAGTTAACAGATGATGAACTTTCTCAACTTCTACATCATATACAGACCGCATTACAAAACGTCTCTCCTGTTATTGAAAGAGATCGATGGACAATTTGGAGCGCGATGAAGTTGTAAGGAAGGAAGCCTCACAAAATAATGTGAGGCTTCCTTTCTTTCATAATCTAATTTTGCAACACTCTTGATATCCTCCACTTCTAGCCTGTGCACTTCCACACTTCGGACATACTAAATATCTAGACTGATTTGTCAACAAACTACCTTTTTGAAAGAGTAAAACTTCTGCTTGTTTAAACGAACGCGAATAATATAACCACATAAAACCAATTATAGCAATAATGCCAAATAATACTCCCATCGCAAGCATTTCAGTCACCTCTTTTGGTTTGTTCTTTCCAGCAAGTGGATTGTTGTATTATTCTCTATAAATTCAAACAATCCCTTCTTCACTCCTATAAATATCAATTTTCTCTATAAATTTTACAATTCTCCGCAAATTTTTACTCCCATTTTACAATTCATCATTCCCTTTACAACAACGAATATCACTTTCGATATTTTCGTATATAAATATATCTTCCAAAAAACATATTGACTTTCTAAAAAAAACATGCAACAATACTGTCAGAATACTTGAATAAAAATTCATTGACGAGAACGAGTACGTTATAGAACTGTTCCCCAGAGAGTTGGCGATTTGCTGAAAGCCAACGTTCAGTGCGTAACCGAAAATCATCTCCGAGAAGTAGAACCGAATGTTACAGTAAGTTCTTACCGGCCGTCCCCCGTTACAAGGAACACGTATCATGTTGTACGTTGCAAAGCCGTATACATATAGATTTATTTCTACATGTGTAAATTAGGGTGGTATCGCGGGTAAATATAACTCGTCCCTTTCTTTAGGGACGAGTTTTTTTGTGTTCTTACAAATGAATGAATGAAAAAGGAGGAAAAACAATGAACACTGTATCAAAAAAACATATTTTTTTCACGGGTCTTATGCTATTTTCTTTATTTTTTGGGGCAGGTAATTTAATTTTCCCTCCCATGCTTGGGCAAAACGCAGGTGAAAACTTTTGGCCAGCAATGATTGGATTTTTACTAACAGGAGTTGGCTTACCACTACTTACTGTTATCGCAATTTCTCTATCAGGAAATGGAATGCAGCAACTTGCAAGTCATGTTCATCCATTATTCGGAATTTTCTTTACGGTAGTTGTATATATTGCCATCGGTCCATCCATGGGCATCCCACGTGTTGCAAATGTCGCTTATGAAATGGGTGTTAGTTCTTTCTTACCAGAAACAATCCGCTCTAGCAGCCTAGTGCTATTTGTATATACAATCATCTTCTTTACTATCGTATTTTGGCTGAGTTTGAATCCATCTAAACTTGTTGATCGTATTGGAAATATATTAACACCTATTTTATTACTCTCAATTTTCTTATTGTTTGTTAAAAGTGTATTCACACCACTTGGGCAATCAGGACCAGCAATGCAAGAGTATCAAACTTCTCCAATCTTCAAAGGATTTATGGAAGGCTACTTAACAATGGACACCATTTCAGCACTTGCATTCGGAATTATCGTTGTAAATGCAATTCGCTCTAAAGGTGTGAATAATCGTAAGTCCATTGCCATCGCCACAGCAAAAGCAGGGCTTATTGCCGCTACAGGGCTCGTACTTGTATATGGTGCACTCGGCTGGCTCGGGGCAACTAGCGTCTCTCTCGGATATGCAAAAAATGGTGGACAGTTACTTACTGTTATCGTACAACAATTATTCGGTCCGTACGGTTTGCTTCTATTATCTCTTATCGTTACACTCGCTTGCCTAACGACATGTGTTGGACTCGTATCTGCATGCAGCCAATATTTTTCAACGTTATTAACTACATTTTCATACAAAATGTTCGCAAGTATCATTTGTGCTTTAGGGTTACTAGTTGCCAACTTAGGTTTAACAAAAATCATTGCCATCTCTGTTCCAATTCTACTTGTTGTGTATCCAATTGCGATTGTACTCGTACTACTATCATTACTTCATAAATACTTCGGTGGATATCGCTCCGTTTATGTAGGCGCTTTGATTGGAGCAGCAATCGTAAGCGTATTTGATGGATTAAAACAAGGTGGTATTTCCGTTTCATTTATCACATCATATTTTGAATTTATCCCTTTATATAATGAAGGAATAGGCTGGCTAGTACCTGCATTAGCTGGATCTCTTATCGGCCTTACAATCGCTAAGCTAAGTGGTGCGAAAAAAGTCCCCTTGCTAACCGAATCTCATGAAGTAAAAGCATCCTAAAAAACTCCCAAAAGGGAGTTTTTTACATTTGAGAAGCAGTATGATTAAAACTACTTATTTTATACGCTCTCGTATAATAATCGATATTTGTATCCACTGTTTCTACTTTGACAACATCGTAGCAATCTTCTTGCTTTATTAAAAATAAATAGTACTCTTCTGTCGCCTCAATAATTGCAATTTTATCTGTTTCAACATTATATTGTTCACAAAGCGCTTGTAATACGTTCACATAATCCCCTAATTTTTTAGACTTATCCATGCCAAATATAGTTTGAACTAACATATACATTCTCCCCTTTGTATGTACTGTTAACAACCTAATGATAACGCTTACATATATTGACGTCAATAATAAGATTCGGTGCAAATTAATAATCAGTGAGGATAGCTCCCCACTGATTAAAGTTTCACTGTATCATTTCGTCAATTGATGTCTAAACGCATAAATAACCGCCTGTGTCCGATCACTTACATTTAGCTTATTCAATATATTACTCACATGTGTCTTTACTGTTTTGAGCGCAATAAACAACTCATCTGCAATCTCTTGATTACTTTTCCCCTCTGCAATTAATAACAAAATTTCTGACTCTCTTTCTGTTAACTCCTCATGCAAAGGTTGCTCTTTCTTTTGACGCATACGGGACATCATTTTCCCGGTAACTTTCGGCTCTAATACTGTTTCTCCATCATAAGTAGCTCGTACAGCATCTGCAATATCACTTGCTCTTGATGTTTTTAACAAGTAACTGGTCGCCCCAGCCTCAATAACAGGATACAATTTTTCGTCATCTAAAAAACTTGTTACAACTACAATTTTTGCTTCTGGCCATTCTTGAATAATAGCACGTGTTGCTTCGACACCATCCATCTCGTCCATGACAAGGTCCATCAAAATAATATCCGGTCTTAATTGCAAAGCTAACTCTGAACCTTTTCTTCCATTTTCAGCTTCTCCAACTACTTCAATATCTGGCTGCGTTGATAAATATGCAGATACACCCATTCGAACCATTTCATGATCATCCACTAGTAATACTTTTATCATGATTCTCCCCCTCTCTCAATCATAATGGGTACTTTCACTTCTATCTGTGTACCTTTATTTGGAAAACTAAGCACTTTTAATGTACCACCAATTTCATGAACACGCTCTTGCATCGATCTTAGACCATATGAACCAGCCTTATTAACCCCTACTTTAAAACCAACGCCGTCATCAATGATTTTTAAAATCGCATATTGATCAATTTTTCGAAGGCGCACTTCCGTTTTCTTTGCCTTCGCATGCCGTAAAGTATTAGACAGCGCCTCTTGCACAATACGGAATAAGTGATCTTCTACACCTTTTTTTAATTGAATCGGTTCAATTAACCATTCAATTTTCATATGTTGCTTTCTAGACAGTTCTGTTAATAATTCTTCTATACCCTCTGTTAGTTTTTTACCTTCTAACTGTACTGGGCGTAAATGAAGAAGTAATGCTCTCATTTCTGATTGTGCATTTACGACCATATTTTCAACGAGTTGCAACTGCTTTTTCGTCGTTTCTGGAAATTCAGCTACTTGTTCATTAATAGCCGACATCATCATCGACATTGCAAAAAGCTGCTGACTGACAGAATCATGCAGCTCCCTCGCCAATCGATGCCTTTCTTGAGAAATTGCTTCTTGTCTCATCTCTTCATTCCAATGAGCTCGTTCATTCGTTACTTTTTGAAAGAGTCCAGCTTGCTCCTCTAATCGGCGAGCCAGAACGATTACTTTTCGTTCCACTTCATGAAATTCATCATCTGCAGTAAACGAAACATCACTCGGAAAATTCCCTCGCTCTACTTCAAATAGAAACGTATTTAATCCTTGTATACGCTGCTCTATATAGTAACCGATTGCATATCCTACAATTCCTCCGATAAGTAAACTTGTAGTCATAATAAACAAGCCAATTGGAACAGAAGCGATGGATTCCTTCCATAATAAATCATATACTTGTTGCTCGCTTTTCCATACATATACAATTGTACAAATGAGTGCGATACTAACTGAGGACAACATAGAATAACGAATATACATCCACGAAATATTTTTTTGTTTCTTCATTATACTTTCCTCACTTCCGTATCGCCTACGACAAGCGAAGAAATAATTTTTATACGACGAGGAGCCTCTTTATACTGCTCTGTTCTAAATGTAACATTGCGGTTAAACCCTGTCTCCTCATGACCTGGCAAGAGCACACGTCCGACAATAACAGAATGATTTAGAGACAATTCAATATCATACGGCACATATAAACGAATATTACCAACGACACCCCGAATAACAATTACCGTTTCCCCTTCTGGAATCATAGCAGTTGTTAAATCTATTTCCACATCACAAGCACCATATTGAACATTAATATCCTCAAGTTCATAAATATGATCCATCATTCTTACATTGCCTACAAACATATTTTTCAAATATGGTTCTGTACGATATATTTGCTTCTCTTCGTCTATAATCCCTTTTTCTTTAATTTCAACCTTCATTGCTTTTTGCTGATGTCCTTGTTGAATCAATTGATAACCAATTAAAGCTAAACAAGCAAATACGACAAGAACAAATGCTGCTGATGAAAATAAGAAAAATAAAAATACGATACCACCAACAAATAAAAATACATTTCCCCGTACATAACGATTCTTTTTACGATAATGCCTTCCAAACATAAGCATAATAAATGCAAAAATGAGACCACCTGGTTCAAAATGTCCAAGTATCATATCAAGAAAAAGACCGAATCCAAATATGATGAGGAGCATTCCCATTAATTGTGTCTTTGAAAAATGTTTCTTCATTTCAGCTCCCCCCTTCTTGTCACATATACATAGAAGAAAAGGCATTGCTTTCCAACACCTTTTCTCCTATCACTATATCATAAGCCTGTTTTATAATATACTACTATTATTTTGTTAACTCTTTCGTTAACGATATATCATTCTTTTCTTTCATTTCACGCTCAAGTTTTGCAATTTTCATATCAAATGTGTCACGCTCATGCTCTTCATTCATACGAGTTTCTAAGTCACGAATGTGATCTTCAATTTCTTCAAATCGTAAGAACGGATTATTTTCATCCATTTTATGCATCGCAGTATTCATACGACGATTTGCATGTGCCATATTTTCACGTGCCATTAGTTCCATACGCTTTGCGTGCATTTCTTTTAACTTATTTTTCATTTCAGAAAGACGACGCTCTAACTCATCAATTTGCTCTACAACACCTGCATACATTTCTTCTAATCGAGTTACTTGCCCTTCATAATAAGCTACCTCTTCTAAAGCACGTTCATGCAATTGTAATTCGCCTGCTTCTTGAGCAATGATAGCTTGCTTTGATCTTTTATTAACGAAATAACGCGCTTGCTCAAGCTCACGAGCAAAGTTAGATTTTAATGTTTTATGACGCTCAATTAACTTCTCAATTTTTGTTATTTCGCGCTCACTATCACGTAAATATTGGTTTAACATCGCAATTGGATTTTTTCTTTCCTTCTCATCTAACACGTTATGAAAATCAGCTAAAATTGCATCGCGTACACGTCCGAATAAAGATTGTTTCATTATAAATCTTCCTCTCTTCTACTTTATTTATAATTTGATTTATTGTTTTAATTTTTCATTAATTTGTTCCACTCATCTTCAAAGTTGCTATATGGTTTAGAACTTTCTGGAGCAGATTCAACAACTACATCTTTTTCTTTTTTCCACTCACGGTATCCGTAATATAAAACCACTAAAGCAGCGATACCGATTAATGCTGGCGAATGAGAAAGTGCAATGGATAAACCGATTAAACCAACAATACCCCAAGCTAACTTTCCAAAAAATGATTTAGCTCGCACAAATGATTTATAGCTCCAATATACAACTCCTGCTCCGATTGCGAACCCTACAATACCAGCAAGACTACCAAGAGCAATTAAAGCCAAAATACCGGCTGCGATAAACGCTAGAAATTGTTTCATCTTGTGCTTGCCTCCCTTCGATTTGATACTCTTATCTTAACTATTTTTTCATCTTTCCATAACGAGCTTAAGAACCGTTTTTAACTCAGACTTAAGACCGAGTCATATTCAGCCCTTTACGCAAAAAAACGTGCAGAGTCTATTCTCTGCACGTTTTTTTAATTACTAACATTCATATTAAATTAAGCTGTTTTATGATACTTTTTTTTCTCAGCTACTTTCGAAAACCTTGGAAACCCAATTAAAATAGAAACAATCCCACATACTCCAACTAAGATTGGATAAAATGCATATGGTAACAATTCAACCGGAGATAACGCTGCAAATCCTGCTGCCGTTAACATTTGGGCACCGTACGGAATTAATCCTTGCACACAACATGAGAAAAGATCTAATACACTCGCTGATTTACGAGGGTCTATTTCATATTGATCTGCAATATTTTTTGCAAGCGGGCCTGTAAAGATAATTGAAATCGTATTATTCGCTGTACACATATTTGTCATACTCACTAAACCAGCAATACCAAATTCCGCTCCTTTTTTCGAACGAATATTACGTGTTAATACATTCATTAAATATTGAATACCACCATTATATTGGATTAATTCAACCATACCGCCAATTAATATAGCAAGTAATACTAACTCCATCATACCGCCCATTCCAGTCGTTACACTTTTAAAGAAACTTTCTAACGTGTAACTTCCATCTATAAGACCGATAACACCAGATAGTACAGTTCCACCAGTTAATACAATAAGTACATTCCAGCCAAGTAGCGCTGTAATAAGTACTCCTGCATACGGTAAAATCTTTATCCAATCAAAGCTATGCGCTTTAACCTGCGTATCACTTCCTGAAGTAACTATTACTAATAATACAATTGTGATAATAGCTGCTGGTAATACAATTAAAAAGTTCGTTTTAAACTTATCTTTCATTTCTGTTCCTTGTGAACGAACAGCTGCGATTGTTGTATCTGAAATAAATGATAAATTATCACCAAACATCGCTCCGCCAACAACAGTAGCCATCGCAAGCGCAATTGAGATATCAGTTTGACCACTAATACCTACAGCAATCGGTGCTAATGCTGCAATTGTTCCCATTGAAGTTCCCATCGCTAATGAAATAAACGCAGCAATAACAAAGATTCCAGCTATGATAAATCCTGGCGGTAAAATAGTTAACGCTAAATTAACAGTTGAGTCTACTCCGCCCATTCCTTTAGCAGTTTCAGAAAATGCACCTGCAAGCACAAAAATTAATACCATAATCATAATATCCGGATTTCCTGCACCTTTAGCGAACCGCTCGACTTTCACATTAAAACTTTCTTTACGATTCATCACTAAAGCGACTCCTACAGCAATTGAAATCGCTACAAGTATCGGCAATTTATAGAAATCACCTGTAATAATTCCAGAACCAATAAATAGCGCCAAAAATATCCCAAGTGGTAATAAAGCTAAACCATTTCCTCTCGTTTCTTTCAAAGTACCATCTCTCCCTAGTTTCAACCTTTTTCTAATGAATAACAAAAGACCTCTTCCAATGAGAAGAGGTCTTATACATCTATAAGAAACGCTCTTCTCATCTTTCAAGCACACGCTTGCTGGATTTGGCACAGCACTCTGAAATCGAGTCCGCTGCCGAGGCATCGTAGGGCCAGTCCCTCCGCCTCTCTTTATAAGAAGGTTTCATATTTATTTTTTAATAATAATTTCTTTCCTAACTTTACTCGCTTACAAAACAAAAGTCAATTGTTTTTTGTATAGATTTTTTTGGTAATTATACAAAAATGTGAATACAACAATCATTTTAACTTTTCGATTTCTTCTTCTAATATTGAAATCCAATAAAATTCACTATTTTTTATTGCAGCTAATATCCATTTCGTAGTGTACCAAGCTAACTCATACTCTTCCTTCGTGACATCGCCACTTTTATAAGCATCCTCTAGCTCCTCTTCATCTAATACATACACCTTACCGCTAGATAATAATACTACATCTAAATATAAATCATCAAAATAAGGTAAACCACGATCGTCTATTTTATATTCTTTCGCCACATCGATATAATATTGCACTAATTTTTTCTGATCATCTAACATAGCGGTAATCGCAAAGTTTTTCCCGTCTATGAAATATTGAATCCACATATACTGATCCGCTGCAATACAAAGTTCTTCACCATCATATTCTTTACAACTAGGCTTCCTCACCTTTTTTATATCCAGTATTCCGAGCATCCCCTCTTCCACTTGCTTAACCGTATAACCCTTCTCTATTAGCCTCTTCCACGAAGAACCGTCACCATATTTACGTTTCATTATGTCTGCTCCTCTTCTATATACAGAAAAGCTCCCACATATTATGTGAGAGCTTGTTCATATTATAATTAAGCCGCTTGACCCTTTTCAGAAATCTCTTTTAAATAAGCTTGTCCTTTTTCAGCGTCATATTGACCTTCCCACTTAGACATAACTACAGCTGCTAAAGAGTTTCCTACAACGTTAACTGCTGTACGAGCCATATCTAAAATACGGTCAATACCAGCAATGAACGCTAAGCCTTCAGGTGGAATACCTACTGTACCAAGTGTCGCTAATAATACAACGAATGATACGCCCGGTACACCTGCGATACCTTTTGATGTAACCATTAATACAAGCAATAATGTAATTTGTTGTGTAATAGATAAATCAATACCGTACATTTGCGCTAAGAAAATAGCCGCAATTGCTTGATATAAAGTTGATCCATCTAAGTTAAATGAATAACCTGTCGGAATAACGAAAGATGTAATTGCTTTCGGACAACCGAATTTCTCCATTTTCTCCATGATTTTTGGTAAAACTGTTTCTGAGCTTGCTGTAGAATACGCTAAAATCAGCTCGTCTTTTAAAATCTTAAAGAATTGGAAAATATTAATTCCAAATATTTTCGCTGTAAGTCCTAAGACAACTACTACGAAGAAAATCATTGCTCCATATACGACAATTAGTAATTTCCCTAATGGAATTAATGAAGCAAGACCAAATGTAGAAACTGTAACACCAATTAGTGCAAACACACCAAATGGTGCAAATTTCATAACTTGGTTTGTTACGTAAAACATTGCGTCAGCTACACCTTGGAAAAATTGAAGAACTGGTCTTCCTCTTTCACCAATTGCCGCTACACCTAAACCAAATAGTACAGAGAAGAAGATAATAGCAAGCATATCTCCGTCAGCTAATGACTTCATAATGTTCGTTGGAACAATATTTACAAATGTATCTGCAAATGAATGACTTTGTACTTGCTCTGTCGTATGTGTATATTTCGAAATATCTGTCTTTGTTAACTGCTCCATATTTACGCCTTTTCCTGGTTGGAAAATATTCGCTATTAATAGACCAACAATAATTGCAATTGTTGTAATAATTTCAAAGTAAATAATTGTTTTTCCGCCTAGTCGACCTAGTTTTTTAACATCGCCAACACCAGCAACCCCAACAACAATGCTTGCTACAACAATCGGTACAACGATCATTTTAATTAATCGGATGAAAATATCACCAATTGGTTGTAAGTACTTCACAACAGCTGGATTATCAAAGAAAATCGCCCCAACCGCAATACCAAGTGCAAGTCCTATTAATATTTGCCATGCAAGTCCTATTCTTTTCATATTTGTTGTAACCCCCTCTTCGATGTGTCACTCTATCTCTCATTCTATCTCTATAAAACTTGAAATTAAGAGTATTACATATTATTCGACAATTCACTACATTTTGTCCCTGTTAAAAATCATAAATCAAAAATTTAAATCTGACAACAAAATAACTTTGCCCGAACACAAATAATTTTCTTGACAAAAAGCAGACCCATGTCAGAAAACCTAACATGAGAACGATTCCTCACTAGTGTTTTATTAGCTTTCCAAGCAATATCTCATCTCATAAAAACGATTACTTTCCTCCTTTATTTTACAGATAAATCCCAAAATATACCTTTGTTACACATATGAATAAAATGTAAGCACTATGACAATTACAGTTGAAAAATGATAAATTCCGACAAAACTTAGCAATTTTATAAATTTTTCTTTACATTATGATTACAACGATAGACACCCTTCTTCTTATGATATATAACATTCATAGGGAAAGGAGTCAGACAACAATGAAAAAGAAATTTGCAGCGTTTAGTGTTTTAGCAGCAGGAACGATTTTTGCTTCCCCGTTACTTTCACCCGTATACGCTGAAACGAATCAAGATAAATTATCTAATATTCAATCTGAATTAGAAGGCAAACAAAGTGACTTACAAAATAAATCAGTCGAGAAAGAACAAATAGAAAAAGAAATTCAAGAATTACAGAAGAAAATCGATGAATTAACTACTTCTATTAATAAAAATGAGGCTGAATTAAACGATACAAAAAAGGAAATTAGCAAAACGCAACAAGTAATTACTGATAAAAAGAAACATATAGAACAATTACAAACAAACATAGATACACGTCAGGAAGTTATTAAACAACGATTACAATCTATGCAAGAAAAACCGCGTACAAATATCATTACAGAAGTATTAACAAACTCTACAAACATTGCTGATCTTGTTGATAATATGTACTCCGTAAGTTTAATATTAAACAACGATACAGATATTGTAAAAAAACAAACATCTGATCAAAATGCTGTAACAACAGAAAAAGAAGCTGTTGAGAAAAAAGAACAACAACTGAAAGAATCTGAACAAAAACTAGAACAAAAACAGCAAGAATTACAAAATAACCAACAACAGCAACAAACCCTTATTAACGATCTACATACGAAAGTAGCAAAAGTAGATTCAGAGATTGAAGGATTAGAAGAATCCAAAGGCATTTTAGAAAATCAACGTCAAGCTGTTCAAAGAGCAATTGAAGAAGAAAAACGTGCCGAAGAAGCTCGTAAAGCGGAAGAAGCTCGCCAGGCAGAAGAGGCTCGCAAGCAACAAGCTACTAAATCTGCTCAAAAAGCTCAAGCAGCCCCAACACCACATGATACAAATATCGGTGGCTTTATCAAACCAGCAGCCGGATCAAAAACTTCCGGATTTGGTGTACGTTCTTTAGATAACCATAAAGGAATTGACATCGCTGCTTCGGGAACGGTTCCAATTATCGCTGCTGCAGATGGCGTTGTTATTCGCTCAGAATTATCATCTAGTTACGGAAACGTAGTGTATTTATCTCACCGTATAAACGGAAAAACATATACGACAGTATATGCTCATATGAATAGCCGTTCTGTATCGAATGGACAAACTGTAAAACAAGGCGATCAGCTTGGATTTATGGGGAATACGGGCCAATCATACGGACAACATTTACACTTCGAACTCCATCTTGGAGAATGGAATGTCGGCAAGACAAACGCAGTTGACCCATCTCCTTATATCGGATTATAAAAAACCTCGGTGCCTACCGAGGTTTTTTTATTTATACTTCACACAATATAGGCATTCTACATAGACTATAACTAAATGCCTCTAGTTTACGAGGTGATCCATATGAATACGCAATTACAACAAAAAATAGAAGAAGCTAGAGCGACATATATCAGCCGGATATTTACATTTGGCGGCTCAGTTTTATTTTTAATCGGTTCATTCCTCGCAGTCACCACAGCCTATAAAGCATATAATCATCTATTACATTCAACAACATAAAAAAGACGGGAGCTCCCCGCCTTTTTTTATGCAAACATTTTAAATACACCTATCGCATTTAAAAATACAATTATTACAGTTATCGGAATAACATAACGAAGTAAGAAGAACCAAATGTTAAATAACGTTTCCCCTTTCGTTTCCGTCACTTCTAATTCTTTCATCAACAATTCTTTACTCATTTTATTTGGTACAAATAATGAAATAGCTAGTACCCCTAACGGTAGCAATACGTTACTTACTGAAAAGTCGACTAAATCAAAGAATGTTTTCCCAAATATTTTCACGTCACTCATAATCCCAAATGATAACGCTGATGGAATACCGACTGCAAAAATAAGAATACCAATTAATAATGATGCTGATGGACGCTTCTTCTCATTACCTTTCGCAACAGATGCTACTACTATTTCAAGCATTGAAATTGCTGATGTTAAAGTCGCAAAGAAGAATAAAATTAAAAACATAATAAAGAAAAATTGACCAAATGGTATTTTTGCAAATACTGCTGGAAGGACGATAAACAGTAATCCTGGTCCTTCAGTCGGTTTAACTCCTAATGCGAAAATCGCCGGGAAAATCGCTAATCCTGCAAGTACTGTAACAAAAACAGTTAAACTTACAATAGATGTTGCTGATTTCGCTAAATGTTCCTCTTTCTTTAAATACGAACTATACGTTACCATTACTGAGGCACCTACTGTTAGCGAGAAGAAAGATTGTCCCATCGCATATAAAATCGTATCTGCTGTAAGCTTTGAAAAATCTGGCTTTAAGAAGAACTCTACTCCAGCAAAAGCACCATCGAGTGTTAACGCACGAACAATAATCGCAATAAATAAAATAAATAATAGCGGCATCATGTACTTACTTGCCTTTTCTATACCTTTCTCTACACCTTTACTTACAACAAAAATCGTACAAAGCATAAAGATAAATTGCGCTCCAATCGCACTTAATGGATTGGAAATCGTTTCACCGAACAATTGTCCATAATCAGCTACTCCATTCCAGAAACTTCCTGTCACACTATAATATAAATAAAGTAAAATCCATCCACCTACAACACTATAAAAAGATAGTACACTAAAACAAGTAACAACTCCCATACGACCAATCCAAGGATATAATTTGCTATTTGGCACTAGTACTTTATAAGCTGTAACCGCCTCTTTTTGCGTGCTACGTCCAATAACAAACTCCGCTATTAGAAGAGGCATACCTATAAATAAAGTTAATAGTAAAAATACAAGGAAGAATGCGCCTCCCCCGCCATTACCTGCAACATATGGAAATTTCCATATCGCACCAAGACCTACTGCGGCTCCGGCTGCTGCGAGTACAAAGCCTATTTTCGACGTCCATTGCTGTGTTTCTTTCATCATAAAATCTCCTTTTCTGAATATTTAAACTTTTGTTAATTATACACTTTCATTTCATACTCGCACACCTCCTTTAGAAAATAAAAAAGTCCCCTACACGCAAATATGCATGTAGAGGACGATATATGTAATGTAAATACCGTGGTACCACCTCAATTGGATTGATAAATCCCACTTGTTCAAGTACAGGAATAATTCCGATACTCTATCCTTTTAACGGCGGAACCCGGGTTGCCTACTACAATGTTCAACATACCTCTCGCAAGCCCATTCTGTATATTTTATCGTACCGGGCTCCCACCTAACCCCGGCTCTCTGAACGCATCAAATATACGTACTCTTCTTGCTCATCGATTTCATCTATTGAAGTTACTTGTGATTATAAATTATATTTTTATATTTGTAAAGCGCACTTTATCTTTTATTATTTTAAAATCTTTTCCTCTAATTCTCGTAAAAAACTTTCTCTTTTCCCCTCGTTTTGCACATATACTGATTTCAACACTTCTTGGAGCAATATATTTCGTTCCCTCTTTTCTAACTGTAAATCTTTTAACTTCAACCTTACTTCATATAAAAAATCTAAATACGATTCATATGTCTCATCATATTTATTTGCAATATCATCTCGAATTTTTTTTGCGAGCTTCGGGCTCGCTCCCCCAGTAGAAACTGCTATATTAAGTAAACCACGATGAATCGCTGCCGGAAAATGAACATTACCACTTTCCGGATTTGTAATAACATTTACTAATTGATTCTCAGCGGCATCTTCAGCAACTTGTTCATTTAATATTGAATCACTACTTGCTGCAACAACTAAAAAAGCACTTTTAATATCACTTTTTTCATATTCTCTTTGATACCAACGAATTTTCTTTTCTTCCACAAGTTTTACTAAATTCGCATCTAATTCTGGACTTATCACAACTATATTCGCACCCTGTTTGAGTAAAGGAATAATTTTAAATCCTGCAACTTTTCCCCCGCCAATAACAACAACGCGTTTCTCATTAACTCGCACTGTAAGTGGATACATACTGATCTTCTTTCAATAACTCCGTCGTTTTCTGAATTAACATATCTTGAAACGCTTCATTCTTCCCTAAATATGGACTGATTTTTATCTCTTCCAATTCATATTGGCGCACTTCTTTCTCAATATGTTTCATAAGTAAACCTGTAAATAACAAGTAAGGCAGTACAACGATGTTCTTTTCTTTTCGTTCTACAACTTCCTTTAACTTCTCCTCAAATTTTGGATCTGCAGCCGCTAAATAACAAACTTCTACTTTTTTAACCTTCTCTTTTGTTTGAAATAAAGAAGCAATCCAGTTTATATCTCTTAATACTTCAGGATCACCACTCCCTCTTGCAACGAGAAGTAACGTCACTTCATTTTTATCTTCCTGTTCGATGCCACTTCCGCTATACACCGATTTAACAAGTGTTTCTGATACACCAAACGGATTACCATACGTCACTTTAACATTTGGATATTGATTCTTGAGCTTTACCAATTCAAACGGAATATCTTTCTTCACATGACCTGCCGCTAATAAAAAAACAGGGATAGCAATAATCTCTGTGGCCCCACGCTTCACACATGTACGAAAACCATCTTCAATAGAAGGATTCGCTAACTCTAAAAAACAAACTTCTTGAATAGTCGCTTCTATACGGCTCATACACGATGTAATAAATTGAATCGCCTCTTCTTTCGCTGTCTTCAAACGACTTCCATGACATATATATAAAACGGCTTTCATTTTACAACACTCCACTTACTTGATAAGCATTTTCTGTCTGCTTCTCAAACCAATGAATTTTTTCTCTAAAACGGACAACTTCTCCAATTACAATCATGCTCGGATTTTGAATTTGCTCTTTTTTCGCAACATCTACAATTGTCCCTAACGTTCCAACAACTGTGCGCTGCATAGACGTCGTCCCCTGCTCAATAATAGCAGCTGGCGTACTTTTATCTTTTCCATGCTTCATAAGTTGCTCACATATGTAGAGCAAATTACTAACCCCCATATATACCGCTAAAGTCTCTACACCTTTCGCTAAACTTTCCCATTTCACTTCTTCTTCAGCACCTTCTTTCCTATGCCCAGTCACAATAGCAAAACTTGCACTTGCATCACGGTGCGTCACTGGAATACCAGCATAAGCAGGTGCGGCTATTCCAGACGAAATACCTGGGACGATTTCAAATGGTACACCTTGCTTTGCTAATGCTTCGGCTTCTTCTCCCCCTCTACCAAACACAAATGGATCGCCGCCCTTAAGCCTTGTTACAACTTTTCCTTTTTTCGCATACTTAATAAGAAATATATTAATTGTTTCTTGCTTCATCGTGTGATAATTCGGGAGTTTCCCGCAATAAATCAAATCCGCGTCAGGCTTTGCGTGTGAAAGCAGCTCTTTATTCACAAGACGGTCGTATAAAATAACATCTGCCTTCTCAATACATTTCAATCCTTTAACAGTAATTAAATCTGGATCACCAGGACCCGCTCCAACAATATAAACCTTCCCCATCATCTCTCCTCATTTCTACTATTAAAGTGAAACTTCCATCCTTATATATGAATGGAAGTTTTCATTTCTTCATATTTCAATGTTCCTTACTCATGAATAACAAAGGCCGCGCTTTTTCGAATCTTCTTTTTTTCAAATAAAGCAATCTCCTTTACCTCTGGTAACGGTAAAAAATGTTTTTCAAGCTCCATCTCCGCCATCTTAAATGCCTGTTCTTCACTTTCAGCAACAACAACAATTGGAACAATGCTACTCACTAATACCGCTTCAAATCGATATAAATCCATATTGCCCCTCCTAAGACGCTATTACTTCTTCTAACACGTTATTTAACGCTATTTGTAATGTCTCTATACCAACACGACCTACAAAATCATAAAATGTTTCGGCTGGTAATTTGTTCTCTTTGAAATAACTTATAAATGATGCGAGTACATCAGGTAGATCCTCGCCATCTATTTTTCCTTTTAACTTTTGATTGTAGGCACCGCCATCTAACAATGTTCCACCTACGTATATTTCAAACGCTTCAACAATGCCTTTTTCCTTCGTTTTCATTTTCACCCCTTGTAACCCAATGTCAGCAATTTGACGTTGACCACATGAATTCGGGCAGCCTACCATATGAATTCGAACTGGAACATCGAGTGCAATTTGTGTATCTAAGTATTCTGCAATTTTTCTTAATCTTTCTTTCGTTTCTACTAGTGCAAGATTACAATATTCAATACCGGTACATGAAACCGCATAACCAATAAATGATTTCGGGCTAGCAGATATCGCTTCAAACAGCGGTTCACTAAGTAATCCTTTTACATTTTCCGGAGGAACGTTCGGAATAATGAAGTTTTGCGAGTTACATGTACGAATTTGTCCATTTCCATATCGCTTTGCAATTCTTGCAATCTCAAACATTTCTTCTGCATGTAAACGACCTACCGGTACATTAAAACCTACATATTTTAATCCCTTTTGTTTTTGGTCTTGAACACCATAAAAATAGCCTGCATTCCATCCTTTGAGTGCACTTTCCCCTTTACTTTGTAAAGGCCCTGTATACTCTATTAGTTTCTCTTTAAATTTCTCTGCTCCCCAGTCCGCAACAAGAAATTTCAACCGAGCTAAATGACGTTTTTCACGATATCCAAAATCACGGAATATAGTAGCAATTGCAATCGCCACCGCCTTCACTTCTTCTGGTAAAACGAATACATCTAATTCATCAGCTAAATACGGTCGAGCTGATAATCCTCCACCTACTTTTATATGAAAACCAACTTTTTTCTCACCATCTATTTCTTTCGTTGCAGGCGTAAATGCAACACAGTTAATTTCTGCGTTTGCTGAATTATAAATATTAGAACTAATAGACATTTTAAATTTGCGTGGCAAGTTAGAAAACTCTTCATTATGTTGGAAGTAATCATATACTTCTTTTACAATATGCGTTGTATCGAATAGTTCATTTGCATCAATGCCAGCAAGCGGATTACCTGTAATATTCCGCGTTATATCACCACAAGCCCCCGCTGAAGATAACCCAACTCTTGCTAATCTTTTAAAAATATCTGGAATTTGCTGAATTTCTAACCAGTGAAACTGAATCGCCTGTCTCGTCGTAATATCTATTACATCACGTCCATAATCTTCAGCGATAGAAGCAAGTACTTCTGCCTGTGCATTTGTAATAATCCCCGACGGAATATTTACCCGCATCATAAAATAACCAGCTTCTTTCGGTCTTTGTAAATACAAGCCTGCCCATTTAAAGGCATCCCACTCTTCTTTCGGAATAGATTTGAAACCATTTTCCGCATAGTAAGGAATATCATTGAAAATTTCTAAGCCATCTTTTTCTAATTTATTTTTCTCGGTCTGATTTAATTTTTCATTGTTAGCCCATACTTTTTCATAACTCATTGTTTATCCCCCTATATAAAACTACGCTCTTGTAAGTACTTCACGATTTGTTCTGCACATTCTTCAATAGAATATTTGTGCGTTTCTACAATTAATTCCGCTTGCTCTGGCTCTTCATAAGGCGAATCAATACCTGTGAAATCCTTAATATCACCTTTCCTTGCCTTTTTATAAAGTCCTTTCGGATCACGTTTCTCACACTGTTCAATCGGACACTTCACAAAAATTTCAATAAATTCATCTGCCTCTAATAAATCTCTTACTTGTTTGCGGTCTACTCGAAATGGTGAAATAAATGCTGTAAGGACAACTGCTCCTTGATCTACAAATAACTTTGCCACTTCGCCAATACGTCTTATATTTTCCATGCGATCACTTTCAGAAAATCCTAAGTCTTTATTTAAACCGTGGCGAATGTTATCCCCATCCAACACATAATTTCCAATATTCTTTTCAAAAAGTTTACGAGCGACCGCATTCGCTACTGTAGATTTACCCGAAGCTGATAAACCAGTAAACCAAATTACAAAACTATGATGTCCATTCTTCACTCTTCTCTCATCTTTTGAAACCGAAGCTGTGTGCCAAGTAATATTCGTATCCATCTCGTTCTCTCCCTATTCTGTTACTACTTCTTTTTTCAAACCTTTAATTAGCACTTCCACTACTTCTTTACGACTAAATGTACTTGGCGGAATCTCACCGTTTCTTAATAATTCTCTTACTTTCGTACCCGATAAAATAACATGATCTTCTTTTCCGTGCGGACATGTTTTCGTTGAAGCCATCGCTTCACATTTCGTGCAGTAAAAACTATGTTCAAAGAATAGTGGTGTAATTCCTAACTCTTCTATCGTAAAATTTGTGAAGATTTCTTGCGCTTCATACGTTCCGTAATAATCTCCTACTCCAGCATGATCACGCCCTACTATAAAGTGGGTACATCCAAAATTCTTTCTTACTAACGCATGAAATATCGCTTCCCTTGGTCCTGCGTAACGCATGGCAGCAGGAAATACACTTAAAAAGACACGATTTTTCGGATAATAGTTTTGAAGAAGTACTTCATAGCTTTCCATTCTTACATCAGCAGGAATATCATCCGATTTCGTTTCTCCGACGAGCGGATTTAAAAAGAGACCATCTACAATTTCAAGAGCAGATTTTTGAATATACTCATGGGCACGATGTACCGGGTTTCTCGTTTGAAATCCGACCACTGTTTTCCACCCACGTTTTTTAAATGCTTCCCTCGTTTCAATTGGGTCTAAATGATAAGAAGGAAATTGATTATTTTCAAAGCGTTTTGTTAGAATAATAGTTCCTCCAACGTAAACGTTTGGTCGTTCATATAATTTTTTCACTCCTGGATGAGCCTCATCCGTTGTTTTATATACAAGTAACGCTTCTTTTTCTTTATCTGGTACAAAAATATCTTCTATTTGAATGACACCGTATATATTTCCGTTGTTGACAAGCTTTACTTCCTCTCCAGTCTTCAGGCTTTCTGCGACTTTTTCTGTTACCGGTAATGTAATCGGTATACTCCACACACTACCATTTGCTAAACGAAGCGTTTCTACAACTGAATCATAATCTTCCTTCCCTAAAAAACCAGTAAGGGGGCTATATCCACCTATCGCCAATAGTTCTAAATCACTTAACGCAATATTGTCTAATTTAATTTCTTTTTCAATTTGTGATACGTCATATGTCTCATCTATACGGTTTACTAATTCGTTTACTATGCTCATTTTTCTATATCCTCTCTTAGCTTTATTTCAAGATTCATCTTATTGGTAATGAAGACCACATTCAGTTTTCACTTTTCCAGCCCATCTACCATCTCTTGAATCGCCACCATCCCCTACAGGTAACGTACATTTCTCACACCCAATACTTGGATAGCCAACATCATGCAACGGGTTATACGGCAAGCTATGTTTGTATACATATCGCCAAACTTCTTTCCACGTCCAATGAATGAGTGGACAAACTTTAATAGATTGAAAACGATGATCTTGATTTATAAACTTTGTATGCTTACGTGTTTCTGATTGTTCCCTTCTTAAGCCCGATATCCATGCTTTTTCCACGACTAATGATTTTTCTAAAGGTAAAATTTTTCTAATCTTACAACAAAGATTCGGATTGCTCTCCCACAGTTTTTCACCATGCAACTTCGCCTGTTCATCAAGTGTAAGTTCTGGCTGTTTTTCTATAATATTCAATGAAGGAAATCGTTCCCGCACTTTTTGAATTAATTCATACGTTTCTTGAAAATGAACATTTGTATCCAAAAATACAACTTTAGCAGATGGATTTACTTGGTTTATAATGTGCAGCAATACCATACCTTCCACCCCAAAGCTACATGCGTAGACAACCTCATCTTTATATTCTTTATAAGCCCAATTTAATACTGATAACGCGCCTTTTGTTTCATCTTCTTCCGAAAACGAAACAACATTTTCTTCCCACGTTTCATACGTCAACATGTTTTTTCCCCCTGTAAAAGCAAAAAGACGGTTTTAACCTAATGAAAATAGGTTAAAACCGCCTCTAGTTTTTCTAGTCAGCGCTTTTCACTTTAAACGTACTTTTTCACTTTTCTCTAACTGAATTACTTTTCCATCTTGCACAACAATTGTAATTGAACCATATTTCATATCAGCAAGCATCGCTTCAATCTTCTCGGATACTTCATCAAAATGTTCCCGTAAACTCACGCGAACAGCCCCCCTTTTTATTCATAAAAAAAATCTTTCCCATTTCGAAAAGACTGTTCGGTAATATATTTTACCTTATCTTTCAAAATGGATCCCATTTTGCTGGATTTAGCACCTTGCTTTCTATAAGCAGGTTGCCGAGCTTCTTCGGGCCAGTTCCCTCCGCTTCTCTTGATAAGCTTTGTATTTGTATTTTATCACAATTCTGATTTTTTTCAATCCTAGTTTTCCGATATATTTTAATTATTTTATTTTATAAAAAAGGAATTGCCCATTCGAACAACTCCTTTTCCTATTTAGACAAGCTCTTTAATACGTATGCGATCGTTCCCAATAATATTTTCATATGTTTCGCGTTCCACAACTACTTGCGATGTTCCGCCTTTTGCAAAGACAACGGCTGGTCTTCGAATCCGATTGTAATTATTCGCCATCGAGTACCCGTATGCTCCTGTACAGGAAACTGCTAGTAAATCAGAAGCAGCGACTTTCGGTAAATGAATATCCCAAATCAACATGTCTCCACTCTCACAGCATTTCCCGGCAATCGAAACGAGTTCCTCATTCTCATCATTCCCTCGATTCGCTAACATCGCTTCATAACGCGCACTATATAAAGCAGGTCTTAAATTATCTGTCATTCCACCATCGACTGATACATATTTCCGAATACCAGGAATATCTTTCACAGATCCAACTGTATAAATTGTTGTCCCAGCATCACCTACAATGCTACGGCCTGGCTCAATCCATATTTCTGGCAATGGATATTCACATACAGTAAATTGTTCCCTCACTGCACTTGTTACAGCTCGCACATATGTCTCAAGAGTTAATGGTGTATCTGACTCTGTGTAACGTATTCCAAATCCCCCGCCTACATTTAACACTTTTACTACATAGTTTGTTTGCTCTCTCACTTCTTCTAAAAATTGGCGAAGAACTTCAATTGCTCGAACAAAACCAGCTGTTTCAAATATTTGCGATCCAATATGTGAATGGATCCCTAGCACATTATAATTGGATTTTTGTAAAGCAAATCCAATTGCCTGCATTGCTTGACCATTTGAAACACCAAATCCAAATTTCGAATCATCCTGACCTGTTGTAATATATTCATGTGTGTGCGCCTCTACTCCAGGCGTTACACGAATTAATATGTTCACAAATTTCCCATGTTGCATCGCTAAATCGTGTAAAACTTCTAATTCAAAGAAATTATCTACGACAAAACAACCGATATTCGCCTGAAGAGCCATCACTATTTCTTCTTCTGTTTTATTATTTCCATGAAAATGAATACGTGATGCCGGAAATCCTGCTTGGAGCGCAGTATATAATTCTCCCCCAGAAACAACGTCTAATGACATATCCTCTTCACGAGCTAATCGGCACATCTCCATGCACAAGAACGCCTTGCTTGCATATGCTACTTGATAAGAGAAACCACTTTCTTTAAAAGCACGATGAAACGCTCGGCATTTTCCTCGAATAGACTCTTCATCGTATACATAAAGTGGTGTTCCGTATTGCTTTGCTAGCTGCGTCGTATCGCACCCTCCAATTTCTAAGTGTCCTTGCCCATTAATTCGGCTTGTGCCGTGTAAATACATTTAAATTCCTCCCTTATTTCCTCTAAAACTCATAACCCCAATCTTCTATTCATTGCAGCACGCTTTTAGATAGACAAAAAACGCGCGGAACAATGTTCACACGCGTTTCTTATTAGGAAAAATATATATTGAAAAAATAAACGAGTTGTTATCTCCTCAAAATAAGAAACCGCATCAACATCTCCAAATAGCTCTCCATAAAATAAATCTTATGACAGTACTACATTTATTCAATGCAGTCCCAATATATGAATAAGATGGTTATTCTTATATTTCGGCAATAGTCCCTTTCAACCTATGATCACAGATTCCATTAAATCTCCCATAGCTTACTCTTTCCTATCGCGGCCTCTACCTTTGAGAGTAGATGAGGTAAGTCTATTTAATTTTCAAACATCTAATTGTTGCTATTAACAATACCAAAGGACCATTTTATTTGTCAAACAATTTTTTATATTGTTTTTTTACAGTTTAATTTTGTATCGTTTGGTAAGCGCTTTACTGAAATCTTTGTCACTTCCCATTCGCCTTCTTCGTTATTAAATGTAATCGTTACCTTCTCAAATGGTGGAGCAATTTTCCCAGCAACACGTTCATACTTTGTCACTTCAATACTTGCTTGAAATAAATATGTACCGCTATACACTTTTTTTAAACTAATAATTTTAGGACATTGATAAGGTTTCAAACTTCCATATTGTTTTTCAATTGCTTTATTTATTTTTGGAAATAAAACAGAATAAAGTGCATCTTCCATAAGAGGTGGATCATATTGGGCTACCGACACACTCGGTGAAGTAAAAAGTACAACACTACTGCATGCTATAAAACATAATAATTTTCGCATTATAACCTCCGTATTATCACGCGATTCTTTCTGCGTACGATAATTATCATACATAGAAATTCTGTTTTATTGTCTCCCACCACTCTTTTTCTACTCGATTATTATAAAAAAGCCCACAACCTTCTTTTATTTTCGTATAATGATACTCATAGTATAATAATCATAATAACAAAGGACTGTTCGTATATATAAAATGAGTCGTTAAGCAAACTGATTCTCAAGAACTGTCATGCTTTTTAGGAGAGGAGTATATTATGCTACAACATCTGTTTCCAAAACTGCGATTTGCACTCGTTGCAGTCGTTTTACTATGGATTAAAACATATATTGTGTACAAGCTAGCATTTGATATTAAAATTGATAATTTCTTTGAAGAATTCATGCTTTTTATCAATCCACTAGCTGCGTTACTTTTATTTTTCGGCTTAGCTTTACTTGCATCTAAGCACCGAAACCGAATTATAATTGGAATCAGTTTTATACTGTCATTTATTTTATTTGGAAACGCAATGTTTTATGGGTTCTATAACGATTTCGTTACTTTCCCGGTTTTATTCCAAACAAACAATATGGCTGATTTAGGGACAAGTATAAAAGAACTCTTTACGTACAAAACATTACTTTTATTTGCAGATGCAATTATTTTAATGTTTATTTCGCGTAAATTCCCATCATTTGGCGACAAAACACCACTTTCCCGCTCAGAGAAGCGAACTTTCTTTAGCGGTGTAACAGCTTTATTAGCACTACAAATTGTTGTATCAGTTATTTATAAACCACAAATGTTCTCACGCTCATTTGACCGTCAAACTGTCGTGAAGAATTTAGGTTTATACACATATCATCTATTTGATATTACGCTTCAATCCAAGTCTTCAGCTGAGCGTGTATTTGCAAGTGGGGATGGGTTTTCTGAAATTAAAAACTATACAGACTCAAAAGACAAACAAGTTGATAAAAACTTATTTGGAGCTGCAAAAGGTAAAAATGTAATTTTAATTTCAATGGAATCTACACAAAGCTTTGTTATTAATGAAAAAATAAATGGAAAAGAAATTACACCATTTTTAAATGAATTTATTAAGGATAGTTTCTATTTCGATAACTTCTATCATCAAACTGGACAAGGTAAAACTTCTGATGCTGAATTTATCGTTGAAAACTCACTTTATCCGCTAGATCGTGGTTCTGTATTCTTTACTCATGCAACAAATGAATACACAGCGACACCAGAACAATTAAAGAAATACGGATATTCTTCTGCTGTCTTCCATTCAAATGATAAAACGTTTTGGAATCGGGATGTAATGTATCCTGCGCTTGGATATGATCGTTACTTTAATTTAAATGATTACGCAGGAACGGAGCAAATGTCTGTCGGTTGGGGATTAAAAGATAAAGAGTTCTTTGAACAATCTATTCCAAAGTTAAAATCTTTACCGCAACCGTTCTATACAAAATTTATTACATTAACAAATCATTTTCCGTTTCTTCTAAATCCGGAAGATCAATATGTTGATGAATTCAACTCGGAAAGTGGTGTTGTAAACCGCTACTTCCCAACTGTTCGTTACACAGATGAAGCTCTTAAATTATTTATTAAACAATTAAAAGAAGAAGGATTGTATGATAATTCCGTTATTGTCATCTATGGTGATCATTACGGTATTTCCGAAAACCATAACGCAGCTATTGCACAGTTCCTAGGAAAAGATACTATTACACCATTCGATTCTATGCAATTACAACGAGTCCCTCTTATTATTCATGTGCCTGGCCAAGAAGGAAAAGTTGTTTCTAAAGTATCCGGTCAAATTGATATTAAGCCAACGCTCTTTCATTTACTTGGTATTAAAACAAATAAATCCGTTGAATTTGGAACTGACTTATTTATTAAAGAGAAAGATACGCTTATGGTAATGCGTGATGGTAGCTTTGTTTCTGAAGAGTATGTTTATACAAAAAATATGTGCTACAAAAGAAGTACAGGTGAAGAAGCTGACATGGCGCTATGTCAGCCGTATATTGAAAAAGCAAAAACAGAATTAAAACTCTCCGATAAATTAATTTATGGAGATTTGTTACGCTTCGATCCTAACAATCGATATAAAACCGGAACGATGACAACGAAATTTGAATAGTAAAGGAAGCAACTTTATACAAGTTGCTTCCTCTTTTTATTTTCACTTAATTTTCAAACCATCCTTCTATGAAATCTTTCACAAATTGGTAATTTCTTTCGTATGAGGAATAAATTTATGGTATGATAAAATAAGTAAACTTTCATACACTAATTAAGAATTTATTACAGAAAGCAAGGGATCAGATTTTGTATAGAGCAGCTATTCCAAACTTATTTACGCTCGGAAATTTATATAGCGGATTTTTATCAATCGGCTATGCATCTTTAGGATATTATAAATCAGCTGCTATTTTAGTACTTATCGGGATGATGTTAGATAGTCTTGATGGTCGTGTTGCTCGTTTATTACGTGTTGATTCACAAATGGGAAAAGAGCTCGACTCGCTTGCAGATGTCGTAACATTTGGTGCAGCACCAGCTGTTTTAATGTATTACACATCTTTCTCAAACTACGGAATCATCGGATTATACATAGCGGGATTATTCCCTCTTTTCGGAGCATATCGTTTAGCACGATTTAATGTAACACCATCTTCTACTTCAATGAAATATTTCACTGGAGTACCGATTACAGCAGCGGGAGGGCTTGTTGCTTTCTTAACATTATTTTCACATACCATTCCAAAAATCGTTCTTATTACCGTATTTGTAACGTTCGCATTTTTAATGGTGAGCCGCATTCGTATCCCAAGTTTAAAAGATGTACCAATTCCACGATATAGCATCATTATTACACTATTTTTAGTTGGAATCATTATTACAATGTATCAAACAGGATTTGGAAATTTTTCTGTTTTCTTATTCATTGCCATTCCACTATATATTTTGTACATGTTATCTCAATTCATTAGACAAAGACCGTCTAAAAAAGCGAATAAAGAAAAATAAGAAAACCTTCCGAGTCCGGAAGGTTTCTTTTTATTTTGTAACTAATACCTTTTGATTTACAGGTGTTACTGGCTCTTCGCCGTTTAATATAGCTAAAATATTTCTGACAGCCATTTCAGCCATCGCATCACGAGTTTCAAATGTTGCATTCCCTACGTGTGGAGCAAGTACTACATTCTTTAATTCTTTTAGCTCTTCTGTAATTTTCGGTTCAAATTCAAACACGTCAAGAGCTGCTCCTTCAATTTCATTCGTTTTTAATGCATGAACAAGTGCTGCTTCATTCATAATTGGTCCACGTGAAGCATTTACAATATACGCTGTTTTCTTCATCATTTTAAACTGCTCTTCATCAATCATATGATGTAATTTTGGATTATAAGCACAGTTAATTGTAATAAAGTCTGCTGTTTGTAATAATTCTTCCAACGTCACATACGTTGCTCCCAGTTCACTTTCAGCTTCAAACTTACGATTTGGCCCTGTATATAAAACATCCATTCCAAATGCTTTCGCACGTTTTGCAACAGCCTTCCCGATTTCTCCAAGACCTATAATTCCGATTGTCTTACCATGGACTTCTCGTCCTAAGAAAAATAACGGTGCCCATCCGTTAAATCCAGTCGTACGACATAACGTATCCCCTTCAGGAATTCTACGCGCCGCTGCTAAAAGAAGTGCAAATGTTAATTCTGCAGTCGCTTCCGTTGATACTTTCGGTGTATTCGTAACTGCAATTCCTTTTTCACCCGCATACGTGTAATCAATATTGTCGTAACCAGCACCATAGTTTGCAACAATCTTTAAATGAGGTGCTGCATCAATAACTTCTTTTGGCACCTTTGTCGAAAGTAAACTTAACAATGCATCTTTATCTTTTACACGCTCTGTTAATTCATCTATAGAAATTAACTCCTCTTTATCGTACATTTCTACATCATGATCTTTTAATAGTTCTAATCCAATTTCCGGAATTTTTCCTGCTACTAATATTTTTGCCACTACTAACACCTCTTCTATAGAAAATAAGATATCTCTTATATTTCATTGTAAGAAATCCACATATAAAAACCAAGGAATTTGATTATAGTTTTAAAAATCGACACTTTTCCATGAAAAAAGAGGAGATGCAACTCTCCCCTTTTCTTACGCTTTTTCCTGCGATTCTTTTCCAAGCTTCACATCAATAGTTCCTTCTGTAACCGTATCGCTAATTTGCTCCTCAATAACCGATTGAGATGCAGCATTCGTTTCAGAAGTATAAGCTTGTTGCTGTGTACCTTGTACATTTTGTTTATTTTGTTGTTTCGCCATTTCTTACCCTCCTTTTCATTCTTTCTTATTTTGAACAAAAAGGACGGTTTTCATCAAAAAATTGCGTTTCATTTTGAATTTGTTACTTCTTCTTCAAGCGACCTCATTACTCTTGCTCGCTTCGTAAATGTTGCAACCTGAGTAACACCGTGAGCTAGTAATGTTTGTACATTTTCTTGTACATAATTCCCTAAATCATTTGGATAATGGGCATCCGAAGAAATCGTAATTGGAACACCATACTTAGCTAATACTTGTAAATATAGTGGACTTGGGCACATTTCACGAACAGGATAACGATAGTATAATCCTGCATTTATTTCTGTTGCCGTATTCGTTTCTACTAACGCACAGGCAATTTCCTCATAATAAGAAAGCTGTTCATTCTCATCCAATCGATAATTAAATACCTTTATATTATCAAGATGAGCGATAATATCAAATAACTCAGTACGAATCGCACTCTCAACTGTTTTAAAAAACATATCATATAATGCGCGTAGGTCATGCTTCTCAAAATATTCTTTCGTATCTGGATTATCGAATCCCCAGCCATTTAGAAAATGAACGGAACCAATTATATAATCAAAGTCTCCTAGCGCTAATAATTCTTTTAACTCTCCTTCACAACCAATAAAATAATCCGCTTCAATTCCAAGTTTAAGTGTGACACCTCTTTTACTCCATCGTTCTTTCGCCTCTTCAATGACCTTTGTAAAATCATACAGTGAAACTACCCTTACTTGATCTAACCATTCCTTCTGTATACGACCGAGCTTAGAATCACTAATATCTACATATTTTTCATAATATCCTTTCGCTTCATGAAAACGATATAAATGATCAACAATCCCAACTTCTGTTATACCTTTTCGCACAGCTTCTTCTAAATAGAGGTCCATCCATTCTGTTGTAAATGGCCCTTCCTTCACACGCTTTTGCAAACGCTCTTGTGTTTTCATAAGCCAATCAATAGAATGCCTTTCTTGAAGCGGTTCATAACATTCCAGCGCTTCATTTATTTTAGCAAGCCATCCTATTGAATACGGTCCTTCTTCTAAGTGAAGATGATAATCTACTTTCATATACATTCCCCCTTATAATGTATCTATTTCCCTTCTATCCCCAACTCTCGAAAGCTTTCCATTTCGTTCTTTCACCTCTCGCATGACATCTTCCAATGTAATATTTTTTTCAGCTAATAAAACGAAACAGTGATAAAATACATCAACCATTTCTTTCACTACTTCTTCTTTATCATTATTTTTACATGCGATAATTACTTCAGCACACTCTTCACCAATTTTCTTTAAAATTTTATCTTCTCCTTTTGAAAATAAATAATTTGTATACGATTCAGGAAGTGGGCTTTCCTTTCGTTCTTCAATTGTTTTATACAGCAACTTAAAGGCATTTTCCATATGTATCCCCCTATAGAATTTGATAGTGAAAACATGTCTTCTCTCCCGTATGACAAGCAGGTCCTACTTGTTTCACATTCACAACAATTGAATCTTGATCACAATCTAAATATAAAGATTGCACATATTGAACATTCCCTGATGTTTCCCCCTTATTCCATAACGACTGCCTCGAACGAGAATAAAACCATGTTCTTTTCGTCTCTAACGTTTTTTCATATGCTTCTTCATTCATATAAGCTAGCATTAAAACTTCTTTCGTACCTTCTTCGATGACAATTGCTGGTATTAATCCTTTTGAAAAATTAGGTTTCATAACCGCACCTCAACATTTGCATCTCTTAATTTTCGCTTTACACTCTGCACTGTCGCCTCACCATAATGAAAGATGGATGCCGCTAACGCTGCATCAACTGTTGTCTTTTGAAAAACTTCTATAATGTGATCCGTATGACCACAGCCCCCTGATGCGATGACTGGAATGGAAACACTTTTTGAAATTTCTTCTGTTAAACGAAGGTCATATCCGCTTTTCGTTCCATCTGCATCCATACTCGTTAACAAAATTTCACCTGCCCCAAGTTTAACAACACGCTTCGCCCATTCTATGGCATCCATTCCTGTGTCAACTCTTCCGCCGTTGACATATACGTTCCATTTACCTTCTGCTACTTTTCTAGCATCAATTGCCACGACAATACATTGTGATCCAAAGTGTTCTGCCCCTTCTTCTATTAACTTCGGGTTTCGCACTGCCGCTGAATTTATTGAAACTTTGTCTGCTCCAGCTCTTAGTAAATTGTACATATCTTTCACACTTGAAATCCCCCCGCCAACCGTAAGAGGAATAAATACTTTAGCTGCTGTTTTTTCTACAACATCTATAATCGTTTTTCTTCCTTCATGAGTCGCCGTAATATCTAAAAATACGATTTCATCTGCCCCTGCCTCGTTATATGCTTCAGCTATTTCAACCGGATCACCGACATCTTGTAATCCTATAAAATTTACACCCTTTACGACTCTCCCTTCTTTCACATCTAGACATGGAATAATTCGTTTTGCTAACATAACTTCGTTACCTGTAACACTTCTTCTAAATCAATCGTTTTTTCGTAAAGCGCCTTTCCAATTATGACACCATATATATTCATATCATTTAACTTTTTCACATCTTGAATAGATGCCACTCCTCCAGAGGCGATGAGACGAATGCCCACACTTTTTTGAAGTATCGCTAATTGTTCAAAATTTGGACCTGCAAGCGTTCCGTCTTTCGAAATGTCTGTAAACACAATCGTTTGAACACCTAAACTTTCCATTTGTTTCGCTAAACTAACGTAAGAAATTTCAGACAGATCAAGCCACCCTCTCGTTGCTACGAAACCATTTTTCGCATCAATTCCAACAATGATTTTCTCTTTATATAGACGAACTGCTTCCTCTAAAAATGACTTATTATAAAGAGCTGCTGTTCCTAAAATCACTTTTTCTACACCTGCTGACAATAACTTCTCCACCGCTTTAAGTGAACGAATTCCTCCTCCCACTTGCACAGGAATACGTACCGCCTTGCAGATTTTTTCAATGACGGGCAAATTTAACGACTCGCCAGCAATTGCACCATCTAAATCAACAATGTGTAGTATTTCCGCTCCAAGCTTTTCAAATATGATCGCCTGCGCTACCGGATCTTCATTCATCACCGTTTCTTTACTAAACTCTCCTTGATAAAGTCTAACGCATCGCCCTTCTTTTAAATCGATAGCTGGGAAGATTTCCATGCTTCTACCACTCCTTGAAAATTTTTTAATATTTGCATGCCAATTTCGCCACTTTTTTCTGGATGAAACTGTGCACCAAATACATTTCCTTTCGCGACAAACCCTGGTACTTGCATTCCATAATCACTTACTCCGCATACAATTTCATCTGGACAATCCGCGTAATATGAGTGAACATAATACACGAAAGAACCATCCACTAATCCATTCCAAAGCGAAAATTCTCTTTCCTTCCTTAATTCATTCCATCCCATATGAGGAATTTTATACGAAACTTTTAACTTACGAATTTCACCTGGTAGTAAACCTAACCCGCTACAATCTTTTAGTTCCTCACTTCGTTCAAATAAAAGTTGCATGCCCAAACATATACCGAGGAGTGGTTTTCCTATGTCACAAACTTCTTTTAGTACACACACTAAATCTCTTTCTTCTAATACATCCATCGCTTTCGGAAATGCACCTACTCCCGGTAGAATCACGCCATCGCTTCTCAATATCTCTTCTTTATCACTCGTTACAATGTACTCTGCCCCAATATATTTTAATGCTTGCTCTACACTGCGAATATTCCCCATTCCATAATCTATAATGGCAATCAATTACAACATCCCTTTCGTTGAATTTACACCAGTAATGTTGGCATTATTTTCGACCGCTTCTCTAAGCGCTCTACCAAAAGCTTTAAATAATGCTTCAATTTTGTGATGTGTATTACTTCCGTATAGAACGCGCGCATGTAATGTAATATTGGCAGCATGTGCGACTGCTCTAAAAAATTCTTCCGTCAATTCTGTATCAAAATTCCCGAGCTTCGGATTTGTTAATTCCCCTTGAAATACACAATATGAGCGTCCACTTATATCAATTGCGACAAATCCTAAAGATTCATCCATCGGTACATACGCAGAACCGTAACGATTAATTCCCTCTTTGTTTTGCAATGCTTCTTTCAAGCAATTTCCGAGTACAATTCCAACATCTTCAACGGTGTGATGTGCATCGACAAATACATCACCTTCTGCTTCAACTTGCAATCCAAATCTTCCATGTCTAGCAAATAAAGTCAGCATATGATCGAAAAAACCAACCCCCGTTTGAATAGATACACTCGTACTTTCATCAAGCTGCAAATTTAATTTAATTTTTGTTTCTGTCGTCTCACGTACTTGACTGGACTGACGCATTATTTTTCCTCCTCAAACCTTATTTGGATTGCTCTCGCATGTGCATGTAACCCTTCTTTATTTGCAAGCTCTACAATATGATGCTGTACATTTTTTAATGCTTCCTCTGTATAAGAAATAAAACTTGATTTTTTCACGAAATCATCGACTGATAACGGAGAAAAAAATCTTGCCGTTCCGCTCGTTGGTAATACATGATTCGGTCCCGCCAAATAATCCCCGAGCGGTTCAGGTGCATATGGCCCAAGGAAAATAGAGCCTGCATGTTTCACATAATCTAGAGCATTCATTGGTTCTTTTATATGTAACTCTAAATGTTCTGGAGCAATTTCATTTGATAACTTTAGTGCCTCCTTTAAAGAAGGAACGATAAAGATGGCTCCATTTCTATTTATCGATTCACGTGCAATTTCACTTCTTGGCAACGTTTCTAACTGTCTTTCTACCTCTTTTTCTACTTCTTTAGCTAGTTCCATATTCGTTGTAATACAAATCGCCGTTGCTCTCTCATCATGCTCCGCTTGCGATAATAAATCCGCTGCGATATATTTTGCATTACCTGTTTCATCCGCGACAACTACAATTTCTGATGGACCAGCAATCATATCGATATTTACTATTCCGTATACTTCTCGTTTCGCTAGAGCGACGTACAAATTTCCCGGTCCAACTATTTTATCCACTTTCGGAATCGATTCCGTCCCGTATGCTAAAGCAGCAATTGCTTGCGCGCCACCTATCGTATAAATTTCATCTACCCCCGCAAGATTTGCAGCAGCTAATATGTGAGGATTAATTCCTCCTTTACTCGGCGGTGTTACCATTACAATCTTTTTCACACCTGCGAGTTTCGCCGGCAATACATTCATTAATACGGAAGAAGGATATGAGGCTGTCCCACCCGGTACATATACACCTACATTTTCTAACTGCCGAATGAGCTGCCCTCTAATTATGCCTTTACTTTCACAATCGAATATTGAGTACTTCTTTTGCTTTTCGTGATACGAAACAATGTTTTTCTTCGCCTCTTTTAAAGCTTCTAAAAATGAATTCTCTACAAACATACTCGCTTGCTGTATTTCTTCTTCACTTACACGAAAATCTTTCATCTCTACACCATCAAACTTTTTTGTATAGAAAGATAAAGCCTCATCTTTCCCTTCCCTTACATTTCTAATGATTTCTCTTACACTTCTTTGAACAGTTTCTTCTATTATATTAGCGTTTTCTCTTAGCACTTTTATTTTAGATAATGCCTCCTTAAAATCTTCATAAATGATTTCCATTTTAAGTCCTCCTATTTCCCTGATAAGATTTCTTGCTCCATCATATTTATAATACTGAATATTTCGTCTTTTTTAGTTTTTAAGGCTGCCTTATTTACGATCATCCGAGCCGATATAAAGTGCATTTCCTCAAATACAATGAGTCCATTCTCTTGTAATGTTTTTCCTGTTTCAACAATATCTACAATCGCATCTGCCAATCCAAGAAGAGGAGCAATTTCTACAGAACCTTCTATTTTAATAATTTCTACATCCTCTCCCTTATCATGAAAATAAGTAGAAGTAATATGTGGGTATTTCGTAGCGATTCTTTTCTTCCGGTAACTCTTCGGATTATACGTAGGAATAGAAGCAACACAAAACTTACAAATCCCCACTCCTAAATCCAGCATTTCATAAATATCTTTCTCGTTTTCCATTAAAATATCTTTTCCAACGATGCCAATATCAGCTACCCCATGTTCTACATAAGTAGCAACATCAACCGCTTTTACTAAAATAAATGAAACATTTGTATTTTTACTTTGAAATACAAGCTTCCGACCTTTATTTTTGAGCTCGGAACAATCAATTCCAATCTGCTCAAAAAGTGGAATGACATGTTTTTCTAATCTTCCTTTCGTTAACGCAATTTGAATGTTACGCATGAAGCCTCTCCCTCTTTCTGGACTACCCATTTCTCATTCCATACATATTCCACTAAGTATTCATTCTTTGCCTCAACGACCGTTCCTATTTTATTTTTTCTTGCAAATTGAAAGGTATCGCTTAAATTAGAGAATAGAGATAACCAAGCATTTTTCCCATCCTTTCGAAGTAAATTTCGTAGCCTTTCTGCTTCCGCTAATCTATTTAACTCATAATGAATCATAATATCAATTTGATTTCGTTCATATGGTTCTTGCTGCTCTTGCAGAGCCTTCACAATTTGATTTACTTGTACCGCGAGTCCAACAGCTGGCAGCATTTCTCCAAAATTCCCAATTAGCTCATCGTATCTTCCGCCACTAACGATTTCTTCTCCAATTTCATATATATATCCTTTGAAAATAACACCCGTATAGTAATCTAAGTTTTGAATCATGCCCAAATCAATTGATATGTAAGAACCATATCCTAACATTTCAATTGTTTCATACATTTCTTTTACTCTTGCAATTGCCATTTTCATTTCATTACTTGAAGCAAGCTTTTCTGCTTCCTCAATAACTTCTAAATTTCCAAATAGCCTTGGTAATTTCTCAAGTAATCTTACTGTCTCATCGCATCGATCTAATTTCTTTTCTCTGATAAAATTTGAGAGGGCAGCATAATTTTTACTTTCTATATACGTTCTAAGTACCCTTTCTTCTTCATCTTGGATGGAGAGTTTTTTTACAATACATTTATATAACTGGACTTGCCCAATCTCAATTGTAAAAGATTGCACCTTCAACTTTTGAAGTGCTTGAATGACACTTATTACACATTCAATTTCAGCTCTTACATTATCAATCCCAATAACTTCAATACCACTTTGTACGATTTCATTATATTTTCCAGAATGGGATTCATTCGCTCGAAATACATTCCCGCTATACGTCACTTTAAGTGGCGTATCCCATCTCTGTGTTCCAATAACTCTCGCTAAAGGAATTGTCATATCTGGACGTAAAACGATAATCCTTCCCTTTTCATCAAAAAATTTATACATCTTCTCTTCATCTATCGGTCTATTTTGAAATGCAAAAACATCATAAAATTCAATTGTAGGTGTTCTTATTTCCTCATAACCTCTCTCTAAAAAAGTAAGCCTTAATTTTTGCTCCACTTCTTCAATTAACGTACATTCTTCGAATAAATAATCTCTCGTTCCATTCGGGTTTGCCCGTTTCCATTTTGTCATTTGAATTTTCACACCTTTCCCCTTCTAATGTATGCCTATTTCATTCACCTAAGCCGAAAATAAAAAGAGCCTTGTAGACAAAATACCTACAAGGCTCTTCAGTAGAGTGTAGGTACAACGGGAATAACCCTTGTACCTACACGTTTTCACGCTAGGTTCAAGGGTTTCATGTATGATGATGTAGTTGTGTAAGCATTGTAATAGATTGCACGATATTCATAATACTTACTCCCTTTCTCCTCTGATTTTCACATAGTATATAACAGTTCATTTTGAATGTAAATATATTTTTAATATTCCGTCACTTTTTTTTAATGTAAAGCCACTTTTCTTTCATACTCTTTTATTTCTTTTTCATATTGCATTGTAATACTAATTTCATCTAAACCATTTAATAACTTCTCTTTCCACATTTTCTCGATTGTAAAATGAAATCTATGCGTATTCGTTGTCATTATTTCATTTTCTAAATCAACTATGATTTGTTCCCTCGCATCTGTTTTAGCAAGTTGTTCACGCATATCTTTATCCATTACAATCGGTAACATGCCATTCTTCATACAATTCATATAAAAGATATCGGCAAATCCTCCAGCGATAATAACGCGGAAACCATAATCAGCAAGCGCCCACGGAGCATGTTCTCTAGACGAGCCACATCCAAAATTATCACCTGTGATTAATATGCTGGCTCCTTTTCTTTCTTGTGCATTCAGCGGGAAATTAGGGTTTTCTTGGCGATTATTATCATATCGCCACTCATCAAATAAAAACATTCCAAACCCAGTTCTTTCAATTCTCTTTAAATATTGCTTCGGAATAATTTGATCTGTATCAATGTTATCATTCATCAGTACTGCGGCAGTACCTTTATGAATACGAAATGGCTCCATCATAACTCTCCTTTCTAATATCAACAAAATGACCATATAACGCAGCCGCTGCCGCCATTGCCGGGCTAACTAAATGCGTTCGTGCTCCCTTTCCTTGTCTTCCTTCAAAATTGCGATTTGACGTAGAGGCACAATGTTCTCCTTCAGGCACTTGATCTGGATTCATACCTAGACACATTGAGCATCCAGGCTCTCTCCATTCAAATCCAGCTTCTTCAAATATGCGATGTAATCCTTTATGCATCGCCGCTTCTCTTACCCTTTGAGATCCAGGTACAACAAGTGCTCGCACACCTTCTTTTACTTTTTTACCTTTCACGACAGATGCAGCAATTTCTAAGTCAGAAAGCCTGGAATTTGTACAAGATCCAATGAAAACATGTTGAACTGGAATGTCATACGTACTTTGTCCGGGACTCAATCCCATATAAGAAAACGCTCTTTCGTCATTTGCATCATGCTTTTCTGGCAATTTCTCATCGATCCGAACACCCATACTAGGATTTGTTCCCCACGTAACGTACGGCGCTAAATCCGCAACATCTACTAGAATATGTAAATCATAAACTGCATCTAAATCTGTATAAAGTTCTGACCATTTTTTCTTAATAGATTCATAGTCTTTCGGTGCATATTTACGCCCTTTTACGTAAGCAACTGTTTTTTCATCTGGTGCAATAATGCCAGCCTTTGCTCCCCCTTCAATTGCCATATTGCAAAGCGTCATCCTCTCTTCCATATCCATAGCATGAATGGCCTCTCCGTAAAATTCCATTACGTAACCTGTTCCAACTGCTACTCCGTACTTTGAAAGAAGGTGTAAAATAATATCTTTCGCATAAACACCTTGCGGTAACTTTCCTTTTAACTCAATGCCCATCGCTTTCGGCTTTCGTTGCCATAACGTTTGCGTTGCCAATACATGTTCCACTTCACTCGTACCAATACCAAACGCTAGTGCGCCAAAAGCACCGTGTGTTGCTGTATGACTATCACCACAAACAATCGTTTTTCCTGGCTGTGTGAGTCCAAGTTCTGGTCCTATAACATGAACAATCCCTTGCTCTTCATCTCCGATATCCGCTAATGGCACCTGAAATTGTTTACAGTTTTCCCGAAGTGTATCTAGTTGCTGCTTCGCAATGCGGTCGGTAATATTCCAAACATCTTTCGTTGGAATATTATGATCCATCGTTGCAAATGTTAAATCTGGTCTGCGGACTGTTCGATTTGTAAGCCGCAAGCCTTCAAAGGCTTGCGGTGACGTTACTTCATGAACAAGATGTAGATCGATATATAATAAATCCAATCCATTTTCATTAGTCGCAACTACATGTCTTTCCCAAAGCTTATCTAGTAACCTTTTCCCCATTATCTTCCTCTCCCTACTAACGCTTGCTCTTCCATTTCTTGAATAACTGCCTTTGTAAATGAAGTTGTCGTTTCAGTCCCCCCGATATCTGCTGTACATTTTCCTGATTTAAGGACTGCAGAAACTGCTTCTTCAATTGCATGGCCTTCTCTCGTTAATCCGAACGATTGCCCAAGCAGCATTGCAACAGAACGCATCATCGCAATTGGATTTGCCTTATTTTTCCCCGCAATATCCGGTGCTGATCCGTGAATAGGCTCGTATAATGAAGGCCCCTTTTCAGCGTGACTTGCTGATGGAAGCATTCCTAATGATCCAGCTAATACTGAAGCCTCATCACTTAAAATATCACCAAATAAATTTTCCGTTACAATAACGTCAAATCTTCCTGGATTCCGAATTAATTCCATAGCTGCTGCATCTACTAAAATGTGTTCTACTTCCACATTCGGGTAGCGAAGTGCTACTTCTTCTGTCACAGTTCTCCATAATTTACTAGACTCTAAAACATTCGCTTTATCAATAGATGTTACTTTTTTCTTCCGCTTATTCGCTAATTGAAAAGCATACGAAACGATACGTTCAATTTCATGGCGATGATACGTAAGTGTATCTGTCGCCACTTCTTCCGTTCGCTCTTTCGGATAAGAAAAATAAATTCCGCCTGTTAATTCACGAACGACAACGAAATCAATTTCATCAGCGTTTTTTAATGGTGATAAATGTGCAGTTGCACTTTCTACCGTTACAGGGCGAACATTCGCAAATACACCGAGTCCTTTTCTTAATGCTAATAATCCTTTCTCAGGCCTTTCTTTCGCACTATCCCACCTTGGTCCACCTACTGCTCCAAGCAAAACCGCATCACTCGCTAAACAGGCGGCAAGTGTTCGCTGTGGTAATGGTTGCCCAGTTAAATCGATAGCGACACCACCAAAATACTCATCTTGCAAATGAAAATGATGTCCATATAGCCTTTCTACCATATGCAATACTTCCTTCGCACTTTCCATTACTTCTGGACCAACACCATCACCAGCTAAACAAACGATACGTTTTTCCATTTTTAACACTCCTTTTAACAGAATTTTCAGAACTTTAATTTGATAGGTGAGGAAAGCTTCTCTCACCTATCAAATATTTATTTCACAAGCGCTATAAGAGATTTTAATTTCCCTGCTGCATGGACATAAGCTCTCGCCGACGCTTCCAATACGTCTTGCGCAACTCCGAAACCTGATATTTGGTGACTACCTTCTTTTAATTCAACATGAACATGAGCAAGTGCATCTTGACCTTGTGTAATAGATTGTATGCGATAATCCGCCAATGCACATTCTAATCCTAAAATTCTTTGGATTGCATTATAAATCGCTTCAATACTACCAGAGCCAGTAGCTGCATCTTCATATACATTTCCTTCCTCATCTTTTAGTACAACTGTCGCGCATTGTGTACTATTTGATACGAAATGTACTTGTAATTGCGTAATGTTATATTGCTGGGCTGCAAATGCTGCTTCACCAAGCATAAGTGCGCGTAAATCTTCTTCAGTAATTTCCTTTTTACGATCAGCTAATTTTTTAAATGCTTCAAATACTGTATCCCGCTCTTCGTTTGTAAATTCATAGCCAAGTTCTTTCATTTTTTCTGTAAACGCATGACGCCCAGAATGTTTTCCAAGTACAAATAGGTTTTGAGATTCGCCTACTAGTGCTGGTGCAATAATTTCATATGTTGTCACTTCTTTTAATACACCATCTTGATGAATTCCTGATTCATGAGCGAATGCATTCGCTCCAACAATCGCTTTATTTTTCGGCACCACCATACCTGTTAATCTGCTTACCAATGTACTCGTTGCCTTAATTTCTTTTAAAGTCATCGAAGGCTCTGCTTTATAGAAATCTTTTCTAATATGAAGAGCAACTGCGACTTCTTCTAACGCCGCATTCCCTGCTCTTTCTCCAATGCCATTAATCGTTCCTTCTACTTGCAGTGCTCCCCCTTCAACTGCGGCTAGCGAATTTGCTACTGCCATCCCAAGATCATCGTGACAATGACAAGAAAAAATTGCTTTTTCATATGAAGGAACGGATTCTTGTAAGTATTTAAAAAGAGAATAATACTCTTCCGGATTCGTATATCCAACTGTATCCGGAATATTAATTACATTCGCTCCTGCGCGAATCGCAATTTCTACTGCTTCAGCTAAAAATGCTCTCGATGTTCTTGTCGCATCTTCTGCAGAAAATTGTACTGTCGGAAATAATGATTTCCCGAGCGTAACCGAGCGATGAATACTATTTAACACATCTTCTTTTGACATACAAAGTTTATATTTCATATGAATATCACTCGTAGCTAGAAATACGTGTAGACGAGGAGATACAGCACCTTTCACAGCTTCATATGCTCTTCGAATGTCACTTTCTTTCGCTCTAGCTAAACTCATAACCGTAGCATTTTGAATTGTATTCGCAATGCGCTTTACCGATTGGAAGTCTCCTTCGGAAGCTGCCGCGAATCCAGCTTCCATTACATGAATACCAAGCCTCTCTAATTGTCTAGCAATTTGTAATTTCTCTTGTTCATTTAAATTCACTCCTGGTGATTGTTCGCCATCACGTAGCGTCGTATCCATGAACAAAATCTTCTTCATATTATTTAATCCCTACCTTTACTCGCGGCTGTACGAAAGGCATCATTTCACGTAATTTACGTCCAACTACTTCGATTTCATGTTCATTCTCTTTCTCATTTGTCGCATGGAAATTCGGTCTTCCTGCTTTATGCTCTGCAATCCAACCTCTTGCAAATGTACCATCTTGAATTTCTGCTAGCACTGTACCCATCGCTTTCTTCGTATCTTCAGTAACAACGCGTGGTCCTGATACGAAGTCTCCCCACTGCGCTGTATCTGAAACTGAATATCTCATATTTTCAAGTCCACCTTCGTACATAAGGTCAACGATTAGCTTCAGTTCATGTAAACATTCAAAATATGCAAGTTCAGGCTGATATCCCGCATCAACTAACGTTTCAAACCCTGCTTTTACAAGTGCAGTCACTCCGCCGCAAAGCACAGCTTGCTCTCCAAATAAATCTGTTTCTGTTTCTTCTTTAAACGTCGTTTCTAGTACACCAGCTCTCGTTGCTCCAATTCCGTCAGCATAAGAAAGTGCTTTTTCAGTCGCAACTCCTGTTGCATCTTGATATACTGCAAATAATGCAGGAACAGCCCCTCCCTCGGCGAACGTACGGCGTACGAGATGCCCCGGTCCTTTTGGCGCTACTAGAAATACATCTACATTAGCTGGTGGTTTTACTTGATCAAAGTGAACATTAAATCCATGTGCGAACACGAGAGAGTTTCCAGCCTGTAAATTTGGTGCAATTTCAGCTTCATATACTTCTGGTTGTAATTCATCAGGCAGTAGAATCATTACTACATCAGCTTTTTCCGCTGCTTCTGCTACTGTATATACAGAAAACCCATCTTCATTCGCTTTATCCCAAGACTTACCCTTTCTTAAACCTACTACTACATCAAATCCGTTATCACGTAAATTTTGCGCATGCGCATGACCTTGCGAGCCATATCCGATGATTGCTACTTTCTTTTCTTTTAATACATTTACTGTTACATCTTTCTCATAATAAACTTTTGCCATTTTCATTTCCTCCTATATTTAAATGATTATTGGATTAACATAACTTGCTTATCTTGTTTTTTCATACTACGCGTAAAGGCTGTTACACCTGTTCTTGCAATTTCTTTCAAACCGTATGGACGAAGTAATTCAATTAACGCTTCTACTTTTTCCTGCGTACCTGTTACTTGCACAACTATGGAATCCCTCCCAACATCTATTACAGCGGCTCGAAACGGTTCAATTAAACTGTATAATTCAGCTCTTGCTACTGAAGTCGCTACTTTAATAAGTGCAAGTTCTCTTGCAATCATCGCTTCTTCTGTAATATCTGATACTTTCAAAACATCAATTTGCTTATGAAGTTGTTTAATTAACTGCTCGACTTGCTGTTCACTTTCAACGTGTACAACAATCGTCATCCGCGATATGTCAGATGATTCCGTATGACCTACTGAAATACTTTCAATATTAAAATGTCTTCGTGTCATAACCCCTGTAATTCGGTTTAACACACCACTTTGATTTCGAACTGTCGCTGTAACAATTCTCTTCACCCTTTTTCCACTCCCTCCATTTGGTGAACACCTTTTCCTGGTGCAACCATCGGCATAACCTTCTCTGATTGAAGTACACGACAATCAATTACGACTGGCTCTTGTAATTCAATCGCATGCTGGATTTGCTTCTTTGCAAGAAGTGGATTGTCAATACGAACACCTTTTATGCCATATGCATTCGCAAGAGCGACGAAATCTGGTTGGCATGGCAATAAAGAGTGCGAATATCTTTGGTTGTAAAATTCATCTTGCCATTGTCTTACCATTCCTAAAGCTTCATTATTTAAAATAAATACTTTAACAGGTAAAGCGTGTTCTTTTAATACACTTAATTCTTGCAGAGTCATTTGAAACCCAGCATCACCAACAATTGCAATAACTAATTCTTCAGGCTTTGCAATTTGCGCACCGATTGCTGCTGGAAATCCGAACCCCATCGTTCCTAATCCGCCAGAAGTTACCCATTTATCTGGATTTTTCAGCGGATAATATTGTGCTGCCCACATTTGGTGTTGCCCAACGTCTGTTGTTACAATCGCTTCTCCCTTCGTAATTTCATATAGCATATCAATCGCATATTGAGGTTTAATACGTTGAGAATTTCGTTTATAAGAGAATGGATATTTTTCTTTTCTACTCTTTAATAAAAAGAGCCATTCATGATGATTTTCTTTCTTTCCTTCTGATTGAAGCAATACTTCTAACGCCTGCTTAGCACTTGCAACAATAGGAATCTCTGTTGGCACATTTTTCCCGATTTCTGCTGGATCAATATCGATATGTGCAACAGTCGCCCCTTTAGCAAAAAAAGCTAAATTTCCAGTAAGACGATCATCAAATCTCGCGCCTATATTAATGAGTAAGTCGCATTCATATAATGCCATATTGGCTGTATAAGAACCGTGCATTCCCCCCATCCCTAGAAATAGTTCATCATCTGGCGGAAAACCACCAAGTCCAAGTAATGTATGCACAACAGGGATTTCATATTTACGAGCAAAACTTGTCAATTCTTTCGACGCTTTCGCGTGCAATATACCCGCTCCAGCTAAAATTAACGGTTTTTTTGCGGTTTCAATTACTTGTAGTAATTTGTTTATTTGAAGTAGATTCGGTTCATAATTAGGGTTATATCCTGGTAAATCCATTTGTACATTGCTACATCGCTCACCTTTCTCGACTACCATATCTTTCGGAAGGTCAATAACGACTGGTCCTGGTCTTCCTGTTTTAGCAATATGAAATGCTTCTTTAATAATCCGAGGTAAATCTGAGGCCTTTCGCACTTGATAGTTATGTTTTGTCACTGGCATCGTAAGTCCCATAATATCTGCCTCTTGAAAAGCATCGCTCCCAATTAACGTTGTTGCTACTTGGCCTGTAAATACTACAAGTGGCAATGAATCAATCATCGCATCAGCTAGACCCGTAATTACATTTGTAGCACCTGGTCCACTCGTTGCAATTACAACCCCTGGATTCCCTGTAATTCTGGCATACCCTTCAGCAGCGTGAATCGCCCCTTGCTCATGCCTTGTTAAAATATGTGGAATTTCACAATCATACAATGCATCATAGAGAGGTAAAACGGCACCACCCGGATAACCGAAAATCACTTCTACGCCTTCCTTTTCTAGCGCTTCTAACAATAGCTGTGCACCAGTTGCCAGTTTCTCTTCCGTTTTTGAAGACATTGTTCTTATAAGCCCCCTTTTTCAAACTTTTATACAATAAAAAAACCCTACGTCCACACTCCAGCTATGTGCTGAAGGGACGAAAGATTTCGCGGTACCACCCTTCTTTGCAAGAATACTCTTGCCTCAGTGATCCATAAATGGATCTAGCTAATAACGGAGCTACCGTCTAAGCCTAGACAAATGCTTTAGCTTAGCACTCAAGGGCGATGTTCGTCGACGTGAACCATCGGTTTTCAGCAACCACCGACTCTCTGTGAGGCTTCACAATCAACTACTCCTCCCTATCAACGCTTTCTTATGTTAAAAAAGTTGTTATCCAACTTTGTTTTCTTCGTAAATTTTCTCTCCATCTTCTACAACTAACTTACGAAACTCTTCTAATAAACGGTTCGTATGTGGACCTGTTTGCCCTAAGCCAATCGTTCTACCATCTACTGTCGTAACAGCAATAACTTCAGCAGCTGTTCCTGTTAAAAACACCTCATCAGCTACATATACATCATGTCTTGTAAATAACTCTTCTCTTACGTCATATCCAAGTTTTTCACCAATTTCTAAAATGGCGTTTCGTGTAATACCTTCTAACGCTCCAGCAGAACTTGGTGGTGTAATTAATTTATTTCCTTTAACAATAAACACGTTATCTCCTGATCCTTCAGCTACATATCCCTGATCATTTAACATAAGTGCTTCTTGTACTCCAGCTAATTTCGCTTCAATACGAACTAAAATATTGTTTAAGTAATTTAAAGATTTTACTTGAGGGGATAAAACATCGGGACGATTTCGGCGCGTTGCAACTGTTACAACTGGAATCCCTTTCTCATAATATTCTTGTGGGAATAAAGATAATTGTTCTGCAATTACTACTACATTCGGCTTCTTACATGAATCGGGATCCAATCCAAGATTTCCTGCTCCTCTTGATACAACAAGTCGAATGTATCCATTAGATAATTTATTTTGTTGAATTGTCTCAACAACAATATTTGTTACTTCATCTAATGAATATGGAATTTCTAAAAGGATTGATTTTGCTGATTCATACAACCGGACAAGATGCTCTCTCAAACGGAAAACATTACCACTATAAACTCTAATTCCTTCAAATACTCCATCGCCATATAAATAGCCATGATCATATACTGAAACTTTTGCTTCATCTTTTGGAACAAATTCTCCATTTAAGAAAATCCATTGCTCATTCACTAGAAGCGCCTCCTATGTTCTATGAATTTTTTATTGTTTCCTAGTTTACTCTCCTTTCTAAATAAATCAAGTGAATTTTTAGAAAATTTATAATTTTTAATCGTACGTACTTCTTTAATTATATTGATTTAACAACATTGTTAACGTTTACAAAAAGTCAAAAATTTTTTTCGCCAATTTCCACTAAAAAAATATTTGTTTAAAAGAAGGATTTTCATCAATTGATACGAATCTATTGTATTCAATAAACGGACATCCGATTTTATAAATCCGGGAATATATAACGACTTTTGGTGAAAAAGGGGGAAAATAACAAAAATAGCGCTGTCTAAAAATAACATTCATATTTTTCATTTCGTAATCATAATCCTATTTTTAAAAAACAATTTGTCAAAATAAAGGAGGAAATAAATATGGCGTGTGTACAAATTAAAGGAACGAGACAAGAGGTAGTAGAAATGCTGCAATTATTTGATCTAATGGATACGAAAGGTTTTTGTAAATTCGATAATTACGTAGAGGTAGAACCAAATACGAAAGAACATAATCATTTTATTGCTTCAATTGACATCCATTCAAATACTTCTTCAGCACAAGATACATTAAACGACCAATTCGTTAGTCAAATGCTTACTGGCGTATATAACGACTAAACAAAGATTTACTTCCTACCGTCTTTTCATAAATATATGCAGTGAACTTGAGCATACTAGCAATTAGATGGTAGGAGGTGAGAATTATGGCTAGAATTGGCGTTGAAAACTCATTAACAGACGTTCAACAAGCTCTTCAGCAACAAGGTCATGAAGTTGTTACACTTAACTCAGAACAGGATGCACAAGGGTGCGATTGTTGTGTGGTAACTGGGCAAGATTCCAATATGATGGGCATTGCAGATGCATCAATTAAAGGATCAGTCATTACAGCTCACGGTTTAACAACGGATGAAATTTGTCAACAAGTTGAAAGTCGCACTTAAAAAATGAAAGAGGACTCCTTTTAAAAGGAGTCCTCTTTTTTATATTCACCTAACGGGAAAGTAACATATACTGGATGAAAGCCCTACCTCTCTCTCATCATTACGGTTCCACTGACCGCTCCTTGATTCACTAGTATACATATATAGCTTACAAATACAATTTATAGGGTTTGTTCACAAAAGTTGTTGATAAAATTACCCGATCTTTCGCAAACTTTTCGTATTGCATTCATAAGAAATATTTACTCTACACTAGCTGTAACCGAGACACGAATTAAAATTTTAACACCAATACAATAACTTGTCAACATTTTTCTGCAAATTAAAAACAGACAGTAACGGTTTGTCTGTTTTAGAATGGAGCTTTTTCTTTTATTACATATACAACAAAGCCGCTTACTAACATAAATAAGCCAACTACTAAGTTTTTAATATTAATCATAAAGTCCTCTCCCTTATTCCATACATCATATATATTTACATTTCAATTATTCCGATCATCCTAAAGCGCACTTTTTCTAATATATCATAATTCCTAAAAAATGCAAGTTCACTTTTGACGACCATTTACAAATTTATCTACAGTGCTTGGTACAGTATTTAAAGCCTTTTCAATTAAATGTGTACTACTGTTGAGATGTAATACTTGCACCCCATTAGAACCAACTACTAAAAAAGCCACTGGACTAATGGAAACCCCAGCCCCGCTTCCTCCTCCAAATGGATGCCCTTGCTTGTTCTCTTTATGCTGATTTTGCCCACCGTTATGTTTTTCAGTAATGAAATCCCCTTTAAAATCACTTCCACCAGCACCAAAACCAAAAGCCACTTGAGATACTGTTAATACTACATTTCCGTCAGCTGTTGAAACCGGACTCCCAACAATCGTATTTACATCTACCATCTCTTTTAAATTTGTCATTGCCGTTTTCATTAAATTTTCAATTGGATGTTCCATTATGTATTGCACCCTTTCCTCATTATTCCTTTTTATACTTTCCAAAATAGAGGAAGTCATACTAACTTTTCCTATTTCAAGAAAACATTTTCCTCCTTTTAAAAGATACTACTCCCTGTACATGCTCCGGTATAGTGAAACTTTAATCAGTGGGGGGGTGTTTATCCCCCACTGATTATTAGCCCTAACCAATCGGGCTTTTACGGGCAGCCCAATCCCCACCTAACTTTTTTTGCTTTCGCTGAATTTTGAGATGGGGTCTTACTACCCGTTAATGCGGGATAAAAAAGAAAAAGAGATACATACTACTATTGAACCTTGTTATGAAAGGAGTCATGACTTTGACTGAGAAATTTGATGATTATAAAAGAAGAGATAGAATAGATAGTGATTATAAGGAAGAGTACGCCGCTGAAGTTGCACCACAACGCATTGATTATAATTACGATGATAAAGACGATAAAGATGCTGTAAAATCTTCCGCTGCTGGATCAACTGCTGGTTTTATTGCTCTTGCGCTATCTATCTTATCACTATTTACATTCCCAACACTATTTGGTCTTGTTTCTGTTTTACTCGGTATTTACGCTTATAACCGCGGAGCTACTGTAACTGGGGGTATCGCTGCAGTTGTTGGTGGGATTGCTGCACTTATTGCAATTTTATTCCGAGTAGCACTAATTGGTTTACTGTTCTCTCTGTTCTAAAAAAGAAAAAGGTATCTCGCTTAACGTGGGATACCTTATCCTGTAAACACATCTTCCGATGGATATTTTATTTTTTGTTTTGCTGGTCGCGCTAAAGAGAACACAAGTGTTAATGGTCCAATCAATCCGCAAAACATAACAAACATAATAATACATTTTCCGAATGCCGATAGCTTTGCAGTAATTCCCATCGTTAATCCGACTGTGCCAAACGCTGATATCGTCTCAAATAATAATTGAATAAAGCTGAAGTTTTCTGTCAGCATTAATATAAATACCGCTGCAAAAATAAGTATTTGACTGGCAACAGCAATGGCTAATGCTCTCGTTACTGTTGACATTTTTATCGTACGCTGAAATAATACGATTTCCTCTTTTTTTCTAAAGAAAGAAAGGACAGATGTAATTAAGATAACAAACGTCGTTAATTTAATTCCTCCACCTGTCGATACACTTCCTGCACCAATAAACATCAAAATCATCGTAAATAATATAGATGATTCTTCCATTCCCCCGTAGTCAACTGTATTAAATCCAGCAGTACGAGGAGTTATACCTTGGAAGAAAGAAGCCCATAACTTTTCATTTAAAGGTAAATTCCCTAACGTCTTCACATTATTATATTCCAATACAAAAATAACAATCATCGCTATAACATTTAGCACTACTGTTCCAATAATCATGATTTTCGAATGAAGCGATAATTTTCGAAAACTACGGCTATACCACATATCAATTAATACGGTAAAACCGAGTCCCCCTATTACAATTAAAGAGCAAATCCCAATATTAATAATGGGATCCCCTACATATCTTGTTAAATTATCTGGCCATAAAGCAAAGCCTGCATTATTATAAGATGCAATTACATGAAAAATACTATAGTATAAACCTTTTCCAAAACCAAACTCTGGAATAAAGCGAAACGATAAAAAGATGACCCCAATAAGTTCAATACAAATCGAAAATATAAAGACACGCTTTACTAATTTTACAAGACCACCTATATTTGTTTGATTAAATGCTTCTCCAATTAACAAACGATGACGTAATCCGATTTTTTTACCTAGTACCCAAACAATTAAAATGGCAATTGTCATAAGACCTAGACCACCTGTTTGAATTAAAAACATAATAACAATTTCGCCAAACATCGTAAATGTACTTGCTGTATCCACTACTCCTAAACCAGTTACGGTCGCTGCTGACGTTGCTGTAAAGAAAGCATCTACCCAACTAATATGTACTTTCGTTGCGAATGGTAATTTTAATAACAAACCGCCAACCACAATTAAGCAGAAAAAACCTAATGCTAATATTTGTGGTGGGTTTAATCGTATAAGACGATTATAAAGTCCTTGTTTTTTTGTTATGTCCATATCACTAACTCCCTTATTAAAGTGAAGCTTTCCCCTCATAAATAAAAAGCTTTTTAAAAGCCCTTAAATAACTGGGACAAACCTTATATTCTCATAATATAGTTGAGCATAATCCTTTTTTTTATAGATTACAACTTTTATTTATATTCAGATTCCTTTTTCGTTTTATGCTGGAAAACTATATCCTAGCTCAATATTGCTAGCAATAACAATTTCATATGTACTATTTTTCAAATCCCCATATCTTTCACTCTATGTTCACGCAGAGATCACATCCACCTTTTATAGTATATGTATCGAAGCTGTTCCTCCCTAATTTATAAGACATTCCCCAGTGTCTTTGAATAGCTTCCATCCCTAATTAAATTAACATAAATTGTCCCCTTCCTTGACCATCTTATATGTGATGGTCTTATTTTTTGTTTGCTCTATCTTTTATTCCGCTATTTGTGGGCAATAAACGCCCGATTGGTTAAGGCTAATAATTAACAGGGGATGAACAAAAAACACTCATTAAATTTTCATTTTATTTAAAACTCCCTCTCTCTTTCACCCTATGTTCACACAGAGGTCACATCTACCTTTTATAGTATATGTATCGAAGTTGTTCCTCCCTAATTTATAAGACATTCCCCAGTGTCTTTGAACAGCTTCCATCCCTAATTAAATTGACATAAATTGTCCCCTTCCTTGACCATCTTATAAATGATGGTCTTATTTTTTTGTCTTTCTATCTTTTATTTAAAACTCCCTCTCTCTTTCACCCTATGTTCACACAGAGGTCACATCTACCTTTTATAGTATATGTATCGAAGTTGTTCCTCCCTAATTTATAAGACATTCCCCAGTGTCTTTGAACAGCTTCCATCCCTAATTAAATTGACATAAATTGTCCCCTTCCTTGACCATCTTATAAATGATGGTCTTATTTTTTGTCTTTCTATCTTTTATTTAAAACTCCCTCTCTCTTTCACCCTATGTTCACATGAGAGTCACACCTATCTTTTATAGTATATGTATCGAAGTTGTTCCTCCCTAATTTATAAGACATTCCCCAGTGTCTTAAAGCAACTTCCATCCCTAATTAAATTGACATAAATTGTCCCCTTCCCTTGACCATCCTATGTGATGGTCTATTTTATTTTCCAAACACAAAATAAGTCTATCTACACTTAAACAAAAAATTCAGAAAATATTGTAAAATTAAGTATTTTTTCGGTATAATTACTTTAGAAAGAAATTTCGTAAAAACAAAAGGGGGATTTTATTGAAACAAACAAAAGCAATCTTAATCGCATTATTTCTAGGTCTAGTTGTTGGACTCACTCTAAATTTAGCTGCTCCATCCATCTTTGAGCCACTAAATCAATATGTGTTCAACCCAATTGGTCAATTGTTTATTCGACTTATTAAAATGCTAGTTGTTCCCGTTGTGTTCATTTCTATCGTACTTGGTGCTGCCGGTCTTGGAGATCCGAAACAACTTGGAAGAATCGGTTTAAAATCAATTTCATTCTTCCTCGTAACAACTGCGGTTGCCATCTCTATAGCGGTTACATTTGCACTTATTATAAAACCAGGAGCTGGCGGTAATTTTAAAACAGAAGGTCTTAAGTATGAAGGTGCAAAAACTGAAACATCTTTCGTCGACACATTGCTAAATATCGTACCAGATAACCCAGCAAAAGCGATGGCTGACGGAAACATGTTACAAATCATTGCCTTTGCCGTATTGATTGGACTCGGTATAGCTATTTTAGGAAAACGAGTTCAAGGTATCCATTCATTACTTGAACAGGGCAACGAATTAATGATGTATCTTGTTAATATCGTTATGAAATTAGCCCCAATTGGAACATTCGGTTTGCTCGCTTCATCCGTTGGTAAAATGGGTCTTACAGGCGTCGCTGCGATGTTCAAGTATATGATTGTCGTTATGTTAGTACTCATTATTCACGGGGTCTTTGTATATGGCGGCTTATTAAAGGTATTAGCAAAAGAAAGTATTGTTCGTTTCTTTAAACATTTCGGACCAGTAATGGCAATTGGATTTAGTACATCTAGCTCTAATGCATCGCTTCCATTTGCAATGAAAACAGCACAAGATAAACTTGGCGTTCCAAAAGCGATAAGCTCATTTGTACAACCACTAGGGGCAACTATTAATATGGATGGTACTGCCATTATGCAAGGGGTAGCCACTGTATTTATCGCTCAAGTATACGGTGTTGAACTTACATTACCCCAATTAGCTATGGTTGTATTAACTGCTGTACTAGCTAGTATCGGTACTGCTGGTGTACCTGGTGTTGGACTTGTAATGCTTACAATGGTTTTAAATCAAGTAAATCTGCCAGTAGAAGGCATCGCTTTAATTATCGGTATTGACCGTATTCTAGATATGTCTAGAACAGCTGTAAACATTTCTGGCGATGCAATTTGCGCAATGATTGTCGCAAAATCAGAAGAAAAATATAATACGGATCAATCGGCAGCATCTTAAATCAAAAAAGGAGTGAATTATTTCACTCCTTTTTTGATTTACTCCCTTTTTTAGAACGATATTCTTTTCCTTTATTATCATTACCAGTTTCAAATTCAGTGCTAAATTCCTGATTAAATTGGCCGGACTTTGGTGACCCTTGATTACCGCTCCCTTTACTACCGTTACGATTCGTCATACTTCTCCCTCCTTCCTTGTATTAGTAGTATGGCGCTCTATCTTTTTTCATACACATTTTATTTATTAACATCTATTACACACGAAAGAAGATCTCCCATATATAAGGAAGATCTTCTATTTCATCACGTAAACGTTTTCTTGTTTATAATCACTTAAATAAGTTTTTGGGAAATTGAAATCATTACATTCATTTCATCTTCTGAAAGTGCAGAGAATCTTTCTTGTAAATATTGTTTTTTCGCATCTTCCATTTTCGAAACTAAATCTTTCCCTTGTTCTGTAATCTCTAAATACACAACTCGGCGATCTGATGTAGAACGTGAACGAGTTACAAAACCTTTATTAATTAATTTTTCTGTAACAGCTGTAATATGACTATTCGACACATTTAATTCATTTGCTACACGCGATACCATTTCTTTATTCGTACGATTTAATATTCTCAGAACGATGAATTCATTCCACGGTATGTAACCACCGAATATTTTTCCAATATCATTACGCAACGTGCGAAACATAGCAAACACATTTGTCGATAGTTCTTCCATTAATTGCTCTCGATTTTGAGACAACTTTGACAGCTCCTTTTATTTCATTTAGTTAAATAAAAACCTTATTAATAATTTTACATGAAATCTTACTTTTTGTCACCTTATTTTCCCATAATTCGTAGTTTTTTAATATGTATTTCATGATAAAACGAAGTCACCTTTCAGAAAAAGGGGGTATTTTAATGCATGAGAAGGAGAGGTTCTCAAATCTCAGCCTAAAAGATAAAACAATTATCATTAGTATTATTGCTCTTTTTCTCATTATAGTTTTTGCATTTATATTTTTTGTATATGTAGGAATCTTTCAAATTACAGGTATAGCGTATAGTTCACGTACTACTTTACTTCTCTTTTTTTATTAATCACTTTCTTAGATAGTATTACATTATTTATTTTCAGTTTCTTCAAAGCGCTGCTATATCCATTGACTCAAAACATGCCAAATTTGATTTCTATCACTCTTTTCTCATTCATTGAAATTACACTAGATTGGTTCGTCATTCATACTGCTGATGATTGGATAGAAAGCGTACAAATGTCTAACTTAACTGAATTATGTGTCGTACTATTCTTTTTTCTATTAAATAAATTATTAAGTGACAAGAAAGAGTAAGAATACAAGCTTTTCTATATAAAAATTGGTACAATGAAAGCAAATCTTACTAAAGAGGTGTTAATTATGAACTTACAACAATGGGCTGATAAAGGTATGTCCTTTGATACATATGTGAATGAAATGAAAGTAAACCAATACGAACTACTACACATTTACAATAACTTTTTAATTCCAAATGAATTACTTCCTGTATTAGAAGAACGTCAAAATGATGGCTGGCGTGTTATCGTATTAACTGCTGATTGGTGTGGCGATGCTCTTTTATGCGTACCTGTTATGAAACGCATTTCTGAAGTTGCAAATATTGATATGAGTTTATTAATTCGCGATGAAAACTTAGAATTAATGGATCAATATTTAACAAATGGAACAGCACGTGCGATTCCAATCTTTATTTTCATTGATAAAGACGGAAATGAACAAGCTGTTTGGGGACCACGCGCTCCAAAAGTACAAGAATTAGTAACTTCAATGCGCGCTACATTACCTGAAAAAGAAGATCCAACATTCGAAGAAAAACAAAAAGAAATGTATGCTAATTTCCGTGCTACATTAGCTGATGATACTTCTCTTTGGGAACATGTAATGGAAAACATGATGGAAAAAGTAGTAAAATAAAAACCTGCCGAGCTCGGCAGGTTTTTTATTTTACAAAATTATAATCCTTTTTTCTGAGAATATGCGGCATCTACGCACTCTGCTAGACGCTCTATCTCCCCCATATAGACTCCACGAGTCATCCACCCAGTCAACTTATACATAATCTTATATAAAAAATTATTCGGTTCAAATTCTATAATTAAAGTAAGTGATGTGCCTTCTTCATCCTCTTCTAACATATAAGTTGCGACTGTATAGCCTTGCTTCATTTCACATCCAATTGATACGATATAAGGTGCTTCACACTCTAAAATTTCTGCCTCAAACTCATATATTTTCTTACCCATCTTTTGCACAGATATATATTTATCCCCTTCACGAGGATTGTTTATATCTACATTTGGAGGATACCTGTTTTCTACCATAAAGGTACTCCATTCCAATATCTTCTCATCATTATTTACATAATCAAAAACGACATCAATTGGTGCTGGAATTACTATTTCTATTGCAAAACTCACTAAACTGCTCCTCTCAAATACCCTATAAATTTTATTTATCCCGCTATTTGCCGGGCAGTAAGACCCCCACCTCAAAATTCAGCGTAAGCAAAGAAGTTAGGTGGGGGGCGGGCTGCCCGTAAAAGCCCGATTGGTTTAACTAATAAAATCATTATGTCATATTTTACATAGTGAAATACAAGTAAATGAGAGCGAAAATTTTATTTTCTCCTCCTATAAAAGAAATCCCCTATAGAATAGACTTTTTTCAAGTGTCTATTCTATAGGGGATTACCGATAATTTATTCTTACATAATGAAGAAATAGAATACCGCAGCTAAAATGAAACGATAATAAGCGAACGGTGTTAGTTTTACACGAGATAATAATTTCAAGAATGAAACAATTGCAAGCATCGCAACAACGAATGCAGTTACAAATCCTGTTACAAATAGCGTTATATCTGCTGAGCTTAATACATCCCAGCTTTTAATTAAATCTAAGCCACTTGCAGCTACCATCATCGGTACCGCTAAAATGAACGTATATTCAGCTGCCGCTGTATGCGACACGCGAGCTAATAAACCACCACTTATTGTAGAACCAGAACGAGAAAATCCTGGCCAAAGAGCTAAACATTGGAACATTCCAATTGTAAATGCCTGTTTATATGTGATTTCATCTAACGTTCTTGCTGTACTTGGTTTCGAAAACTTCTCAGCAACAATCATTAAAATACCACCGGCTACTAAGCTAATAACAACTGGTCCTGGACCAAATAAAACCTCTTTAATAGTGCTATGGAATAATACGCCAAGTACCCCGGCAGGAATCATCCCGATAATAATATGTAATAAATTTAACGATGGTCCGTCTGTTACTTTACCTATTCCAACTAACGACCATAGACGCTTCCAAAATATAACAACAACTGCTAAAATCGATCCCAATTGGATAACAACTTCAAAAACTTTCGCTCTCTCATCGTTAAATCCAATTAAATGTCCTGTTAAAATCATATGTCCTGTTGATGATACTGGTAGAAACTCTGTTAACCCTTCAACAGCACCCATGATTAAACCAATTAACCAATCAGCCACAAGTAGTGCCTCCTTAATAACAAATAATATGTAATTTTTTCACACCTTATCATAATACCTTATCCCTTTTCAAAGTGCATCCTTTTTTTATTGGCTTCATATGTTGTAGGCGCGTATTTCTTTTCTAATCTTTGATTAAATTGTATGATAGTAAGAGTTTGTTTTTTTATACGGAAAGGGGATTTTATGAAAGAAACTACTTCATTCTCACAAAAGTTAAAGCAATTTGTATTACTATTTTTTCCGATTTTCGTAACGCAAATGTCATTATTTGCGATGAGTTTTTTTGATACAACAATGTCAGGACATGCAAGTCCAACTGATTTAGCAGGTGTTGCAATTGGAACAAGTATATGGATTCCAGTTAGTACGGGGTTAACAGGAATTTTAATGGCTACTACTCCCATTGTTGCACAGCTCGTTGGATCCAAGAAAAAAGAGGACGTTCCCCACGTTGTCATACAAGCAGTTTATTTAGCAATTTGTGCTAGCTTCGTTGTTATCCTCATCGGTTTCTTCGTCGTTTCACCTATTTTAAATGGCATGCGCTTAGAAGAACCTGTGGAACGTATTGCAGCGCAATTTTTAAGTATTATCGCAATAGGAATTATACCTTTATTCACTTACACTGTTTTACGTGGATTTATTGATGCATTAGGAAAAACTCGAACAACGATGATTATTACATTACTATCATTACCAATTAACGTAATATTGAATTACCTATTAATTTTTGGTAACTTCGGTTTCCCAAAGCTTGGTGGTGTCGGAGCAGCAATTGCTTCCACTGCAACATATTGGTGCATTTTAATTATTACAGTCATTATTATTCAGACGAAAGAGCCTTTTGCCTCTTTCAACATTTTCAAACAATTATACCGACCTTCTCTTTCGAGTTGGACAGCATTCTTAAAACTTGGCGTCCCTATCGGATTTGCTATCTTTTTTGAAACAAGTATTTTCGCTGCGGTAACGCTCATGATGAGTAATTTTAGTACGACAACTATCGCAGCTCACCAAGCAGCTATGAACTTTGCTTCCTTGTTATATATGACTCCGCTAAGTTTAGCAATGGCAATGACTATTGCGGTTGGATTCGAAGTTGGAGCAAAACGTTACAATAATGCAAAACAATACGGACTGATTGGAATTGGATTAGCCCTTGCCTTTGCTTTATTATATTCGATTCTTCTCTACTTTTTTGATGATCAAATTGCTTCTATTTATACGACAGATGCAAAAGTTCATCATTTAGCAAAAGAATTTCTTATCTTTGCAATTTTATTTCAAATTTCAGATGCAATTGCAACCCCTGTACAAGGAGCTTTGCGTGGTTATAAAGATGTAAATGTTGCTCTAATTATGACTTTAATTGCTTATTGGATAATTGGTCTACCACTAGGTTACATATTAGCAACGTATACAGAATGGGCCGCGAAAGGCTATTGGATCGGTCTTATTATCGGTCTAGCATTTGGCGCTGCCTTCCTACTTATCCGTCTTTTTCAAGTACAACGAAAATATATAACACAAAACAGCCGCTAATAATAAAGCGGCTGTTTTCTTTATGCATATTTTTTCTTGTAACGTATACGATAATGAGAAAGAAAGGTGGATACATATGGACGAAAAAGAAAAAAAGCAATCATTCGATGAAGAATTTGCCCCTGAAATTTCACCTGGATATCGGCAAGATGTACATAAGCCACCTAAATATAAAAACACTTCGTTTTTAATGGGCATTACCATTTTCGCTGCTGTATTACTCATACTTATCATTTTCGTTTATTTTTGATGAAAGGTGGCTTATTATATGAAGAAACAAGATTCCAATCGTTCAAAAAGAACTGTTAAAGCACAAAAAGAATATGCAGGAGATTCTGTTCATACCCTTAAACAAGTCGAGCAAGGAAATTTATATATTGCTCAAAAAGAACTTGGTCAACAAAATGAAAATCTTTAAAGGCCCTTGATTCCTTGAGGGCTTTTTTATTCCGCATTAAGTAGTACATCTCCAAATGTTCTATTCAGCAATGAATTTCCTTTATTGTATGCGCTGCTTTTGTTCTAGCACCATAAATATATTATTAACCTTTACAATTTTCACTTCATAATTCAATTTCATTTCGCTTCTCTTACCATTTTCAGTACCCACAACATACGCTACAGCTTGATAGAGAAAACTCTCATCTGTCTCTTCACGTATCTCCTCGTTTGTAAATTTATACTCTAAATCTTGAAAACGATTTGGATCATAATTTCCCATTAATTGTTCATACCCTCTATTTAAAAATATTTCTTCACCTTTTCGTTTTACATCTTCTTTATTAGTAAACTCAAATACTGATAGTTGCTCGGTCACAAAATACTCTCCTACCTTTTGCATTTCATTATGAGTTAAATTTTCTATACTTTTGTTCTTTAACTCCTTATTTAATTCGTACTGATCAATCGGTTTAAAGGTAGCAAAAACCTCCTCTTTATATGACCAAAACAATACAAAAGCGATACATAGAGAAATGATTAACAGTCTTTTTTTCGTAATACTCCCGCCCTTCTTCATAATGATAGCTATATTTTAACATATAGAAAGAAGATTCTGATATCATAAAGTAGAATAACTTAACTCAGAAACGAGGAACAATTATGGACTCTTACAAACATTATATAAAAGAAGCTTTGCCTAATCTTTCTATACATTCATATAAACAAAATGAAGAAGGATGGGATAATGTAGCAGTTATAGTAAATGATGAGCTACTGTTTCGTTTCCCGCGAAAACAGGAATATGCAATGCGAATTCCACTAGAAAAAGAACTATGCACAATTCTCACTCAATCACTACAAGAAATCGAAGTTCCACAATATCAGCTAATTTATAAAAATGAATCTGATGAGGTTCCTCTTTGTAGTTACTATACTCTCATTCATGGTGAACCATTAAAAACAGAAACCGTTGCCAAACTGGAGGATACGGAGCTTCAAGCAATTATTACACAATTAGCTACTTTCCTTGCGGTACTACATAGTATTCCTTCACACCAAGTTACAACGCTATGTTTCTCTATTGAAAAAACATGTACCTACTGGAAAGAGCTACAAACAAAATTAAACCAATATCTCACTACTAACCTTACTTCATTACAGAAACTAGCCTTAAATCGCTTATTTGAAAATTTCTTTGCATGTTTAGATACGTCCACTTTTCAAAACACAATCATTCACGCTGATTTTACACATCATCACATTTTATTTAACAAGCAGAACAAAAGCATTTCAGGTGTTATCGATTTTGGTGATGCGCAAATTGGCGATCCTGCTTTTGATTTCGCAGGACTATATTATGATTTCGGACATGAGTTTACTACATCTGTATATGAACAGTACAGTACACTTATTTCTCATCATGACCCATTACTCATTCATCGCATTACTATCTTTTATCAATACAGTCCTTTACTACATAATATTATTTATAACTTTGAGTCAGAGAATGAACTCGAATTCATTACAGGTACAGAACAGCTAAAAACGATATTACAGGGATGAGATTACATTCTCTCCCTATATACTCTCTCCTCATACATCATTAACTTTTTATCCATTTCAACAATAACTTTATACAATTGAAATGCCTGTAAAATTTGCAGTTGAATTTCAAAAGGAGCATTTTGTTCTTTTAACCATTGAAATACTTTTGTTTCATCTTTCATTGATTATTCCTCCCTTTATCCCGCTATTTGTGGGTAGCCCGATTAGTGAGGACTGATAATCAGTGGGTGATGGACACCCCCCCACTGATTAAAGTTTCACTTTATTAAAGTCTGCTACAAATATACCGTAAATGATGAAAAGCTTTTCATGTCAATAACAAAAAAGGATGCAAAGTTGCATCCTTTAATGAACTATATTTTTCTTCTGTTTCGCTTCTTTCTTTACTTCTTCGCCTTGACATTCACTACGAAACGCACAACTTATACACTCAGAACGAAAATGACGCTCTGTATAATGCTCCGGTTGTTGCAACATTTCTTTCATTCTAGATAAATCAGCCATTCCAGATATAATATCTTCCTGTTTCGGAATGTACTCATACTTAGTTCCTTCTATTAAATTAATAACTTCAATTTTTCCTGGAAGAACGCCGAAAGCTTTATAACTGAATACTGTCATTAGCTTCTGACAAAGAGCAAGCATTTCCTCATCTGCATCGACAACATACTTTTTAATTACAAACGACTCAGCACTCCACTCACCAACTTCAAATGTCAATGACATGTGGACACCTAACTCTTCCATATATGTTTGAAACTTCTCGTATAAAAACAATGGTGGCGTCTGACTATCATCCTTTTCAACAAACTGTAATAAGTGATCCGTTAGCTTCGCTAATACAATATAGTAATCCGTCTTCGAAGCAAACATAGTAATCCTTACTTTTTTCCAATACTTTTCTATTAATATTAAAAGTACAATTTTCGTTTGTTGACCCGCAGGTAGCGTGTAATACTCGTTAATAATTTGATTGACAATCATTTGTGCTATTTGTTGCCATTCAAATGAAGAAGGTTCTCTTCTTTTTATATGACGAAAATAAAATTTATGCGGACAACGCATAAAATCATACAAATGATAATCTGTCATCGTTTTGATTGAGATTTTCTCATGCACTTGCTCTTCATCTCCCTTCTGCCATTAAGAAAGGTGTTTTACAAATTCAGCTCCAAACTGTAAACATTTTTCTACATCTTCATCTTCTGGCGTTAATTCTACTTTTAGTCCTTCTAACACAACTGCTGCCCCGCGCTCTTGTAGCTTTTCTATTAAAATGTCAACTGCCACTCCGTATTTCGGATAAGCCGAATCACACGATCCGAATACTGCTGCTTTTCTCCCAGTTAAATCAATAGAATCCATTGCATCATAAAAATCTAAGAAATCATCAGGAAGATCACCATCTCCCCAAGTGTATGCACCTAAAATAATTCCATCATACTGTTCTAATATAGAAGCTTCTGGTGAATCCATAATATCAATAACTTCAATTTCATTTTCTGTTTCACGAATTACGCCGGCAATATGGTCAGCCATTTCCTCTGTATTTCCACTCATACTTGCAAAAATCATTACTAACTTACTCAACTGAACCTCTCCCTTTACTTTGTATCTCTTTTTCTGTTTGAATGCTCTTCTTCTCATCTACATATTCAGACCGAATTACATTTCTTTGCCATTCCATATGCTGATCAACATCTTTATTTTTATCTTTTAATCCCCTCCGCAGAAGGTGAAAATTTTTTCTCATTAACATGTCGCATCCATCCCATTGATAATAATTATCAATTTCAACTACATTTAGATTAATTGACATTGATTATCAATGTCAACAACTATTTTTAAAAAAATGATTAAAATGTACAAGCTTGTCCGTTAGCTATTCATATACTATGAATGAGCATAGTTCTTTCTCAGCCCTCTCTGACGGAAAGAAATAAAAGCAACTGCAATAGAGTGCAGTTGCCTTTTTTTGTTTTTCTATGATTTTAGTAATCTTATAGTCGTCTCTAAAAATAGCTCCACTCCACAAATTAATGCTGATTCATCCACGTCAAATTTCGGATGATGATGTGGATAACAAGTATATATATTTTCATTACCTGTTCCTAATTTAATGAAACAACCGGGTGCTTTTCTTAAATATGCTGAAAAATCTTCCCCACCCATAGAAGGTTCAAGCTTCACAACACGCTCATTCCCAAACAAATGTAGTGCACTTTCTTCTACTATTTTCGTAATATATTCATCATTAATAACCGGATCATATCCATATCGATACGTATATGTATACGATCCTCCATGTGCTTCTGTAATTCCTTTCACAATTTTCTCGATTTTCCCTTCTGCTTCCCCCCTCAATGCTTGATTAAATGAACGAACGGTTCCCATTAAAGTTGCTGTACTAGGAATAATATTGTCAGCCGTTCCCCCATGAAATTGTGTAACTGAAATAACCCTTTGCATAAAAGCACTCGTATTTCTTGATACGATATGTTGTAAATTTGTAATAATCTGTGCTCCGATAGCAATAGGGTCTATCGTTTCTTCTGGCCGCGCCGCATGTCCTCCTTTGCCTTGAATTTCAACTGTAAATACGTCTGGTGCCGCCATCATCGGCCCATACGCAATTCCTATCTTTCCGCTTTCTAATCCAGACATAACATGTAAACCTATTACATAATCAACACCGTCCATTACACCTGCCTCAACCATTTCTTGTCCCCCACCGGGATACACCTCTTCTGCGTGCTGAAAGAATAGACGAATCTCACCTGCAAAATCTTCCTTTATATTTGATAGCACCTCTGCTGTGCTTAATAAAATAGCTGCGTGAGCATCGTGCCCACATGCATGCATCATTCCTTTATTCACAGATGTATAAGATTTACTTGTCTCCTCTTGAATTGGCAAAGCATCTATATCAGCTCGAATCGCAATTACTTTCCCTTGCTTCACACCTCTTTTAATTGCTAGTACACTATACTTCGTCGGTCTCGTTACTTCAAAAGAAGAAAATGAGCATAATGTATCATATATAAATTGCGAAGTTTCTTTTTCATGAAATGATAATTCCGGATACTTATGGAAGTGCCTTCTCCATTTCACGATATTTTCTTCCGAAATTAGATTCTTCCACACTCTATTCATGATAATTTCCTCCTTTTCAAAATAACTAGAAATTTAAAAGTTTACTCCATCTTGAATGATTAATAAAAACAAATACTGTATTTTTACGTATTCTTATAGTCCACTTTTATGTATTCACACAATCTCCTTTCTATTTACATGTCAAACCCATTACAAATTCATGCTGAATGTAATATAATTGCTAAGTTAGGGATTTTCTTTTTTAGTATTTAGTGCTAATATCAAAAAAGAGCCTTTTGACTTATTTTTACCTAAAATGTGGGATTTTGTTTTTTTCACAATAATGTAGGACATGATACCTACAAAGAGCTATTATTTCATTAAGAGAGGGAAAGACATGGAAAGATTAAAAGAGATATGGTCTCGACCACTCACACAATGGGTTGCAAAGACGGTTTATTATCTTGCAATTTTATTTGCATTACTTTGGTTGTATGGATTCCATGATACAAACACAAGTACATTTATTTACAATGAATTCTAGGGTGGGAACGTTATGAAGTTATTAGAACAAATTGAAAAGTGGGCTGCAGAAACGCCTGATCAAACCGCTTTTGTTTGGCGAGATGCGAAAATTACGTACAAACAATTAAAGGAAGATTCTGATGCGTTAGCACATTGGATTTCTTCTGAGTATCCAGACGATCGTTCACCAATTATGGTGTATGGCCATATGCAACCTGAAATGATTATTAACTTTTTAGGATGTGTAAAAGCTGGACATGCTTACATCCCTGTAGATTTATCTATCCCAGCTGATCGTGTACAACGTATTGCTGAAAATTCTGGTGCGAAATTACTTTTATCGGCAACAGCAGTAACTGTAACTGATTTACCAGTTCGCATCGTAAGTGAAGACAACTTAAAAGATATTTTCTTTACTCATAAAGGGAACACTCCAAATCCTGAACATGCGGTAAAAGGTGATGAGAACTTCTACATTATTTACACATCAGGAAGCACAGGTAATCCGAAAGGGGTTCAGATTACTTATAACTGCCTTGTTAGCTTTACAAAATGGGCTGTAGAAGATTTCAACTTACAAACAGGGCAAGTATTCTTAAATCAAGCACCTTTCTCATTCGATTTATCTGTAATGGATATTTACCCATCATTAGTAACAGGTGGTACACTTTGGGCAATCGATAAAGATATGATTGCGCGTCCAAAAGACTTGTTTGCTTCTTTAGAGCAATCGGATATTCAAGTATGGACTTCCACACCTTCTTTCGCTGAAATGTGTTTAATGGAAGCATCTTTTTCTGAGAGTATGCTACCGAACATGAAAACATTCTTATTCTGCGGTGAAGTGTTACCAAATGAAGTGGCTAGAAAATTAATTGAGCGTTTCCCAAAAGCAACAATTATGAATACTTACGGTCCAACAGAAGCTACTGTCGCTGTAACAGGTATTCACGTTACAGAAGAAGTGCTTGATCAATACAAATCACTTCCAGTTGGCTACTGTAAATCAGACTGCCGCCTTCTTATTATGAAAGAAGATGGAACGATTGCACCTGATGGTGAAAAAGGTGAAATCGTAATTGTCGGTCCAAGCGTAAGCGTTGGATATTTAGGAAGCCCTGAATTAACAGAAAAAGCATTTACTATGATTGACGGTGAGCGCGCCTATAAAACAGGCGATGCTGGCTATGTTGAAAATGGTCTTCTATTCTATAATGGTCGTCTTGATTTCCAAATTAAGCTGCATGGTTATCGAATGGAATTAGAAGAAATTGAGCATCACCTTCGTGCGTGTTCTTACGTAGAAGGTGCAGTTATCGTTCCAATTAAAAAAGGTGAAAAATACGATTATTTATTAGCGGTTGTTGTTCCTGGAGAACATTCATTTGAAAAAGAATTCAAATTAACATCTGCAATCAAAAAAGAACTCAATGAGCGATTACCAAACTACATGATTCCACGTAAATTCATGTATCAATCTTCTATTCCAATGACACCAAATGGAAAGGTAGATCGCAAAAAATTATTGAGTGAGGTTACAGCATGACCGCATATGGATCATTTTATTTTTTCGCTATAGTGGGCATTTTATTAATACCTACTATCATAGCTGGATTAAAAGGTAAAATGTTGCGTAAATATAATGCAGTATTAACATTAGTCATGATTGCTATTATCTTCTCAGATAAACCGAAGCAAGCGATTATGTTAGCCGCATTTATTATTTGGCAATATGCCCTAATTAAAGGCTATTTACTTTTAAGAAAACAAAATAATAGTACATTCACATTTTGCATAGCTGTTATTTTATCGATTTTGCCTCTTATTTTGGCAAAAATCGCACCGTTTGCATCGTTTTTACCTGAGTTAAAACTTGTTGTTTTTCTAGGTATATCTTACGTAACATTCAGAGCAGTTCAGATGGTATTTGAAGTTCGTGATGGTTTAATTAAAGAGCTTTCTTTCTTTAACTTCTGGGAATTCGTTTTATTCTTCCCTGCGATTTCAACAGGACCTATCGATCGTTACCGAAGATTCCAAAAAGATATTCAAAAGCCACCTAGCGCTGAAGAATATCAAAATTTACTATATACAGGACTAAATCGTATTTTCCAAGGTTTCTTGTATAAATTTATTATTGCTTACTTAATAAAGCAATATTGTATGGACCCAGCATTCGCTCAACACGATACAATATTTTCAAATATGATTTACATGTATAGCTATAGCTTATATCTATTCTTTGATTTTGCTGGTTATAGCTCTTTTGTAATTGGTGTAAGTTATATGATGGGAATTAAAACGCCAGAAAACTTCAATAAGCCATTCCTTAGTCGTAATATTAAAGACTTCTGGAACCGCTGGCACATGAGTTTATCATTCTGGTTCCGTGATTTTATTTACATGCGTTTCGTCTTTTTTGCAACGAAGAAAAAGTTAATTAAGAACCGTTACACAATTTCGTATATCGGTGCATTTTTAAACTTCTTCATTATGGGAATTTGGCATATCCAAGGAAGCGCTGTTGCGCAGTATATTATTTATGGTCTATACCATGCCGCACTGTTTATTTTATTCGATATTTTCGAACGAAAAAACAAAAAGCATAAGTTTTGGCCAAACAATAAATTTACACGCATCCTTGCGATTGTAATTACGTTCCACGTTGTATGTTTCGGTTTCCTAATCTTCTCTGGACACCTTAACAGATACTTTTAATGCACCCTTCTTATTCCATTAAGAAGTTGCACATATAATAATTTCGGATATAAAGGAGATTTTAAAAATGGCAGAATTCAAAGAGCAAGTCTTAGATATTTTAGAAGAAGTATGTGAAAACGATATTGTGAAAGAAAACTTAGATGTTCAATTATTTGAAGAAGGTATCCTTGATTCTTTCGCTGTAGTATCTTTATTAGTTGAATTCCAAGAGCGTTTAGATATTGAAGTTTCTATTTCTGATTTTGACCGTGACGAGTGGGCTACACCAAACATGGTTATTAAAAAGTTGGAAGAAATCCGATGAACAAAGCAAAATTTGGTCCGATGCTTTTAGCATTGGCCCTTTTTGCTGTATTCTTACTTATTCCAACGCGCTTCCTACTTCCACTTTTAAGTGATGAAAAAGTAGAACAAGCTGCTACTTCTTTAAAAGAAGAAAAAATTCAAAGTATGATTTTACAGCAAAAGATGTTAGCAGATCCAAAATATCTTCCGATGTACGGTTCATCGGAATTCGCACGTATGGATGCTTTCCATCCATCTAATTATTTTAAAGTAAAGCCTGAAGGATTTACGCCATTCCTTCTTGGACGCGGCGGAACACAAGACCTTGTACATGTGTTAAACTTCGCATCTACAATGGATCAATTGAAAGATAAGAAAATGGTATTCGTTCTTTCTCCGCAATGGTTTGTACCACAAGGTATTGACGAAACGCACTTTGCACCTAACTTTTCAAAACAACAAGGTTACCACTTCATTTTCAACAATGATTTAAAACCTGAAATGAAAAAACAAATTGCAAAGCGTTTATTAAACTTTGAGATTGTAAAAAAAGAAACTTTATTAAAAATTTCGCTTGAAGGTATCGCTTATGATGATACGAAGTATAAAGTAAAAGCACTTGCTGCTAAACCTTTCGCTTATATTTACCGTAACATTTTAGATCGTAAAGATTTATTTACAGCTATGTTTAATATTAAACCGCACAAAGAGAAGCTTGACCCTTCATTAAAACAAATGAACTGGGAAGAGGCTCGTAAACATGCAGATCAAACAGGTGCAGCAGAATCTGGATCTAATGAATATGGTATCGAAGATGGTTACTTCAATAGCAAAATTAAGAAAAAATTAAAACAACGTGAAGGTTACTTAAAAAATGATGCTTATGACCAATCGCCAGAATATGAAGATTTACAAATTGTACTTGATTTATTAAAACAATCTGGTGCAAAACCACTCTTCATTTCTGTTCCTGTCAAAGGTCCTTGGTACGACTACGCTGGCTTCCCAAAAGAACGCCGCGAAGCATACTATAAGAAAGTTCATGAGCAAATTGAAAAAGCTGGGTATCCAATTGCCGACTTCTCAAATCATGAATACGATAAATACTTCTTAAAAGATCATATGCACTTAGGTTGGAAAGGCTGGGTTTACATCGACGAAGCCATCCAACAGTTTTATAAAGCAAACTAATGAAAAGACCGCTTGAATTACTCAAGTGGTCTTTTTGTATATATTTTGTAATTGTTCGATTGCATTCTCTGCTTCTTTCATAACTCGCTCCACTACATGCTGAGCTGATTCGATTCGAGCTAATGATGCTGCCTGTCCTGCCCAAAGCGACATATATCCTTCCTTATTTTGCTTCGCTGCCTCTTTGCGTATTTTAGAAGTTAATACGTTTTGCACTGGATACATGGGAAGCCCTTCTTCTTTTCCTTCATGTCTCTCTATAAATTCATTCCGAATACCGCGTGCATATTTCCCGGAAAACGCACGAGTTACAGTTGTGCTCGTATCTGTACTATGTAAAACCGCTTCTTTATACACATCGTGCGTAATACTCTCTTCACTTGTTAAAAAGGCTGATCCCATTTGAACACCTTCTGCTCCTAGTGCCAATGCCGCAACAAGCCCTTGTCCGTTCATTACACCACCTGCTGCGACAATTGGGGTATGCGGAACAGCCCCTACTAACTGAGGTATTAACGCAAACGTACCAATCATAGCATCTCGTTCTTTCCCAATAAACGTTCCTCTATGCCCTCCTGCTTCGCTACCTTGCCCAATAATAATATCTACTCCTAGCTCAGCAAGTACTTTCGCTTCCTTCACATGGGTAGCTGTTCCGATGACTTTTATTCCACTTCTTTTTAAATCATTTATTTCTTCTTTTTCTAACGTTTGAAATGCAAAGCTAACGACCGGTACTTTTTCATCTAATAGCACTTGTAATTGTTCCTTATAGCTTTTTGGAAGCTTTAACGTTCCTTCTACTTCTATACCTAATTCTCTATTCACTCCGCTTAGTAATACTTTCGCCTCATTTACCTTCTCTTCTTCTATTTGTATCTCTTTCGTTACAAGTAAATTAACACCGAAAGGCTTATCTGTTAGTTCTCTTATTCTATAAATCGCTTCACGAATTTGTTCTGGGCTCATATAGCCCGCTCCAAGCGTCCCTAATCCTCCGCTATTACTTACTGCTGCAACAAGTTCTGGCGTCGTAATCGCGCCTGCCATACCGGCTTGAACAACGGGATACTCAATTTTTAATATGTCTGTTACTCGACTTGTAAACATCATTTTCCCTCCTATTTCCCTTATATCTTCTTTATTTGATAAGCTTTCCCCTGCTTTTGCAAGGGTTGAACTTCATATGAAGCGAATATATTGAAAGAGAAGGAGGCTGAGCTTAATGATTTATCCAAATGCATTAAAACAAGGTGATACAGTAATGATCATTGCACCATCTGGTCCACCTACAATCGAAAATGTATTAAAAGGTGTGAATGTATTACAAGAGATGGGGTTATCCGTAATAATCGGGAAGAGCGTTTACGAGAAATATGGATTTTTAGCCGGAAGTGATCAAGTTCGGCTTGACGATATACATGAAGCATTTACAAATAATGAAGTGAAGGCCGTTTTCTGTGCACGAGGTGGTTACGGAAGTGCTCGTCTCCTCCCTCACATTCAATATGAAATCATTCGGCAAAACCCTAAAATCTTTTGGGGATATAGCGATATTACAGCTTTACATACTGCTGTTTCACGTTATGCAAAGCTTATAACATTTCATGGTCCGATGATTGAAGAACTAGGAAAAGGTATTGATTCCCTATCTTTATCCTCTTTCAATCAGCTATTCCATCCGTATTCAACCATTTTATCTGCATCAGAATGTATCGTACCTAGCTCTCACAGTACAGTTACAGGTACGTTAGTTGGAGGAAATTTAGCTGTGTTAACAAGTATAATTGGCTCGCCCTACGAGATAAATACGGACAATACACTTTTATTACTTGAAGACATTGGTGAAGAACCGTACCGCATTGACCGTATGTTAAATCAGCTACTTTTATCTGGAAAGTTTAATGAATGCAGGGGCGTTATTTTTACAAGTTGTCACGACTGCACTCCTTCAAAGCCATCTCAATCATTGCAAGCAATATTATATGAATATTTCGCACCATATCATATACCGGTCCTATTCGGTTTACCAATTGGACATATAAGTCCAAACATTGGGATTCCTCTTGGAGCTACAGCTACAATAAGTACACATAATAAAACACTCTCTATTGCTTCCGGCGTAGCCACCCCGTGTTCAAATTAAAAAGGAAAAGCGATTACGCTTTTCCTTTTATTTATAATAGTTAAAAATTCGTCCAGATGCGATATCTGCAATTTCTTCTGGAATAAATGTTTTACTTATATCAGTGCCAACATTTAATACAGCTGTAGCATCTTTCTCAATGCTACCAAATAACTCTTTCCCACGTATCTTAATAAGGGGCGTTCCTTCTGGCAACACATCTTTTACAAATTCCATTTGTGTAAAGAACGGAACGATCCATCTACCTTCTCCTTGGAAATGACGCAAACGAAGTATTCCTTCTGTTGCCCCGTCCTCTGCTTCTAGTGAACCAGCAACATAAAACTCAGTAGATAAGAGCAATTCATAAAATTCCTTTTGCTTCTGTTTATCATCACCTGCTACAACAAGTACCTCTTCTAATTTCTTTACTGAAATTTGCTCCATATGATGCCACCCCTATTTTCAAAATGATTGTACTTAGATTATACGAAATATTCTTATTTTTTTCTACATAATTCGCAATTATTTTCTTAAAATAATTTTAATACTTCTTTTGTCGTCACAATCGTAGCAAACTCTTCATGTAAATTTACAAGTGTCATATTGTGAATATCTTCTGCACTATACTCCTTACCATCTAAACCTTTACGGTTAAAAGTAGCCGTTGCATCACTCACTAAATACGTTGTAAATCCTAAATTCCCTGCCATTCGTGTCGTAGTTTCCACGCAATGATTTGTCGTTAATCCTACAACCACTACTGCATTACATTTGTTCTTTCTTAATTGCTCTTCTAAATTTGTCCCAATGAACGCGCTGTTAACGAATTTCTGAATAACCACTTCACCAAGTAGTGGTTGCACTTCTTCTTTAAAGTTTACCGTTTCCGCTCTCTCATAAAACATTGACTGAGCATTTTCTTTATTTACATGTTGAATATGAAAAACTGGTCGTTTCCTTTTTCTCCATTCTTCTAATAAAATTCTCATGTTTTCTTCAGCAAAAATATTATTTCTCTCGCCCCAATCTGGTAATTGAAACGCCTTTTGTACATCGATTATGATAAGTGCTATTTGATTTGTCATCATTTCCCCTTAATTTGGCTGTAATTGAAATAGAAAACCAAGTTGTTGTGACGCAGTAATAAAGCAAACATAGGCGCAAAGCTCTACAATTTCTTTTTCTGTCCAATATTGTTTTAATACGTGAAACATAGTATCATCTATTGCTTTTCGGTCATGAACAAATGTATGCGCAAAAGTAACGGCTACGCCAATCTCCTCTGCCTTTTGCACATCATCAGGTCTTCCCTTTGCCATACAGTACGGACATTCATTCCCATACGCTAATGTTCTTCTCACTTGCTCCTTCAACTCTGCTGAAAGAGTTCCTTTATTGTACAGTGTATCTTCTAACGTACTCCACGAATGTAATATATCCGAATTATGCCCTAATAACTTTTGAAACTTTGTATCTCCTACATTTGATAATGAAATTCTCTCCATCATTTCCCCTCCTATTTCCTTCTGTTTTATTGTAAAATAAATAACGTTCACTTTACATTTCATATGAATCTTAATTTATATTTTTCCTTTACAAAAATCATTATTTTACTGGAGGTATATTTACAAATGCAATTAGACCGTGTTGATCGAAAAATTTTAAATGAATTATATAATGATAGTCGCCTTTCGATGCGTGAATTGGCGAAACGAGTAAACTTATCTGCTCCGTCTACTTCAGAACGTGTTCGTAAGCTCGAAAGCGAAGGTGTTATTCAAAAATACACAATCGATATTGATTATAAAAAGGCTGGACTCGTTTTAGATTGTATTTTAGAAATTACTTTAAAAAATGGTGATACAACACGTATGCAACAATTTATTCAGTCTTATCCATCTGCAAGTTTTTGTTACCGAGTAACAGGAAGCTTATGCTACATTGTAAAAATTTCTGTTCCTTCACTCGTTGAACTTGAAGAATTTATCAATGATGTTTCTTCATATGCAACGACCGTTTCTCATATCGTATTATCAGAAGTATCTCTTACTCCTGATATTGAACATATCTTCCCAGAAGATTAATTTATTTTTATTCATAAAATATAAAAAAACCCCTTACAATAAGAATAAAAATAATATATTATGTATTAAAATACATAAAGTTCGAGAAAGGGGCTTTACATTGAAAATCTGGTTTTATGAAAAAACGGCACAATTAGATGACTTGCTTGGTATTTGGGACAATGTTCCAACCATCCCGCGAATTGGTGAAAAAGTGGAGATTTTAAAGACGGTCCGCACTGTTACAGATATTAAATATGTAAAGAACGGTGATAATTTTCGAGTGGAAATTATTACAAATTAAAAAGTAGCTCCTTAGGAGCTACTTTTTAATTATCTACTATGTGCTTTCTTTATAACGATTTTATCTTCTTCTACAGATACTGTTACATAATCATTTTCTTCTAACCTAAGCTTATTTACAGCCTCATCTGGTAACTCTATGGCCATCAATCTATCGGTTACGATCACTTGACTATACACTTCATTCTCTTGTGATGCATTCACTACTTTTTGCTCATTTATAAAACGTACTGGTGGCACGCCAACTTCTTTTACTGTACGCCATTGTTTCCCAATATAAGGAATTAACCAAAGTAATCCGACAAGCGTAAGACCGATACCAATCCATAAATTACTTTGCGCTTGTAATTCAGTAATTGAGATTGTACCACTTTCTTCTCCACTGAAAAATTGTATACTTGTTGCAATCAAATTATTTAGAGCGTGCACAGCTATATTCGTCCATATATTTTTTGTCTTTATGTATAAAAGACACATAACCATACCAAACATGAACGCACCAATAACATCAAAATGTCCTAGGCCAAAAATAATTGAAGATATAATTACAGCTTTTTTAATTCCCCATTTATAAGCCATTCGCTGTAAGAAAAATCCCCTAAAAATAACCTCTTCCATAATAGGTGCTAACACACATGCTGAAATGAAAGTAAATATCGTCATATATACGTTACTCGTATTAATAACATTTCCGTCTTCTAGCATAGTAACTAAGAAATTCGGTAACGTATGTGCTAATATGTAAAATTGAATCTGAGATATGCCAACTGAAAAAATCATCCCCATTATCGTTGCTAATACAATTAATCCCCAAGGTAAACGTCCTGGCTTATCAAAAAAACTGTTGAATACAACATTATTTTTATTTGTTTTTACGTATAGCCAAAGTAACGGAAATACAAAAAATACAGTTATTTGTGAAATAACCTCCATCGTATTCTCAGAAACATTTGCTAGACCTAATGGGATCATTATAAGGAGCACCCCTATAATCATCCATCCAAAAAAGCTACGTAGCCTTATACGTGAAAATGCATAGTGCATATAAAACACCCCCAAAGATAGTAAAAATACAATAAAACTTTAATCAGTACTTTATAGGCAATCCTTTCCCTATAAATAGCAGGATAACTAAATTATAATATGAATATAGTTGAAACTCTTCCTATTTTTCTCAAATCATTTCAAACAGCATATCTCTTAAAATACCATATCGCTGTTCTTCAAGTTTCAATCTAAGTGAATTTTATGTAATAAAAATCCCCGTTTTTACAAGCGGGGATTTCTTTTATTATAATACGTCACGTTTTTGGAATAATGCACTTGATGCTACAAGTAATACAACAAAGTATGCAGCTATAAGTAATAATGAAGTTGTAAATGTAAATTCTGTAAATGTAGGTTCTACTCCCCCACTAATTAATTTATTGCTGTCGTAAGCTCTTAAATCCAAATGGCTGAATACTACAAACTTCGCTACACCTTTTGCAAACATCATTAATACCATGTTAATTGTACCTTGTAAGAATAATAGAAACATCGTAATAATTATTGGTAATACAGACTTTCTAAACACATTTGCTAAGAAAAATGCAAGTGTTGCAAAGAAAAATGGTGATAGCAGCTGATATAATATTGTTTTTAAAACAATTCCTAACGTTAATTCAGTTTTACTACCGTCCATTACAATTACACCAATAATCAAAGCAATTAACGTACTAGCAAATACGATAAATAACATCGTTAATAATACTGTAATATATTTAGAAAATAAAATTGTCATTCGTTTTCTTGGACGAATTAATAATTGCTTAATCGTTCCTTTTTGGAATTCATCTGTAATTGTACGAGAAGCTATTGTAATTCCAAAGATCGTTGTGAATATCATAATTAAGCCGATATTTGAACTCGCAAAATCTAAGTAAGATCCACTTAAGCTACCAGCGTCGCCCCATTTCGCCAATACTACTGTTCCTAAAATCTCCAATAAAGCAATTACACCTATTAAAATATACATACCTTTTTTCGCATGCAACTTTAAAAATTCATTTTGAATTAATTTAAACATTACGCTTTCACTCCCCCAGTAATCGCTAAGAACTCATCCTCTAACGTTTTATTTTGAACAGTAACTCCGTATACAAGCACATCAGCATGAACAAGTTTTTTTACAAGTTGCGGAATGTTGTCTTTTGTTACAGATGCTACAATTACATTCCCTTTTGCTTTGCCTTTAATGATTTCATTCGCTTTCTGAACTTCATCTACTTCAAACGCTACAACGACTGCCTCATCATGTTTCACTTTTTCATGTAAGTTGTACTCTTGAACAAACTCACCTTGTTTAATAATAACGACGCGATCACACATTAATTCAATTTCACTCAATAAGTGACTTGATACGATTACAGCAATATTCTCTTCTTTCGCTAAACGTTGTAAATAATCACGAATTTGGCGAATACCAGCTGGATCTAATCCATTTGTCGGCTCATCTAAAATTAAGATTTTCGGCTGATGAAGTAATGCTTGTGCAATTCCTAAACGTTGTTTCATACCAAGTGAATATGTTTTCACCTTTTTATGAATCGCATGCTCTAATTCAACAAGCTTTATAATCTCAGCAATGCGCTCTTTACTAATTGGTGTAATGGCCATGTTCGCAAAATGCTTTAAGTTTTGCATTCCTGTCATATAATCATATAGTTCAGGATTTTCTACAATCGCTCCAATTTGCTCTAGCGCCTTTTCACGCTCCGAGCGAATACTATGTCCACAAATTGTAATATCGCCCTCTGTCATTGAAATAAGACCTGTCATCATACGGATCGTCGTCGTCTTACCGCTACCGTTCGGCCCAAGGAATCCGTATACTTCTCCTTCACGAACCTCAAATGATAAACCACGAATAATTTCCGTTCCACCAATCTTTTTTCGAACATTCTCTAACTTTACTACTACGTTTCCCAATGCTGATTCCTCCTTTAGACTTCTAGTTTTTTATCGATAATATAAGCAATTACATATATTATTAGAGCACTAACCATTACCATGAAACTTATATTAAAAATGTTAAATCCATTTTCTTGAAACATATTAATAAACAGACTCTTGCTTTCACTATGATATTCTACTCTTCGTAATACTTGGAAAGCTGGAGCTAATTTTCCTAGCAAGGTTGTCGCTAAAGTAATCGCTATATTTATTACTAGAAAAATAATAACAATTAGTATATTTTGCGCCTTTTTCTTTTTCGTAAGTGACTTAACTAGAGTAATTACTAATATAATTTGTAACACACTAAACAAAAACTCAAATAAATCACTTATCATATATATTAAATTATTAATTATGCCTACTTGCATAATCTCTTTTGCCTCTACATATACAGAAGTCGTAGGAAAAGCTAATACATAACTTACGTAGAAAAGAATTCCACATATCCCATACCATATAGCCATTGCAATAAATGAGAAAATAAGCATAGAAATTACATATTGTTTCCCAGATATTGCTGTAAGTCGTAACATTGGATTAGTCAGTAAGCGTGAATATGATTTCATTGTTTGTATAAACATATAAACAATATAAAAGAAAAATATAATCATAATGATTCCAAATATGCCCTCTTGTCTACTGATAGCCGCATCACTTTTTCTTACAATCATTTGTGAAAATAACACAGCTTCAATTAGCACAAAGAGTAAAAAAGTAACAATATATCTTTTCTTATTTACATTCCATAAATAGGAAAGTACTGACTTCACTTACTAAACACCTCCTTAAAAAATTCATGAACTGCTTTTCCTCTCTGAAAACGAATTTCTTCTACATTTTCATATAGAACCATTTCTCCATCTTTTAAAAAGATCACTTCATCAAAAATATTTTCAATTTCATTTATTAAGTGAGTGGAAATTAATATCGTACAATCTTCCCTATAGAACTGTAGAATTAGATCCAATACATGTTCTCTAGAAAGAGGATCAATCCCGCCCAATGGCTCATCCAGTACATATAGCTTCGCTTCTCGAGAAAACGTTAAAATAATCTGCAGCTTCTCAACCATACCTTTTGACAATGCTGTAATTTTTTCTTCTAACGGTATTTTAAATTCTGCAATCGTATCTACTGCTTTTTGAATATCGAAGTCTTTATAAAAATCTCGGTAAAAAAATAAAGCATCTTTTACAGTCATCCAATCATCAAAGACTGGCTTATCGGACATAAATGAAACGATTTCTTTCGACTGTAACCCTACCTTTTTACCATCTATTGTAATCCTACCTTCAGAAGGATATTGCAAGCCTGCAATCATTTTCAATAACGTCGTTTTCCCGCTCCCGTTATCTCCAACAAGCCCAACGATTTTCCCTTCCGTAATCTCTATGTTTAATTCACGGATCACTGCTTTTAATCCATATCTCTTCCATAAGTTTTCTATTTTTAATAGCTTTGTCATTGGCTCTCCTCCCTCTTATCATGTAATGAAGAACGAAGAATTGTAAGAATTTCTTCTTCTGAAAAACCTAAATTGTCCATTCCATCTATAAAAGAATGAAGTAATTCTTTCGCCATCTCTTTTCGCAGCTCCATAATTTTCTCCCCTTCATTCGTTACATACCGTCCCATTCCTCTACGTGTTACAACAACTCCATCCCGTTCTAGCTCTTGAAATGTACGCTGAATCGTATTTGGATTCACTTGTAATTCACTCGCTAATTCACGGACAGAGGGAATTTTATCACCAGGCAATAAATGTCCTGTTACGATCTCTTTTTTTATGTATTCCATTACCTGAATGTAAATTGGTGTATTTGGAGAAAACTCTATTTTCATTTCTTCCCTCCTTTCGTATCGGTGTACTAGTTAAATAATACACCGATACAAAAGGTTTGTAAATACCCATTTAATTACAAAAAAGTTCTATCCGTTAAACGAATAGAACTTCCCAATATAAATCGCTATACAAAAATAATAGTGTTATGTAAACAAAATTATAAAGAAAAACTGTCTTATCAATGAATAAGACAGTTTTTCTTTATAATCCTATATTAAAAGTTAAACACGAAGTCATCGTCAGCTAACTTTTCAACGTTCGTTGCTTTTACGTAACCATTTCCTTTTACAGAGAAGAAATCATGGTTTTTCGTATCTGTACGTAAACCATTTAAAACGATTGGGTTAATTTCTTCTTCTTCAAACTTCGGCTCAAGTCCTAAGTTCATAAGCCCTTTATTTGCATTGTAACGAACGAAACGATTTACATCTTCTACAAGACCGATAGAAGTGTAAATTTCTTCTGTATAGGCCATTTCAATTTCATATAGTTCCATTAATAACTCTTGTGTTTCTTTTTGCACTTCTTGTTGCTCTTCTGCAGAAAGTTCTGCGAAGATTTGTTGTGCTAAAATACCGACGAATACGCCGTGAATTGACTCATCACGAATTATCAAGTTGATAATCTCACCACTTGCTGTTAGTTTTCCTTGACCAGCTAAGTAAAGTGGATAGAAGAATCCGCTATAGAATAAGTAACTTTCTAAGAACACACTTGCTACCATTGCCATGTATAACTCTTTTTTTGTTACTTCAGGCTTTAATAAACGACGATAGTAACCAGTAATAATACCAGCTTTTTTCTCAAGTAACGGATGATTGTCTACCCAGTCAAAAATATCATCAATCTCTTCTTCTGTAGCTAACGTTGTGAAAATGTGACTATAACTTTTCGCATGTACTTCTTCCATAGCTCCCATAAAAGCTAATACACTTTTCGCTTGTAAATTTTCAAGATGAACAAGTACAAGTGGCATTCCTTCGCCACCTTGTTTCGTATCTAAAAGTGTTAAACCACCTAATACACGCTTATAAGCAATTTGCTCTTCTTTCGATAATTGCACCCAAGTATTTTTGTCAGACGAAACCGCAATTTCTTCTTCTGTCCAAAACTGAGCGATGTTTTGCTTCCAAAACATTAAACTAAAATCATCTTCTTTTTTGTTCCAGTTTACCGCACGCATTAAATCGCCCCTTCTCTAAATATGATAACTAAGCATGAGCAGGGTTCAGAAAACCCTGCTCATCATGTCTCACTTTTTATATTAAACGGTACAAGCCACACACTCTTCCACGCTTAATTTACGTGTTCTCGTATAATACAGACTCTTTAAGCCTTTTTTATGTGCATAGATGTAGTAACGTGCTAATTCACGTGTTGAAATATCACTATTAACGTAAAGAATTGTACTAATTCCTTGGTCAATATGTTCTTGAATTTCTGCGATTAAATCAATTAATTTAAACTGATTCATATCGTAAGAAGATTTATAGTACCAGAACGTATCTTTTGATAAATACGGCATTGGATAATATGTTGTCGCGTTCGCATATGTTCTTGATTCGATTTGACTTACGATCGGCATTACGCTTGAAGTTGCATTTTGAACGTAACTGATTGATTGTGTTGGAGCAATGGCAAGACGATATGAGTTGTATAAACCATTCTTTTGCACTTGCTCTTTTAAACTTGTCCAATCTTCTTTTGTTGGAATATGAATTCCTTCAAATAGTTGCTGAACTTTTTCAGTTACTGGGCTGTAATCTGTCGTTTCATACTTTTCAAAGTATGTGCCATTCGCATAATCAGATTTATCAAAGTCTTTAAATGTCTCGCCTTTTTCTGTAGCGATTTCCATACTTTTCTCAATAGAATAGTAATTTAACATCATAAAGAATGTACGAGCGAATTCTTTCGCTTCTGCACTTTCATAAGCGATTTTATTTTTTGCTAAATATCCGTGTAAGTTCATTGCTCCAAGTCCAACTGAATGAAGCTCGTCATTCGCTTTTTTCACAGTTGGTGCATTCGGAATAATCGTCATATCAGAAACAGCTGTTAAAGCTTCCATTCCCGCATGAACTGCTTCACGAATTTCTTTATTTTCCATTACGTTTACGATATTTAACGATCCTAAGTTACAGTTAATATCACGACGGATAATGTCATCTGTACCGTAATCATTTATTTCTGAAGTTTCTTGAAGCTGGAAGATTTCTGTACATAAGTTCGACATCTTCACAGTTCCAATATCCTTCAATGGATGTTGATTATTTGCATTTGATTTAAACATTAAGTATGGGTAACCAGACTCAAGCTGAATCATGGCGATTTTAATAAGCATATCACGTGCACTAATATCTAGTGGCTTCTTCTTCACTTTCGGATTGCTCATTAATTCATCGTACATTTCATCAATGTCAATATCATCTAAATGCTTGCCATATTCTTTATAAACCGTATAAGGCGCGAAAACATGGAAAGGTTCGTTTTTCTCAGCAAGCTCAAAGAACTTACTTGGAACGATAATTCCGATTGATAGAGACTGAATACGGCTCTTCTCATCGGCATTTATTTTTTTTGTATCAAGGAATTCAATAATATCCCAATGGAAAATGTTTAAATATACTGCACCGGCACCTTTTCGTTGGCCAAGCTGATTCGCATATGAAAACGAATCTTCAAGCAATTTCATAACAGGTACTACACCACTTGCAGCGTTGTCGATACCTTTAATTTGCTCACCACGTGCGCGTAGCTTAGATAAGTTTAAAGCTACTCCCCCGCCGATTTTTGATAATTGCATCGCAGTATTAATGTTAAAGCCGATTGAATTTAAGCTATCGTCCATCTCTAACAAGAAACAAGACACCATTTCTCCTCTTCTGCTTCTTCCCGCATTTAAAAAGGTTGGTGTCGCTGGTTGGTAGTTTTGTTTTACAATCATGCTTGCGAATTGTCTTGCTTTCGAAACATCACCGCGTCCTAAGTATAATGAAACAATTGCTACACGATCTTCATAGCTTTCTAAGTATTGTTTTTGATCATTCGTTTTTAACGCATAATCTTTGTAGAACTTAGATGCTGCCATATAAGATTGGAACTCGAAGTTTTCACCATAAGCGATGTTATATACTTCCTCTACTTCCTCCAAGCTATACTCGTCCAGAACGTTGTAATAGTAATCATGCTCTTTCATATACTCCATTCGCTCTGCCACGCTATTAAAAGGAACGGTATTCTCTCTAGCTTCTTCCATAAAGACTTCTAATGCCTCTTTATCTTTATGAAGCTGATAAAAACCGTCCTGCATTTGCGTGATTTCATTATTCAGTTCAATGTGTCGCAATCTCCCGCACCCTTTCCTTAAAATATTCTACATCGTTATTTGTTCCAGATAACTCAAATTTTGATACAATAGGCACTTCATATTTAGTAGAAATCTTGTCAGCACTTGCACCGAACATGTCTCCCCAGTTACGATTGCCGCTTGCAGATACGCCTTTTAATTTTTCATTATTGCGCTCTAAAAAGTCTAAAACACGTTCTGGTACATTGCCAAAACCTGTTGTATACGTAATAAGAATAAAGTCTTCATCTATTACTAGATCTTCATCAATTTGAACGGCCGGCATATTTAATTTGTGAATGAAACGCTTCACGTTTCCTGTCATAGAATCATATGCAACTAACATTTCCGACCCTCCCTCTCAAATCTATATTCTCTATATGTTGTTCTTGATTTCTCTATATATTGTATTACGTTTCAAAATAAGACACAAGATATATGTATAAATTCTTTCTTTTTTTAACTTTTACTTTTCGACATGATAGCCGTTTTTTTTCAATACAATGACTATGAAACAACATTCTAAAACTCATGTCAATAAAGTGCTTTTCAAAAAAGTTGTCAACGAATTTAACCTTATTTTTAAAAAAGTTAACAATATATTTTGTCATAAAACGGTAGATGCTGAAGAAATATATTTCTCCAGCATCACGCAAAAAAGAACAGATATGAAACTATAATCTGCTCTAAAAAAAGATTACATTTATCAAATTTACCTTATTAAATATATTATACATATACTTTCGTTTCTCGTTACATACTAAAAGATAACTATTATAGAAAAAGATTATTATTATGGAACTTCAATTTATTTATGAAAAGTTTATTCAGATTGCTCAATGCGCAAAATATCTTTTACAAATATATGATGCGGATTTTCATCTTTATCAATCATTGTACATACAGGAGACTCTTCATCAAAGTATACAATCATTCCTTCTACGTACTGATATGTATGTTGAACTTGTACAGTTACTTTAATTTCTACTGCTTCTTCATATGCTCTTTTTATTTTCTGAAGCATTTTTGCTGAACATTTTCTTTTCTCTGGATACATAACCATTCCCATAAATCGATTGCCGGCTCTATCTTTCCACATATAATCCCAATGTGGTAAAATGCCTTGTTTAAAATCGCCCATAATTCCCCTCTCCTTTATCTTTTATTTATCCCGCATTAAACGTCCGATTGGTGAAGGCTACTAATCAGTGAGAGATGCCCTGCTGATCAAAATTCCCCTTTATGAACGTGGCGTTTCTGAATATGTATAAATCACTTGCCCGCCTCGCTGTGCGTTACCAATGAAATGTTTAAAGTCTTCTCGATTTACTAAAACTTCTCTGAACGTATAAAATACATCTTTCGTAACAACATACTCCTTTATTTCACCATTTTTCAGCTGATCCAAAATTGTATTTGCTAATTCTTTATCCATGTATTTCACCTCTATGCAATATTTTATTTTATCTTATATTCTATAGGTCAACAACTGTAAAATTATCCAGATGCTATACCTTCATTTCATTTTCATTATTTTTCAAAAGATATCTCTTTAGTATATGTCCACTAAATATCATATACTAACATAGCTACTTCTCTATATCAAACATTTCGACATTCAATTATGCAAAGTTTCACACCGCTATGCTACAATATATGAATAGAACTAGGAGGGATACTATGATTCGGAAAGCAAAAAAGACAGATGCGAAACTGGTAGCACCTTTATTGTATAACGCTCTGCACGAAATTGCTGAAAAAATCACAGGTAGCACAGTTGAGACAGAAGTATTACTAGGACTTGAAACATGGTTCTCAAAAAAGAAAAATCGACTGAGCTATGAAAACTGTTTTGTATATGAGCAAGACGGGGGTGCAGTTGGAGTTATTGTCGCTTATCACGGTAGTGAAGCAACACAGCTTGACGCACCAATTGTACATCACTTAAGAGAATTACATAAAGATGAATCAATTACGTTAGAAAAAGAAGCTGAGCTTGATGAGTATTACATTGATACATTATCAGTTTCAAGTGCACACGGCGGAAAAGGTATCGGTTCTAAATTAATTGAAGCTGCCGAAATCTATGCAACTGAAAAAGGGCATGAAAAAATCGCTTTACTTGTTAATTTAGAAAACACACGCGCCTATTCATTATACGAAAAGTTAGGTTATAAAAAAGATGAAATTGTTATGCTAGTAGGCGAACCTTATGCTCATCTCGTAAAACCATTAAACGTCAAAATTTCTATATCTTAAAAAGAAAGCACACGATTTATATAAATCGTGTGCTTTTATGTTAAATTCGTATTTAATATATTTCCATCCATCGCCTCGTGAAACGTATATGTTGTACATCCCCATGGCTTTCTATGCAAAATAGGAGAACCAGACCATCCCATTGCCCTCAGCTCCGCTCCAATCATCGAATTAAAATAATTATGACCTACAAGAGCAATACTTCCATGTACGAGAGCATAACGATGTAACAGGTAAGCCGCTTGCCTTGCCCTCTCTCTTACTTCCTTATAGGACTCAACACCTTTATGGTAGCCAAGTATCCATAATGTTCGTCCAATGAACATCCATACCTTAATTTTGCATTTCAACCACTTCGGAGCAAAAAAGCATGAAGGAACTTCAGCTTCTCTAAAAAGAGAATTTTGCATAAAAGATAAAGAATCCGTTAATTCAGCTGCTGATTGTACAGCACGCCTTTGATCACTTGTTAAGACAAATTTCGCTGCTTCAATTGCCTCTATTGTTTCTATCGGCATTTTAGCTTTTTGTATCATTGACTCGGAATCATACTGTTTCATCCATTCGTGAAATGAAGTAATTGTCATCGGTTCTCTTATACGACCTAAACAACCATGACGAATAAAAGAAATCTTCATTCTCTTCACTCTCCATTCATCACTTACGAACTTTATTATGCACTAGTTCTAAACATCATACCACGCAAGAAAATAAAGTTATATACCTTTACATCTCCCCACCACTATCATGTGTTATCGAAGCATGGATACCATCCATCCCATCAAAATATGTACTCGTATCATATTGACGAATCTTTTTTAAATGCATATAAGAAAATAAAAATAAAATTAAAGCTATAACACTCCCCACAAATTCAAACATCATTTTACCGCCTCTAATTTCTCCCACTTCAGTAGGTTATTCTACTTTTTCATTATACCTCGATATAAAGATTCCCGCATTTTCGCTATTTTTTTCAAATAACATGGATTTTTTACATATTTTCTTACAAAAAGTGAATATTTTTCGATTTTTTACTTTGGAAACATTTACAAAGTAGGAAATATGGTTCAAAATAGGAGGAAATAAAAAAACCCAAATTTATTCTTTTTTTGGGAAAACTGTAACAAGGAGAGTTGCTTATGCAGATCGCAGAAACTGGAGATATCATCGAATTTAAAGGTGGAATGCAAGGCCGTGTTCAAAAAGTAAATCAAAACTCTGTTATTGTTGATATAACAATTATGAAGAATTTTAGAGAACTAGATATGGAACCTCTTACAGTTGTAAGTCATAAAAACTATACTGTCATTAATCAAAATGCATAATATAATAGAAAGAAAGGGCCTGTATAGTATACAGGCCCTTTCTTTCTATTAACGATTATCAATTGTTTCCGGATATAGATCGTGGTTCATCATGCGGTAGTCAGCCATTTGTTCATACTTCGTCCCTGGGCGACCGTAGTTGCAGTATGGATCAATTGAAATGCCACCACGTGGTGTGAATTTCCCCCATACCTCAATGTAACGTGGATCCATTAATTTAATTAAGTCGTTCATAATAACGTTCATGCAATCTTCGTGGAAATCACCATGATTGCGGAAACTAAATAAATACAACTTTAAAGATTTACTCTCTACCATTTTTTGCTCTGGAATATAGCTAATATAAATTGTTGCAAAATCTGGTTGTCCTGTTTTCGGGCATAAACTTGTAAATTCAGGACAATTGAATTTTACAAAATAATCACGGTTTGGATGATTATTATCAAATACCTCTAATATTTCTGGGCTATATTCAAATAAATATTTTGTATTTTGATTTCCTAATAATGTTACATCTTTTAAATCTTCATCTAATCTTCCTGCCATTTTTAAACATCCCTTCTCATTATACACCGCGTTTATTTCCCCATACTAACGCATGAAGCTGAGGCAATACTTTTGCATCATTCATCTCTTTACAATTTACAGCTTTATCAATCAGCCACTCATACTTATCTAATAATTTTTTAATAAGCATCGCATCATCCACTGTTTTTGTATCATCGTTTCCTACTTGCAAGAAAAATGGTACCTTTGGATAACGTTCGTGCATCTTAACTGCATATTCAAAATCATAATCATCGAATACTACTACTTTTAAACTAATATCTTTTCCTGCTAGTTTCTGAATCATAGCATCTAACTTCTGAAAATCTGTTTTCATCGTCGAACTTGGTGGTTTTGGCGAAATTGTTACCTCATCAATTTCAAGTAACCAATCTTGCCACTTACTCCCTTGTGTTTCAATTGCCGTTCGCATTCCATTTTCTTTTAATATAGAAAGAAGAAACTCAATATTTTTCAGTAATGCCGGATTTCCACCTGAAATCGTAACATGAGAAAAATTTTCTCCTCCAATTGCAACAAGCTCACTCCAAATATCTTCTGCTGTCATCTGTCTAATTTGATCTTTAGCTGATCCATCCCACGTAAAAGCAGAATCACACCAAGCGCAGCTATAATCACAACCAGCTGTACGGATAAACATTGTCTTTTGCCCTACAACCATTCCTTCACCTTGAATAGTCGGACCGAATATTTCTAAGACAGGGATTTTACTCATCGAGCATCCACTCCCGTCTTACTTCCGCATAACTAGTCGGTGTCTCAAATAGACGAACGAATTCAACGCGAGCTCCCTTATATTCGTTCACACGATTCTCTTTTGTTAGTGCTTCTGCCATCTTTTCATAAATCCAAACGACCATATTTTCAGCAGTCGTATTCATTGCTGGTAACGTTTCGTTTAAATAACGATGATCTAAATGAATTTCTATTTCATTTTTCCAAATTTCTTTTATATCTCCAAAGTCAATTGCAAGACCTATTTCATTTACATATCCACTAATTCCAAATACAACTTTATATGTGTGACCATGTAAGTTTTTACATTTCCCTTCATAACAGTGTAAATGGTGTGCTGCATCAAATGTAAATTCCTTACTGACCATTACTCTTTTATTATGATATTTGAGTTGTTTACGCTGAATATCCTTGTCCATTTTTTGCAAATTCTCTACGATGCGAAATCCAAAAAAGTTATCCATTAGTTGTTCGCTCCTTCGCGTTCTTGCAGATACGTATCTAATCCTGCTTTACGAAGTTGACATGCTGGACATTCACCGCAACCATCACCAATGATTCCGTTATAACATGTTAATGTTTTTTCTCGAACAAACTCAAATGCTCCAAGTTCATCTGATAATTTCCATGTTTCAGCTTTATCAATCCACATAAGTGGCGTGTGAATGACAAACGGATAATCCATAGATAAATTTAATGTAACATTTAACGATTTCACAAACACGTCACGGCAGTCTGGATAACCGCTGAAATCAGTTTCACATACACCCGTTACAATATGACGTGCTCCCACTTGTTTTGCTAATACAGCAGCAAATGATAAGAAGAGTAAATTTCGTCCATCTACAAATGTCGATGGCAATTCACCTTCTTCATGTGTAATCTCCATATCCGTTCTCGTTAACGCATTTGGAGCAAGTTGATTTAATAGACTCATATCTAGTACCGTATGCTTTATTCCTAGCTCTTTCGCAATTTCCGCTGCACAATCAATTTCTAGCTTATGACGTTGATTGTAATTAAACGTTACAGCTTCTACCTCTGCAAACTGCTCTATTGCCCAAAATAAACATGTTGTACTATCTTGTCCTCCACTAAAAACAACAACTGCTTTTTCTTTTTTCATTTCACTCATTCTCCTTCTCTACTATAAATAAGAAGAAAGAACGTTCTTGAACTGTCACAATAAAAAAACAAAACAATACCTAAGGATATTGTTGTTTCCATAGTTTTTTATAGAGGGAGTTCGCGAACCTCTCCCGCACGGTGCACGGAATTTCTTCTTTCATTGACACAGCTTATTGTAACATATTGTATACTAGCGTAAAAATTTCTGATTTTTCGGTTATTTTTCATTTCATTTCTTTCATTTTATAGTATGATTAATTTAATATAAGAAGAGAGGGGGCATCCCACTGAAATCCTTTATTATTTATCTCTTTTTAAATATATTATTCATCCTGATTACAATGCTCGTATATCATTTATTTTGGAATCAAAAAGGGAAACGCTCTCCTAAATTAAATTCAGCTATATTTATTGTACTCTGTTGCCTCGCTACCGTACTCTGTATTACATTTGCAGCAAAAATAAATAATGGTTTTCAATTTGATATGCGCCATATTGTATTAATTGTCGGTACATTAACGGGAGGGCCTATTGCTGGTGGTTCTATCTTAGTTGTATTAAACATATATCGCTTATTATTAGGTGGGGTAGGTGTTTTCCCATCTCTTATCGGTTCTGTTCTTCTATTTATTGTTCTACTATTAACATATAAATTTTTCAATCGAACTTCTAATCGTATAAAAATAACACTTGCTATTATCTACAGTCTCACATACGGATTTAGTTGGATACCCTTCTTCCTTTCCAAGGTTACAAATAAGACTGATTATATACCGCATATTATTGTGTATGAGTTATGTTCAATGCTTGGTACAATCCTAATTTTATATTTACTACACATATTACAAACTCAAGTTCGTCTCCAAAACGAACTTATAAATGCTGAAAAGTTTCATTTAATTGGTGAAATGGCAGCATCTATCTCTCATGAAATTCGCAATCCATTAACTTCAACGAAAGGGTTTTTACAACTGTTACAATCAGATACATGCACTGAGCAGGAACGAAAATTATATATTGACATTGCCATTAACGGCATCGAACAAGCAAATCATGTTCTTACAGATTATTTAACCTTTGCCAAACCTAGCATTGAAAAAGAGCAAACATTACAGTTAGAAGAAGAATTACTACATGCATTGTCGTTAATTACACCGCTTGCTAATTTAACAAATGTACGTACTCATTATATAAAGCAAAGCACTCCTTTTTTTATCGCTGGAGAAAAGCAAAAACTAAATCAATGTTTATTAAATATTTTAAAAAATTGCATTGAGGCTATGCCAAAAGGCGGTGATCTTTATTTCACATTAGTTCCTGATCATAAGCATATTCAGTTATATATAAAAGATACAGGAGTCGGTATGGATTCGGAACAAGTAAAACGTCTTGGCTCTCCTTTTTATTCAACGAAAGAAAAAGGCACTGGACTTGGAATGATGGTCGTATTCAGTGTTGTTCAAGCTATGAATGGAAAAATTGATATTATAAGTGAAAAAGGAATCGGTACAACCTTTTTATTAACGTTTCCACTCATACAAAAAACGTGATGAAATACTCATCACGTTTTTTCTGTTCCTTCAACTAATTCAGCAAAAGCTTTCACTTTTCCGTGTGGTTGTTGATTTTCTTTACGTGCTTTCCAGGCGCGCTCTTCTTCTCGCTTCTTCTTAGACATGTTTTTTCAACTCCTTCTTTTCTTTCTCCATGTAGTATTCCAAAATAAGAAAGAAAACTATGCACGTATCAAAAAAGAAGTGGTTTCCCACTTCTTCCACTTTAGCGCTGCAAAATTGCATGTTTCGCCTCTTTTAACTGCGTAAGATGTCTTTGTTCATGCAAATCAAGAAATTGAACCCATTGATACAAATTCAGATCATTAAAAACAGGATGCTTTAATCCATTTTCAAATAGATCTTTTTCATCTATAACACTATGAAGTGCGTGTAATAGTTCTTGTCGTGAATGTTCTAGCAATTGAATTCCTTGCTGTTTTTTCATTAAAGTTTCTGTTGGTTGCATTTGCTGAGGAGCTTCTCGTTTATGTGTGCGATCAAGCGTAAGTTGGAGGTCTTTAAATGGAGTCATGTTTCTTTCATTTTTTTGTAAAGCATATACAAGGGCAGACGTGACAGATTGTTCAACTAAATGCAAGTGGTGTAAAATTTGAATAATACTCCATTTATCACGGCGTGGCTTTACATTCACTTCGGTGTCATTTAACATTTCAATTTCTGATAATAGCGTGCTTCGAGTAGACTGTAATGAGTTTACTAAACTTTCTAAACTTACATCCATATTAGATTGAAGCATACTTGTTCCCCCCTTTTGTTGGTCAAAAGAGGTGCTCCTTATTAGAAACACCTCTTTAGTATTCTGAATTTTCTTTTATTATCTCATCATTTTCCCATTATGTCGATGTTAAACATGTGAAAAAAAGTGCATGTTTTTTACAATTTTGTGTCGTCAATCGCATGTAACCATGCTTCAATTTCTGTAATAACACTTTTCACACAGCCTTCGGCAAATGGTGATGTTAAATTTGCAACTTCTACTAATTCTAAGAACGATTTACTTCCACCTTGTTGGCACAGATTCACATAATCTTCCCACGCCTCTTGTCTATTATCTCTTGCACGTTTCCAAAATTGTAGCGCACAAATTTGAGCAAGCGTGTAATCAATATAATAGAACGGTGAGCTATAAATATGCCCTTGACGTTGCCAAAAACCACCGCGCTCTAAATAATCATTATCCTCATAATCACGATGTGGTAAATATTTCTTCTCTATGTTACGCCATGCTGTCTTACGCTCTTCAGGTGATGCTTCAGGATTTTCATATACATAATGTTGATATTCATCAACAGATACACCATAAGGTAAAAACAGAAGTGCTGAACTTAAGTGAGAGAAGTAATATTTATCTGCATCTTCTTCAAAGAATAGCTTCATCCATGGCCATGTAAAGAATTCCATACTCATAGAGTGAATTTCACATGCCTCATATGTTGGCCAATTATATTCTGGAATTTCAAATTTACGACTTTCATATACTTGAAAAGCATGACCCGCTTCATGTGTTAATACATCAATGTCACCAGATGTTCCATTGAAGTTTGAGAAAATAAATGGCGCTTTATAATTCTCAATATATGTACAATATCCGCCACCAGCTTTTCCTTTTTTCGCAACTAAATCTAATAAATCATTATCTAGCATGAAATTGAAAAATTCATCTGTTTCAGCCGATAACTCTTTATACATTGTCTTTCCATGATCAACAATCCAATCCGCATCTCCTTTTGGAGTTGGGTTACCTGTAGCAAACTCATAGTTTTCGTCGTAATAAGCTAACTTCTCTACACCGATACGTGCTTGTTGTCGCTTTCTTAATTCCGTTGTAACGGGAACGATATAATCCAGCACTTGCTGACGGTAATTAGCCACCATCTCCGCATTATAATCTGTACGGTACATTCTTGCATATCCAAGTTCAACAAAGTTTTTGAAACCTAAAGATTTTGCGATTTTCGTTCTCACTTTAACAAGCTCATCATAAATACGATCTAGTTCTTCCTCATTTCCAGCTAAAAATCCGTAGTATGCTTCACTTGCTGCTTTACGTTCCCTTCTTTCTTTTCCTTGCATAAACGGAATCAGTTGCGATAACGTTCTTTCTTCTCCAGCAAAGTCAATTTTTGCAGATGCTAATAACTGTGTATATTGCGATGATAATTTATTTTCTAATTGTAAATCTTTCACGACTTCATCTGAATATGTTTTTAAATCACATTCTGCTAGAGCAAATAATTGTTTTCCATAATACGCCTCTAATTCTTCACGAAATGGAGAATTAATGAGTGCCTTATAATATTTTGTACCATATCCTTGTACAACTGGAGAGAATTCATCAAAGAAATCCTGCTCCTCCTTATAAAAAGTATCCGTCGTATCAACAGAATGACGAATGTAACAAAGGTTTCCCATTGTACCAAAATCGTTGCGAATTTCATTAATTGAATGAATGACTTGTTTTTGTTCTTCTACAGTTTTTGCGTTATCAAACTTCTCTAAAGCAACAGTAAATTTCTCTTTTAACTCTTCAATATTTGGGCGTTTATATTCATAGTCTTTAAATGACATGAACGAGCCTCCTCTCCATTACATACCTTTATTATAATTCAATACGTATTCTCGAATTCCCTCTTAATTTTCAACAAAATTCGGCAGTGACTGCCCTGAGTTCATTGCAAATAAAAAAGCCTTGGATTTACTTATCCAAAGCTCCTTTGGAACATATTATTTTTCATACTTCCCAATTTTTTTTAATAAATCAAGTAATTCATCTTTTTCATCTTTCGTTAACATTTCAAAAGACTGATGTATAACTTTCTCATGCCCCGGAAAAATAGAAGCAATAAAGGTCTCGCCAGACTCAGTTAATTGCGCGTAAATAACACGTCTGTCATTCGGACATGGGATTCTCTTTACTAATCCCTTTTTCTCCAGCTTATCTACAACATATGTAATGCTGCCACTAGCTATTAAAATGCGCTCACCAATTTGCTGAAGTGGTTGACCGCCTTTATGATATAGCAGTTCTAATACAGCAAATTCAGTTGGATTTAACCCGTTACTTTGTATAGATTTATTTGTAGTATCCATAACAGAACGATGTACACGAGATAATGCAATAAATACTTTTAAAGATTGAGAAATATCTTCTCGTTCATTATTTGATGTCATACAACTTTCAACCCTTCACTTAAATTCTCAGCAATAAAAAGAAAATGCCACTTCATACTTCATGTGAATTCCGAATGAGCATTCACTCATTCATTTCCTCTCCCCTAATATATTAAGAATCATTCTTGAATAAAAACATGACAATTTTAACATAGTTTATATATAATGATAATAAAAAAAGAAGGAGTACCACATTTGAAAGTCAAATTCCAAAGCATAATTATATATATATTGCTTGTTATCCTACCGACAATAGGGATTGGTGCTACATTTTATTCGTATCATACATATAAAATGAAACAGGAAAACAAATTATCCGCTCATACAGTTCTCTTTTTATATAGAGATTATTTGGATCATCATCTTGGTGAAGCAATTTCTGCTTTAGACATGCTTGCAAAAGTTGTAGGCACCGAGACTGGTAATATAAATGGCATTAAACAAATTGTACATGATACAGATGGAAACGATGCACGCTTTTCTGGTCTATATTACGCTACACCAGAAGGAGTCATTACAATCGCATCTGAAGATGAATCAAAGCCTATAGATGTTTCAGACCGTAAATATATTCAAGACGTGCTCCAAACTAAAAAAACCACTGTATCATCAGTCATTACTGATCGCGTTCTGGGACATAAAGCTATTATGATTGCTGCTCCCATATTTAATAAACAGAAGGAGCTCTCAGGATTATTATTAGCTAGTTTACGCTTTGATTACATTTCATCTTCTTTAAATGCCATTAAACCACAATACCATTTTGAGGTAACTGATAAACATGATGTAGTTTTTCTAACCGATGATAATAGCGACACAAGTGATACGCATTCTAATATGCTTACTACCCCACTCCAAAGATTAAATTGGAAGGTCTCTGTTTCTCCATTACCTATTCATCAAAAAACCTTATACCAGTGGGTTACAATAGAGTGTATCGCTACTTTATTTTTAATGTCTATTTTATTTTTACTTGTTCAATACATGTTGTTAAAACGTCAAACAAAACTTGAAAGACAACAAAATGAACTACAGAAAATTGAATTAGTTGGAACTTTTGCAGCGAGTACAGCACACGAAATCCGTAATCCTCTTACTGGAATTAAAGGACTCGTCGCTCTATTAAAAGAGAAATATAAAGATGAGCAAGATCAGTTCTACTTTTCCGTAATTGAACAAGAAATAGAGCGAATCAATGAAATTGTAAGTGAATTTCTTATTCTCGGAAAGCCAACCGCCATCATCGAACAAACATATGATGTAAGAACAATTCTAAATGAGATAGCATTAATTATTCAATCTGAGGCGAATTTACATAACATTGTATTCCATTTACATTTGCCAGACCATCCTGTTCATATCCGTTGTTCGAAAGACCATATGAAACAAGTGGTTTTAAACATTACAAAAAATGCAATTGAGGCCATGACTTCTAGTGATACACTAACCATTGTAGTAAAAAACAATGAAACACACGCACAATTGCAGATTACAGATACTGGAAAAGGGATTCCGCAACATATTCAAAAACACCTCTTTCATCCGTTCTTTACTAATAAAGATACTGGAACAGGTCTTGGACTTGTCATATGTAAACGAATTGTAGAGATGTATAATGGGCATATTTTTATTGACAGTACAGAAAACGAAGGAACGACAGTTCATATCGAAATTCCGTTACACATAGTATAATTATCCTTATCCTATAAGGGTAATTATACTTATTTCATAAAACCAGCCACAAGCATTCGCCAAAAATTATTTGATTTTCCTTCATACCCGATTTGGAAAATAGGTATTTTTATAATTGAAAACCATTTCGGTGTTTGTTTGTCTTTATAACATTGATATTGTAAAATAAGCTTGTCCAATTCTTGACTAACTTGAATTGTCTCCCTACTATTTAACCCACTTGTTAATCCTAGTTGAATCATTTCTTCACGTTTCATATGAATATCACGTGAAAGCTTTTCTAATGTGTACTTCCTTTTTACAGTAAACATCCATATCCCCCTTATTATACTTCCATGCTCTTAACTTCACTTCTCCATTGACTTTTTTAACTACTTAATCATATGCAAATTTGAAGAATCAGAAATTTTAACATTTTCTCCCTGTAATTTACAAATCTTTACCCTCACTTTGAGAATTATTACAAATTATTCTATCTTTGTAAATACATTCGCAATAATAGACATTTTTTTCATCTTGTTTTTTTATAAATTCTACGTAAACCGGGGATTCTTAATTTTCCACCTACTTTTCTTCGACATTTTTTGTTTAATTTATATAAAAAAGCAAAACATAATGATGATTGATAAAGTGAAACTTTAATCAGTGTTTTTTGTTCAGCCCCCACTGATTATTAGCATTCACCAATCGGGTAGGCAGTGAATCTCCCACCTATCCAGCCCAATGTTGAGGTGGGAGTCTTACTACCACAAATAGCGGGATAACAATAGAAAGGAAATATTTATATGCGAAAATATACGATTGCATTATTCATCATTGTTTTGTTTTTACCGTCCTTCTTATTTCCTATTCAAGCAAATGCTCATACGAATAAAGTTGCTATTGTCATTGATGATTTCGGTAATAATATGAAGGGGACTAATCAAATGTTATCACTTCCCATTCCACTCACTGTTGCTGTTATGCCGTTTCTTCCTTCCACAAAAGAAGATGCAATAGCTGCCCATAAGAAAGGCCATGAAGTTATTATACATATGCCAATGGAACCTATAAAAGGCAAAAAAGAATGGCTTGGGCCAAAAGCAATTACAACTGATTTAAGTGATGAAGAAATAAACAACCGACTTGAACAAGCGATTCAAGAAGTACCGCATGCAATTGGAATGAACAATCATATGGGCTCAAAAGTAACAGCGGATGAAAGAATTGTTCGCCTTATACTTGCTGCTTGTAAAAAACACGGTTTATTTTACTTAGATAGTAAAACTAACCCTAATAGTGTCGTCCCAAAAATCGGAAAAGAATTAGGAGTTCCTATTATTGAAAACCAACTATTTTTTGATGATGTGTATACAGCAAGGCATATTTCAAAACAAGCCCAATTACTCATCAAAAAAATTCAAGAAAAACCTATTATGGTAGCTATCGGGCATGTGGGTCCTCCAGGTGAAATTACATCACGCGTTATTGAAACTTCTATCCCTAAAATTCGTGAGCATGCAGACTTTATTTTCTTATCTGATCTAGCATTATCCCCGCCTCCTGTTTCAAAATAAAGTTCATTACTCACATAAAGTGAAACTTTAATTAGCCCTCACCAATCGGGCTTTTACGGGCAACACCCGCCCACCTAAATTCTTTGCTTTCACCAAATTTTGAGACGTGGATTTTACTGCCCACAAATAGCGGGACAAAAAAGTACCTATCTATATATAACAGATAGGTACTTTTCTTTTTAACTTAAATATAATCTACGTGACTCACTCTGAATCCTTTTTTCTCTATTTTTCCGATTAATTGCTTTAATTTTGTTTCATCTAACTCATCTGATATATTTACAATAACGCGGCGGATATATTGATCACCGTTATCTAGCGTAAATAGGCCACCAATATTATATGCTTTTAACAATGTACCAAGCTCTTTAATCGTTCCTTTACAATCTTGTGTTGCAATTGTTAATATATAACCACCTGTTCGCATACCAAATGAATCTTCAATAACATCAAATATATTCGAATGCGTTAACATACCGACAAATTCATTATAATCATTTAGCACGGCTAAAAACGGAAGCCGACGAATTACATAAAAAGCTCTGAAGAAGGAATCCTTTTCAAAAATAAATGCATTAGAATCAGCGAGCATATCTCCTGCACTTACATGCTCTAATCCGCTATTGCATTTTTTTTCTAATAAATCTACTTTATAAATAATCCCCGTGAATTTCTTCTCATCTTCTGCTAATACTGGGATGGCTCGAAATCCCGTTTCGTTCATCATTTGCAGTGCCTCTTCACCAGAATCATTTATCTTGCAAAATGTTACTTGCTGTTTTGGCAGAAAATGATATTTAACTCGCAAAATATGTTCCTCCTTACATGTCAACATGTAATCTATATATAATAAGGAGACCTATATTTTATGAGTGAAATTATTTTTAAAACGCTTTCATTTATTATTAACTTGTAGCCATGTCACATCCATTTTTATATAACAGAGCTCCTTGCACCCTTAATCATTAATAACTTTACATGATAGTTCATTAAATATTCTATACCCTCTAACCATTTTTTCGCTTCTTCTGGCGTTTTTCCCCACACAATCATGCCATAATTATGAACAAGAACTACCCCTCCACCTTCAATGAAATTCGGAACATTGCTTTCTAATAAATCAGCGAATTTTTTTTCATCTTCTACAATTGGAATTGTCATTTCTGTTATACCTTCTTTTCCGAAAACACGCTCCACACTGCGTTTATCGAACGTTACTTCTCCTTCTTCCCCATATAACTCTGATATTAAATGACTATCTACAGTCTGCACTTGTAAAATACATCCTGCACTACTTTTTTTATAAATATCCGCATGCATAAATGACTCTGCAGCTGGTTTTTCTTCATTTTCAAATACTGACTCGCACATGCAATTTACGACAATAAAATCTTCTTCCGAAAATAGCCCTTTATCTCTTCCCTCAACGTTTACTAAAAATGTTAACGGCTCTTTTGACGTACATAGCGATAAGCTAATTTTGGTACCATAAAACCAATCACGAAGTGCCAATTCAGATTTCACATCTTTTAATTCATTCCATTTCTTCAGAAAAAATAACATTTCGTCACCCCCGGCATAATATTCATATAAGGTTCGAATCCTTTCTATGTAAAAGGAGTATTTTTTGATTATTCTAAAAATTTAATTGAATTATCACATGAGAACGCTTTTTTGTCAATATAGTTTCGTCGTTCTTCTTTAAAATAGGCTATTCATATGTCTATACTCCTATCTATTTCCTATTTCATTTTGTACATAAAAAATGCGCTATTCTTTAATTAAAGAATAGCGCATTCTCCTCATTTTTTATTTCTTTATTGCATTATATAAAAATTGCGCATATTGTTCACGTGTTACGAAATTATCTCCTAAAAAATTCCCTTCCCCGTCACCTTTTGATATTTTATTATCTACTAAAGCTTTCACATACCCTTTCGCCCAATGGTCATTTGGTATATCTTGAAAATTCTCTGTACTATTTTCATTTTCTTTTAACTGAAATACTCTTTGTAGTACTACTGACATTTCATATCGAGTTAATACTCCATCCGGACGGAATATACCATTTCCATATCCTGTCATAATTCCAGCTTGAACCACTGCATCAATAGCCGTTTCATACATATTTCCTTTCGTATCTGTAAATGCCGTTTTTGGTTCTAGATTATTTTCTAATTTTAAATACCTTTGTATTAGAAGTGCTACTTGTCCACGAGTAATGTTATCACCAAATCCAAATTCACCATTTCCATAGCCTATAAATAATTTTTCTTTCGCTAAGTAATTAATTGCTTCTTCTGACCAATGTCCCTTTGGTACATCTTTAAATTCTACCACTTCTGTTTTCTCATCTTCTTTAGATGTATTACCGTCTTTACTTTCTACTACATTTTGAATAACAGATCCTGTAAAGAAGATTCCTGTATCCGCGAATGGATCTTTCACACCAAATTCATATACTTTCTCACCTGGTGTACTCCATTTCACTACACCATTACTATACGTACCATTATCGCTCTTCAGACGGATTTTCGTAGAAACCTCACCATCTTTTTCATATACAGGTACTTTTACTTCTTTATTTACTTCTGTTTCCTCTAAAAATACTTTTTGATTTTGGACATTAATATAAGCCGTCTTACTTAGTTCTATAACTGGTCGGACATCACGGATTTCATTTGCAACAAAACTTAGAAATATTAATTTTTTCAAATTGCTAACTGGTGATAAGTCTGAAATATAATTCGCTTCTAAATCAAGCTTTTGTAAGTTTACTAAACTTGATAATGGAGTAATATCTTTTAATTCATTATTAGGTAAATCTAATTCTGTAAGCTGAGTCATTTTAGTAAGTGGTGTCACATCTTTAATTTGATTTTTCCCGACAAATAATTTATTTAATTGCTTCATTTCATCAATACCCGATAAATCTTTAACATTATTACGCGTTAATACTAAGTCTTTTAAAGGTAATGAATATAACGGTTTAATATCTTCAATTTGATTACCTGCTAAAGTTAAGTATGTTACATTTTTCAAAGCGCTTAATGGAGCAACGTTCTTAATTTTATTATTTGCTAAATTCAAGTAATCTAGTTGTTCCATTTTCGCTAATGCTGTTACATCTTCTATTTGGTTGCCTGATAGATATAAACTTTTTACATTTTTCATTTCAGTTAGTGGTGCAACGTTTGTAATTTTATTATTACTTAAATCAAGGGATTCTAAATTATCCATCTTAACAAGTGGCGTTACATCTGCAAATTCATTACCACGCAAAGCTAAATGATTTAATTGCTTTAAGTTCGCAAAGAACGACGGATCTTTTATCTTCGCATTCGCAACTGTTAAAGATTTTAAATTTGGCATATATTTTAATGCACTATAATCAAGTATCTCATTTGTATTTAAAAACAAATCCTTTACTTGTAATAACTCATCTTTCGTAATTGGTGTATTTAAATCTTTTCTATTAAATACTTTTTTATTAACAAGCTCTCTTAATTTGTTATCTGTTATCATATTTTGATTATCAACTGGATTATCCGTTTCCGTATTGCCTGAATTAGAGTTATCATCTGGTTTCTCTGTTTCTTTGTTACCTACAGTTGGATCTTTAATTTCAAATTGAACTTGATATTTGTGATCATATCCAATAGCCGGAATAAGTATATGCATTTGCATATTGTTCTTCTTCTCAAACTCGCCAATTTCAAATTGAACTACTTTCGTTCCATTCTTCCTCTTATCTTCTGACAAAACTTTCACATCATGAAATACACCTGGCTGGTTTCTATCTTCTATTCTAAGATATTGAAAATAATCGCTATCTTGCATTGTTACAGTGACAACTTTTTTGCCAGCTGCAATCGTTACTTTAGCATCTTTTATATATTGAGAAACCATAGATGGCTCGTCTTTTTGGTCCTTATATATTTTAATCTCAGTATCATACGTGCGATCACTCGCTGCTGCTACCGATTGATTTGCTTCAACTTTTAATGCCGCTAATGCTGGAGTAGAGTACGTAGCAAATGGAATTGCTAATGTTGTCGCTACTATTAGCGCCTTCATATAATTTTTTTTCAAAATAATATCCCCTATCATATATAATTTTCTTAATTGATAATACTTATCAATTACTCACAAATAAATGATAATGAATATCATTATCATTGTCAATGAGAATATTACATTAAATTTATATTTTTAAAGATAAAAATAAAAAAATCCCTTTATTCAAAGGGATTTTTTACCTATCGTATGAAGAATTTCACTTTTTTCCTTCTCATTGATGACACCGATTTTTTGCAAAATATTCGCGTACAATACAAGTTTATTATATATTCGTTCTGACATGTTCTCCCTTCTTTCCTTCGACCAACTTTTTTTGTATTGGTAAATTATATGAAAGAGGTGAGAAAATGTGTCCACTTTTTGCATAAATGCAAATCTTTTATTTTACGATTTGCAGACAATAAAACTCCTTCCTAAAAATTAGGCGGGAGTTTATGTGCTTTCACTGTATTTAACAAACTGTCCACTGAATATTATGCTTCATAAGTTCTTCTTCAAAGCTATATGGCATTTTTTTATCACAAATTACGTGTTGAATACGCGAAATTGCTGCTATACGATAATTCCCTTTCACGCCTACCTTCGTATGATCACATAAAATATATGTTTTCTCAGCTAATTTCATCATCGCCTCTGACAATTTTGCTTTCTCTAATTCAAAGCTGGAAACTCCAAAACTAGGTAATAACCCATCAATCGAAACGAACGCTTTATGAAAATGGAATTGCTGTATGACTTGCTGAGAAATAGAACCTGATACACGCGAATGCTTTGGAGATACTTTTCCACCTATAAATAAAACTTCACCGTGAAACATCTTTTTATTAATAGAAGAAATTAATTGTGTTGCGACTGGAAATGAACTTGTTACAATTGTTAAGTTTTTACGATGAACAAGGTATGGAACCATTTGAAGCGGTGTACTTCCATCATCAATTACAATGACATCACCATCTTCTACAAATGTCGCTGCTTTATAACCAATTCTTTTCTTCTCTTCTATATGTAGCATTTCTCTTTCTAACATTGGTGCCTCTACTCCAGCGCCTGGAAGTTGAACAGCTCCACCATACACTTTTTTCAGCTTCTTTTCACGATCTAATTCTTCTAAATATCGACGAATTGTTTCTGTTGATACAGCAAATTCTCTCGCTAATTCTGAAACCTTTACTTTCCCTTTAAATTCTACCTTTTCAAGAATGGTTCGCTTTCTTTCTTCTCCTACTACAGACATAGCTTCACCCCATTTATATCTCCCTCATAAACTTCCTTACTTATACAAAGTTATAATTTTCTTTGTAAGTAGCAACTTCTTCATGAATATGAATACCACGCTTTGCTAGCTCATCAAAAATCAATTGTGGATTTCCAAAGGCTTCTTCAGGCGTAACAACACCCACCCTATTTACATTTCCATTTGCAATTAACTCTGCAGCAATCCCAAATGGAATACCGACGTTTCTCGTATACGCTCTTAATTTTTCCCATCCTACAACAGAACCATCAGATAACGGGTGTGTATGATATAACACATGTCTTTGCTTCTCATTATTTTTCATACCTATTACTTCTACATGAAGTGCATATCCATAAAGATCTGTTTCTTGTCCTTCTTTCGATTGTAATAAATAATGCGAAATACAATCCATAATACCTATTTCTTTCCCGTTTATTTCAATCTGATCATTACGCAATATGCCGTAATCATATAAAGCACGTACAAGTTGCATATTTTGCTTTGGCCAAGTTCCTCTCGTCTCTATCAGTTTGACACCTTTATTTTCTAGTGCCTTTGCTAACGTAATCGTTTCAGAATGCGGAATGATATACTGCGTTGCCTTACCATAAGGCGCTGGCAATTCTATTTCTCTCGGACGCGCAAACGGAAGTACTTGCTTAAATTCACCATCTTCATACACTATACGCGATGGTAAATGTGGATCATATTCATATGTCGTTGTCTCTGTAATTGAAGCAGAAAAAGCAATCGGACGATACGAACCGTGACTTACACGGACGGACTCTACAGTATCCAGTTGATTTGCTGCATGCATTGCCATCATTTGCGTTACACCTGGCGTCATGCCAAATCCAGGTAAACATGTTTTTTCATTTTGAACAAATATAGCATGCGATTCATTTTCTTCACCAAATCCATTTAAGTTCACACCGTGACAGCCTGCTTCTGCAATACAGCGAGTCGACAATCCGTTTAGCTTTATCGTCGTACCGTCCATTACAATGTCATAACCAATCATTTTTGCAACCGTATCCTCGTGATTCGTTACATCTACTTTTACAAAATCAACACGAGGGTCGTTGAGCCATTCTACTACTTTACGGCCCTCTACCTCGTTAAAATCAGCTACAGTAATCGTCTCAAAAGATGAAAATTGAACTAAATCCAAAATAGCTTCGCGACAAATTTTACCTGCTCCACCTAAGCAAAATACTTTCACCCAATAACAGCTCCTTTAGCAATACTATCAACTAAGCGATTAATATCTTCTTCATGTACATCACCGATATTTCCAATGCGAAACGTATCTACTTTCGAAATTTTTCCAGGGTAAATAACAAATCCATAACGCTTTAATTCGTTATATAACTGTTGAAACTCAAACCCCTTTTTTGGATAAATGAAAGATGTAATAATAGGAGATTGATATTCCTCATCTACTAGTGGCTTAAATCCGATTTCTCCCATTCTATTTACTAGTAGTTTTTGATTGTTGTAATATCGATTGTAACGCGCTCTTACTCCTCCCTCTTTTTCTAGTTCAAGTAGTGCTTGATAAAAAGCATGTACAACATGTGTAGGTGAAGTAAAACGCCATTTCCCATTTTGTTTTTCCATCGTTTCCCATTGATCATATAAATCAAGAGATAAAGAGCGTCCTTGCCCTTTACACTTCAATAATTCATCACGTTTTGCGATTACAAATCCGAATCCAGGAACCCCTTGAATACACTTATTCGCACTACTAATTAAAAAATCAATTTGTAAATCAGCAATGTCTATTTCAATCCCGCCGAAACTACTCATCGCATCAACAATTGTAACCTTTCCATACTGTTGTCCTAATTTACATACATCTACAATTGGATTTATAATTCCTGTCGTCGTTTCACAATGAACAACTGCAATATGTGTAATCTCTTTATCTTCTTGCAATAACTTTTCTACTTCTACAATATTAGTAGGTTCCCACTCTTCTGTTTGACTGATCACTACATCAATCTGTAACATCTCTGCCATTTGAACAATGCGCTTACCGTACGCACCATTTGTACAAACGAGGAGCTTCCCATTTCCCGGAATAACAGAACCAATTACTGCTTCAACTGAAAACGTACCGCTTCCTTGCATTAACACTGTTGTATATTTCTCTTCCTCCTTCGTCGCTAACGATACAAGTTTAGCTCTTACTTCTTGCACCATCGTATTATATTCATCATCCCACGTACACCAATCGTATAGCATAACTTCTTTTACTGATTTTGTTGTCGTTAATGGTCCTGGTGTTAATAATAAGTAGTGATTTTCATTCATGATCCCGTGCCCCTTTTATGAAATAATAAGTTCTTGTTTCTCGATATGTTCCATTACGTTTTCGAGCTCCTGCATCGTTTCAATCGTAAAATGAGCCCCATTTTCAACAAACCGATTACGAACTATTTCAATTTTTTCACGAAGCTCTACCGAATCCATACTCTCCACTTCCTCTTCCGTTAAACCGAGCTCACTACTTCCAAGAATTACACCAACTGTCCACATTCCAGCATTTCTACCTTCTTTCATATCTGATACTGTGTCCCCTACTTTTATCATATGGTTCATCGGATACACACCAAGTTCCATTGCATTTTTATAGCACATCCATGGATATGGACGGCCTGCTGGAACATCATCTGGCGTAACAAGAAAATCAGGTTTATATCCTTGTAACGCTGCTTCCTTTGCTACAATTTCCATCATTTCTCTCGTATAGCCCGTTGTTGAACCGATTTTAATGCCTCTCTCACGTAAAGAAGCGATTACTTCTTTTACCCCATCAATCGGCGTAGCATAACTTGGTAAAATAGAAAAGAGAATTTCTTCAAACTCTTCATACATCTCATGAATGTCTGCTTCTGTTGGTAATTGACCGAAGACACGCTTCCACTCATCAGCAATACGAGGCATTTCTGTTAGTGCCCTTACATGATCTATTTTTAATAATCCCATTGGCTTACGTGCTTCTTCTGCTGTAATTTCAACGCCGCGTTTTTGAAAAATCTTCATGAATACTTCTAGTGGTGCAAAACATCCGTAATCAACCGTCGTACCTGCCCAATCAAAAATAACTGCTTCAATTTTCATTCTGTCCATCACCTTTCTTACTTATCTTTTTTGCCATTGTGAAGTTCGGTTACGAAGTGCTTTCGTTCCCCGTTCATATACAACTCTCACTACAATATTTGTAACAACAATAAGTACACTCATTGCAGCTGCTGGCGCTACATTTCCTGCATCATCCATATTTACGATTGATACGGCAGCTAGTTTAAAATCAGCTGCATATAGGAATACAACTGCCGATACAGTTACCATTGAATTTACGAAGTAGTACATTACCATTTCTAAAATTGCTGGTAAACACATTGGTACTGTTACTCGGAAGAATGTTTTATAAAACGGAATACCCATCGACTGCGAAACAAGCTCAAACTCTCGGTCTAATTTCTTTAAGGCAGTCGTTGCCGTGACAAATGTTACAGAATAAAAATGAATGATATTTACTAGTACTAACACAGCAATTGTTCCGTATAAAGAATGAAACGGATTCGTTACTGATAGTCCCAGAATTTGAATCGTTGGTTGACTAAAGAAAAAGACATATCCTAATCCGAGTACTAAACCTGGTATCGCTAAAGGAACGATAGAGAAAAAGTAACCTGTTTTTCTGAAAAATTGTAGCTGGTCTATTTTCTCAATTGCATATGCGAATGCAAATGTTAAAATCGCCCCAATAACTGCTGTAACTGCTGAAACAATTACGCTATTTTTAAATGCTTCAAGTCCATCTCCTGTTAAACTCGAAAAATTAAAATGCTCAAATGTAAAACTCATATTATATGGCCATACTTTCACACTTGCAGCAATACCAACTGCAACAAATAATAGAATGATCATAAGTGTAATCACACTACAATATATGAATGAGATGACATCTCTTTTCTTATTAGCTATTATTCTGTATGGTACTGCTTTTGAAGATAAGAAATTTGCCTGCTTTCTTTGCGTAATACGATCAACTACAAATGCGAATATAGCTGGGATTAATAAAATCATTCCGACAGTTGCACCCATCGGCATATTTTGCTGTCCAATTACTTGTTTGTATACGTCAGTAGCAAGCACATTATATTGACCACCAACAATTTTTGGTGCCCCAAAATCAGTAAAACTAAGTGTAAACACAACAAACATTGCACTAATTAATCCGTACTTTACACTAGGTAAAGTAACCGTGAAAAATTGCTTTGTTTTACTCGCCCCTAACATATTAGAAGCTTCATATAAACGATAATCAGATCCTTGGAAGGCAATTAGCAATATAAGAAAGGCTTGCGGAAATGTATACATAACTTCAGCTATTACAATTCCTACTGGGCCATATAAAGGGATTTGTATACCTTCAAATAAACCAAACATTCCTTTCGTTACTAGCCCTTGATTACCAAATAAATATGTAAGTGCTATACCGTGCATCATCGTTGGTGCGAACAATGGTAATAACGCTACATACTGAAATACACGCTTTCCAAAAACATTCGTACGGGCAATTGCATATGCGTAAACGAATGCGATTGCAACTGAAATAATTGTTGTTGCGCCCGAAATCCATACTGTATTTTGTAAAGACTGAACTAAAGTTGGTGTTGTGAAATATTTACTGAAATTCGCTAAACCAATGAAAACTCCATCTTTATTATAAAAAGCTTGTGTAAATAGTTGTAATAGCGGTAATACAAGTATGATAAGGAAAGAAAGAATCATACCGATAATTACGAACCTTTGGATCCATTCCTCTTTCCCTATACTTCTCTTAATCTTTTTTTTCGTACTTTCTACCTTATAGTTTTCTAACATCTCCATCTATACAATGACCTTCTTTCCATATGACAACATATGATTTTCTGAGAAAGAGATTTGAATCGGCTTTCCTTTTCTAATAGCCGTTGCTTCTACTTCTGACGCTAATATATCCACTACAATTTTCTCATTATAAAGGTGTGTGTTTTCTTGTAAGACTCGCACTTCCGTCCGATATACAGATCCGCGAAATTCCATACTTTCCACAACTGTTTTAATACCGTCCTTTTGTACAATTGTTACATGTTCAGGACGAATTGCATGTTCTTCATTATTTTTCGAAAAGAAATTAATAGAACCAATAAAATCTGCCACAAACGGATTGGCTGGTCTTTGATAAATCTCCTCTGGTGTTCCAATCTGCATAATTTCCGCATGATTCATTACAACAATTTTATCAGCCATCGTTAATGCCTCTTCTTGATCATGCGTGACCATAATAGTTGTTACTCCTACTTTTTCTTGCAAATCACGCATTTCTCTACGCAACTTTTCTCGCACTTTTGCATCTAAAGCAGATAACGGCTCATCGAGTAACAAAATATCCGGAGACAGAGCGAGCGCACGTGCAAGTGCTACTCGCTGCTGTTGTCCACCAGACATTTGAGCAGGATATTTATCTTTTACATTCAGTAAATCAACTAGTTCTAACGCCGATAGCGCCTTCTCTTTTACTTCTGCTTTTCCATACTTTTTTGTCTTTAAGCCGTATTCAATGTTTTCAAGTGCTGTTAAATTCGGAAATAATGCATATGATTGAAACACCATTCCGAAATTCCTCTTTCCAGGAGGTAATGCTGTAATATCTTTTCCATTCACAGCTATACTACCTGTTGTCGCCTCTTCTAGCCCTGCTAAAATTCGAAGCAATGTTGTTTTCCCACAGCCACTTGGGCCTAATAAACATACAAACTCATTTTTTTTCACAGTAAAAGAAATATCCTTTAACGCTGTAAATGCATCAAACTGTTTTTGAATGTGTTGAATTGATAAATATTCGCTCATTTTTTCTCTCTCCCACTCACTTACTTTTTCGGTTCTGCTTTTTGGCCAAACTCTTTTTCCCATTTTTCTAAAATTTTGTCGCGATTTTCTGCTGCCCACTTAAAGTCATTCTTTTTATATAATTTTTCCGTCACATCTTTCGGGAATCCATCTGGAAGTTTATAATCATTTTTAATTGTTGCAAATCCATTTTTCTCGAAGTAGAACTTCATTACATCATCAGTAATTGCCCAATCTAAAAATGCTTGCGCTAATTTTTCATTTTTTGCATTATCTTTTTTAATAAGTGCGTTCGCTTCTACTTCCCAACCTAATCCTTCTTTCGGCAATACAACTTCAACTGGTGCACCTTTTTGTTTCTCCTTTAAAGCACTATAAACCATCGATACGCCAACTGGATATTCACCTGCACCTGCTAATTTCGCTGGTTTTGAGCCTGAATGCGTATAAGTTGCCATATTATCATGAAGTTTCTTCATGTAATCCCAGCCTTTATCTTCACCCATAATTTGTAGCCATGCAGAAACTGTTAAAAATCCTGTTCCAGAAGAAGCCGGATGTGGCATAACAAGCGTTCCTTTATATTCTGGTTTCGTTAAGTCTTCGTATGATTCTGGCATCGGTAAATTTTTCTTCTTTAATTCTTCTTTATTTATAGCAACCCCCGTCATAAATGCAGTATTTCCTACCCATTTTTCAGGTTGTTTGTCATCTTTAAATTGCGAAAGAACGCGGTCCGCTCCTTTTGGAGAGTACCCTTTTAACATATCTTTTTTATCTAAAGCTAATAGACTTGATGCTGCAGTTCCCCATACAACATCTGCTTGTGTATTTTTTCCTTCAGCTAACAATTTCGCAGTAATAACTCCTGTTGAATCACGTACAATGTTCAATTTCACATCAGGATATTTCTTTTTAAAGGAATCAAGATAAATTGGTACAAGCTCTTCTTCAATCGCTGTGTAAACAGTTAATGATCCAGATAATTTGTCATCTTTCACTTTCGCTCCAGCACTTTCTTCCTTCTTTGCACCACACCCCATTAATAACGAAAATACCATTCCAGTCGCTACAGCTTTAAAGATTGTTTTTTTCACTGTTTCTCTCTCCTTTTACAAATCTTATGTACAACTCAAATATAAACAACTAGTGTAAAAGCAGTATTAAACCAACATTAATCTTTTGTTTGTTGTTTGTTTTTGTGTAATACGTTGCTACTTCTATGTTTTTTCGCATTTTTCTGCTGATAGAAAACACTAAATTTACAAATAATTAAAAATTCCTTTATAATCCCACAAAAAAATGAGGCGTTTGTAAAAAACGCCTCATTTTTATTTCCCTTTTTTTGAATTACGATTTGCATACTTCGCGCTATTTTCTCCTTCATACTCTAATGCAAATTCTGCATCTGGTAAGCTTTCTTTCGGAGTTTTATTATTGTTAATTGCCGCATTTTGTTTCACTTTTCTTTTTACCAATACATTCACCTGCTCTCAAGAAATCACTTTCTACTCTAGTTTGAAGCAAGCTGAAATAATTATTACTGGCAAGTGTTAACAAGTACATAAGAGGCGTTAGATGGAAATACTACATATGAAGAAATCATTATAAAAAGGAGCTCGTATTTTGAAGAAGCAAGATAAAATTCAGTCACCCATTTTAGATGAAACGCTCCCGCATCAAATGAATTTTCCATCTTTTAAAGGAACAGGAAAAACGATGCAACAACCTTTTTTGAATCAATATGATGTTGTAATTGGAGACAGTAAATATAATTCCGAGAACAGTCCGCTTAACAATTGGAGTGATGAAGTAGATCCTGCCATTATGGCTGGAGAAGAATGGATCCATCCTACAAATGATATTGGGTGGATTTCAGAAGAAAATCAAGAGTTGCTAAAAAAAGAAGTAGATAATAAAAAGGATGCTTTTATGCATCCGCAATTTGGCATTAACGACTAAAAAACCATTCTACCTAACATAGGTAGAATGGTTTCATACTATCCAATAATAATCCGCTCTTTCGGATATTTATAGCGAGGTGGCTGTTCTCTTCCGCCACTAGCTAGTATAAATGTTAAAATACCAACGCGACCGATAAACATAAGCACAATGAGTACAATTTTACCAACAGTTGTTAAATCTGGCGTAATACCCGTCGATAGTCCTGTCGTTCCGAAAGCAGAACAGACTTCAACAATTAGACTCATAAGCGGTACATCTTCCGTAATAGATAAAATAAATAATGCTGTAGCACATAATAAAATACCCATTGTCATAACGACAGATGCTTTCAGCACATCCTCTTCATGTAGCTGACGTTTGAAGACTCTAACCGTTCTCCCGCCTCTCGCAAAAGTGTATAGCGATAATATACTAACAGCAAATGTTGTTGTACGTATTCCGCCCCCAACCGAACTTGGAGATGCCCCTATAAACATTAATATACTCATAAATAAAAGCGTCGGTTGTGACAATTCACGTATATCCATCGTAGCAAGTCCACCACTTCGCGTCGTCACAGATTGGAATAATGTATAAAATACAGTTTCATGCCATGACTTTCCTACTAAAAAATGATTTCTCTCCAGTAAAAAAATCATAATTGTACCAACAACAACGAGTGCAAAAAATGTTGTTGTCGTCAATTTTGTAAATAATGAAAAACGAAATAATTGTTGTCGCCTTTTACTAAGAAATTGCTTTACTTCCATTAGCACAGGGAAACCAATCGCGCCTAAAATAATTAGTAACATATGAATCATTTGAACAATATAATCTTTTTTATATGGAATTAATGATTGTCCTGTTAAATCAAATCCGCCGTTCGTAGTCGCACTAACAGCTGCAAAGAAACCGTGAAAATAAGCTTCTTGCCAAGTCGGAAAGTAAAGTAAAAATCTTGTACCTAATAGGATTGCTCCAATAAGTTCTATCGAAATAATTACAATTAAAATAGAACGCATCAATTCTACAAGACCCGATAAATTTCCTTGATTATGATCTGCCATAATTAATCTTCTTCTTTGCAAACCAATCTTTTTTCCCGTAATGATCCAAACAAATGTACCAAGCGCCATAATTCCTAAGCCGCCTAATTGTAGAATAAGGGCTAAAACAATAATTCCTGCTGTAGTAAACGTATCTGAAATCGTAATAACAGACAGTCCCGTAACACTTACCGCACTAACCGATGTAAAAAGCGAATCTATAAATGTCCATTTCACACCAGGCTTCGTAACAAACGGTAAACTAAGCAATATCACCGATACAACTACCGCTAATAAATAAAACAAAACGATGAGTTGTACAGGACGTAATTTTTGTAAAAACTTTTTTATATCTCTCATTCCATCACTTCGCTACCTTTTTTCTATCGATTAAATAAAGAAAAATCTTTACTTTCTTTATTTGTAAATAACTGCTCAAATAATTTGGCAAATACCATTCCATACACAGTTCCATTACCTCCGTGCAATAATGCGTAAAATAAATTATGTATCTTCTTATCTTCTTTTAAAATAGGTAGACCATCATGACTACTACCAAATGCTGCTGCCCAATAATACTCTGCTTGTATATTCTTATACTGTGGGAACATCTCTCTTACAATGTTAATAAGGATATCACGCTTACGCAATAGTTTCGTATCACCAATCGGTTGAATTTGCATCGCTTCATCTAATCCGCCTACCATAATGCGGTTTTGAAACGTCCGAAAATATAAGTAGGGACGTGCTGTTTCCCAAATTAACGATCGCTCATGCCAGCCATCAAACTGATCTATTTCATTTGTCACAACTGCATAAGATGCCTCTACTGTTGTATTTTTTTCTTTCTTCCCAAAAAGCGCTTCATAGCCCGTCGCCATAATAATATTCTTTGCTACAATTTGATTTCCTGTTTTCGTGTAACAAATTAAATCATTTTGCCGTTTTTTTATATGTATTGCCTCTGTATGTTCATATATATTAGCTCCCATTTGGTTTGCTTTATGCAAAAGACTATGCGCTAGTAAATACGGATTCACCTCAGCATCACCGTGTGTATACAATGCCGCTTGTTTTATAAAAGGATAACGTTCCTTAATATCAGATTCTGTAAAATACTCAACAGGAAATCCATAATTCTGCAACGTATTGTACTCCTCTTGTAAAAATGAGACATCCTCACTTTTACTTGCATAATATAAACTACTTCTTGGCATAAAATAGGGATCAATATCGAGAGTAGGTACCACTTTCTCCATTGTTCGTAACGCTTCGTAACACAGTTTATATGCTCGTACCCCTTTTTCTTCACCAAATGTATGGATAAGTGAGGTTAACGATTTATCATGAAGAAACTGTAATAAACCTACATTTGCAAATGTACTACCACATGCTATTTCTCTTTTTTCAATAAGCATTACACTCATACCGATTTTCGCTAAAGAATACGCTATATGAGCACCGGCTTCGCCACTTCCGACTACGAGCACATCACATATCATATCATTTTCTAACAGTGGATAACAAGGTACAGAAACTCCTGTATTCCAAAACAACTTACCCGTCATAAGTTTCATAATTATACTCCTAAAATATAAATTTCTCCTTTCTATGTTTTGTTATTTTTCATAAAAAAATCCAACTAACATAGGCTAGTTGGATTTTTTTATTTTTAATTAGAACGCTCTTCAAGCCAATTTCCAATCGTCGGATATGTTTGTTTTACAGCTGTTCCACCGTAAACGATAGACATATGCCCTGTTGGTAAACATACATATTGTTTATCTGTGCTAGAAATATGATCTAGTAATGCTTCTACTTGACATGGCAAAGCGATATGATCACGTTTCCCGGAAATATTTAAGACATTCGCCTTAATATTTGCAAGGTCTACCTTTTGTCCGCGAATAACGAGTTCACCCTTAACCAATTTATTATTTTGATAAAAATCACGAATCCACTGTCTGTATGATTCACCTGGGAACGGAATACCATCACCAACCCACTTTTGAACCAATCTCCAGCTTTCGACGAAGCGCTCATTCTCTGAACGATCTACTAAAGCAACATATGGACCAACAAAGTTCGTAATTGGCTTTAACATTTTGTTTCCGAAATCAATCATTTCTGGCGGAATATTTCCAAATGTATCAACGGCTTTATCTAAATTGAAATATTTCTCATCTAATAAAGGACCATACAATCCTGTTTCAGAGAAATCAAAAGGACTTGTCATGAAAATCAAATTACGAATTGGCATGTGCGGATGAAGTGCTGCATAAATAGAAGTTAGCGTTCCACCCATGCAATAACCAAGTAAAGAAATCTCGTCCGATTTTGCAGTTCGCATTACTTTTTTTACTGCTTTTGCAATATAATCAAACACGAAATCATCAAATTTCAAATGACTATCTTCTAAACCAAATGTGCCCCAATCAAGCATATACACATCAAAACCACGATCCACTAGATATTCCACTAAACTATTTCCAGGAGTTAAATCCATAATATATGGTTTATTAATAAGAGCATATATTAACAGAATTGGAACTCTTTGTGTTTTTTCTTGTTTTAGAATGTAGCGATAAAGCTTCGTCTTATTCTTCGTCCAAATAACCTCTTTCGGCGTTAATCCTACTTGCGGCTCTGGTTCACGTAATAAAATTTCACTCGCCCTTTTCACTCGGCGGTACGCTTTTCGGTACTCTTCTGGGTATAGCTCTAATTGCTTTTCCCATTCTGTTGCGAATGTAGTCATTTTTTTATCTCCTTTTTGGTCGATTTTCTTCTTAAAAAAAGAAGTGCATTCCTGCTATGGATATGCACTTTTTTCTTACTTCATTACATATATAATCCGCCGTTAATGTTTAATTGTTGACCTGTGATATACGCACCATCACGGCATAGGTATACTACACCTTTTGCAATTTCATCAGCTTGACCAAAACGTTTTTTCGGGATTTTTGCAACAATTTTTTGACGTACTTCTTCTGGTACTTCTGCTACCATTTCAGTATCAATAAATCCTGGGCAAATAGCGTTTACAGTGACATTTGTTTTTGCAAGTTCTAACGCTAATGATTTTGTAAATCCTAACATACCCGCTTTTGCTGCTGAGTAGTTTGTTTGGCCAAATCCACCTGCTTGACCAATAATAGAAGAAATGCTAATAATTCTTCCTTCTTCCGCTTCCGTTATGTATGGAAGAACCGCGCTTGTCGTATTAAATACGCTGCTTAAATTCACGTCAATTACGCGCTCCCAATCTTCACGATTTAACTTTTTGAATGTACGATCTCTTGTAATACCAGCATTATTAACAAGAATATCAACTTTACCAAAATGATTCACAGCTTCTTCTACAAGTCGGTTTGCATCTTCTACTTTAGAAACATCCGCTTGCACTGCATAAACGTCATGCCCGTCTTTTCCTAATTCATTTACTAAATTTTCAGCTGCTTCTTTACTGCTATTATAGTTAATAACTACTTTCGCTCCCTCTTGTGCTAATGCTACTGTAATTGCTTTTCCAATTCCTTTTGCTCCACCTGTTACGATTGCTACTTTTCCATTTAATTGAACCATTTCTTTTCCCCCTTAAATGAATTTGTGAACGATTTTTATGAATCATTTTGGTACTCATACTATAGAGTCCATATATAATTATGTTTCGCTGTTTATACGTGAAAAGAGATTCTCCCTCTCTCTTTTACCTGTTATAAACAAGCGTTTTTATCATTTTTTATTTTCTGGTTTATTCGCAGGCTTTACCTCTTCTTTTACAGGTACTTGTAGTTTAGCTAGTACTGCATTTTGCTTTTCTAGCAATTCTACAATTTGATCTACTTTTGTTTCAAGCGTACGAATATCTTGTTTTACTTTCGTCACATCACGCTTTAATGTAGGAGCTTGTCCTAAAGAATCTACTTTCTCTTCTAGAAACTCCTCAATGTTATCTACTTTATTTTCTAAGTTAATAACAAGCGTAGCCACTCTTGCGATATCTTCTTTCGTCGGCACATTTACTTGTTCTAAATAGTTTTTTGTCGTATCATTTAATGCTTTTTGATAAAACAAATTCAAATCTAGAACGCTGCCCATCCAAGCAGAATATTCTTCTGTTTTAATTGTTTCATTGAGCGCTTTTCCCCAAAATGTTTCGGTTTGTTCATAAGCATTTTTCCATGCTTGTAGTGGATCGAATTTTTGATCAATCACTTTACCTACACTCCCTTTTTCGTTTTTGAAACAATTCAACCTATTCACTATTTTCTAATATTCTGAATAAAACTTCAAGTCTATATTTTATTTTTTCTATTTTCTAACAAATGTGTTGACTTTAAAAACAGATAGGTGTAAATTGCACTTATAAGCAAAAAATTCCATCTAACTGATTCATGAGGTGATGCACAATCATGCTACAAAATGAACCAGAACAACGCGAAAGTTTGGAGAGCAACCAAGCGAAACAACCAAACTCCATGCCAAAAAACTTCTTAGTTCCCTTCTTACTTCTCTGTCTAAAAGACTGGAGTCTTCATGGTTACAAACTTATTCAAATGCTAATGGATATCGGCTTTTCTTCTGTTGACCAAGGTAATGTTTATAGAACACTACGCAAATTAGAAAAAGAAAACCTTATTTCTTCTACTTGGGATACAAGCGATGGAGGGCCGGCAAAAAGAATTTATTCTTTAACTGAATATGGAGAGCAATATTTAACAACATGTGCGACTTCTTTTGAACATTATCAAAATATGTTGCGAACGTTTTTCACGTTATACACCAATGCATTCTTTCCATTTTCTACTTCTCCAGAAAAGGATGAAAAGGATTCTTCATCTTCACCTGGTGGTACAGCAGAGTAATCTGCGTTCACAATATGCAAAAAAACATTTGGGGGTCAAACAATGGAAACTAAACCATACGAATTAGTCGATGCATTTTGGAAAAACTGGTCTCAATCACTTTCCCTTTTCTCTTCAGCTGGAAAACAGTTAGAGCAACTTACTTTAGAAACATTAAAACAACAACAAGACGCTTTGCATAAATTAACATCAGGAGTAGATGAACTAGAAAAAGAACTGCAACAACTCACTGCTCAGTTCAATAACCAATATACAGATTACGTGAAACAATTAACTGGAAACTCCTTAAATGATCAAATTAACGAATGGCAAGACAAGTGGAAGGAACTTTCTGCTCATATGCATCAGCTTACCGTTTCTCCTACAAAAACTTCTTTGTCAATTCTTACACAAACAAGCGGTCAATTTGAAGAAACAACAAAACAATTTATTGAGCAACAACAATTACAACGTGAAGAGGCTCAAAAACAGTTAGAGGGTTTTTTGGAAGAGTTCAAGTCAAAACAGTTGGAACTCGCAAAAAAGTTCGAGGAAAACTCAAAAAATCTATTTACTTCCATCAAGTAAGAAAAATGTGGGAGCTAACCGCAGCACAAACAAAACTCTTTCTTCCTCCTACTACATCAAGATGGCTAACATTTTTCGATATGGAAAAGAAGGAGGACAAAATGAATCCATTTCAAGAAGCACAAACTGTTCCGGAGCTTCGCTATGATGAGATTCAAGTCGGTGATCAAGCATCCCTTACAAAAACAATTACAGATGAAGATGTTATCAATTTTGCAAAATTGACTGGAGATGTGAATCCTATTCACATTTTAGATTCTTTTGCAAAAACGACAATGTTTAAAGAACGTATTGCTCACGGAATGCTCGTCTCGAGTTTTATTTCTACCATCCTTGGAACGAAACTCCCAGGCAAAAATACGATTTATTTATCCCAAAATGTTTCATTCCGTGCCCCTGTCAAAATCGGTGATACACTTCGCGTTGTGGCAGAGGTTATTAAGAAGCGTGACGATAAAAAAATCATTACGTTGCAAACAAACATATATAATCAATCAGATGATATTGTCGTGGAAGGAACAGCGACAATACTAAAAAAAGAGTAGCAAATTTGCTACTCTTTTTTCTATCCAAGAACTTCTAATCGCACCGATTACTTCCGCGTATGAGTACGTCGTTTCCACATAAAATAACGTTACCAGTTTAGATAAGAACTTAGCTGAACTGGACTACTCATAAGGATGTGTATCAACATGGTAAAAACAAACAAATTATTAGTTCCAGGTGCAGAACAAGCGCTTGAACAATTTAAATATGAAATTGCACAAGAATTTGGTGTAAGCTTAGGATCTAATACAGCATCTCGTTCTAACGGTTCAGTTGGCGGTGAAGTAACAAAACGTCTTGTTGCTTTAGCTCAACAACAACTACGTGGATAATAATATAACATATGGCTTAGAGGCAGATATTCTCTGCCTCTTTCTATTTTTAACATACATAATCGTACTTTTTCACATACTAGTAAAAGCAAACTGAAAGGAACGATATGTAACATGAAACGGATTAATATTCGCATGAGTCCTCCCCGTGTTCTTACATTGGCTTTTATTATGTTATCACTTATCGGTACATGCTTATTAAAGTTGCCAATTGCTACAACAACGTCTATCTCATGGCTAGATGCTTTATTTACAACCGTTTCTGCTTGTACGGTTACAGGGCTTGGTGTGGTAGACACTGGGAAGGTATTTACCTTATTTGGCCAATGTGTCATTTTAACACTTATACAAGTAGGCGGACTGGGCATTATGAGCTTTGCTGTCTTAATTGCGATTATGCTCGGAAGAAAAATCGGTCTTCAAAATCGGATTTTACTGCAACAAGCATTAAATCAAACGAATATCGGCGGCGTCATCCGTCTTGCCAAAGCATTATTTTTATTCTCTTTTACAGTCGAATGTATCGCTACTATAATTCTTTCTTTTGAATGGGTACCCAAATACGGGGTTACGAAAGGGATCTATTATAGTTTTTTCCATTCAATCTCAGCCTTTAACAATGCTGGCTTTTCTGTGTGGAGCGATAATTTAATGTCCCATTCTCATAGTATTCTTGTCAATCTCGTCATTTCCTCTCTCATCATTTTAGGTGGAATTGGTTTTACAGTAATCGTAGACATAAAAAGAAAGAAAAACTTTAAAAACCTTACACTACATTCAAAACTTATGCTCTCTTCTACTCTAATCGTCAACATTATTGCTACCCTTTTTATTTTTATATTCGAGTTCCATAACTCCCTTTCTATGAGAGGTTTTACCCCATTTGAAGAAGGATTGGCCTCTTATTTTCAAGCAATTTCAACGCGAACTGCCGGGTTTAATACAGTTGATATTTCTACATTATCAAAACCTTCCCTCCTATTAATGATGCTCCTTATGTTTATTGGTGCTGGTAGCGCTTCAACTGGTGGTGGGATTAAGTTAACAACATTTTTAATCATATTTTTTGGCGTATTTAAATTTTTACAACAACAAGAGGATATTGTCGTATTTAAAAAATCCATTAAAGATACTCTCATTGTCAAATCATTAACCATTACTATTATTTCCATTTCATTTATCTTTTTTGCTATTTTAATTTTAAGTATTACTGAGCGAGTTCCTCTATTGATGAGTGCTTTCGAAGTATTTTCAGCATTTGGGACTGTTGGCCTCAGTATGAATTTAACACCCCACTTAACTATAATCGGAAAAACTATTATTATCTTTATGATGTTTTTTGGGAAAATGGGTCCTTTAACATTGGCTTTTTCATTTGCTCGTAAAAAGAACCCGAAAATAAAATATCCGAATGAAGATATTTTAACAGGTTGACAACCGTATAAATTATCCATATAATGAGAATACAATAACATATCTCCAAAGGGGAGTAGCGTCCAAGAATATTTCTTGGAAACAAAGTCGTCATTACGTAGAACTTAGTTCTTCCGGCTTTGTTGGCATTTTTTATTACATATGTCTAGCAAGACCTTTGCCTATTAACGGCAGAGGTCTTTTTTGTATTCATTTCCAGATTCTCCCAAAGTTAATAGGCAGGAGTATGGGGAAACTAAATAGTGGGGAAATTCTTCACTTATTTAGAACTTATAGAAATGAGAGGAGAATGTACATGGATGTATCATTATTATTGGAGTATGGTTGGGTATTACTCATCCTAATTGCACTTGAAGGGATTTTAGCGGCTGATAACGCTCTTGTTCTTGCAATTATGGTAAAACATTTACCAGAAGAAAAACGAAAGAAAGCACTATTTTATGGATTAGCGGGGGCATTTGTTTTCCGATTTGGATCGTTATTTATGATTTCGTTCTTAGTCGATGTATGGCAAGTGCAAGCAATCGGTGCCATCTACCTTATGTTTATCGCTGGTAATCACTTATTTAAAACATATGTTAAAAAGAATACAGATGAAGAAACAGAAGAAAAAGAAGCAAAGAAAAAACAAGAGAACTTTTGGTGGACTGTATTTAAAGTTGAGGTTGCTGATATCGCCTTCGCAGTTGATTCAATTTTAGCTGCTGTTGCACTAGCAATGACTTTACCAAAAACAGGATTAGGTACAATTGGTAGTCTTGATACTGGGCAATTCGTTGTTATCTTTGTAGGTGGACTTATCGGATTAATCATTATGCGATTTGCAGCAACTGCTTTCGTACAGATTTTAAAACGTAAACCAGGACTTGAAACTGCAGCATTCTTAATTGTAGGTTGGGTTGGTGTGAAGCTAACAGTTTATACATTAGCACACCCTGCATTAAATGTAATACCACATTCATTCCCAGAATCCACTCCGTGGAAGCTTACATTCTGGATTGTATTAGTCGGAATCGCAGTTGGTGGTTGGTTCTTCTCAAAAGAAGTAGAAGTAAAAGTAGAAAAGAATTTAGACGAAAAAGCGCTGTAATTACAGCGCTTTTTCTTTTTCCGTTCTTCCTCTCAATGTCCAGAAAAAATTCCATTATACTACCTTTTGTAAACGTTTTCTTAATGTATGTATGTCCTTTTTGTGAAACATTGCACAAACTTATTGAAAGTGAGAACAATTCCATGTACTTTATTCATATAAGGAGTATTTATAGAAGATTTACTAAAGGAGCGTATTACTCATGCTAGAACAAGGACTAGATTATGTTGTCAAACTGGCTAAAAACAAAAAGAAAATACTAGATACAAACCCAATGCAATATTTCATTCGTGCTGCACTTGCGGGTATTTATATCGGTTTTATTATTGTACTATGTTTTAAATTAGGTAACTTTTTTCACATTGCAGATTCACCAGCAACGTATTTAGCTGCTTCTATGTTTTTCGGGATTGCTCTCGTACTTATTATATATGGCGGTGCTGAATTGTTTACTGGAAACACAATGTACTTTACTGTAGCAACTTTAAGAAAAGAAACAACGATTTCTGATACACTTCGTAACTGGGTTGCTTGTTATGCAGGTAACTTAGCCGGCGCGTTATTCTTTGCCTTACTATTTTACGCAACTGGAATTTTCGAAGCAATTGATCACGGTCACTTAATGAGTAAAGTCGTTGAAGGAAAGATGAACACACCTACGATGCAGTTATTCTTTAAAGCTATTTTATGTAACTGGCTCGTATGTCTTGCTTGTTTCTTACCTTCTCAGGTTAAAGGTGACACAGCAAAAATAATGGTCATGATGCTACTTGTTTTCACATTCTTCTTATCTGGCTACGAACATAGTATTGCAAACTTATCACTCTTTGCTTTATCTTTAGTTTCACCGCATCCTGAGACAATTTCTTTTTCAGGTGCTATTCATAACTTAATTCCTGTTACAATCGGTAACATTATTGGTGGATCAGTATTTGTCGGTATGGTATACCACTACTTAACAAAGAAAACACCTGACGTTCAACAGGAAAAAACTGAAATCGCAACAGCTCAACAAGAAGAGATTATTCCTTTACAAGCACATATGAAACATTAAAAACTCCAAAGTTTTACTTTGGAGTTTTTAGCTTCCCACGTATTTAACTAAAAGGTGAGGATTAATTTCTCCTTCTTCCTTTCCCTTATCCATTCTCTGTTTCATCTTATGCATACCGATGACATCATTCGTATGAAGGTGAATTTCATTTACATATAATCCCTCTGTACAAAAAGCTTCTACAAAATCTAGTCCATTTTTTGCTCCCCAGCCCATATTATAATCAAGGGAAAGAATATTCACATCATAATCCCGAACCATTTGCAAGGCACATTCTACTGTAGTTGCGGACACATACCCGAACGGGCAACTTCTTTGATCATCCATATATACGTTCATTTTCGATTCACTCTCTAATTTGAATAAGCGGCTAATACATAACACATTGCCCCAAGACTAATAAAAGGACCAAATGGAATTGGCTTTCGTACTTCTATACGTTTTAATCCGATACCAATCCCCAAAAAACAAAGACTAAAACAAGATGCTAAAAATAAAACGATAAAAACTCCCTTCACTCCTACTATAAAACCAAGTAACGAAAGCAGTTTTATATCTCCTCCGCCAAGCCCTTCTGGATATATCTTTTGCATGCAATATAACAAAATAAATATAACACCACTACCAGCTATACTATCTGTCCAAGTAACTAATTGTACAAAAACACTTTCGAGAATGAGTAAAACGGCAAACGAAATTAAAATACAATCAGGAATTAACATATATAAGTAATCTGTAACTGAAATAATAAGAAGTAGCGAAAAAAGGGATAAAATGATAATAAGCTCTCGTTCTATTCCAATCATATAAACTGTAAGAAGAAATATACCTCCTGTTATATATTCAAATGTTACATACATAATTGGAATTTTCCTCTTACAATTCGTACAATAGCCTCTTTGTATATAAAATGAAATGATGGGGATTAGTTCTTTTGTCCTTAGCACATATTTGCAATAATCACAATGTGAACGCGGGGTAATAATAGAAACACCTAATGGAACCCTCATCGCAACTAGCATAAAAAAAGAACCAAACACCACCCCTGCTAACAGTGCATATAAATAAGTGAACATCCCTTCCTCTCCTTTCCCAAAAAACATAGCAAAAAAAGGAGAGAACTTCTACTTCATATTATCCTTTATTCTACTAAAAAAGCAGGCCATTTTCTGGCCTGCTTTCCCCTCTTTTATACGATGAAATATACTGCTTTTAATGGTCCATGTACTCCGACAACAAGATTCATCTCAATGTCAGCCGAGTTACTTGGTCCTGTAATAAAGTTAATACAAGATGCCGCTGTCTCCCCATTTTCTACGCGTGAGTTCATATCCTGAACTGCTTGTGTAATACGAGGCACAAGTGTTTCACGTGGAATAATAGCAAAATATACAGTCGGTAAAAAGTGTAAAGAACGTCCTTGCCCTTTATGACTTTGTACAACAATTGTACCAGATTCAGCTAATGTATAATCACTAAATGCAATACCAATATTCGCTTTTTCAGCTAAACGCATATTTTCGTCTTTTCTCTCTGGATCCCATACGTTCACTTCAACGTCTCGCTTTGGAAGTTCTTCTTGAAATAAAGATGTTAAACCATATGCATCAAAACGCTCATCTGCTGATAATAAAATAGGTCCCCCGCCGTTTTCCATAATTACTTTTTGAAGGTCTTCACCTAAACTGTCATTTGTCGTTTCTACTACAGTTGTATGAATGTTTGTACATTGCTTTTTAAACACTTCTAGTAATTCTTCTTGTGAATAATCTTTTAACGTTTCTATATTCACATTACTTTTCCATACTGGACGCTCTACACCTTCTGTTTTACGAGCGCGCCCAAGTTCTTTTGCAATGTTATCTAGAAAGGCATCACGGTTTTGAATTAATCCTGTCATTATTTGTCCCCACCTTTCTTATGATCTTTATACCAATCACGGAATCGTTCTTTACTTGGAGCTGGGAATTCACGAATATCTGTCCAGTTTTTAAGTGGCCCAACACCTTTTGATACACGGTTACCAGATGTAAATGGACTCATTGCTGCTGGCGCCATTTTTGATCCCATTTTATATAAAGCTGCTGAAGATGCACCCATACTAAACATTTTCATTGCTAATTTTTCTGCAAGTGGAGCACGTCCTTCTTGCTCAACGATAACTTGACGATGTTTTAATAATAAATCATGCAATGGAATTTTTACTGGACAAGCTTCTGTACATGCTCCGCATAAACTAGAGGCATAAGGAAGCTCTTTGTAATCATCATATCCACCTAAAAGTGGTGTTAATACCGCACCAATTGGTCCTGAGTATATAGAACCATATGAATGTCCACCAACATGACGATATACAGGGCATACGTTAACACAAGCAGCACAACGAATACATTGCAATACTTGGCGGAATTCAGATCCAAGAATTTGAGAACGACCATTATCGACCACAACTAAGTGGAATTCTTCTGGGCCATCTACTTCCTCTTCTTGAATTGGTCCCGCTACCGTTACATAACTTGTTAACTTTTGACCTACTGCACTACGACATAGTAAACCAACTAAAACATCTAATTCTTCCATTGTAGGAACCATACGTTCCATACCCATTACTGCAATTTGTGTTTTCGGAATCGACATGACAAGATCGGCATTACCTTCATTCGTTACTAAACAAAGAGAGCCAGTATTTGCAACAGCAAAGTTACAACCAGTTACACCAATTTCTGCATCCATAAATTTCTCACGAAGTTGTTTACGAACAAACTTTGTCATTTCATACGGGTCATCAGAATTTTCATAGCCTAACTTTTCTTTAAATACATCGCGAATTTGCGTTCTATTTTTATGAAGTGCAGGTGCAATAATATGTGAAGGTGGATCGTTATCTACTTGCAAGATATACTCTCCTAAGTCACTCTCTAACACTTCACAGCCAATCTCTTCAAGCGCATGGTTCATACTGATTTCTTCTGTTACCATCGACTTTGATTTTACTACTTTTTTCGCTTGTTTCTTTTTGGCAACATCTTGAATATACTTTGCAGCTTCCTCTTTCGTCTTCGCAAAGTACACGTGTCCGCCTCTTTTTGATACATTTTCACTTAACTGCATTAAGTAATAATCCAGATTTTCTAACGTATGTTGACGAATTTGTTCACCTAGTTCACGCCACTCTTCCCAGTTTCCTAATTCATCTGCAGCTTTTAAGCGATTCGTATATAAACGCGTTTGTGCAGAAGATACTGCTCCGCGCATAAACGAATCTTGAATTCCATCACCAACGCGATCATTAAATTTTTTCTCACTGATTTTCATAGACATAGCTTATGTTCCCCCTTCATGAGCGACTATTCAGTACCTCAGCAATATGCATTACTTTTACTTCTTTTCCTAAACGCTCAATACGTCCGCCAATGTTTAACAAACACCCACAATCTGCACCGATTAAATAATCTGCACCTGTTTCCATGACACTATCTACTTTTTCGTCTACCATTTGCTCAGAAATTGGAGTCATCTTAACTGAAAACGTTCCCCCAAACCCGCAACAATTTTGCACGTTTGGCAAATCTCTCACAGTTAATCCTTTTACATTTGATAATAAAATTCCTGGTGCTTCTTTTACTCCAAGCATACGCGTCATATGACATGATTTATGAATAGTAGCTATCCCTGGTAAACTTGCACCAACATCTGTAACTTTTAAAACATCTACAATAAACTGTGTAAATTCATAAGTTTTATCAGCAACTTTTTGTGCACGTTTAGCCCACTTTGGATCATCTTTGAAAACATGCGGATACTCATGAAACATTGTCGCACAAGAACCAGATGGCGTAACAATATATTCTGCATCTTCGAAAGTTTCAATCATATGTTTCATCGCTTCTTTTGCTGCTTCTACATGGCCGCTATTATAAGCAGGCTGCCCACAACAAACTTGTGCTTCTGGAAATTCAATTTCACAACCTAAACGCTCCAACACTTCAACTGTTGCTTTGCCGACATTTGTTTCAAACATATCGACTAAACAAGTAACAAATAAAGTAACTTTCATAACTATTACTCCCCCTTTTTACAACTTCACCAACAAACATACGGTCATCAGATGACTTAGTAGAGAAGAAATAGGCTCAACCATGGCCTATCCTCTCCCTCTTCTAAAGAAAACGCTTACTTAATCTTTCTCTATTTTATCAGAAAATTAAATTTTTAAAAGATTAAATTACGAATTTATATCGTTTTTACCTGTGACAATATGTTCTACATTTGTTAAATGATCTAGCATTGCTTGCTGCGCTAATTCTACATCTTGTTTTAACACCGCATCATATATAACTTGATGCTCTTCTATAAGTCGTTCTGATGTCGTTTGTTCACCATATAAAATAATGCGTCTTGATTCACCAATTGTTTCAGCAATCATCTCTGAAACATGATTCATGAGTTCAAGCAAAATGTTATTATGCGAAGACTCTGCAATTCCCATATGAAATTGAAAATCGGCTTTTTCGCCAGCCTTTTCATCTCCAATGCTCTTTGCCATTTCATCTAACCAATGTTTCATATTTTGTAAATTATCTTCCGTACGTTTTGCCGCCGCTACTCGAACTGCCCCCACTTCAAGCACCTTTCGTACTTCTAATAAATTCAAAATATCTTCTTTCTTCATTAATAATCTATTGTTTAATGATTTCGTTAATGAAGAAGAATCGAAGTTCTTCACATATGTACCTTCTCCTTGTTTCATCTCAATTAAGCCCATCGCTCTTAGCGCACTTAGCGCTTCACGAACAGCAGATCTGCCAACTTGAAACTGCTCAGCTAATTGATGCACAGGGAGTAGTTTGTCACCAGGTTTTAACGTACCATTTTTAATCATTGTTAAAATAGCTTCAGATACTTCTTCGTAAATTTTTTTCGGTTTAATAGATTTGTACTCCAGTTAAATCACCTCAGTATCTTCCAAACAACAATTGAAACGATTTATAAAAACTTTGCATCATAACTATTTTAGACCGAATTGATAAGAAGTACAAATGTTTTGTTCATAAAATAGTCGAATTTTCGATATTTATTACATATTAATTTATATTTTTATGTATAAATATTTCCTTCAATATAAAGAACATGTCCTCAAAATTAGAACATGCCCCCCTCATCCTGTACATTCAGTTTAATACTAACCGTTGTTCCCTTATCTTTTTCACTTTCAATTTGCCACTGTCCACCATGTATATGAACAATTTGTTTCACAATAGCAAGGCCTAAACCTGTTCCACCGTGTTGACGACTTCTCGCTTTATCAACTCGGTAAAAGCGTTCCCCAAGGTTTTCCAAATGTTCTATATCAATGCCAATTCCTGTATCTTGTATTTTTAATTCACAGTAATCATAGATTTGCTTTAAAGTTATAACGATATTTCCTTTTTGATTTGTATACCGTATCGCATTATCTAACACATTATGAAGCACTTGTTGCATACGATCCTCATCAATCATGACAATGACCTCTGGATTTAAATTGGTTGAAATATGAATTTCCTTTTCTATAAACTTAATCTCATACGTATCTAATACGTCTTCAATCAGCTGTGAAAAAACGATAGGTTGCTTCTTTAACGGAAAGTGCTCGCCTTCTAATTGTGCTAAGTCTAACAAGTCATGAACGAGACGCTGCATACGACCTGCTTCTTTATGAATTAGCTGCGTTACTTTTTCCTGCTGCGGTCCCTTTGCAACACCATCTAAAATAGCCTCGCTATACCCTTTTATATAACTAAGTGGTGTTCTAAGTTCATGCGAAACATTTGCTAAAAATTCCTTACGCTTTACATCTTCTGTTTCTAATGAATTTGCCATTTTATTAAATGCTTTTCCTAATCGTCCAATTTCATCCTCTGAAGAAACTGTAATCCGCTCCGAGAAATCTCCCGTAGCCAAATGATTTGCAACCCGCTCCATTTGCGAAAGTGGCTTCGTAATTGCAATTATAATTTTTCTTCCAACCCATATCGTAATTAAAATCATAGCAATTGCTAACGGTGCTAAAATAAGACCCATATCATAGATTAAATCTTTTATACTTTTTAAAGGAATATACGAATAGACAATTCCGACTAATTTTTTATTTTCCAATACAGGAATGACAACCCCCATAATATTACGGTCAAAATGTTCTTCATATCCTATTTTTGTCACAGTTTTCCCATCTAATAGCGTTTGCCTATCTCCTTCACTTATAAGAGAATGGTGATGCACATCAAAAGGCAAACATGCGCTTAAGTCACGCGGATTAGACACAAAAATAACGTCTGAACTAGATATTTGATCAAACGATCTTACTTTCTCTTCAAAAGTTGATATTCCTTCACGCCTATCATATTGAGCAGCAAGACTTTTTCCTTCCATTACTAACGAAGCTTTTAAATTATCAACGTATAATTTTTCATACGAGTATAAAGATACGAAATAAAGAAAGGACACTGTTACACATACTGCACATACTACTGTAAGCCAAATTTTTTGTACCATCGTAAACATACGTTACACCTCGAATTTATAGCCTACACCCCAAACAGTTTGAATGTAGTTTCCACTTTCTCCAAGCTTCAAGCGCATCGTTTTCACATGCGTATCTACTGTTCTTGTACTTCCGGCATAATCATATCCCCATACCTTTTCAAGTAATTGCTCCCGGCTAAACACTTGTCCTGTATGCTGGCAAAGAAAATATAGTAAATCAAACTCTTTTACAGTAAGAGAAATCAATTCACCATCCGCCTCGATTCGTCTACTTTTTTCATTGATAAGAATTGGTCCAAATTGAATCTCTTCTTGCTGTTCTTGCTTTGTATATCTTCTTAGCACAGCTTCCATACGGGCAACCAATTCACCAGGACTAAACGGTTTTACAATATAGTCATCTGCTCCCATACGTAAGCCGTTCACCCTATTCCACTCTTCACCTTTTGCGGTTAAAAATATAATCGGCACATCTGACGTTTTTCTAATTTCTTTACAAACTGAAAGTCCATCCATTTCTGGCATCATTATATCTAATACAACGAAATCATAATGATCCGTTTCTAGCTTTTTAAGAGCCTCTTTTCCATTTTCAGCTTCTCCCCACTCATATCCAAAGTTATCCAAATACATTCCAACAAGCTGCCTCATATCACTTTCATCATCTACAACTAGCACTCTATATTTATTCATTGTCCTTCCCTTCCCTCTCTATGAGTTGAAACGGTCCTTTTCCGACTTTAATTGTTTGTTTTATTTTCAAATTCTTCATATCCATAACGCACACTTCATCACTATCATAACTGGCTACATACCCTTCTGCTCCGCTCTCCAAAAATGCAAATGGATTCGACCCTACTTCTACAGAAGCTATTTCTTTATATGTGCTAACATCAAACTTTCTAAGTGTATTCGACCCATGACTGAGTGCATATACGTACTTACTATCCTTCGTTATATTCACAGGCATAAATGGAGCGTGTAAAGAACGCACCATTTCTCCACTCTGTAAAGAATACACTAACACTTTCTCATTTACTTGATTTCCATCACCATGTCCGCCAATCCATATTTCTTTCCCATCAGGACTAATCGTCGCTCCTGTTGATGCTGGCGGAATCATAAAGGATTGAACAACTTCTTTTTTCTTCGTATCAATTGTCGTTAGTTTCGTATCATAAAAGTTTAGTACAGATAACCGATTCTGATACTCTACCATCGTTATAGGCCCTTTTCTTGTTGAAACATTTCCTGTCTCTTTCCCATTTATCGTAAAGAATCTTACCTTTTGAACATTTTGATCAGCAGCAAATAATTGTTTTTTATCTGCTGATACGACCACATTTACAATGCCCTTTCCAGTTTTATATTTTTCCACTTGCCTTCCTTCCGCTAGTGAATATACATACATATATTCTAATTGCTTACCGTATACAAGTATTTCATCGCCATTTGGAAGCAGTGTGATTCCGGCCATTGGCTCATTTAGTTCCCATGTCGTAATTAACTTTTTATCCTTTTTATCAATAAAACTAATACTGCCTTCTTTTATATTCGTAGTTATAATAACATTTTTATCTTTAGCAATTGGTGTATATGAACTTCCTTGACACCCTACTAATAGAAATAAAAAACAGAGAAGAAAAACATACTTTCTCAAAAGATTCCCTCCATCTTCAGATGATTTCGTTATAATTGTAAAATAACAAATAAATGTGTGGAAAGTGTGAAATTTCCCTTTCTTACTCAATTTACATATATAATGTACAACAAATAGAATTTGAGGTGTGTCAATTATGCTATTTCCTGATTTAGCGAATAAAATTGTACGAGAAGTACGCAGACTAATTACAGAAAATATAATTATCATTAATATAGAAGGCGTTATTATCGCAAGTACAGATACAGAAAGAATTGGACAATTTCATGAAGGTGCACTCCGCTGCGCCAAACAAAAGAAAACCGTCATCATTACAAAAGAAGATGAAAGGCGATTGCAAGGTGTAAAGGCTGGGATGAATCTTCCTTTATTATTTCATGATGAAGTAATTGGTGTCATTGGGATTACAGGAGAACCTGAAAACATTTCACGCTACGGAGAAATATTGCGTAAGATGACCGAATTATTAATTCATGAAAACTACTTTTTAGAGCAACTAGAACTTGAGCACCGTTCTTATGAAGCTTTTGTCTTTGATTGGCTTCAAAATACAGAGTGGTCCCCGAGTTTTCTTGATCGCGCAAAAACACTTGGCATTGATTTATATAAGAAAAAACAACTTATTTTGTTTTCTATTGGCAAAAATGACACGATGCTCCAGCGTAAAATATGGCAACACATACGTAATATTTTAACAAAAGAGCATCTATTTGTTCGCTGGGGAAATGATCGTTTTATTTTATTTACAGCAATGAGCTCCAAAGAGCAAACTTATCAATTTTTAAAACGATTAAAACAAGACTGCGAAACTTTATTTTCTATTCCTTTATATATAGGGATTGGACAAACAGTTACCTCAAACAATATGAGCATATGTTACGAACAAGCATTACGCGCTCTTTCTGTATCATTGGAAACGAAAAAAATTGTATTTAATGAAGATTTACGTTTAGAAATGTGTTTACAAGATATTTCTGCCGAAACGCGTGAACAATTTCTAGAGCGTACCATCGAAAACTTATTATCATTTCCTGAGCTTATGCACACTTTACGCTTATTTATCGATTATAACCAATCTTATAAACAGACGGCTAAACAATTACATATACACATTAACACATTACATTACAGGCTAAAAAAGATTGAAGAACATACAGGACTTGATCCAAAACAATTCAAAGACTTAAACGTTTTATACTTCGCACTTCTCCTATTAGATAATCATATAAAAAAGAACGATAAAATAGATTAATCTTTAGATGATTATACATAGAAAGAATCCCTCAACTTTTTTATCATTATAATGAAAGCACTGTTACCACGTTGTTTATTATAACTAAACACGTTAACAGTTTGAGGGGGATTTCCAATGTTAGAAAAACAAATTATTCATTCATTCGTATCTATTGTTGGCGAAGATAATGTAGATACATCCAATATGGGGCGTTTAACTTATAGTTATGATGCTACTCCAAACTTCCAAGCAATGCCTGATGCAGTCATTGCTCCTCGTAATACAAATGAAGTAGCTGAAGTGTTAAAAGTATGTAACACTCACAAAATTCCTGTGTATGTGCGCGGGTCTGGAACAAATCTTTGCGCAGGAACATGTCCACTTGAAGGCGGTATCGTCCTTATTTTCCGCCATATGAACAATATTTTAGAAATTGATGAAGAAAACTTAACAATTACTGTACAAGCTGGTGTCATTACACTTGATATTATTAAAGCGGTAGAAGAAAAAGGTTTATTTTATCCACCAGATCCAAGCTCGATGAAAATTTCTACAATCGGCGGTAATATTAATGAAAACTCAGGTGGATTACGCGGTTTGAAATATGGCGTAACACGTGATTATGTAATGGGGCTTGAACTTGTCTTACCAAATGGTGATATTATTCGCACTGGTGGTAAATTAGCAAAAGATGTAGCTGGTTACGATTTAACTCGTTTATTTATCGGTTCTGAAGGAACACTTGGCGTGGTAACAGAAGCTATATTAAAACTTGTTCCTATGCCTGAAACAAAGAAAACAATGCTTGCATTATATGAAGATATTAATGAAGCTGCACGTGCTGTTTCTTCTATTATTGCAAATAAAATCATTCCAGCAACACTGGAGTTTTTAGACCAACCGACAATTGAAGTAGTAGAAGAGTTTGCACAAATCGGTTTACCTACAGATGTAAAAGCAATTTTATTAATCGAACAAGACGGTCCGCCCGAAGTAGTCAATCGAGATATTGAAAACATGGCTAATGTTTGCCGCTCTATGAATGCAGTTGATGTTCGCGTTGCAAAAGATGAAACAGAAGCAGATGCGCTTCGTACCGCTCGCCGTAGTGCTCTATCAGCGCTCGCACGACTAAAACCTACTACAATATTAGAAGATGCAACTGTACCACGTTCACAAATCGCTCCTATGGTTGAAGCTATTAATGCCATTGCAAAAAAATATAATATTCCTATTTGTACGTTTGGACACGCTGGTGATGGTAATTTACATCCAACTTGTATGACAGACGCTCGTAATGCAGAAGAAATGCACCGAGCTGAGCAAGCTTTTGCTGAAATATTTGCGAAAGCAATTGAACTTGGTGGCACAATTACTGGTGAACATGGTGTTGGTGCAATGAAAGCTCCATATTTAGAAATGAAATTAGGTAAAGAAGGTATTGCAGCTATGCAAGGAATAAAGCAAGCTTTCGATCCAAATAACATTATGAATCCTGGAAAAATGTTCGCGAAAGACACTCGAAAAAGAGTGGTGGTTGAGCGATGACCACATTAAATAAAGAAAATATTCAAAAAGAATTTAAAGAACGATTAAGTGAAGATGAATTACTAAACTGTATGCGATGCGGTTTTTGTTTACCTACTTGTCCTACCTACATTCAATCCGGATATAAAGAGTCACATTCACCGCGCGGACGTATCGCATTAATGAAAGCAGTCGTTGATGGTTTAATCGAACCAGATGAAGATGTTGAAAATACATTAAACGTTTGTCTTGGTTGCCGTGCTTGTGAGCCTGTTTGTCCATCTGGTGTAAATTATGGACATTTATTAGAAGAAGCTCGTGATATTATTAATCAAAATAAAAAATTCTCAGTGCCAGTGAAAGCTGTTCGAAAAGTCGTTTTTGAAGGATTATTCCCCCATCAAAATCGAATGAGAACATTAACTGGACTAATCGGATTTTATCAACGTTCTGGTTTACAAACGCTAACACATAAAACAGGGATTATGAAGTTATTCCCTGAAACACTTGCAACGATGGATCTCGTTTTACCCAAAGTCCCTAAAATGAAAGCGATGAAAAATCGTCCTTCATTTTTACCTGCAGAAAGTACAAAGAAAAAACAAGTTGCATTCTTCACAGGCTGCTTAATGGATACGATGTTTTTAGAAACAAATAACGCAACGATGAAACTTCTTCAATTAGCTGGTTGTGATATCGTTATTCCGAAAACACAAAGTTGCTGCGGTGCATTGCATGGACATGCTGGTGAAAAGAGTGGAGCAAAAGAATTAGCAAAGCGAAATATAAAAGCATTCGAAGATTTAAACATCGACTATATTATTACGAATGCAGGTGGTTGCGGAGCTTATCTCGTAGACTATGATTATCTTTTAAAGGATGATCCGGATTGGGCTGAACGTGCTAAGCAGTTTATTTCTAAAATTAAAGATATTACTGCTATTCTAGTAGAACTAGATTTCCATAAACGTAATGACTTACGACTCACGCCGCAAGTTATTACGTATCAAGACTCTTGTCATTTACGCAATGTTATGCGCACATCTTCTGAACCTCGTATGTTACTAGAGGCTATCCAAGGTGCAACATACCGTGAAATGAAAGATGCCGACCGTTGCTGTGGTTCTGCTGGTATTTACAATATTGTTCATTCAGAGTTATCAATGGCATTTCTAGATTACAAAATGGACCGTGTGCATGAAACAGACGCAGCAACCATTGTTACTGCAAATCCAGGTTGTTTATTACAAATGAAATTGGGCATTGAGCGAGAAGGGCTTTCTCATAAAATGAGAGGAATTCACATTGTGGATTTATTATTAGAAGCAATTGAAACTAACTCGTAACATACGTAATAATAGGAAAACGGCTATCTCCTTCGTCTATGTAAAGAGATAGCCGCTTTTTTGTCTGCTACAACATTAAAAATATGTTACTTTATTATAAAAAAGAACAACAGAAACATTACAGTTTTGTAAAAATCAATCCATTATATTCCTCAAAAAATCGCTCAAACCATTGATACAATAGGATTCTTCATTTTCTATTTAGGTAACTTTATCCAAAAATCCCCTCTTAAAACCAAGTATAAAAACACTATAAATTCCTTTTATACTCTATATTTCTCTTATTTTTGTTCCCTTCTTCTCTTAGGATAAATTAGGTAATTTTAAAGTCTATGAATTTTTTTCCATCTTTTTTCTCGCAAATTGTATGCTACGATGAATTTGTCAGTCAGACAGGCTGTCAAAAACAAATCGTGTGAAAACAAATTAAAACTTTATATAGGGGGACACACATCATGAAAAAGCGTGTTTTATTATCTGTAGCTGCTGCAACAGCTCTTACTTTAGGAGTATCTTCTCTAGATGCACAAGCTGCAACAGTACAACCATCTAACTTAAAGGTTCAAAATATTCAGCATTCAAAAGTGATGATGAAACAAATGAGCCAACAAGAATTACAAGCATTCTTACAATCTATGGGCGTTGAATCATTAGCACAATGGCAACAAGGAAACTTCCAACCAAACTGCTTCATTCCTGGTCAACAACCTACTGAAAATGTTGTAACTGAGCAACCAACTGCTAAGCCAGAAACTCAAAAGCCTGCTGAACAAAAACCAGTTGAGCAAAAGCCTGCTGAAGAAGTTCAAAAACCAGAAGCTCAAAAACCTGCTGAAAACAACAATACTCAAAAACCTACTGAACAAAAACCTGCTGAGCAAAAGCCTGCTGAAGAAACAAAATCTTTAAGCGAGTTTGAACAACGTGTTGTTGAATTAACAAATGCTGAGCGTGCAAAACAAGGCTTACCAGCACTAAAAATCGATACTGAATTAAGCAAAGTAGCACGTATTAAGTCTGAAGATATGCAAAAAAACAACTACTTTGATCATAACAGCCCTACATACGGGTCTCCGTTTGACATGATGAAGAAATTTGGCATTTCTTATACATCTGCAGGTGAAAACATCGCTCAAGGCCAACGTACACCTGAAGAAGTAGTACAAGCTTGGATGAACAGCGCTGGACACCGTGCAAACATCTTAAATAACGGCTTCACTCATATCGGTGTTGGTTATGTAGAAAGCGGCAACTACTGGACACAACAATTTATTACGAAGTAAATAGATTAAAAGAGTCTTCTCATAATGAGAAGACTCTTTTTTAAGTTTCATAGCTTTCTATTATGTATGAATAGAAAATATATAACATAAACAACATAGATCCACAGCTTATTACACTAAGCAATACATAAAATCCCCACTCTAAGTTCAAAAACAATGAAAACAATATGCCACATGCCATCACTTGAAAAATCCGTCTACTCACTAAACGAATTTTTTGTAATTTAATTGGGTCTTTTTCTTTGCCTTTTATTTTCTTAAATTCTTTACTCAGCATAAAAAGAAACATACTAATCCCAATCGTTAATCCTGTTTGAAAGGATATCAAATCCCCAAAATTAATAAAGAGGATAAGCATATGAATAAACAACATAAATAACGTAATTTTCTTTATAAATCCGCCTATAATACCATGCTCTCTTTCATTAAACTTAAATATATTATGTGAAATAATATACAAAAATCCATATGAAAAAATAATAAAACAGGGAATAAATGCTACAACAACTTGTTTACTCATAAACTCGTTTGGCTCACCATTTACATTCCAATGTACTGCCATACGATTTGGTAAATAGGGATAAAGACATAGAGTAAGTAAAAGACAAGCGAAAAATATTCCAAGTACATACTTATATTTGATCAAGTGATTCTCACCTCTCTTTTCTCTTAACGGCTTCGCTTCTTGTAGAGAAATCCCTGCAAAAATCTACTTTTTTCAAGTTAAAACTTATACTTTACGCATTTTCTTTTTGAAATTCTTTTATTTTATTATTTAACTTTGCAGGAAACGGCACATCAACTTCAATCGCTTCTTTCGTAATTGGATGCAAGAAATTTATCTTCATCGCATGTAATGCTTGACTGGACATATATTTTGTTTGTCCACCATATAATACATCCCCAACTAGTGGATTACCATTATGACTCATATGAACACGAATTTGATGTGTTCTACCCGTTTCTAATTGTAACGTTACGAAAGTCGTGTTTTGCTTCTTAAAATACTTTTCTACTTTATAATATGTGATAGCCTGGTCACCTTTTGGAGAAATACGACGCCTTGTAGCATGATGGCGATCCCTTCCGATAGCAGCATCAATCTTTCCTTGTTTCTTCTTTACTTTCCCTTCAACGAGCGCAGCATACGTTCTTTTAATTTTTCTTTCCATTAATAGACGATCCATAATTGCACCAGCAATTCTATGCTTAGCAAACACGACACCACCTGTCGTATCTTTATCTAAACGATGAATATGACGCACCCTCGTCTCTAAACCTTGCATTTGAAAATGAAAAGCAACAAGATTTGCAAGCGTCCCGGTTCCACCTTTTTCAGCAGGGTGTGTGTCCATTTGCTCTGGTTTATTTACGATAAGTACGTGATCATCTTCGTATACTACATGTAATTCACCATATTCTGGATCTACATCGTACTCTTCCTCCGCAAACATATGGACTTGTAACTTATCGTTCTCTTTTAAAAGCTCATTCCATCTTCTTTGTTCCCCGTTAACCGTAACACCTTTTTCCATACGAAGCTGATGTAATAGCTTTTTCGGTATTTCCCATTCTACTTTTAATACCGATTCAATACTTATACCACTCCATTTAGCTGGAACGGTAATTTCACACCATTCGCCCTTTTTCTTTGTTTCCATACTGTTTATCACCTTATTTCTATTGATTCTCTCATTGTAACGGAAAACACACTTTGATGCACCGTCAAAAATAGAGGACAGTCTTATAATAGACTGCCCCTCAAGCTCTAAGTCTTTTCATTTCTAACAATACTTCTTCAGCTTTTTGTTCATACGATAAATCCTTAAAGAAATCCGCCAACCTTTTATAGTCATTGTAAGCATCTAATAAATCGTCCATCTTTTCTATTTTCATCACTTGTTGTTTTTGTTTCATTTTTACTGGATAGCGATAACCTGATACTTCTTGTATTTTGTAATACTCATCCTCTACTTGAACGACCTTTACAAGTTCTTCCTCTTCTGCATCCATCGTATACCCGTCAAATTCTCTAAGTAGTTCATAAATGATATGAGTCCATTCATCTTTTGGATAAAATCCTTTTTCTAACCGATAACCGACAATGCGATACATATGCCCATCGTTCTCGGCAAACTGTACTGTATCATTTAACTTAAACTTAAAATAACGAAACATTGCCTTCACCTACTTATTATGTAATGTTCTTATCACATACTATTTGCAAAATGTAGGCTTTGCTATTCATAAAAAATGCTCATCAATATGATGAGCATTTTTTACAATGATTTTTCTCGTTTTTTTCGAAATGGTAACCACCAGTTCCAGTCTCCAAATAACTTCATTAAGCTTGGTACGAGCATAAGACGAATAATTGTTGCATCAAGAAATATTGCTAACGCAACGCCAAGACCCATCTGCTTTACTGGTAAAATATCAGTAAATGCGAATGCACCAGTTACAACAATCATTATTAAAGCAGCTGATGTAATGATTCTACTTGTTGAAACGAGCCCTTCTAACGTTGCTTGATCGTTATCTCCTGTTTCTTCATAGAGCTCATGAATACGTGAAATAAGAAATACTTCATAATCCATACTAAGCCCAAATACGAGGCCAAAAATGAAGATTGGTAAGACAAACAGAACCGGACTCGTTTCTAAACCGAAATGACCACCTTCAAATAACCAAACAACAATTCCAATAGTTGCACTTAAACTAAGTATATTCATAACAATTGCCTTAATTGGAATGAGTATAGATCGGAATGCAAATAATAATATAACAAAGGTCGATCCAAATATAACAGACATACCAATTACTACTTTATCTTTAATTTCATCTTCTAATTCTTGTTGAAATGTCGTCATTCCTCCTAGATAATAAGTAACATCCGTTTCTTTATAGTTCTTTTTAAAGTCACGCACCCACTGTTTTGCAGTCTCTGTACGTGGTTTTGTTTTCAAAAAGATTTCTATCGTCGTCTTATTCCCTTGCGTGTATGCTTCAAATACAGGAGTTAGTTTCGCTGATTCTGGCGACTGTAATATTCCAACAACTTGATCTACTTTCATTCCAGTTAACCCGTCGTATAAACTTCTTACTTCATGTACTTTCTTATCATCTTTTAACTTTTGAACGACTTCTTCTATCTTTTGTAGACTTTCTTTTTCTTTCATATCTTTTTTCGTCTCTACAACTAACGTAACATCAGCGTGTGTTTTGACAGTTTCATTAAATGCTTCTTCATACTTTTCATATGCAATTCTTGTATCACTCTTTTCAGGTAAAGCTTCAACACCAGGGAACTGCAAATTAGCTGTACGTAACGGTAATAAGCAAATAACAATAAATGTTGTAACAACAATAATCATTGCAATTGGATGTTTCATCACAAATTGTGCAAATTTACGCCATGCTTTTGCCGGCGTATGTGCTACTTGATTCTTTTTTAATATTCTTTTACCTATTAACGATAATAGTGCTGGAAGAAGTGTGAGTGAGAATAAAATGCTCATAATGACAACAATCATTCCGCTAATCGCTACAGATTGAATATAATCTATCTTAAAGAAAAACAAACCGGATAACCCAACAAATACACATAATCCTGAAAATACAATCGCACGTCCTGCCGTTTGATATGTAATTGCTATCGCTTCTTTTACCGTTCGTTTAGCAACTTCCTCTCGAAAACGGTTCACAAATAATAGCGCAAAATCAATAGATAATGCAAGTCCAATCATCGGTGCAACGTTTAACACGAAAATAGATAGTTCTTTATCAACACCGATGAAATACAATATCCCCATCGTACTAATAACACTAAGCGCCCCATTCAAAATCGGTAAAATTGATGCCAAAAGACTCCCAAACGAAAATAGTAATACAAGAAACGCAATTGGTAATCCAATCATTTCTGCTACTTTTAAATCATTTTGCGTTCTTTCATTAATCTCTTGATTAATTTTCGGAAATCCTGTAGGTGTTAATTTTAATGCTACATTACTTTCTTTCTCAATCTCATCAGCAAATTGTAATGTCTTTTCCATTCTTTCTTTATTTGTTTTCCCGGAAAATAAAATTGTCGCATAACCGATGTCATCTTGTAGCATTTCTTTATTTTGGATTGGGTGATGGAAAGATTCATAGTTCTCTTTCTCTTGAACATTCTTTACAATTTCATCTATTCGTTTTTTAAATTCCTCATGCGAAACATCTTTATTTTTCTCAAAAACGAGCAGAAGCGTATCTTGAGACTTCTTAAAATCTTTATCTAAAATTTCTTTTGTTTTTTGATAGTCGCCTTCCGTTTGGAAACCATCGCCACCTAATACTCCCGGTAGCTTTGGAGCAAAAATCCCAAGTGCGATTGCGAGCAACAGTAGCGCTACAATTACTGTATAACGAGACTGATACAAAAAGGCTCCTAACTTCCCCCACTTATCAACTTTATGTACATTTGTCTTCACACATTTTCACCTACTTTAAATGATTCAATTGTCACTTATACTGTATCACATCTTGATATAAACAAAAAACGTCTGGAGAAACTATAATGATAGTTTTTCCAGACGTCTTTCTATCTCTCTTTATTAAGCCCTAATCTCTCAGTAAGTAAACGATGGTAGTAAATCGCGATAATTAACAAAATACCACCTACGCAGTAACCAGCTAAAATATCAGTTGGGTAATGTACATTTAAAATGACTCTACTTAATCCAATCGATAGAATTACTATACCCATCAAAATTATTGTGACACATTTCCCAGCTACGCTTTTCAAATTAGCAGCAATGATATAAGTAAGAAATCCAAATGTCATAATCGATAGCATTGCATGTCCACTAGGAAAACTATATCCAAGTGCATCTAGCGCTTCATTTAATGACGGACGTTCTCTCTTTACAATCTCTTTTATCCCTTTATTCACAAGATGTGTTATTAAAATTCCCATTGGATATACAATCATCGCAGCATAATAACGCTTCTTCCAAAAAACAAGCAAACTTATAACGAGCGTAGCGACTATCCCAATTGCTGATCCCAATTTTGTAAAGTACGAGAAAAATGTAAGAGAACTTTCCGTTTGCAGCCCTCTTACTAATCCACGGACATATGTATCCATCACTGTAACGCCACCTGCATGTACGCGCCAAGCAACAATACCAAATACAGCAAATAACAAACCGATACACATTACCTCATACTGATGTAACTTCTTCAAACGATTTCCTCCTACTATGAAAAAATGCGATTTCTACTTTAGAAACCGCATTTCCTTACTTATTTACCTTTTGTTTTTAGCTCTGTCCAGTAACGATCATAATCTTTTAACTTATCGTCCACATCAACAAGCCATTCTGTACGATCTAACTCTTCTTTCGTTAAGAAGATCATGTGATTATCACGGTATTCTTTACTATGAAGAGGATGAGCTTTTTCATTTGGATTACTGTAACCAATTGACTCGTAGTTTTTCACACTTACTTTTTCATCTAGTAAGTAGTTCATAAATTTCTCAGCAAGCTCTTTATGTTTTGCACCTTTTGGAATTGCTAACGTATCAGCCCAAATTGTGCCGCCTTCTTTTGGTACAACATATTCTACATCTTTATTATCTTTTGCGATAAATGCTGCATCTCCAGACCAAACTGTTCCAATCCAAGCATCTTCTGTAATGAATTTTTGTTTAATGTTATCTGTATCAAATGCTAATAAGTTTGGAAGCAGCTTCTTTAAATCATCTGCTGCTGTCTTTAATTGTGCATCGTCTTTCGTACTGTTTGAGAACCCGTGCTTCTTAAGACCCATTCCTAATACTTCACGAGAATCGTTTAGTAACGTTACGCGTCCTTTATATTTCTCATTCCATAAGTCAGCCCAGCTTGTAGGTGCTTCTTTCACATACTTTTTATTGTATGCAATCCCTGTTACACCCCAAGTGTACACTAAAGAATATTTATTCTCTGGATCAAACGCAGGTGTTTTGAAATTAGAAACCATGTTTTCGATATTTGGGATATTCTTTTTATCTAACGGCGCTAATAAGTCCATTTTCGCCATTGTTTTAACCATGTAATCAGACGGCTGGATTAAGTCATACTTTGCACCACCAGCTTGTAATTTTGCAAGCATTTCTTCATTACTTGCGTACTTGTCATAGTTAATTTTCACATTATACTTTTTTTCAAAATCTTTTAGCACTTGCTCATCAAAATTGTCAGCCCAGCTATAAATATTTAATTCTTCTTTCTTTTCACCACAACCAGCAAGCACACCAGCAACAAGGCTAAAGCTAATTGCTGCGCCAGCTATTCTTTTCATTAATTTCATCGATTTATTACCCCCTTGTACTTTCTATATCGTTCGTATTATAAAGGAAGGTGTCCTCCAGAGTTTTCTTCACCATCTGCACCTTTGTTCCGGAAGATTTCAGATAGAACCATTAATCCTACGATAGCAACAATTAAAATTGTAGAAAGAGCATTAATTTCTGGTGATACTCCGCGCTTAACCATACTGTAAATGTATAGTGGCAATGTTGTTGATCCTGGTCCTGATACGAAGAAACTAATTACAAAATCATCAATTGATAATGTGAATGTTAATAATGCTGCTGAAATAACTCCCGGTGCAATTGCTGGGAACGTTACATAACGAAACGTTTGCCAAGGGGTTGCTCCTAAATCATTTGCAGCTTCTTCTAAGTCACGTCCCATACTTGAAAGACGCGCAGCTAAAATAACAACAACAAACGAAATACTAAATGTAATATGTGCAATAATAATCGTTGTTTGTCCAAGTTCCATTCCTAACTGACTGAAAAGAATTAGTAAAGATAATCCCATTAAAATATCCGGAATTAAAATTGGTAAATATACAAGGCCATTAATAGCCCCTTCGAAACGATATTTATAACGATGTAAAGCAATTGCAAAGAATACACCAAGTACCGTTGTCACAATCGTTGTTATAACTGCAATCGTAATACTATTTACAAATGCATCAATAACATCTTGTTTTTGAAATAAATCTGTATACCAATGGAATGTAAAACCTTCCCACTCCGCATTAATGCGAGAGTCGTTGAAAGAATAGACCATTAAAACCATCATTGGAAAATACAAAAATAACAAAATTAACCAAGAATAAGAAACTAAAAACTTCTTCATCTTTGCCTATTCGCCTCCGTTCTCATTATATTTATATACTTTCGTTGCACGATAATATAAGTAAATTAACAGAACAGAGAATAGAACAACGATAATCGATAACGCAGATCCAAACGGCCAGTCACGTGCACCTAAGAATTGGTTTTGAATAACGTTTCCGATTAATGCTACTTTCGATCCGCCCATCACGTCTGATACAACAAACATTCCGATAGAAGAAACGAATACTAAAATAGAACCAGTCGCAATTCCTGACATCGTCATCGGCACTGTTATATTCCAAAATGCCTTTATTGGTGTTGCTCCTAAATCATAAGCCGCTTCTAGCTTACGCTTATCCAGCTGCTCAATTGCTGCATACACTGGTAAAATCATAAATGGTAATAAAGAATAGACCATTCCGAGTATTACAGAAGGAGTATTATATAATAAATTTAACGGTTCACTAATAATGCCAAGCTTTAATAACAACGTATTCACAAGACCTTGTGAACGTAAAATAACAATCCATGCGTATGAACGAACAAGAAAGTTAATCCAAAACGGGATCGTTGCCAATAATAAAAGAATAGAGCGGTATTTGCGGTCAACAATTGTAATTGTATAAGCAAACGGATAACCAATTAATAAACATATTACTGTCGTAATAACTGCGATTTTAACAGTTTCCCATAACGTTCCTAAGTACAATGGGTCAAACACACGGGATATATTCTCCAGCGTAAATTGCATTTCTACTGTCCCGTAAGCTCCGCGCTGCATGAAGGCGAATCCTAATACGAATATGAGCGGGATTAGGAAGAAAATTAACAGCCACGCGACTGTAGGTAGTGCGAGTAATTTCCCTTTTTTCAATTTAAGGTCACCTCGTCCTCTTGCTCCCAGCCTACATATACATTATCTCCAATGCTCCACTGCGCTGCCTCTTCAGCAGTTTGATATGCCATTAGTAATTCTGATGTTTTCTCATCACGTACATAAAGCTTCTCCATATTTCCGACAAACTCAATATCTTCAATATGTCCAAGATGGTATTCTTTTAAAATTGGTTCTTCAACCGAACGTACTTTTACATTTTCAGGGCGAATTGCTACATAGCCTTCCCCGTTTTTCACAATATTATTTTCACCGATGAATGTCGCAACGAACAATGTTTTTGGCTTATTATAAATTTCTTTCGGTGTTCCGATTTGTTCGATATGTCCTTTATTCATAACGACGATACGATCGCTCATGCTCATTGCTTCTTCTTGATCGTGCGTTACGTATATGAACGTAATTCCTAAATTACGTTGTAAGTTTTTCAATTCACGTTGCAAGTCTTTTCGTAACTTAAAGTCAAGCGCTCCAAGTGGCTCATCTAATAGTAATACACGCGGATTATTTACAATCGCTCTTGCAATTGCAACACGCTGCTGTTGTCCACCAGAAAGCTTCGCAGGTTTACGATTACGGAACTCAAGTAACTGCGTTAAACGCATTGCCTCTTCAGCACGCTCTTTCTGCTCTGCTGCTGATACTTTCTGCATTTTCATACCAAAACAAATATTCTTCTCTACTGTCATATGTGGGAATAGTGCGTAATGTTGGAACACTAGGTTCATATGACGTTTATATGGCGGCAAATCGTTAATTCTTTCATCATCTAATAAAAGATTCCCTTTAGTTGGAGTTTCAAATCCTGCGATCATACGAAGTAAAGTCGTTTTCCCGCAGCCACTCGGCCCTAAAATTGTTAAAAACTCTCCCTCTTTAATATCTAAAGAAAGAGGTGGGATAATCACTTGATTTCCAAAATGTTTTTCAACTGCTTCAACTTTAATAATCTTTTTCATTTTCCCGTCCTATCTACCTTAAATTTTAAATTTTTATATTCATGAATAAATATTTATGTTCTATAGACTATTTTTTGTTTCGATCCAAACAAAAATGGTTATTTAGCAAGCGTTCGTTTCTATTCTTTATGTAGTATGTTTGATTCATTTTCGCATGATACATAACGTCGAACAGAAAAACCCCTTCCATTGCGAAGGGGCTTTTATCATACGGCTACGCCTACTGATAAACACCATCATCATTTTAACAACTTTCGTATGAATTTTAAAGCACTTTTTGTAGAAGAGTAACGAATTTTCATGTCGAATGCTGTAGATTGGGCTAAAATGCTTTTATAATGTGAAAAAGTCCGAAAACTTTCTTTCCCATGATAACCCCCTAATCCACTACTTCCAACACCCCCAAAAGGTAAATATGGCGTGGCAAGATGATAGACAACATCATTAATACAGCCTCCACCATATGAAATATTACTCGTCACTTTCTTTTGTACTTCTTTATCTTCAGAAAATACATATAACGCTAACGGCTTCGGATGTTGCTGGATTGTGCCAATTACATCTTCTATATTGTCGTACTCTATGATTGGTAAAATCGGACCAAAAATTTCATCTTCCATAACAGCATCTTGCCATGTAATATCCGCTAGCACTGTCGGTTCAATATGTAATGTATCTTTCTCATAGTTTCCACCAATTACGACTTGACCATCTTGTAAAAATCCACATAATCGTTCAAAATGACGCTCACTTACAATACGCACATAATTTTCATTTTTCAAAGGTTCTTTACTATACTGCTCTGTAATTTCATGTCGCAGTACCTCAATTAGCTTTTCTTTCACGGAAGAATGCACGTACATATAATCAGGCGCTACACACGTCTGCCCTGCATTTAAAAACTTACCCCAAACAATTCTTCTTGCTGTCATCTCTATCTTTGCATCTTTATGTACAATACAAGGACTTTTCCCGCCAAGTTCTAAAGTGAGCGGCGTCAACTGTTTCGCTGCTGCTTCCATTACAACTTTTCCAACGCTAACACTACCAGTAAAGAAAATATAATCAAACGGTTCCTTCAGCAAAGATGTACTCTCTTCAACGCCACCTTCTACTACCGCTACAAGCTCTTCTGGAAATAATTCATCTAGCATTCTCTTAAGCACTTTTGAAACGCTTGGCGTTAACTCTGACGGCTTTAAAACGATTGTATTTCCAGCTGCCAATGCTCCTACAAGTGGTGCAATTGCTAATTGAAAAGGATAGTTCCACGGTGCAATAATAAGCGTCACACCATACGGTTCTGGCACTACTTTTCCTTTTGATCCAAAATGAGTCAGTGCTGTTCGAACTCGCTTCGGTTTACTCCACGATGACATATGTTTCAATTGAAAGGAAATTTCTTTTAATACATATCCAACTTCCGTTGTAAACGACTCGTGAACTGACTTATTTAAATCTAATTTCAATGCCTGAAATATTTCTTCTTCAAAATGCTGAATGCCTTCATAAAGCCTCTTCAAATTATTCTTTCTCATTTCGATGCTTCTCGTATGACCTTTTAAAAAATATTCCTTTTGCCTACTTATAATAGAGGAAATACTCATTCACTCACCTTCTCCCACTATTTTTATCCAATTCTTTCATTATTTATATAGACTTCATATATAACAAATTTCTATTCTTAAAGTTACATTATATATGACTTTTTCAGCTATATAAAATTCATTGCTCACAAAAAAACTACCGAAAGAAAATCTCTCGGTAGTTTCACAGTATTAACGATATAAACGAACAGCACCTGCAGAATTATCATCAGCTTGTCCTACTACTTCAAACTTCAGACCAAGCTTCGGTAAAATACGTCCTGCATCTGGAATCTGTTGATTAATATACGTTTTAGAATCATCAAACTTCGGTACACCCGCTAAACCATCATACGTATACGTTCCACGCGTTGGAGATACAACTTTCCAAGCTGCCGTTTTATCGAATGAGAACGCCGCATCAGCGATTTGGAATCGTGTACTACTTTCCACTGTCGGTTTACCATTTAAAGTTCCTACAATTGCTTCTGGATGAGAATCAACTACACCTAGGAATCCGTATCCTGGATGTACACCTACCCAGTTATCTGTGTAAGCTGAATCTGCATACCATACGACCATACCACTGTTATACTCTGGACCACGAGCAAATTTTAACGCGTTATCTGAACCAGCATAGTTTCTCCACTCAACATAATAGTTATGGCTCTTCTTCTCTGTTCCGTTAGAAACAGCAAAACCATCTAATTTGAATTGTGATGTACCTTCTGCATCATCAGAGAATACTACGTTACCATCTACTGTTAATGAAGCATTATCAAGTAGGAAACCATTTAATGCTAAACCACCATCAGTAATGTAATCAAATGTTAATTTTACTTTCTTACCTTTGAATTGGCTTAAATCATATGATTTGTCAATCCATTTGCCATTTGTCGAATCTGCATTTCCACTATTAGCTTTCTCACCAAGTCTTTCAATTAACGTTTGTTGACCATCTTCTGTTACAGCGTGTACTTCAAGGAAGTCATACTCTGCTTCAATTTCATATAATGATTTGAAGTCAAATTTTGCAGTCGTTGCATTTGTTAAATCGAACAGCGGTGTTTCCATCTTCGTATGAAGATCATCACCTTTTGTGCTGTAGTAATACTGTTTTCCGAATGCCGGCTCAATTGTTTTTATATCTTTATCTGGTAAGTTAACACGAATCATACCCGGACGGTTAGATTTCGTAACACTTTGGTCTAAATATGTTGCTAGGCCGATACCTTTATTTAATTTCTCATAATCTACTTCTACGATATTTGCCCAATTACCACCGATTGTTTTTTGGAAAAACTCTTTATTTTGTGGTGAGAAACTTGTTGGCGTCGTTCCAGCAATTTTACCTGCCCAGCTTCCGCCACTCATAATAGACCAAGCTTGAACTGGTTCACCATCTCCGCTATATTGTGTATCATACTCATCTGGTAAACCTAAATCATGACCATATTCATGTGCGAATACACCAACAGCCCCATCTTCTGGTTCAATTGTGTAGTCGAACGCTGCCATCTTTCCACCCCAATATGGAACTTTCGCTTGTGTACCTTCAATTGCAAATGGTTTTGGTCCAACTGTCCAGCGATGTGACCAAATTGCATCATCACCTAACTTACCACCACCTGCTTCTTGTCCAACACCTGCATGAATAATCATTAAGTGATCAATTAAACCGTCTGGTTGATTTTTATTTCCATCACCATTTACATCATATTGATCAAATTGATCAAACTCTGATAGATCAAGACCGCTATCTACAGCTGCTTTTAATGCATCTTTTACTAAATCACGTGGTCCTTTTGGTCCTTTATTATCATGACCACCGCTAGCAGCATCCGCACCGTAATCAGCAGCTTTACCAGGAACTGTTAACCATTTTGTAACTGTTCCATCTACAGTGTAACTACCACCAGATTGCTCTTCATAATATTGTTTAAATGTTTCAATTTTACTTCCATCATCTAACGTGAATGACTCGTCACCGAATAACATTTTTTCATAGTGTTCTTTATTAAAGTCTTCCGAATACATATAGCCAGGCTCTTTATCAATATTGTTATGTTTAAAGTCAGCGTACTCTACAAGTAAAACGAGTACTTTATCTTTACGCACATCACCGTTATACGCTTTTTGCTTTGCTGGAGATGTTGGTACTTTACCATTTAATCCGCCTTTAACTGGTCCTGTCGCTGCAGGTGTTCCTGTTGCAGGGTTATCTAATTTTTCTTTCGTGTCTGCTTTCGCATCTTTCACTTTCTTTAAAAAGTCAGATGCTTCTTTCGTAAGTTGATCCCCATTCGGTACTTCTTTCCCAGGATTTTCACCCTTTTTGTTCTCTACATACTTTTCGACAGCTTTCTTTGTTTCTTTCTCTGAAGCTGACGAATCAATTACCCCACGTTTTTTTAGCGCATCTGCTAAACGTTCTTCCGGAATTAAGTGATCATCAACTGGGCTCGTAGCTGTTTTATTCGCAGGCGTTTCAGCATATGCAGATTGAGTGCCAGCTCCGAATGAAAGGCCTAATACAGCTGTTAAAGCGATTGATGACAAAACTTTGAACGGTTTCTTGTTCATCCCATATTTCCTCCCCTAATAAATAATATGTATTACAAATTGAATTTTATTAAAAATTCAATATTTTTTCAATATTTAGTTATATTATGTAATATTTTTAATATATTTGTAAAAATTTCATAGTTAGCATACGAATATATCACAATTCAACAATGTTTTCTGAAAATATTGAAAGTTTTTATCGAACAATTTATAATTTCCATAGAGGGAGTTTAATGGGGATTTTATCTTTGTTTCATCTACACAATATTTGATAATTCACTATATAAAACACAAAATCCGATTGCATTATCATGTATTCTGTAGCAGCAATTATGACCGATAATTAGGGAGGAATTACATTTGTACAAAGATAAGACAGACGCACTGGATCAAGAATGGATTGATTTAATACTTGAAGCTCTAGATGCTGGTATCGCCATGCAAGACATCGAGCAATTTTTCCAACGTATGAAGCCATCCAGTCAGGCTCAATAGGTTTGTTCTTTTTAACGAAGTTTATGTTATAATAATGACATCATAAGACAACTACATATTGATAGAAAGGTGCGCAAATATGATTGGAGAACGTATAAAACGCCTTCGTTTACAAAAAGGTATTTCATTAACTGAACTTGCCGAAAAAGCTGGCGTTGCTAAATCTTACATTAGTTCTATAGAACGAAATTTACAAAAAAACCCTTCCATTCAGTTTCTTGAAAAGATCGCAGCAGTTCTACAAATTCCAGTTGATACTTTACTTCATGATGAAACAACAAAGGAAACTAACCTAGACTCCGAATGGACACAACTCGTTAAAGATGCAATGAACTCTGGTGTCTCCAAAGAACAATTTCGTGAATTTCTTGAATTTACAAAGTGGAAGCAAAATCAAAAATAATAATAGAAAGAAGTGCTTACAACCAGCACTTCTTTTTCTTTATAAAAAAAAGCGGGGGATACCCGCCTTTTTTATTATCTTTCTTCCCCAGCTTCTTGGTTAGCATTGAATGTCCATTCTAAATTCAATGTATCACCTTGGAAGATATTTTGGTCTTTTCCATCATCTACAAATTCAAATTGTACCCATAGATAATCCTCTGTACCAGCTTCTAATCCACCTTTTTCTCCCCACTCAGGAGCGAAGATATCTTTAGCTAAAAGATCTGGATCAGCTTTTTGTAAGTCTGCTAAAGTTGTTTCGTATACAGGCTCACTTTGTTTGTCCCAGTTCCAAAGGAATTTTACTTTAACGTGCTTACCAAAGTCTTCACCTGCATTATCACCTTTTGCATCTTTAACAGTATACTTTGTTGCTAATTTAACGTCTTTAATAGTTAACGAACCGCTGTTTTGTAATAAGAACTCTTTCTTAACAGAATCCCCTGGTTTTAAATCTTTAATATCTACAAGCGTCTTAGGGTTTAATGTAAGGTCTAACGTCCCAGCTGCAAATGTATTGTTTGATACTTCTTTATCACTAAAGAATGCAAATGTTCCTCCACCAATTAAAGCTAACCCCAATGCTGCTGATGCAACTCCCATACCTAATTTCTTTTTCAGACTCACAATCAATTCCCCCTAGCTTTTTTTATATTTTTATCACTTATTTTTCAATAAGAGATGTAAAGAAAACTATATTAGCTTAGCCAATATGTGTTCTTTTTTAAAAACCTTATGTTCATTATAACGAACAAACCTATATAAACACAACACATATTTATTAATATTTTCAGTTATTTTTATTTCTCAATATTATTTAGACTTTTCAGAAAAAATAATGATAATTTATAACTTTTTTCACACTCAAATCATTTAATACTATAAGAAAAAAGAAAAACAAAGAGGTGAGGGCTAACGTTCCCTCACACTCGTATAAATATTACTAGTCTTGCTTATTCGTTCGCTCTCTCTTACACCACATTCTTATTTTCTGGCTGTTTCACTAAAGCAGTTACTCCGCTTTCTTCTGCTCTTCTAGCTTTTTCTGTTCTTCCAATTTCTTTTGCTCTTCTACTTTTTTCTGTTCTTCTACTTTCTTTTGTTCTTCTACTTTCTTCTGTTCTTCTACTTTCTTTTGTTCCTCTACTTTCTTTTGTTCTTCTACTTTCTTTTGTTCCTCTACTTTCTTTTGTTCTTCTATTTTCTTTTGTTCTTCGGCTTTCTTTTGTCCTTCCGCTTCAATTGCAACGTTTAATTGTTGCTGAAGAGCCTGGATTTGCTCATCAATAGCTTTCAAGCTAATTTCTTTCTCAATATAGTCACGCTTCTCTTTGATACTGCGGAAGCCTTCATTTACATATATGGACACTTGCTGCATCGACTCATCTTTATTTACCTTTAATTCTTCTTGTATTTGATTGTAAGGAGCTTCTATTTCAGTATATACATTTTGCAGGGCTTCCTTCTCAGTAACAATTTTCTCACGCCCTTGTTGCCATACAGAAATCGCCTGTTTTATTTCTTCAATAGAAGTTGCTTTCGATTTCCCCTTCATCGTTCCATACTCACGCTCAATAAACTGTTTATGTTTTTCAGATTGCTCTTTTAACGTATTAACTGTTTTCGGAAATATAATTGCTGTAGAAAGCGTCGCTTCTACTTTCGTTTCATGAATGAACGCCGCTTCTGTATGCGTCATAATTTGAGATCCTAAATAAAACGTAATAGAACACATACACGGCAATATAAGCATCTTTTTAAAATTACGCGGTCTTTTCAGCATCTTAATCTCTCCCATCGAACGTTACGTTCTTTATACAGAACATTACCTATATTATAGTAAAGAACTATTAAAATTGATAGACAAATACTAGAAAAATAGAAAAAGGGCTATCCATGTGATAGCCCTTTTTATTATTATCTTTCTTCACCTGCTGTTTGTTGTGCATCAAACGTCCAATTTAATTGTAACTTATCACCTTGGAATTGATTTTGATCTTTTCCATTATCAACGAACTCAAATTTCACTTTGAATTTATCGGATTTACCTGCTGAAATACCTTTTTCATCCCAGAACCAAGCCGATAAATCATTATCTACAGCTGTAAGTGTGTCACCTTTTAATTTATCTAAAGTAGTTTGTTTCACAATTGTCTCATGTTTATCTACATTTTTTAAGAATGTTACTTTAATATGTTTACCAAAATCATCTTTATTATCTTTCTTTACATCTTCTACATTATAATCTGTTTTCAGTAGAACCTTTTTAATATTTAAAGAGCCTTTATTTTCTAGTTTAAATTCTTTTTCAATTGTATCCCCAGGTTTTAAATTCGATACGTTAACAACCGTTGATGGATTTAATGCTAAATCCAGTGTTCCAGCCGCAAATGTATTGTTTGACACTTCTTTATCACTGAAAAATGCAAATGTTCCTCCACCAACTAAAGCTGCTCCTAATACCGCTGATGTAATACCCATTCCTAATTTTTTCTTTAAAGTCATGTCCATATCCCCTTAATATATATTTGTTAACTTCCTAAACGGAAAGTATAACCAAACGAACTAGACGGATTGTTCTACTTTTTTATCTTTCTTTTCTCCGTCAATGCTACGAATAGCACCAAAAATAGAAATCGCGGAATAACCAAGTAAAAAGACTCCTGGAATAATAAGAAGTAATGCTGCTCCCGCTTTTGAATTCGCATAATTCAGTAAATAACCAACATACGGAACTGTAATATCTGCATACTTTCCAACTACATTTTCTGCAAGTACTGGCTCTAAATCTGGTCCGTTGTTGTTATCCCCTTTTGTTTCATACATTACTTTTCCATTTGTATCTTTCACACCGATAATACGGTGAGTGATAATTTTTTGATCTTTCTCTTTAAAGGTAATAACATCACCTTTTTGATATTTAGAACCATCTTTGTTTGGTTCTATTGCAATGATTGATCCTGTTAAAAACGTCGGCTCCATTGATCCTGAAAGAACGCTCTTAAATTGATATCCCATCACTGTCGGATCACCACCGCTTGCTTTTGAAGAAATAACTACAAAAGCTAAAAAAACCATCAATGCAAATAAAACAAATGAGATCGCGTTGCTAATTATCTTCCATATTAATTTCATCGTCTCTCTCCCTCTCCGTTGTTTTATATTATTTGAAGTATGCAATATCCACTTTGTTCTTTAACAAGAACACAAGTAAATGATATAACGAACTTTAAGTTATTGCAATAAGAAAATTTACAATTATTAGTTATTTTAAGTATAGAAAAAAGACTGTGCCAAAATTTTACACAGTCTTTTTATTAGTAATTTATTTACCTTCTGATTTCATTCCTTTTGTATTTCGGCGCAACACTACATATAAAATTGCTCCAAATAATACAATCGCACCTATCCCAACACTTATTACTTTCACATTTGAGTCTTTTACTTCAGGCATAGTTGTATCTTTTTTAGGCATCGTAAAAGTGACATCTTCTGTTGAAAGAACATTTACCGTCGCAATTGTTTGATTATTTTTCGTAATATCAACTGCACCAACTACCTCACCACGATGTATTCCTTTATGATATAAAGATTCTTTATCTAATGAAGCCGCCCGGAAAATAGTTTTCACATTTTTCCCTTCATCTTTCTTAAGCATAAGCTCCGCACTTTGTTCCAACTCAGAATTAACATCTTTATTTAAATATGTTGTTTTTTGATGCCAATTATGTTTATCAAGCACCATTTGCTTCGTAAATTGACCGAAAGAATATTCCGCCATCTGCTTCAAATCTTCATAAATTTCAGGTCTTTGAGAAGCCATTACTACGCTTATAATACGATTTCCATCTTTCTCATTTAATAAAACAAGTGTATTACGTGCTTCATTCGTAAACCCTGTCTTACCGCCAATGCTATATGGATTTTCAAAAAAATTAGATTTATTAAAAATAGACACCGTCTGCCTAGACGTCGTAACTGTCGTTCTTTTCGTATTCATCGCTTGTAAAATTTCAGGATACTTTTGCACACCCTTCGTAATCATAGCCATATCATACGGCGTCGTATAATGGTTCGGATCATGCAATCCATTCGGTGTTACAAAGTGGCTATCTTTCGCCCCCAATTGCTTCGCTTTCTCATTCATCATATTAGCGAAATTCTCAACACTCCCGCCAATCCGCTCCGCAATCGCATACGACACATCATTCGCACTCAGCACCATTAAAATCATAAGCGCAGTATTTCTATTAATTGTCTCTCCAGGTTGAAACTCAATTTGATAATTACTCTTCTCTTGATCTAATGCTAATTGTGAAAATGTAAATTGATCCTCTGGCTTTGTATGCTCCATGAGTAAAATCGCTGTTAACACCTTCGTCGTACTAGCAGGAAATGCGCGGTGATATGCGTTTTTGTCATACAAAACATCTCCTGTTTTTGCATCAATTGTCGTTGCAAACTGACTAAAAACATTCGGTCCTTCCGCAGGTGGTGGTGCAACTTGTTCTGGATTTACTCCAATATTCGTCTCAGCACGCAATGTCATAGGTGTCAAAAAAAACGAACAAATAACTGTAACAAAAACCAAAATTTTCTTAAAATTTACCATATGACTCTCCCTTTTCCATTTACTCCTTAACAAAATAATAAATCTACCAATCATATGTAATTTGTATTATATTGGAAGAATTTTCACTATTTTTTACTATATCATACTTTTACGATAAAGAACATAAATATACAATAAAAATAAGAAGGAATTACTCTTTCTTATCCTTCTCATCAATCAACGAATCTATTAACTTTTGACTAGCTTCCTCGGGCGTAATCTCATCTGTTATTCCCATAAACGACCAACCTTTAGAATCAACCCACTCAACAAACTCTTGTAAAAATTCATCATGTGTAACATCCACATCAAGAATCGATCCATTAATCGAAATCGTTCTATTTTTAGACACGCGCATCTTGAACGTTTTTCTTACCATTACAACTTTTCTCCCTCTACTTCTGAATATTTATAAAGTGAAACTTTCATCAACCCTCACCAATCGGACTTTTACGGCCATCCAGACTCCAACCTAACTTCTTTACTTTTGCTGAATTTCGAGGTAAGGGATCTTACTGCCTGCAAATAGCGAGATAAAATAATCATGTATCTCTGTTATACATGATTTTCAGTAAATTGTAAAAAGGATATATTGGCCAATTGGCATATTGAAACTGAAAATCTATCATTCTGCAAAAATATCAAATGATATGTAATTGATCATAAATGACTAAATAGATTCACATAAAAATAAAATAACTTACATTTTACCACACCAAATACAAATGACTTTCTTACAATGGAATGGAGTATACTAGAAGAAAACTTAAAATGAGGAGGAACCTCATGACGCGTTGTACGTATTGTAAAACGAAGTGGACAATAAAAGATGTATGGGCAATACTCGTGACATTTGAAAAGGATTGTCCGTATTGTTTTATGAGACAATATCTATCAAAGAAAACGGTGAACGCTATGCCAGAACTTATAAGCTTACCTTTACATTTCTTACTCCCTTTTCTTGTTGATTTAAGTGCTGAAGGTCCTTTGGATTGGTATCGTAAATAATATAACCACTACATCCAAAGACTACTTTCTACTAAATTCGCTTCTCATCATTATTCCTTCATACATTACTAGCATAATCGCTTATACTTTCCCTTTTGAAGATTCTCTAGCTCAGCAGGAAGAGCGTCCCCTGAACAAGGTTTATCAATTATGACTTTAATAAACGATGATATATGCATACTGTTAAGCATAAAAAATTAGCATTAAGTTCCACTCAAATATTAATTGAAACCCAACACTCCATTTAATCTGTAATCTAGAATACAAGCAGTGTTTTTTATTATGCATTTTTGCATACAGTATTATTTTCTCTTGTAAATAGATAATAATGTTATATAATAAAACCAACATTTTACCAATAAAAGGTAATAATAAGTGGTGGAATAAGTAAATAACCAAAGCGTATTAACAGATTTGTTCTATGTAAATCATGATACATATATAGAATCAAAACTATGAAATTTTATCTTGTGATTAGATTACTACAAGATGAAAGATTCATAGCGAATACACTTAAGGAAAAAACGTTCCATTAGATTAATATGATATCTATCGAACGAATTGAGAATATACTTAGGGGGAATTTCAAGTGAAAACATTTGGTAAAGTATTATTAACAGGAGCTTTAGCTTTAGGCGGTTTAACAGCTATGAACATTGATACACCAAAGGCACATGCTGACGGAGCAAGCGAGTTCTGTCGTTATATTTGTGGTCCTAGCGAAACGTTGAATGGCTTCACAATTCAATTACACGCTACAGAGTACAGCTACGGCCAAAATATGATTGCAAAAATTACAAATGATAGAGCTGAAGATGTGCGCTATCGTGTAACTATTGAAAAGAAATGGGCAAGTGGCTGGGGTTACTATGAAACTGACTTCAATTTTGGCTCCGAATTACCAGCTGGAACAAACGAAGAATTTTACAATACAACTGGTTTTGGGGGACAACTTCCAGAAAACGGGGAATATCGTTACAAAGTTAAAATTACAAATGCTGACGGTTCTGTAGATACAATTTATACAGCTTCAATGACACTTACAGGAAGATAGCTCATGAACGAGCTCCATTATTTATACTTGTATTTTTGATGATATCATTGATAATTGCGGTGATATTATTATTATTGAAATAAGCTCTTCTGGGCTTATTTTTTATATACAAATTGGAATAATAATATTCAGAAAATTACATCTTTACACTATTGAAGTTTGTTGCTATTATAAGAATACGTCAAATGTTACAATATTCAACAAATTATATAAATCCTCCGATTACACGAATGAAAACACATTGCTGGTCGTAATATTTATAGTTGGGATCCCGTAGCTCAGCAGGGAGAGCGCCACCTTGACAGGGTGGAGGTCGTGAGTTCGAGCCTCTCCGGGGTCATACCGTTAGAAACCGTGTCAACTTAACGTTTGATGCGGTTTTTATTTGTTTACTTTCATACTCTATAGAGCTAGTGGTCACAGAATTGGTCACATTACCTACAAAATCTCTTCTATTTTATTAACTGCATCTTCTTGCATCGTTGGTAATACATGTGAGTATGTGTCTAATGTGATTTTGATGTTACTATGTCCCAACCGCTCAGAAATCACCTTCACATTCACACCTTTAGCCAATAACAGGGTTGCATGTGTATGACGTAAATCATGAAAGCGAATCTTTGGTACAGCTGCTTTCTTAATCAAAGCGTTTAAACTCCTTCTAACATTAGCAGGATTGATTGGCGTTCCAGAAGGAGTACACATCACCAAGTCATTGTCTTGGTATTCCTCACCTTGACTCAGCTTCTCTTTCAATACGACTGCTCTATGCTTCTTTAGCTTTGCTATTGTGGATACAGGTAATAGTATCTTTCTTAAACTTGATTTCGTCTTTCCTCCAAGCAAGAACGTCTTCCCGTCATGACTTAACGTTTGGCTAATAGTTAAATGCCCTTTTTCTAAATCAACATCTTTCCACCGCAAACCTAGTAATTCACCTTGTCTCATTCCAGTTACAAGAGCCATATGAAAGACAATAGAATACCTGCTATCCTGCGCAGCTTTCAAAAACAACTGCACTTCCTGTTCATTCCATACAGTTAACTCTTCCTTATCACTTTTAGGCAACTTAGTTTTAGCTGCGACATTTTTGGTAATCAGCTCCAAATCTATTGCATGCTCAAGAGAGTTCCGAATGATTTTGATTATCTTCTCTATTGTTCCTCTCTTTAAACCTTCGTTCCGCAGTGAATTGACATAGTTTTGCATGTGCAATGATGTTAACTGAGCTAATTTGATATTACCTAGAGAAGGAATGATGCGGCTGTTTAAGTAGCCTTTCAGTACCTTCGCTGTTTGAATACCAACACTGTGCTTCTTTGTATTGAACCAGCTCTCCAGATACTCACCATAAAGTAGTTTACTAGGTTCTACGTATGTTCCAGTATGAACTTCTGAAAGTATCATTGTTAAAGCATTTTCTGCTTCTTTTTTAGTAATGAATCCCCTTTTCTTTTTTTGCTTTCTTTTACCTGTTAAAGGGTCAATACCAATATCTACAATATAAAAATACTTTCCTGTTTTATTATCTTTTTTGACGCTTCCATTCATCGTTAAGAGCCTCCTTGAAGTCCTTAACTGTGCTGTATATGGTAATTTTATTATATACTTGAATTTTACGTCATACTAGTATAAAAGCAACTGAGCGTTATCTGCATATGTTCTCTAATGAATTAAAGGAAAATAATAAGAAGTTTAATCCCCTAAATAAGATATATTAGGCATTTATTTGCGGCTGTTTGTACACTCTCTACAGAACGCTAATACCTAACGGCATTAATCCTTTGACGACCGTATTAGTGAATAAGAAACATCCTCATAAGACTGTGAATAAAGGTTTTCTTTAACTATAATTTAGATTTCCGCTTAACCTGTCGACTTACGTATTAAAATACTGTTTCAAAGATGTAAGTTTGTGAAAAAGGCAAAAAATTAAGACCTTTCATTAATACTAGAAAGGTCAATTTGAATGCTGTCATTAATTCATACCTAGCTTATAAACTATAATGCCTGTTATGACACCACTTATTATTCCTGCCAAGATGCCAACAATCAGTGGATTTGTAGAAATGCTTTTGAACCATCTGCTAAACCTTTTCTTATCATTAACAAGTTCTTTGTAGGTATCAGACCTTTTCATAGCAGCTACTATGGAAGGATGGTTTTTATGCCATTGTTGGTTAAGAAAGTCTCTATCATCATCAGTTAGTTTAAACCTACTGTATAAGTCAGGTCTACCAGCCTGATTATCTATATTCCATTTTTCAGCAGGAGAGTTAACATAATATAACATAACAGAAACAAAAGCTTCTCCTACTTTAAGCTCAATATCTTGACCTGTATTATTACTTACTGTTACCAGAGAGAGTCCATACCATTGAGGGTCTAAGGTAGTTGATATGTTGCTTAATCCTTTTGCTACCAAAGAGACTCTAGGATGATATGTACCTCCTATCCTTCTAGATACCCATATCGCCTCTTGGCTGTGTATAGACACAGTTGTGGAAGCCCTTACAATTATCTTTTTTTTATCAGATGTTACAACAGAATCCCCAGACTTAATATCCCATGCATGAGCGCTTGCAGTTAAGTTAATTGAGCTGGCTTTAATATTCTCCAAACTTAAGGGGTAGATGCTAAGTTTTTTAGTACTAACCAACTCTCTTTTTATATCAGTATTACTCAGTAACATAATAGACCTCCACATTGACAATTTACAAAAAAGACAAATTATTTAGAAATTAAATTATACCACATGTCCTAGTATTTTACATTCACAATATTGTAATAGCCTCATTGAAAGATTGTGACAGGCAGTTCATTCTTACTCTTATGTTTGATAAAGGCAATAGAATAGAAGGAAGTAAAGATTCCTAATGGTAATTCCTATTAAAATCAAAATTTTATTACGACTGTATTCAAAAAGGATAGCAATGTAGTAGCTATCCCTTTCATCCAAGTATCAATATACATTTACTATCATTAAATTAAGATAGAACATGAAAATTGATTTCATGTTCTATCTCAATCTTTATAGCTTCTTATAGTCATCAATCAAGCGTTCAAATTTTTCCCGTCTTTCCGAATTTGAATTATTTACAAAATTAATGCTCTGACACCATTTAAGAATATATTCTTTTTGCTTACCATCAACTTCGCTAGTAATTTCAAATTCAACAAATAACCCGATTAGATAAGTAATAATATCTATACGTTCAATCTTTGGAATTAACGTTGCATTTTCACGGATAAATAATAAAACGTTGTCCATAGCTTCTAGCGTTTCATCAATAATCTTTTTAATCTCAACAACTTCTAATCTACCAATAGGTTTAGGTTTGGCATCAGAAGGTATAGGACTTGAGTTGTTTGTTTTAGGTAAACCTGTAAATTTATAATACGAAGTATTTAATGTTGCTAACGGAATAGATACTTCAGCTGACTTTCTTGGGAAAAGATATCCAAATCCAAAACCCTCTAATTTGTCTACGAATGGAAACACATAATTGGTATAAAAATCCAAACCTTTTATGAGCATTTCAGATAAGTAAACCATATTTTCCGTTACACGACTTCCCTCTAAATTTAGTACCTCAAACCATTCCTTTTGGTCTTCTTTGTTTAAATCCGTCGCTACATTAATGACATAAGTATATGAGAAATGTTTTCTTCGAACATCTTCTAAAACATCTTTCACTTCCTCTTGCTTTAAAAACTTATTGTTTCTAATATATTCCTTAAATACAACTGTATCCTTATTGTACAAGATTCCAGCAGGAACATGATGAGCTGCTAATTCATCTCCTTCATTTAGTACTCTGAACTTACCTTTTCTGATATCAAGCACCACATTACTAATATCCTCATGATTAACAAACGCTTTATAGTTTGCTGACAACCTTTGCTGTCCATCAGCAACTGACATTTTATTCTTCATTTCCTCGCCACTTAAAACTTCACGTGTAATAAAATTCATTTGTTCAACTACCTTCTCAGGCTTTGTAATAAGATTTACTGAAATCGGCGAAATTGGTGCTGCTCCGTGTAACTGATAATTAAATAATTCTGCAACTTTTTCATTTACCCATCTAATGTATGTTTGAAAAACAGGAATGACAAGTTTCTTCTCTTCAATATCCTCACATAGCTGTCTAATATTGATTTCTCTTTTTTCTTTACTTGCATCAAATAATGCACTAGATGATAGGGTTGATAAAGATTTCTTTAATGTTGAATTCATATGAAGTACTCCTCAAATTAATAGTTTCCAACAATATATCATCTAGCTGCTAAAATTGTCAAATAATTCTAGCAGCTAGAATAAAAAATGCATTTAAACGTAATTTAAGTATTAAATAAACCTAGCTTTAATACTTTTTTAAAGTTATCTCCGAATTAAATCCCTATAAATAACTAAAATAATTAACAAAGCTAGACTATTAAACTATTTATAGCTATATAAAAACCCTCTAGGTTACCTAATTAGCCTAGAGGGTTGAAAATCAGTACATTATAAATTTGATATCCATTTTTCTTAGCGGAATATTTATTACTAAATAACACAATAGTTCTTCTTTTTCTTTAGTTCACCTTACATTCCATTAAATCACTAAAGATTTATCATTTTACCGCACTCAAATAATCAATTATTTGAGTCTTGTTGTTAAACCAGTTAGCTGTATAAGAAATAAACTGCCCTACTGGCAGCTTTATATTAGATGATGTTTACTTGGATTTCTCCTGCTTTTACTCATCACTCAATGCATCGGTTAAGATTTCTTCCCAAGGCATCCTACCCAAACCAATCCAATCTATTGCGGCTAAAAGATGGGCAAAGGCAATCCCAAAGGTTAGGTTCTCTCTTTTATGAGATGTGTTTACTTTTACACTTATATATACAGTTTGTCTGTCACATTTCTATCTTGTTCCATCTGCGAACCTTAATCCACTTTTCAATACCTCTTGTACACACTCTTTATCAAGTTCAATCCAGTGAATTGACTTAAAGCTATTCATGAATTGAGGATTTGATTTCTCAGCATTATAAAGCATCCCACCCACGCTCTTGCCCTTAGCGTACATTCCTGTTATAGGACTAAAAACGATATTCCCTCTCTTGTCAATACGCAACTCTATTTGTCCCTTAATATAATAATATTTCACCCTATTGTCCACCTTTCTCTTTATAGTAATTTTGAAGAGCCTTAACATCTTCCTTAAATGATTCTCTATATTCCCATTTACAGTAGTAGTTCTTCTCTTTATCGTATTCTTCTCTGATAGTTTCAAAGTAGATTAACTCATTTTTCATAAGCACTTTCACATACTTAGTGATTGTCTTCTTATCTAATCCAGTAGCTTCTGCAAGCTTTTCAATTGTGGGGTTTGACACACTCCAATTTGAAACCCCTTCCCAAATCCAATGCACAATATTGAAGTAAACTGCGAATGCGATTGACTTATTACGCTCTTTCATTGCAATAAGCTTCATCATCACATCAAATGAAATCTTAGTGAAGTTGTTCTTAACTTTACCTTCAGCATTCTCTCCAAAAATTGTTTTAGCATCAGAAATATCAGATACTTCAATAAAGTAATCATTCGCATACTTCATATCTTCTGCTTGAATCTGATTCATCTTTATGAAATCTTCAAAGATAATAATCATACCCTTCTTTTCCATTGCTACAAGGGTTGCTTTTAAAGATGCTTTATTTTTCTTACCCTCACTCAACGAAAGCATCTGTAGCAAGCTGTTAACCCCTACTCTAGCTGAACCCATTGGATTCATGCTCAAGGTTCTTAATAGAACTGTAATGAACTGCTCCTTGCAATTGTACTCTTCACTATTCCAAATAAAATTATTATCAACTTCAACGTAATTAATCACTGTAATTCTCCTTCTGTTAACGTAGTTTCGTTACTAAAAAAGGCAACGCAAAAAAGGCACAGAAAAGCTACCGACCCAAATTAATGGATTGATAGACTCTTCTGTGCCTAAGTCGTCAGTTCTGCAATAGAACCAAGTCGCAAAATAACACTATGTCCGTTGGACAAGAATGCGAGTACATCTATTTAACTGTAAGTCTATTATATCACAGACGCAATATAACATCAACATGTATCCAAAATTAAAATTATATCAGATTTGTCCGAGAATTACTAGTGATTCTGATGAGAAATTGTAGTAAGTGGTATATTTTTTTATATTACAACTAAAAAGTTCGTATGCTCTCATAATTTAGTATTATCTCACACCCCAAAAGTTATTAGCATTTATCAATTTCTTTTGCCCGTCTACATTAGTATCATTTCACAACTAAGAAGTTGACAAGGGTTGAAAACTATCTGACTTAAATGCCTACAAAGATGGTTAGCTCATAGATTATTTTTCTTATCTTTAGCCCACTACGCTTTGGAGGGCATTGGTGGTTCTTTTGCTTTATCTAGAACTTTAGCCTCCTTAAAAAAGCAGAAATTACCTAAGTCCGTAACGTCCCATACCCGCTTGCAGGGGGGCGTTACATATATTCTTTTTTATTTTTATCTTCTGTTTATAATTCGTCTTCTGTTTAGTGACCCGTTATCTCCCCTTTTTTTGAGGAATTCTTCCCGAAGGTCTGGAACAAAGTCCCCTTTTTCGGGGGAGTTTACCCCCCAACTTTAGAAGGAACTCCCTAAAAAAAGGGGAGTTCCTTCTAGCCTTAGAACCACAAGGGTTTGAAGCATATAAACTCAGAATTTAAATAGCCACCGACAAGCTGTGTACGGCTAAAAAAAGCACTGATAAGATTAGTACGAGTGGATATATCCTACCCCAAGAAGCACAAAAAGGGGTGAATTTACATACTCCGACCTCGAAGAAAACACACTCATCCCCAGTTATAGACATGAAACATCCTATCTATTTTAGTACGTAACAGGTAATAGAAATAAGTGTGCCTCCTATTGAGGCGGGTACATGTAAACCCTCTCCTTTTATAGTTTATTTGTTTAACGCTTCATTCAATTATTAATATTATTAAAATACTATTAACAGTGTAACGCAATAGATTCTATCAACAATTTGATAAAAATTTCTTTCTTATATCCATCATAACCTTCTACAGGATTTGTAATTAGCATCTTCTCATCAACTCTTGCATCAAGCGTTACTTACAATAGTAGCATCGATACAAAAATACTTTGATACCTAAAATAAAAAGTATCGACATGAACAAATGATGTATACACGCTTCGACATTTACTTTAGAAATACTTATTGTTAAGGTATTTTTATTGAATAAAAACATCAAATATCCGTCTCGTATCGTAATTTTTCACATCGTATTGGTGTGTATGTAGGTGCTACTCTCTCTTTCCCTAACAAGACACTATGAGATGTGGAAAATACCCCCTCCTCCGTTCAAACCTTATATGACACAATCCCATCCTCTCACGACTACTTACAACGCCCTCAATTGCGCTGATGTGTACACAACAACTTCTAGCAAAAATTACAATTGCAATTACAGTTGCCACAATGTACTTCTGTCCGTAAAATGATGATATATATGGGAAGGAGTTATAGCATGCCGACTTTTCAATATGGAACTACAGCTATTGAGTATGACATCGAATATGCCGACGATAAAAAAGACGTATCTATTATTATTGAATGGATGGAAAGCACTCGACTCATAGTCCCTACAGGTATTACCGACGAACAAATTGAGGAGATTGTGCAAAAGAAAGCACCTACTATCTTCCAGAAGCTAAAAGAAGTGAATGAGATAACTGAGCCTCCTGTTCCAAAGGAATTTGTTAGCGGTGAAAAATTTGCTTATTTAGGACGAAACTATCGATTAAAAGTATATAGAGAAGAAGGTCTACAAAAAGTTCAGTTAAATTTTGTAAGAGGTAAATTCATCGCAACCGTTCCAGTGGGATTAGACGAAAAGGAGAAGAGACAACAATTGCTAGACTTGTTCAAAGCTTGGTATCTTGAACACGGTAAAGCGAAGGTACAGTCACGTTTAAAGCTGTATTGTGCTAAGATGGGCGTTACACCTAATGATGTGGAACTTAAGGAGCAGAGAATGCGTTGGGGTTCTTGTACATCTGAAGGTAACATTTATTTAAACTGGAGAATTATCATGTCACCAATGTCTATTATAGACTACGTACTCGTGCATGAATTGGCACATTTAAGATATATGAATCACAGTAATGACTACTGGAACTTTGTGCGCTCTATCCTCCCCGACTATGAACAACGTAAAGATTGGTTACGTGTAAACGGACCTACTTTAACACTGGAATAGAAGGAAAGCCATCTCAAGAAAGATGGCTTATTTTCGTTACTGATGCTATTTCCTATAATTCACTGTTGCTAAGTCAATCAATTGCTGTGTTAGACTCTCCAATTTTTCTTTTGGACAAGGACTTACACGGAGCTGCTTCTTTATCTTCTTTCGCATTTCACGTTTCACATCTTCTTTAGTCGTCCATTCCACTATATCTGCTTCCTGCTGAATGATGTCCGTTATAAGATGCGCTAATGCTTTCAAATCCTCTGCATCATCATATTGAGGCATTTCTTTCTCCAGCATTTGATAAAATGGGTATTGCTCACGGGTAAAGCCTTGTTCTTCACCTTTTCGGGCTGTATTTCGCATGTCATTCACCATATTACGATATTCTTCCAACAACTCGTCGATATCCATCTGGCGGTCTCTGCGCCGTTGAAGGAGTTCTTCAAGCCGTTCCTTTAAAGATGTATAGTAAACTGGATTCTCTTCCAACTTAACTCGTATTTCATGACGAATGGCATGTTCCATTTCAGCTGCTTTACCTTCTGGTGTCTTCGTTTCCTCTATCTGTTTTTCAAATCGATTCGAAAGAATATCAATTGGTTCATGAACAACGTTAATACCAACTGCTGCAAGATGCTCCTCTATGAGCTGCTTTACCTTTTCTCCGCAGTCACTAATGTCCATCCCATCGACACGATAACGAGACTTTGCTGCTTGCCGTACTTTACCTAGAAATTTTAAATCTGCTATATAACCATGTGCTTTTGGACTCGGCATTACCATATCCATGCTTTCTGAAAAGCGTTTAAATGCTGTGTCAAATTCGTTTCGTACGTCTTCTGGCTCTAACACTTGTAAGCATGCTTCTAGATTTTCTGTCGAGATATAGTCGAAAAAGCGCATAGCAGAACGATGACGAGACTGTAATCTTGGTATCTCAGTATCAATATTTTTTAATGCCCCTTGTACATCTTCTTTATTAAAAATAGCAAGCGCTTGCTCTAGGAATCTAGAAACACCGTAATAATCGACAATCAAACCATAAGTCTTTTTATCATATGTACGATTTGTACGAGCGATGGCTTGTAGAAGATTATGTTCTTTAATTGGCTTGTCTAAATACATAACCTGTTCGATTGGAGCATCAAAGCCTGTCAGCAGCTTATCACACACGATTAAGAAACATAACTTATCCTCTGACATCGACTTCTTAAAACGAGCAATCACATCTTTTTCTTCATCTTTTGACAAATGATGTTTTTGAAGATGTTCCTTATCGTTATGACCCGCTGACATAATAACCTTAGATTCATAATTACTCAACTCGTCCAACATCTCTTTATACATAACTGCTGCTTCACGGCTAATCGCCACAATTTGTGCCTTGAAGCCATTTGGCTGGATATGTGTTTCATAATGTTCAATTATATCTAGTACAATACGTTTAATTCGTTTTTGAGACGAAATAATCGCTTGTTCTGTTGCATACTTCTTCTTAATACGCTCTCGGTCTTCCTCACTGTACTCACGAAATTGTCGCTCGAACAGTTCGTCTAACGAATCTCCTTGCACATGTAGGTCAGCCATTCTTGCTTCATAAAAAATAGGTACTGTTGCCCCATCTTCTACTGCTTGTTCAATGGTGTATTTGTCAATGTATGGTCCGAATGTACGCTTTGTACTCTTATCTTCCTTATCGATTGGTGTACCTGTAAATGCTAAATAACAAGCATTTGGCATAGCACTTTTCATTGTGGTCGCTAGTCCACCGTATTGAGAACGGTGAGATTCATCAATCATGACAAAGATATTTTCAGCAGTAGATAGGTTCTTGAATTCCTTTGTCTCTGCATCCTCTTGGAACTTCTGTACCAATGTCATAATAGTAGAGCCTGTACCTTGTTGAAGCAGCTGCCGTAATTGTGCAACCGATTCAGCCTGTTGTGGATTTGGAAAGCCACATCGACGGAATGTGTTTGAAATTTGGTCATCTAAGTCTTTACGGTCTGTCACTACAACGATAGTGGGGTTCTTAAGTTCTTTAATCCGTCGTAGCTTTATCGCAAGATACACCATCGTTAAAGATTTCCCGCTTCCTTGCGTATGCCATACAACACCGCCACGTTGCGTTTTATCCTCTGCACATAAGATACGGTCAATTGCTTTATTTACTGCACGAAACTGCTGGTAACGGGCAAGTTTTTTTATTGTACGACCTTCTACTGGCTCGTATACTATGAAGTTACGAATTAAATCTAGTAGATTCTCTTTTGTTAACATTCCAGCTGTTAAAATATCTTGTGGTGTTGGAGAAGCTTCTAGTTCTGCGACTGTTTTTGGATATGGGTCTTTCCATTCACCGTAGTGCTGCACTTTTGCTCCAATAGTCCCTATCTTTGCACGGTCATTACTTGTAACAAGCATAAATTGGTTGTAATAAAATAGCTGCTCATGTGTGTTTTGATATCTATGTAACTGACGTACACCCTCACCAATCTGTTCATCTGGAGGCAGCATAGGACTTTTGCATTCAACAATAACAAGGGGTAATCCATTTATAAAAATAACAAGGTCAGGGCGAATGTTACTTTGAGCGTTACTTATGGTAAATTGGTCTACTACTAGAAACTCGTTATTTTCGAGTCTTTCGAAATCAATTAGTTTTACAGTTTGATTCTTTTTCCCTTTGCCAAGGTCCTGTTGAACAGAAATCATGTTGACTATCATTTCATGGAACTTTTGATTTGCTTCCATTAAACTTATTGATTCAATATGTGTAATAGCACGCATAACCTTTGCTAGATTAGTATCGGAAAGCCAAGGATTTAGTCGTAAGATAGCTTTACTTAACCGTTCTTTTAATATGATTTCCCCTCTTGATTCTCGTTCTGAATCAAGAGAAGGACCATGAAGATGTTCATAGTCCAGTTCCTTTAATTGTTCAATCATACGGTTTTCAACAAGTTGTTTCTCATTCCATTTAGCGGAGGAGGTCATACTTGTGTCACCTCAGCTTCATCGACCTTTACATGAACTTTTCCTGTGAGAAGAGATTGCATAAGTCCTTTTTTTAGAATTTGAAATTGTTCTAACTTTGCAACTCCATTCCCTAACTTTTCATCAAATATCTCTAAATTGCTCACAATTTGTTCTTGTTCTTCTAATGTAGGCATTGCCATTAATAGGTTCTTTTGATTTGTAATACCGATGTAACTGCGGGTTGACTGCGCAGATAACTTTTCTAACCTGTTTTGAAAATAATCTCCCTCAAAGAAGTACTTTAAGAATTTATTAGATAACCTGCTATCATTTACCCTATAGTAGGTTACCTGAGGGGTTAACATAACATAACTTTCAACCCTTGGAACTATAGCTGTTCTCCCAATAGTTCCTTTATGTGTCAAAAGGACATCTCCCTCTATAGAAAATCCAATTCTTAACTTATCTGTTTGCTCCTTCTTTAAAAATTTACAATTTACTAAGTCTAAAGCTCCATTTACCAAGTTATTTGCCATAATAAATGGTATACCTCGTGTGACATAATCATTGGCTTTCGGGTGAGCATTTCCATGATTTCCATCTTGGATATCAATGATATAACCTTCTCGTAAAAGGTCATTAAATGTTTTTACTTCCCATTCCTTAGGAATCTCCCCAACTTCCGTTTTCTTAAACTTCGTGTGTCCAATTCCTTTTGTAAGAAGCTGCTGCATCAATCCCTTTTTTACTTTTTTGGTTTGCTCAATAATAGCTTCCGTTTTTTCAATAGCCTCATCAACAGAAGAAAGGGTAGAAACAATTTTCTCTTGTTCAACCAATAATGACGGAACGATACATTCATATTCTTTAATCTCTTTCCAAGACGTTCTTGGCATTTTTGTACCAAAAGATTTCTGGTCCAGAAAATCAATAAATTTGTCTTGTTGTAGTAAATAAAAAAGAAATTTTCTATCTACATTCTTATTCGCTATTAACGGTAGTATTTCCGTAGCACATACTCCACTAAACTGGGCATACCAATATTTCCGCAAATAGGGACGCAGCTTACCAAATAGAATATCTCCTGTTTCAAATACTGCTTTCATGCTAGTAGTTTCCGAAGAATACCCATGCCCATTAATTCTTCCTGTACCTTGTTCTATATGTTCTAGACCTATATACTTTTTTATCTTTTCATCCTTAGGGTCAAATTTCTCTTTCCGAAGTGTAGCTAGATTGCCTATTTTTGTTTTAATCCATTGATTTGACATCGTACCCCAACTCCTTTAAATACCCATACATCACCGACTCGATTTCCTTACATTCTTTCTCCAACTTACAAAGTTCTACTAATGCAACAGCTACATCAATTTGTTCTTCTTCTTCCGAGGTATCAATGTAACGAGCGATATTTAAATTATAGTCATTTTCACGAATTTCTTCGATGCTTACAGGACGACAATATTTCTCTACTTCTTCATATTTGTCATAAGCTGCTACATTTTTTTCAATATCTTGGTCACGCAATGTATTTTGTTTTTTCCCCTCTTGATAATCCTGAGAGCCGTCTAAAAAGAAAATCTTGTTTTTACGCTCTTCTGGCTTATTACGATTAAGGATTAGAATACATGCTGGAATACTTGTACCATAAAACAAATTAGAAGGTAAACCAATAACTGCTTCAATTAAGTCCTCCTCAATTAACCCTTTACGAATTGTCCCCTCTGCTGCACCACGAAATAGAACACCATGTGGCATAACAACTCCAGCTTTACCTTCATGATTTAATGTCGCAATCATGTGCTGAATAAACGCATAATCCCCTGCTGTTTTTGGGGGTAATCCAAATCTAAAACGTCCGTATTCGTCAGCCTCTGCCTCTTCACGTCCCCAGTTCTTTAAACTAAAAGGTGGATTAGCGATAACACGGTCATAAAGAATAATTTCACCTTCTTCTAATAACTTAGGCTCACGAACTGTATCTCCTTTTTCAATGCGATGGTCACTTAATCCATGTAATAGAAGGTTCATTTTACAAATTGCCCATGTACTAAGATTTCTTTCCTGTCCATGTAACACAAGATTCCGTGGGTTTCCACTTTTTTCTTTAATGTAGTCTACAGATTGAATAAGCATTCCACCAGAACCTGCTGTTGGGTCGCATATACGCATTCCTTCTTCTGGTTTAATCAGTTTTACAATAAGTTCTACTACTTTACTTGGCGTATAGAATTCTCCACCTTTTTTTCCAGCATCATCAGCAAACTGCTTAATGAGGTATTCATATGCACGACCGAGCATGTCAGGTTCAGATAAGCTCGCATTACTTAAATCAATTTTTGAAAAGTGCTGCATCAATTGCAGTAAAAGGTTGTCAGGCAGCTTTTCTTTATCATTAAAGTCGATTGTCGCTAGTACCCCTTGTAACGATACGTTTTCTTCTTCTAGCTTTTCAAATGCTTTGTTAATAGCATCACCGATGTCCTGTGTTTTGGAACGTATATCTTCCCATCTTGCGCCTTCTGGTACAAAGAACTGATGCTCGTCACGGTCAGTCCAACCGTAGTCATCTCCTTCTTCCTCTTCTATACGCTTTGCTGTTTCTACAAATACGTCATTCAAACGTTTTAGGAATAGTAACCCAAATATATAGTTCTTATAATCGGAAGAATCAATACTTCCTCGCATTATGTTCGCAGATTCCCATAAATGGGATTCCAGTTGTTGTAATGTTAATTTCTCCATGTTCTTTCCTCCATCTGAATTACATCTATATCCATGCATGTTATTGAATAAGGTTGTCTATCTTCTACTATAACAAAATAACCCCCTTACAACTAGCTTCTTTCCGTCTATATCCAAGCATATGGCTACTGAGCCAGATACTAAAAAGTGCTGTAAGATTTCCTAATCCCAGTAACTAATAAAAGCAATATTTCATTAAATGTTTTGTGATAAGAGCCTCCCTCTTTTCATAAGTAAGAGAGACTCAATAATGTAGAAATATACTATCCTACATCAACAAAGAAGATTGATTTTCCCCATCCTCTTTTAAGAATATTATATTAATGATACAATTGGTACATAATAAAAAGAACCCGATGCGCTAACATCGAGTTCTGCGTACAACTATTTACAGCATTGTGGTAGTTTATCTAATTCAATTATTTGGAATCAGAAGAAGAACCATCAGCTTGGTCGGCATCGTGGTTCTTTTTCTTTTCTCAAGTTCTACTGTAACAATCCTTACTAAAGCAAAAGTTCCATCGAAAATTAGTATAGTTCCCCATAGCAAAACAACTTTCTCTTACCATTATACAGACAGCTAAGTACATAATTTTGTGGCCACAAATGGTCACATAACCATCCCTTCTTACCAACCTCTACTTACATTTTCTATAATCTCTCGTTGGAACAACCCTTTAGCAGATAATTCTAGAGGCTTCATTCTTCTCCTTATAATGAGCAGAGAGTTGAATCTGTACTATCCCGTAAGTCATGTCCTGCTTCGTAGAAACAAAGGTAAAGATAAAAAAAGACCTCCCGAAGGAAGTCCATTTTTAATTATATAGTGTTATTGGCGGTTCAAGTATTTGTTCTCCACTTACTTTTCCTTGATAGCTCTTAGAATTGAACCAGTTGCGATTAACATTGTACCTGCTACAAAGAATGACGCACTAAGTACAAAGAAACCTGTAAGTACATTTGTATTGATAATATAATTATACGCATCTCCGCCTACGTAGGCATATTTATTCGAATCGGTATATGTTTCAGAATTTTGATATCCTCCGAGTCTATCAAATCCTAAGAAAAGTAATACTGCTGAATGGATGTAAAAGATAATTCCCCAAATTGTCCATTTTTTTGTTTTCACGATAATTCTCCTTTTTGCGTCTATTATTAATTAATTCATTTATACAGTTTAATTGTTTTTTATTGGAATGTAAATCATATTAATCTCGACTTTCTTAGCCTCAACATCTTTTCCTAGCTTATCAACTTCTGATGTTAATTGATTCTTATTATTAACAAGATTTAAAATCTCTTCGGCTTCTGTCCTTCTATTGTCAAGTTTCTTTCGCTCAGCATCCATGCCTTCTTTAACCTTTCTCTTTATGTATGTTAATTCATTCTCTTTATCATCAAGTTTCTTTTTCAGCTTCCACGCTCTCATATTTCTTTCTCGGACACTCAACATTTCCATACCATGTGTCTGAACCAACCTATGCCTATTCTCTCCACAAGTCCTCCTCTAATTGTGGAAATTATCCCCCTCTACACAAAAAAGGAATGAGTCACCTCATTCCCCTTACCATTATACAGACAGCTAAGAACATAATTTTGTGGTCACAAATGGTCACATGGCATACAAAAAACTATGCAATTTCAATAGATTTCGACTTTCATACACTAATGAAAATCCCTTTAAATCAACGTTTCTCCCGTAGCTCAGCAGGGAGAGCGCCACCTTGACAGGGTGGAGGTCGTGAGTTCGAACCTCTCCGGGGTCATACACGCTTGATATCGCTGAATTTTCAAGCAATTTATACGGTAATAAAATATAGTGGTTGCTGGCAGACACGCTATGCAATCGAAGAACCACTTTCTTCTAGTTTATAAACTGGAAAGGACGTGGTTTTTTTGTTGCTTAAATTTGCTATTCAAGACTTCAAAGATGACAGGGAATTTAAAAATTTATCCTCTCGAACAATCGGTTCTTATCTCCTTACTCTTAACGAGTTTCAAGGGTTTTGTTCTGAACGTGAACTTATTGACGTTAATGATATTACACCTAATGTAATCAAAAGCTACCTATTATATTGTCAAAAGCAACGTAAGAACAATCCTACTACAAGAAATACCAAACTCCATACGTTAAAGATTTTCTTTAATTACCTTCAGTATCAAGAAATCATTGAAGAAAAGAAGAATCCTACTCGAAAGTTTACGTATGCAAAAGAAGACATCAAAATCGAGGTTTTCAATGACCAACATATTAAACAAATGCTTGGCTATTATAGGCGGTTAAAACAACGAGATAAACAATATTACGCATATAGAGATTATGCTATCATGCTTATTTTTCTCGGTACTGGTTGCAGGTTAGGAGAATTATGTAATTTGCAATGGAGAGAAGTTGACCTTGTACAGGGCACAATTACTGTATTCGGAAAGAAACGTCAGCAAAGCAGCATTCCTTTAACAGAAAAACTTATTAAAGAACTATGCGAATACAAGATATTCTGTGAACGAGAATTTGATACTCTATCAAGTCATGTCTTTGTAAATAAAGATAACAAGCCTTTAACACCTAATGCTGTTAAATGTATCTTTAAACGATTAAAGGTGGTAATGAATTTTAAAGACGTTCGCTTATCTGCCCATACTTTTAGGCATACATTTGCCCATCGTATGTTAGCTAATGGTTGTGATGTATTTACCCTTCAAAAAATGCTACGTCATAGCAATTTACGAATGACTGAACGTTACTTGGCTATATGGGGTACTGCATTAAGAGAACAAAATGACAAATATAATCCATTAAATACTATGGACATCTAAGCAATAGAAAAAGCCACCTACTGTGAAGTGACCCCCGAAAGTTAGACAGGTCGTTTCATTAGGCAGCCTCTAGGGTATGAGCCCGGTATTGTACTGGGCTCATACCCTTTAATTTTGCCTTAATTCTTTTATGATTATAG
>NZ_KZ268505.1:0-309359 GCF_002218325.1 Bacillus sp. M13(2017) | reverse complement strand
TTTCTGTACCATCTAAATATCGTTTCACCGCTTGGATTTTTTCTTTTGAAGAAAATTTAGCCATAAAAAATGCACCTCCAATTGTTAGACTGTGTCTAACAATTGGGGTGCACTTCAAATTAGATGGCTTTTGTTATGTTACTCTATCGTTTCAACTTCACGTGGATTTTTCATCTCTTCCACATACACAACTCTAAATCCGTGATCTTCTAAATCTTTCAATAATGTCTCTAATTCACCGTCGTTAAACTCTTCTCCTAATGTAAACATAATTCTACGAACTAATAAGGCATCATTATCAAAAGTCATCAAACTTTGAATACCAGTGTATTTCTTTAAAACTGTCGATAACTTTTGGATTGCTCCATTATAGTCTTGCGTCCCAATCATGACAGAGTATTTACTAGAGTGAACGCCCCATGCATCCTCTAATAACTCAAAAACTTTTTTATGCGTTAAAATTCCAAGGAAAACCCCTTTTTCGTCAACTACTGATAAATAAGGCAATTTTTTTATTGTAAAAAATACTTTAAAGAAAGATGAATCTTCTCTCACAAATCCTTCTTTATCGTTTAATAATTGTATTACACTCTCATCAAGTGATCCTTTATATTCTAAAATATCTACTTTATATATATTCCCTAAAAATTTCTCTTTTTTTTCATCTAAAACTGGTACACAACGATACCCTGTTTTATTTAAATGCTCTAACGCTTCCCCTATCGTAATTGAACTTGAGCACAGTAAAACTTCCCTTTTCGGCACGTAATTCCCTTTAATCCTCATAAAAAGCCTCCTTATGTTAAAATACTTTCTGTGCCATAACTATATTATATTTTCAGAAAAAAATAAATAATTTATTTTATTTTTCTGAAAATTATTCATTTTCTTGTCATAATTTATTCATCAATCCTTCACTTGCATATTTTTGCTATCAAATCTTCTCTCTGAATTGCTGAATGAAAAATATATTGTAACTTCTTTCAAAAAAAGCTAAAATAAGAATAAGAATTTTCTGAATATTCAAAGAGCAGGTGGTTATATGTCCTTATTACGCTCACATATATGTAAATTTATAATTGGTGTTATTGTTATTTTTGCCATAAGTCCTATTCCAGCTCTTTTTACTACACACAATTACTCTTATCAAAATGGATTTATTAGCATTTTTCAAAACTTCGCACAGCTTTCTTCTATATCAATTCCAAAGGTTGATTGGATGCATGAATCTATCTTTTTCTCAGCAAACCAAATGATACATACTTCTAATCATTCAACACCATTATTCCCTTACATATGGGAAATATATTTTATATCGATTGTTCGTTTTACTTTTACCCTTGCGATCGGATTTTTCATAAGTTTGGGTATCGGCCATTTATTTTTCAAATTACCTAACTCGTTTAAAAAGTTTACTACTGTATTAAATTGGATACCTTACTCTTTTTGCACTGTAGTATTACAATGTTCAGTCTTATTACTACTTCTATACGTTGCACAATTTATAAACCTTCCTTACTACTCATCTTTTATTATCGTATGTAGTACTTCCATGATTATCGTTATGCAAGCAGTACAAAAATGGATTCCTTTCTTGAAAAACAAAAATGAATATGAAATAAAACATGATTCTTTTCTTGTGGATACATTGTTTTTGGCGCTTACTTCGAATCATAAATCAATTTTAGGTTCCATTATTCTTTCATTCGTTTTTATGGAATGCGTTTTTCATGCAAATGGACTGTTACAATTTATCGTTCAATTTGGCGGAAATTCCCCCATAATTGTTACAATCGGCTTATTACTACTCTATATCCCTTATAGCATGCTTTCTTTCCTTCAAACACTATGGACCACAAATTACTCCAAGCAACAGTCATACACTTTAACGAGAAGTGTTCCAAAACCTTAATTTGAAATAACCCTCTATAATCTAAAAGTAGAGGGTTATTCCTTTTGTATAGCGGACAAAATAACAGCAAATTCAAAAACTATTACAGAAACATACCAATATTTACCCTTTTCCTTTGACTATTCTTTTCATTTGGATTTATTATAAAAGTATAACATAATTGCAGGAGGTGACATCTTTATTCCAAACCTTGGAATGGAGAATACACTTGGACATATTAAATATTTTTCTCATCTTTGTACTTATTCTTATTTCTGGCTTTTTCGTTGCATCAGAATTCGCTGTTGTAAAAGTACGAAAAAGTCGAATTGACCAACTTGCAAATGAAGGTAATAAACAAGCTTTAGCTGCAAGAAGTGTCATATCAAATTTAGATGTTTATTTATCAGCTTGTCAGCTCGGGATTACAATCACTTCTTTAGGGCTTGGTTGGCTTGGTGAACCGACTGTAGAACATTTGCTACGACCGCTCTTTGAAAAAATTAATATTACTGGAACAATGGCTAACACTTTATCTTTTATTATCGCTTTTAGCGTTATTACATTTTTCCACGTTGTATTAGGTGAGTTAGTTCCAAAGTCTTTCGCAATTCAAAAAGCAGAAGCAATCACACTTAAATTTGCAAGACCGCTTATTTTATTTGATAAAATTATGTATCCATTCATTTGGCTGCTCAATAGTACAGCTATATTTTTCACAAAACTACTCGGATTAGAACCTGCGAAAGAAAATGAACTGGCTCATTCTGAAGAGGAATTGCGACTCATATTAGGTGAAAGTTTTAAAAGTGGTGAAATAAACCAAACCGAATATAAATATGTAAATAATATTTTTGAATTTGATGATCGAGTTGCAAAAGAAATTATGGTTCCTCGTACCGAAATGATTTGCCTATCTACTGAAAATACGTTAGAAGAAAATATGGATATCGTCGCTACTGAAAAATATACACGCTATCCAATCATTGAAAAAGATAAAGATGATATTATCGGGATGATCAATACGAAAGAAGTATTCCATGATCAAACAAAAGGTATTTATAAACCACTTGAATCTTATATACATCCTGTTCTAACTGTATTTGAAACAGTTCCAATTCGTAAAACGTTAGTACATCTTCAAAAAAATCGTGTTCAGATGGCAATCGTTATGGATGAATATGGTGGAACTGCCGGGCTTTTAACGATGGAAGATATTCTTGAAGAAATCATTGGAGAAATTCAAGATGAATTCGATGCGGATGAATCACCTATGATTGAAAAACGTACGCCTAAGCTTACTGTTTTAGATGGAAAGGTGCTTATTTCTGAAGTAAATGATATCTTTGGCCTACATATCGATGATAGTGATTTAGATACAATCGGAGGATGGCTTCTCTCTCAAGCAATTGACTTAAATATTGAAGCTGGCTATTCCATTGAATATGCTGGTTTTCAATTTAAAGTATTAGAACTTGATGGACATCAAGTCAAAAAAGTTGCTGTACATAAACTAGATATTAAAAAGGAGCTATAAAGTGACTGTTTTATTAACAATTTGTATCATTGCCTGTTTCGTTGTTTCATTTCTCGCCTTTATTTATCCAATTATCCCTGGCATACTAGCTGTCTGGGCTGGATATTTGATTTACCATTTCGGTATAAATGGAGGAGAATTAACAACTTCTTTTTGGATTATTCAAATCATTTTTACTCTTTTCATTTTCGTTGCTGACTTTATTGCAAATGGATATTTTTTAAAAAAATACGGTAGTTCTAAATGGGGCGAACGTGTCGGAATGATTTCTATCATTGTCGGATCGTTCTTCTTCCCCCCATTCGGACTTATTATCATACCGTTCTTATCAGTATTTATAACAGAACTAGTGCATAAAAAAGCGCCAAAAGATGCCTTTCTAGTTGGAGTCGCTACTGTAGTTGGTTTTTTAAGCAGTACAGTAGCGAAAGCAATTCTCCAAATCATTATGATTATCATCTTCGTATGTTATATCATCTTTTAACCATCCCGACTTCGGGATGGTTTTTTAATATGCAATACCTACTCGACTATTTTCATATATGTTTTTCTTGCATAGGTCCCATGCAAAGTGTGCTGTATCACCTACTGTAATTTTTGATCCACCTTCTGGCAATATATCTTTTTCAGTTCGATATACCTTTATCGCCTCACCGTCTATTAAATGTGTCGGACAAACAACTGTCCAACATAAATGATTACTATTACTTAGTACCTTATATGCAGCCAAATGATCTTCTGCTGCCGTTGTCGTTTTCCTTTTGGATTCCGTTGATTGAAAACGATATAAATTGGGATTTGATCTTGCTTGTAAAATACCAGCTGTTCCTATTGTAATGATTTTACGAACCCCTTTTTCTTCCATTTCCTTTATAATTTGTGGCATACTCTTCGCTAATGTTCCATTTTGATCCGTTCCAAGTGCACTAATTACTATATCACTTCCTTCTATCGCTTTCTTTATATCATTTTCGTTTAATACATTACCTTCTATCACTCGCAACCTTTCATGTTGTATTTCTATTCTACTTAAATCACGTGCTAATGCTGTCACTTCAGCTGAATCCTTTAGTGCTAATTTTATTATATTTGAACCTACTCGTCCCGTTGCTCCCAATATGCATACTTTCATTTATTTCCCTCCTCTTTCCTTCTTTCTCTATTTTTCAATACTCTCAATCAAATTACAACAAAAAAGCTTCCTCATATGTAAGAGGAAGCTCTATTATCACTTTATTTCTTTTCTTTAGAATCCGTAGACTTCTCAGTTCCACTTGTTTCTTTATCCTTTTTGTCCTCTTGTTGTGTAGTTGTATCTTCTTCTTTCTTCTTATCCTCACCTTTACTACAACCTACCATTAATAAAGAACTTGCAAGTGCCATAGCAGTCAATGATTTAACCCATTTGTTCATTTGCGTTTCCTCCTTGTGATAGAATATGTACAATCCCATATTACTCTCTATTTTTAAAGGAGAGATTGAAAAACAGTAAATATACGGTAAATTATTGTAAATTTTCTGATAACAAAACTTGATTTTAATTTATATATTCCATTTCCAATCGATACACAATAAAACTAGTTATTTTCTCTCAATGGACGTAAAAAACTAAGGCGCATACCATTCCGCCTTAGTTTCTCATGCAAACTTTTCATTTTCATATAGATGTGTAATCTTATATTCCTTCTTCATAACATATTGCCACACACTATAAGCGTAACGGTTCATTTTCAGGAAACAATTTTCCAAAAATGAGCGAAACTCCGGATTAGCAACTTCCACTGCAACTTGAGCAAACTTTAGTGCTAATCGTTTTAAATGCGAAATATATGCAGTAGCAATATAGATATCTCCTGTATCTTTATATTCCGTTTCCTCTTCTATTTCATGCAAATGAAATGGAAGAGGTTCACAAGTAATATGCTGTACATTCTCTCCTTCTTGAAAGTTCACTTGCTCATTATATGCTTGTAACATATATGGTAAATGCTGCTGCAATAACTCCTTTAATTCTTCGTCTCTCACCTCTACTGTATACTCCCCAACCTGATATATGAGCATATAACTATATCTCATTAATTCTTTCATACAGTCCATGAAAGTGCCTCCCTTCTCTATTGTCTATATGTTATAAATATGATGCTATAACGTTTGCTATTCTTGCTAAAAACCAATCCCATTTACTAATTTTCTCAAAGTCTTCTTCTGAAAATCTTTTTGATTTATGAAAGTCTACCTGTAATCGACTCCATACTTCATCAACAGCTGTTTTATCATATATGATACAGTTAGACTCACAATTTAAATAAAAACTTCTATTATCAAAATTCGCTGTCCCAATATCAACAATTTCTCCATCAATGATTGTTACTTTCCCGTGAAAAAAACCATTCTGATATTGATAGATCTCAGCTCCAACATGGTTCATCTCTTTCAAATACGGATAAGCAGCTTGTTTTAACAATATGGCATCACTTTTAAACGGTACGAGAATTTTCACATTGACACCCCGGTTTAATGCATCTTTTAACTCTTTCATCATTTCTTTACTTGGTACAAAATATGGCGTAGCAATAATTAAAGATTTTTTAGCCTGCTTTAATAGTGCTCCATATTTTTCCCATAAACCTTTTCCATCTGAAAATAAATATTGATATTTCACATTCCCTAATGTAGGTATACTTTCATGTATAGGCATTTTTTCTCCTGTATCTTCTTTCCAATCAGCAGCAAATTTTCTTTCCATATCCGTGGCACCATTCCCCTTGACTCGTACATGATAATCACGCCACGGACCAAATTTCGGATTTTGTCCAAGATACTCCTTTCCAATGTTAAAGCCGCCGATATATGATACTTTTCCGTCAATCGTAACAATACGTCTATGATTCCGTTGATGCAAAGAATAGAACACATTTTTCAGTTTCAGTTTTTTACTAAATGTAAACTTCACACCGTTTTCTTTTAATCGGCTAATTACCTTTTTCTTCAGCTTATATCCGCCTACCCGATCGACTGACAATTTCACTTCTACTCCGCTAGATGCTTTTTTCTCTAATAACTGTAAAAACTCTTGGCTTATTTCGTCTTTTCCTACAATATAAAAATGGATATATATATACTTTTCTGCATCGTTTATATCGTCAAATAATTTCCTATATAACTCTTCACCGTTCGTATATAGTTGAAATTCACCTAATCGAACTTTTCCTAATTCATATTCACTAGCCATTTCCTTCCCCATTTCTACATCGATATTCATCCAAATGAATACACCTATTAAACAAAGGATTATAGCGAAAAAGTACTTCATGGATAAATTCCTTTCTCCACTTACTGTTATTTCTATATCTTCCCTTTTTTATTACATTATCATTCAAGAAAATATGTCATTACATGATATATGTCCATATCAAACAATAGCTCATTTGCATATTGTATGTTGTATCTTAAAATAAAAGGAGGAAATAACAATGGGCTTCGCACATGGTAATGGATTTGCGCTATTAGTCGTATTATTTATCCTCTTAATCATCGTCGGTGCTGCTTGCTTCTGCTAAGTAGCTACTGTCATATGATATGTGGATGAAAAAATTATAAAAGCGGACACCTATTTTTTAGGTGTCCGCTTTTCATTTTAAAATCATTTCCGCCTGCTATAGTAACTTAAATGGCTAAATATTCATCTCAAAAAGTTAACAATGTAGCTACTTTCTTACTCTCTGCCTTACGTATATGACGCTGTTCTGCACGTAATACAGCAATACGATGTAATTCTTTCTCTTCTTCTGTTTCAGGGATAACACGCGGTACAGGAACTGGATTATTTTCCTTACTAAGTGCAACAAAAGTAACAAATGACGTTGCCGCTATACGCTTCTCACCTGAGATTAAATCTTCAGCCACTACCTTCACAAACACTTCCATCGAAGTTCTCCCCGTCCAAATTACGAAAGATTCATAACTAACACAATCTGAAGAACGAACAGGATGTAAGAAATCAACCCAGTCCATAGATGCTGTGACACATTCCTTTCTCGAATGTCTGGATGCTGAAATAGAAGCAACCATATCCATCTCCGCTAATATCTTCCCACCAAATAGCGTGTTATGATCATTTAAATCTGTTGGAAATACTCGGCTCGTTTTGAACACTCTTGACTCATTGGCAGTTTTTCCTTTTACTTCCGTCATTGTTATCACCCCTTTAATGATTTATCCCTAACATTTTAATAGTCACTATACTAAATGAACTACACATTTAATATTAACAACATTCAGAACTTTTAGTCCACAAAAAAGAACCGATTTTATCAATCGGCTCCTCTAAATACATATTGTTCTTTCGGCTGTTCAACTTTATTCCATTTTGTTACTTCTAATACAGGAATATTTGCATGAAACGGCTGATAAAACTCAGTAGTTATCTCTCCTTCTACTTGAATCCAGTCATCATTATTCCACTCTACACCTTCTGGTTTTTTCACTAACATACCATACACACCAGAATCTGCTACGCAATGTATAATACCGAAACGGAATAAGAAGTATTGTTCTTTTTTAGATGAATCATCTCTGAAAACAAACCCTTTATAGGATAATTTTTTCCCAGTAAACTCACCAGGATAATTATAAATTGTCTCCATCCCTTTTAGAAAATCTTCGTCTTTTAAATTAATACTATCTTTCGTAACAAATTCTTTTTTACCTTTTTCCATTACACCTCGGTATCCTTCTTTCCCGTAATAAATGCTCGTATCAGGTCTTAGAAATTGCCTTGTCATAAATGGATCTTTACTTTCTGCTTGTGCTACTGGAAAATGAAATCCCTTCGCCTTAACAATGTCGGAATCTAATGTTGCAATCGGGAAAAACAATCCTGTGACTATCGGAAAACAAAACAATGTGTACGAAAATGCTTTTTTCCACCACGTATTCTCATCTTTTGAATGATCATGTCCGCAATGGCTATGATCGCAACCACAATTGTGCTGTTCCTTCTCTTTTTGATGTTCTTTTTGGAAAACGATAATAATTTGAACAATCGTTAAGAATCCTAAAATAATAGCTGCTGTTGTTGATAAATAGGCATACTTCATATTGATATACTTCGTAATATTGCCTGAAATATGAAGCTGCGCAATTAATATTGTAAAACCTAATAATATATACGCTCGAAACATAACCTACCACCCTATCGCATAAATGAGTAGTGAGCTTGCATAAACAACAAGTGTAACTGTAACTGTAACGACAATTACAAATTTTGTTTTAAATGTCGCAAGCATCATAAACATATTTTTAATATCCACCATTGGTCCGTAAACAAGGAACGCGACAAGTGATGCTGTTGAAAATGTACTTTGGAATGACGAAGCAATAAATGCATCTGCTTCTGAACAAAGTGATAAAATGTAAGCAAGTCCCATCATAACAGCTGGTGAAGAGAACGGCCCTTGTCCTATAGCAAGAAGTGTTGAAGTTTGTACAAACGTTTGAACTGCAGCCGCAATTAACGCACCTAATACTAAATATTTTCCCATCGAGAAAAATTCCTCAACAGCATGCGTACACACATCCCACATTTTTTTACGTAATGGACGCTTATGATTCACTTCTGGGAAGTGATCATCTCTTAATTGATGTTCTTTAAACATAAATGATAATATAATTCCAACGATAATGGCTACAATAATCGCTACAATAGAACGATACCATACCATGTGCATACTACTTCCAAAGGCAACGTATGTTGCAAATAAAACAACTGGATTAATAATTGGCCCAGTTAACATAAATGCAATTCCAGCATATGGCGGAACCCCTTTTCCGATTAATCGCCTTACAATCGGAACGATTCCACATTCACAGCCCGGAAACATCATCCCTAAAAAAGTAGCCATTAAAACAGACAGAAATCGGTTTTTCGGCATCCATTTTGCTACCATATCTTCTGTAACAAACATTTGAATGAATCCTGAAATAAATACACCAATGAGCACGAAAGGAAGTGCCTCGATTAATATGGAGATAAAAATTGTATTCATTTGCAGGAATGCTTTCGGTAATTGAAACAATTCCATGATGTATTTCCTCCAACTTTTCATTAACAATATGTAATTTTAACCCCATTTCATTAATTGGACAAGGTTTATATGGAATACATACCCTTTATATACATTACATTGTACAAGTTATATTCTATTCAAAATTTGAGATTTCATAGCAAAAAAGCTGCTCTAGCGCAGTTGTATAACTATGCTAGAGCAGCTTTCCTATCGTTAAAAGTAACGTTTCTTCCAAAATACAAATGCTAAAGCGCAAGATAATGTTGCACATATTATGAGTACAATTACAAAACCTTGAGCCTCACCTTCAAATGGAACCTTTACGTTCATTCCAAAGAAACTAGAAACCATCGTCGGTAAAGATAAAATGATTGTAATTGACGTTAACAGTTTCATAACACTATTTAAATTATTTGATATAACGGAGCTAAAAGTATTCATCATTCCACTTAAAATGTGACTATATATTTCCGCCATTTCAATAGCCTGTTTATTTTCAATTAATACATCTTCTAATAAATCTTGATCGTCTTCATACATTTTTAAAAATGTACTGTTACGCATTAACTTTTGAATTACAATTTTATTAGCCTTTAATGACGTCGTAAAGTATACTAAACTTTTCTCAAGGCCTAGCAATGTGAAAATCTCTTTATTTTTCATCGACTTATTTAATTGATGCTCTAAATCAATTGTTTTTCGATTTATTTGCTTTAAGTATCTTAAATAATAAGTAGAAATCGTATATAAGAGCTGAAGTGCAAAGCGCGTCTTCTTAAACGTATAAAATTCTTTAATACGTTGATTAATAAAACGTTCAAAAATTGGATTCTCTTCTAAGCAAATTGTAACAAAACAATCCGGCATCACAATCATACCTATTGGAATCGTGTCATAAATCGAATTTCCTTCTTCGTCATGTCTAACTGTCGGAATATCCACGATAATTAAAGTATTATTGTCTTCCTTTTCAATACGAGAGCGTTCTTCATCATCCAAAGGATCTTTAATGAAATCTAAGTCTACATTTAAAGTTTGTACTAGATATTGAATTTCTTCTTCTGTTGGATGAAGTACATTAATCCAGCATCCCTTTTGCATTTCCTCAATCTCTTGTAGTTTTCCGTTTCGGTCTGTTAAATATATATTTAACATACTATCACCCCGATTCTTTTTACATGTAGGAATCTACCTCTCTTAAATCACAGTTTTTAAACCGACATTCTCAGCATATGAAACATACGTTTAAATTTCAATAGAAAAATTATTTTGAAAACGTTTTTATAGGAAAAATATTATAAAGTGAAACTTTAATCAGTAGGTAGCTTTATCCCCCGCTGATTATTAGCCCTCACAAATCGGGATTTTACGGGCAGCCCGCCCCCCAACCAAACTTCTTTTCTTTCGCTGCATTTTGAGGTGAGGGTCTCACTGCCCGTTAAAGCGGGATAAACATAGAAAAAGACAGAGTGCTCTCTGCCTTAAAAGCTTATGTTGCCTTTATAACATATTTAGAAAGCATCCACAAGTTAAACCCGACTGAAATCGTATAGCCCGCGTATGTTGAAATGATAAAACTTACATAATCGAAATACGGAAGCAATACAATATTTAGAACTATCTTCATAATAATTCCAATCACTAGTCCTAGCACCGTCTTCTGCTGTTGATTGATTCCTTGTAGCATAGCAGCCGTTACTGTAAAAAGAGAAAATAGTATGCAAGCAGGAGCATAATACTGTAAAATGATTCTCCCCACCTCTGGATCATTTCCAGCACCGAATAAAAGAGTATATACAGGTTTGGCTAACACCATCATTCCAATTGCCGCCGGTACCGTAATCGCTACTACTAATACATTTGTTCTCGTAAAATGTTTGTACAATAGCTTCGTATTTCCTGCTGTGTAAGCTTTCGTCATCTCTGGTACGAGAGACATACTAAAAGCTGTGGCAACGGATACCGGGATGAGCACAACCATTTGAACAAGACCAATTATCGCATTAATTTTTTCCGCTTCTCCTTGCATATACCCTATTTGTATAAGTAGTTTATTAATTGTAAATGTATCAATCGTCTGATACAACGGAATTGCTAAGCCCACCACAACAAAAGGAATAGAATATGTAAAGAGCTCCTTATAAAGCGAGAAAAAAGATTTCGTTGTTTGTGATATACTTGCCATTTCTTTTTTCTTTAAGTGCCTTCTCCTTCTCATATAATACGCACTTAAAACAGTTAATCCACCTACCGCTCCCATAAAGGCACCAAATGTTGAAATACCAACTGCTAGCGAGACAGATGCTTTTAAAATATATAAAACGACAAAGCTTCCTATTAAAATGGTTAAAACCCGAAAAAATTGCTCTACAACTACACTTAATGCAGAAGGCCCCATCGATTGGAATCCTTGAAAGAAGCCCCTTAATAAACTCATTACTGGCACAAGTATTAACGCAAAACTTACAATTCGAATATTAGTAGTAACCGCTCCTACACTATTCCCCGTTTGATCATTCCCATCGATGACAAGCTTAGCTAAATGCGGAGCTAGCATATATAACGTAAAACACGAAATGACTCCCATTATAAACATAAACACGATTCCACTTTTCAACACTCTCTTAACCGTATGATAATCATTCAGTTGATCATATTTTGATACCATTTTTGAAACTGCAAGTGGTAATCCCATTGTCGCAATGCTGAGCATAATTGTATAAGGGCGATATGCATACGTATATAAAACGTATCCACTCGTACCGACCATTGCTGTAAATGGTATAACATATATAAATCCTAACATTTTTGATATCATCGTTGCCATCGTTAAAAATATCGTTCCACGTATAAACGGTGACCCTTTCATCACATTCCTCCGCTACGCTTTATTATTATACATTATGGACAACTCTTTTTTTTTAGAACCGAACCGAAACAAATAAAAAAAGCCAATGAAAAATCATTGACTTTAACGCGCTGCTTTTTTCTTTTTGAAATACTTTAAACCAAAGTATAGAGCAATAAAAAGAACAGCTCCTATAATTATGTAATGTGTGTAATCAGATGCATACTCTTTAATTTGTCGCCAATTCCCACCTAGTTTTTCACCTAAGTATATAAATAGAATTGACCACGGAATGATCGCTACAACCGTATAAAGTGTAAATAGTTTTAATGGCATCTTAGCTAGTCCTGCTGGAATAGAGATCGCATGACGTACTACTGGGATAAAGCGCGCAGAAAATATTACGCCTGCTCCATAACGCTTAAACCAACCTTCCGCTATGTCTAAATGATGTTTATTAATAAGTAGATACTTCCCATATTTCTCTACAACCGGACGCCCTCCGTAGTATCCAAGCCAGTATAAAAAGATTTGTGCTAAAGTACCACCAATCGTTCCGGCGATAACTGCACCAACAAAACTAATTTTACCATTCGCTACTAAAAAGCCAGCATACGAAAGTACAATTTCACTTGGGATTACTTCAATCATTAAAGCAAGAGCTACCCCAAAGTAACCTAAGCTTGCAAAAAATTGCAATAACTGATCTATTATGTTTGCTAACATGTTCTTTTTTATCTCCTTTTTTCTTCACATACCATCCCATTATTACATAAAGGCTGCAATCTGCCAATATCTTCATTTTAACAATATGTACAATTCAAGCAGGATTAATCTATTAATTTCTCTTTCTGCGGGTCTTTCATGTAGGCAAACATCTCTTTAACTTGGTCTTCTGTATTTCTAGCAAATGATAAATTAGGCAATTCATTTTCACCAAAAAACTCCACCTCTTCTGTTTCAATGCTAGTTTTCTTTTCTCCACCAATAATCTCGCATCCAATGAAAATCTTATATACATGCGTTGCCGATGGAGATGGTTGATGTTTTTCTTTATCAAATATAGCTAGTAACTTAAAATGATCTACCTCATAACCAGTCTCTTCAAAAACCTCTTTTGCTGCAACTTCGGTTGGCGTATAACCGACATCAGCCCATCCACCTGGCAATGCCCATTTCCCATCGCTTTTTTCTTTCACAAATAATAACTTTTCATTTTGAAAAATAACTGCTCTTATATCAACTTTAGGTGTTTGATAGCCTGTCTCACTTGCAAATAATTTCTCTACGACTTCCCAATCTGTTTTCGTGTAATGTGACATCATTGAAATAGAAATATCTCGTAATTGCTGGAAACGCTCAATATCATACACATCCTTAGAATACGTTAAACCCGCTTGAGCTATAGATTGTATTTGTTTTACCCAATCAATCCATTTAATTTTCATATATCCGCATCCCCATTCTCTATGAAATATATTACTTCATTTTTATTGATACATCTTTATTATACAAAAAAAAGAGATTGATAACGTTTCAATCTCTTTCAAAATTAATCCAATTCATGTAAGTGGTCTTGTATATATTTTCTTCTTTTATTTATATATTCATAAATCATATCAGCCTCTTGATCAAATGTTTCTAATTTTTCTTTCATGTATGGATCTTGTAGTAAATATGGACGAATCAATTCACACAACCCTTCTACTTTCGGCCTCATAACCGAAACTGTAAATTGATTTTCTAATATTTCTTCTAAAATACTTCGATACTGCTTTCTAAATACAGGTATGTCTAGCAATCTTGCACTTAACGTATTATACCCTTGAATGCGAATATATTCATGATTAAGTGGTCTCCCTTGTACATCTCGCCCCCAAGTCGCATCATAATCCCACGGTATAACTTCAAATAAGTTTGTTTCATCGTTATGATATAGTGCATAGTTATGAACAAAACCATCAAAGTTTTGCGTAAAAATAACTCCTGCTAACCATCGTAAATATTTATCTACATGTAGAAACTTCCCAATTTCTTTTTCATAGGCTTCCCTCGTCAAAGTATTCGCTTGAAATACAAATTCACTCAATTGTTCTTCACTATTTTTATTCGAATATTTAAATTCATAACCCGCAAAAAGCTCCGTCTTAACATCTTTATCTCGTTCACTCATTAATGAAAAATTCGCATCATCATCTATCGCATAATAAATAGAACCACTCGGTAATCCTCTATTTTTCAAAAAATTTTCATCAACGGATTCTAACTGTAAATACACACCTTGAATTTGACCATTAATTTTTATAAATACATGTTGTGATTTTGGCGAAAGTACACCAATATCATGAAAAAAATCTAAAGATAATTTATTTCGTATGAGAGACGGATCCATAAACTCCGAATTCAAATGAAACTCTTTCGCACCTTGAAATTTTTTAGGCTTATAAAACATAACATGATAAGACTTTTTCTCAAATTCGCGAATATGAGCTCCTCGGTATACGATATCAATATCATACTTCTTTTTTCCATAAGTTAATTTTGCTGGCACTGGACTATCTGACCAAATGTCCTTTTTCAATTCCACTAAGTACATTGGATGAACAAAAAAATCATATGAAGGCAGCATGTTTTCTCATCCCTTCTCAGTTCTCTTCATTCAATGTATGCGCCTTGTCTTGTCCATACATCCGCTATCATCTATTTATAGAAAATTACACTCTTGTCCTGTTCAGAAAGATGCCTATATACATATCATGTTAAGGAAAAAGAATACCTTTTCAACTTAATACATGATAAGGAGGATTTCTATGAAACGTGATATTAGAAAAGCTGTTGAAGAAATCAAAAGTGCTGGGATGGAGGATTTCTTACACCAAGATCCAAGTACTTTTGAATGCGATGATGATTGCTCTTCAAAAGTTGAATGTAGCGATGATTGTAATTGCCCAAGAACAAGATGTACTCGTGTGAAACATTGTACTTTCGTTACAAAATGTACTCATGTAAAAAAATGGACATTTGTTACGAAATGTACTCGCGTACGCGTTCAAAAATGGACGTTCGTTACGAAAGTAACACGTAGAAAAGAATGCGTTTTAGTTACAAAACGTACGCGTAGAAAACATTGTACTTTCGTTACAAAATGTGTACGCTTTGAAAAGAAATTTTACTGGACTAAACGATGTTACTGTAAAAAATGCGAGTTCTTCCCTAACGGACACGGTGGCTCTTGCGATGATTCATGTGATCATGGTAAAGACTGTCACGATAGCGGACACAAATGGAATGATTGCAAAGGCGGACATAAATTCCCATCTTGCAAAAATAAGAAATTCGATCACTTCTGGTATAAAAAACGTAACTGCTAGTTTTTATACCACCAAAAAAAGGCCGTTTTGCGGCCTTTTTTATATTTATTGAAAGTGACTTATATCTGCAAATTGTTTCACTTTACCAATACCCTCTTCAAATTCTATTATGCTCAAACTGGCACTATGCATAAATGGATCATCCCACACATTTTCTATTTCAATTCGCGCGAAATGCCCTACAAGTAATTTTGCTGCTGCCGCATGAGAAACAATCAATATGTTTTGTCCTTTATGCTTCTCTAAAAGAAGATGCACCCCTTCAATTACTCTTTCATAAACGGCCTCAAAATTTTCGCCTGATGTTGACTGAAAAAGATGTGGCTCATTCCAAAATAGATGTACTTCTTCTGGAAATTGCTTTTCTATATCCGCGATTGTTTCTCCTTCCCATATACCCATGTTGATTTCATAGAAATGCTCATCCGCTATAATGGGTATATCACGTTCCCCCTTTATTAACTCTGCCGTATGAAGTGTTCTTTCGCTCGGACTACTATAGATCGCATGGATTGGTAAATCTTTCATTCGATTTCCTAATTGTTTCGCCTGAACTATACCATTTTCAGTTAAAGCAGAATTTTTTCGTCCCTGCATTCGCTTCGCTACATTCCACTCTGTTTCACCATGCCTTGTTACATATATAGTTGTTTTCATTTCTTACTCCCCCTCACCATGTTGGTCGTAATTCCCACGGTTCAACTCTCCCTACAATCCACTCCGCTCGTTTACTTTCAATCCCTTTTATAACTCCATCAGCTATCTCTTCATGAGTAAGCCATTTTCCATATGTATCTTCTAAAATAAAACCTAAAATAATTCTATGATAAATACATCGCGTACTCCCCATTTTTTGTGCAGGCATACGTGATGCTTTACTACCTAAAATATGAAATAAACTATATGTTTTAGACGACAAATCTAGTTCTTTACAAATATTTGATAGTGCATGTTTTGCACTTGTGTGTACCCATGCAACAACTAATGTGATCGGGCCATTTTTCTTAATTGTACTTTTAATAGCTAGCTTTACATCTTCATCATTATGATAATCTAACGAAAGGCATGTAATATTTTCTGGTGCAGAACTCATTTGCTTAACATTTTCTAATTTCACTTCGTCTCGCCCGATAATAGAAACATAAAATCCTTTCTCACAAAGCCACATAGAAACTTTCTTTAGCATTCCTGTTCCACCAATTATAAGTGCATGCAAATACTATCCCTCCCTAATAAAATGTCATATGAGGTTTCTCATCTCTATAATAATTTAAACGGTCTTGCAGTGTCCCTGAGTGAAATTCAAATTTATGACCGTCAGGATCAACAAAGTATATAGATTCGCAATCTCTTACATCACGTTCTCTTCCTTGTAAAATATGAACATCATTTTCTTCTAATCGCTTTATTAGACATTTAAAGTCTTCTTGTTCAACAGAAAATGCAATGTGCGTATAAGATTGATGAATCTCATTTCTCGGAATATGCGTCTCTTCATTAAGCGCTATCCACACTCCACATATGTTAAAATAAGCCAATTCCCTTCCTTTAACTAATAATTCTCCTTCTAATACTTTTTCATAAAACATAATAGAGTTTTCTAAATTAGATACCGAAAAACAAATATGATTGATTCCCCTTAACAACTATAATTCCTCCTTATACAAATAAAAGATGAGCGAAAATTCACTCATCTTTTATTATACTATTTTTTTGTAATATATGCCCATTTATAACTGAAGTCCCCACCAAACGTATGGTTAGCAATGTCTTTTACAAACGGCTTCTCTAAATAAGCTGTACTTTGTTGGTACGTAGGAGAAATTGCTGCGTCTTGACCAATTAAGATTTTTTCAGCTTCCGCAAGTGCATTCCAGCGTGCTTTATCATCTTTTAATAGCTCTCCTTTTGATTTCGCTACTAAATCATCATACTTCGGATTAGAATAATCCATTTCATTAAATGAGCTTCCAGTAACAAACATATCAATATAAGTCATTGGATCCGGATAATCAGGGCTCCATGCAGATAATGAGAATTCATATTGGAATTTCTTTTCTAAATCTAGCTTCTGCTTGTATGGTTGCTGTTTCAAATTCACTTTAATACCAGGCAAGTTTTTCTCTAGTTCTTCCTTAATAAAGTCGCCCACTTTTTTACGGCTACCGTTATCATCGTTTAGTAATTCAACCGTAATTGTATCTTGACCAAGCTCTTTCTTCGCTTCTTCCCATAATTTTTTTGCTTTCTCTGCATTATCTTTACTATCACGGAAGTTTTTATTTACAGAGCGGAAATCTTTTCCATCCGGACCTGTCGTGAATTTTTCAGGTACTAAGAAATATGCTGGCAATGAACCGTCATTTAAAATGACATCAGCAATTCCTTTTTTATCGTATGCTAAATCAATCGCTTCACGTACCTTTTGGTTTTTAAATGTTGCATTTTTTTGGTTAAAACGTAAGAAATATATGCGTGGATCTAACTTCGTTTTAAATTCATCTGGCTTATTCTTTTTATATTTATCAACAAATTCAGAAGTTAAAATAACTCGATCTGCTTGATCACTATCATATAAATTTACTCCCGTGCTTGTTTCCTTCACAATACTTACATTAATTTCGTCTAACTTTACAGTATCTTTATCCCAATAATTAGGATTTTTCTTCAACTGATAATTTTGTTCATGTTTCCATTGACTCATTGTAAATGGTCCATTATATACTAATTTATCTGCTTCTAATCCGTATTTATCTCCTTGCTCTTTCACATATTTTTCATTTAATGGGAAAAATGTAGGGAACGACGTAAGCTCAAGAAAATAAGGTGCTGGTTGCTCTAATTCTACTACCAACGTTTTATCATCCTTCGCTTTAACACCCAATTGATCTGCTGGTAATTCACCTTTATTTACTTTCTGTGCATTTTTCACATCAAATAAAATGAATGCATATTCTGCCGCTATTGCTTTATCTAATGTACGTTGCCATGCATATACAAAATCTTGTGCTCGAACTGGATCACCATTTGACCATTTCGCATCACGTAATTCAAATGTATATGTCTTTTTATCTTCACTAATCTTCACATCTTTTGCCATACCTGGTGTTGGTTTATTATCTTTATCTAGACGATATAAACCTTCCATTGCATTTACAAATACACGGAAAGATACAGAATCCGTTGATTTAGATGTATCCATTGAAGGAATTTCAGCTGTTTCTAGCAAATTTAAAACTTGTTTATCGGCCATTCCCTTATTCGATTCTTTCTTCGTTGTCGAAGCCTTCTCACCATTCCCACATCCTGCAACCAATACACTCGTCGTTAACGCAAGTGCAGCAATTGTTGTTGTCTTTCTCTTCATTCTTCCTTCCCCCAATCTATATGTATAAGTTAAATCCTATATAATATATTTCATTATACAAAAGATTCTGATTATTTTAAATATTTATTTTAACAAACATAGAAAAAAGCGATCAGAAATTTCTTTCCAGCCGCTTTCTTGAATAGCATTTACTTGTAATCCATCCTCTATATCAAATGGATTTTGAACTTTAAATATTTCTTCCATCAGCTTCAAAAACTCTTCTTCAGTTTTAGATTCACCATTAACCATAAGTGAGTATGGTTCCACTTCACCTAATTTATAATCGACAACAAATTGAATCTTCACCTTTTGTCTTGGCGTTCCGGTGTTATATCCTTGGAATTCTACTAATTCTAACCCTTCCGTTCCACGATAATATATCCAACCTGAATTTTGAAAATAATTTTCGAAAGATTCACCTATTGAAAAGAAAGGATATTCATAAAGCGAGCTTGTACGAACCTTTTGAATAACGTCTCGATCAGTCGGAAAAAAGAAATGACTAAAAAATATGCTAGCAACTGCTAAAATAGTAACAATTGTCGCTCCCATTTTGCTCGTTCCGCCGCTATCATTGATTAGATAGTTTTCAACTGATTTATCTTTTATTTCTCTTGCTTTTATTCGGTATATACGTCTTTCCGCAAATTGATAGTATAATCCATTTGCAAAAATCCCCATTCCAAACAGAATAAAAATGAGTAATAAAAACGTAAGAGGCACCATATTAATGATTGGCAACGCTACATTAAACCCCATATAATACGAAAATGCATCACACGCTACTAATAACAACATAAATAAAGCAGCTGGTACATAATACTTACGATATCCTAGCCAGCCTATATTGAAAATAGCAGCCCAACCATTCCAGCTCCACCTAGCAATCCGCTTATTCTCAAGCTCCCATTTCCTTTTGTAATACGGATATTGTCTCCCTACATATACTTCTAGTTCTTTATCTATTAACGAGCTACCTTCCTCTTGTTCATTATCCAAGTTTCGCTGACAACTTGCACAATTTAACTGTTCCTCCTCGCAAGGTTGCCCACAATTTATACATTTCAAAACAATCCCTCTTCCCATCCATACGTCATTTCAAAATACCTTCGTGTTTTAATAACCACTCTTTCCTCCATAAACCACCAGCATATCCAACAAGCTTTCCACTCTTCCCTATTACACGGTGACATGGAACAATTATTGAAATTGGATTCCGACTATTTGCCCCTCCTATTGCCCGTACAGCTTTTGTATTTCCAACTTTCTCTGCAATATCTAAATATGAAGCACTTACGCCGTACGGAATAGTATAAAGTGCATCCCATACATTTTTTTGAAATGCTGTTCCCTCCGCAGACAGCGGGACCGTAAACTCTTTTCTTTTCCCTTTAAAATATTCATCTAACTCATTTATACATTGTTCTATCATTTCATTTTTATTTTCTTCTTGTCGTTCATCAACAAATATAACAGACGTAATTCCTTCTTGATTCGCTGTAATTTCAAGCAAACCTACTTCGCTTTCATAATAAGCCTGGTACATATGCCATCCTCCAATTCAGTTCATATTAGTCATTGTAACACGAATATACAAAATTTTTCGTATAAGCGTTTTATTAGAGAAACAAAAAAGAGAATGATACAATGTAAGAAAATTCAATCTAGGAGGCTATTGGATGAATTCCGAACTTTTTTCACCTTATACAATTAAGGACGTTACATTAAAAAACCGGATTGTTATGTCACCTATGTGCATGTATTCATCGGAAAACGGGGATGGCCAAGTAACGAATTTCCATCTCATTCATTATAGAACAAGAGCTGCCGGTCAAGTTGGTTTAGTTATGATTGAAGCAACAGCCGTGTTACCTGAAGGTCGAATTTCAAATAAAGACTTAGGCATTTGGGATAACAGTTTAATTGAAGGCTTACATAAAACGACTACTTTTATACATGATAATGGTGCAAAAGCTGCCATTCAACTCGCTCACGCCGGAAGAAAAGCAGAACTAGAAACAGATGCGTTAGCTCCTTCAGCCATTCCATTTAATGAAACAATGAAAATGCCAATAGAAATGAGCAAACACCAAATTAAAGATACCGTATTAGCTTTTCAGCAAGCTGCAGTACGATCAAAACAAGCTGGATTTGATGTTATTGAAATACACGGTGCTCATGGTTATCTTATTAATGAATTTCTTTCTCCGCTTTCCAATAAGCGGACTGATGAATATGGTGGTTCACCTGAAAACCGCTATCGTTTCTTACGCGAAATCATTGACTCGATAAATGAAGTTTGGGACGGACCAATATTCGTTCGTATTTCAGCAAATGATTATCATCCTGACGGGCTAACGGTTCAAGATTACGTTCAGTATACAAAGTGGATGAAAGAACAGGGAATAGATTTAATCGATTGTAGTTCTGGCGCAGTTGTACCAGCACATATTGATGTGTATCCCGGTTATCAAGTACAATATGCCAAACATATTAAAGAGCATGCTAACATTGCAACTGGTGCAGTTGGATTGATTACGACCGGAGTACAAGCAGAGCAAATTTTAAATAATAACGAAGCAGATTTAATTTTCATCGGACGTGAATTACTTCGCAATCCGTATTTTCCGAGAATAGCGGCCAATGAACTTGGCTTTGAATTGCAAGAACCTCACCAATATAAGCGAGCACCAGGAAAAATTCATACGAATAAATAAAACCGAGAAGTCATTCTTCTCGGTTTTATTTATTCTATCGTTGTAATTTCATTTGAATTATAAGTATGGATACCCGATTCTTCTCGTAGCGCGGTTATATACATCCCTTTCGCCACATCTTTAGCTGAAATTGGTTTATATTTTTTGAAAGCTCCTTTAAAGATAAACGGAATAATACGAGATAACTTTTCAGCCATTCGTTCGCCGAAACGAAATTCTTGTCGATTTCCTACTAATAATGATGGTCTAAAAATGTGAATACCACCAATCACTAACTTTTGCAATTCTTCTTCCATTTTTCCTTTCACTTGTGAATAAAAGAAGAATGATTTAGGATTCGCTCCCATAGAAGACACGACAAGGAAATTTTGTACCCCTTGTTTTTCAGCTAAACACGCAGCTCGTAACGTATATTCATAATCTACTTTTTTAAAATTTGCTTTTGTTTTTGCTTTTTTTATTGTTGTTCCTAAGCAACTAAAAACATCATCCACAGCAAAGAACTCTTTATATTCCTCTAATACCGAAAAATCAACTTGTTTCTGCTGTAACTTCTCATGTTGCAATTGCATTGGCTCTCTTACAAAAATAGTAACCGAATCGTAGTAATCTGATCCAAGTAATAGACGCGTTATCTCTTGTCCAACTAAACCACTTGCACCAAGTATTAACGCTGTTCGCTTATTCATATATGCATATACCTCTTATTTTACTTTTCTCTCCTTTAGTAAAATACAACCTTTAGGAGTTTCCTGCTCTTATTTTACCACAAGTAAAACACTATGCGTACGCATAGTGCTTTACTCACTCTTTTTTCTCATCTCTCTCTTGTAATTTCGTTATTGTTGTAGCGTCCCCTAAATTACTTATTAATTTTCTTAAAAAAATTAATACGAAAGATAATGGCAATACTACCGCTAATATTAATAAAATAGCTTCCATTAAGTAACCCAAGCGCTCATCCCCCTCTTTACCTCCTTTTCAATATATGAAAACAGCGTTGTCACATATGCATGCATTTGCAAAAATAATACACCTATATTTGACAACTTTATAACAAAAACAAATCGGAATGATTATTATTTATTGCAACTTTATTAAAGATGTATTATACTAAGTTCGCAAACTAAAACGTAATTATTCCGTTTTGTATTAAAATGATATTTTTCTTCTATAATTGGGGAAAATATATCCGTAAAAAAGAAAAGAGGAGAACTTCATGCCTAAAAGATTGACTATATTTTCATTCTTACTTATTTTTACCTTAATTTTCGCTGGCTGCTCAAATAAAAAAGAAAGTAATGCCAAGAAAGATGGAAAGCTAACAGTTTATACAACGATTTTCCCACTTGCTGATTTCGCAAAGAAAATCGGTGGCGACTATGTAAATGTTGAAGCGATTTACCCACCTGGTGCAGATTCACATACATTTGAACCAAGTCAAAAACAAACAGTACAAGTTGCAAAAGCCGATTTATTTGTTTATAACGGCGCTGAATTAGAACCATTTGCTGAAAAAATGGAAAAAACATTACAAAAAGAAAATGTTAAAATTGTAAATGCATCTAAAGGTATTGAGCTTCGTGCTTCTACTGAAGAAGAGCATCATGATCATGGAGATGGCCATAAAGAAGATGAACATCATCACGATAAAGACCCGCATGTTTGGTTAGATCCTACTCTAGCAATGAAACAGGCAGAAAAAATTAAAAATGCACTTGTAGAATTACAACCTGAACATAAACAAGAATTCGAAAAAAACTTTGCAGCACTTCAAACTAAATTTACTGATTTAGACGATGGATTTAAGGCAGCTGTAGCGAACGCAAAAACGAAAGAAATTTTAGTTTCTCATGCTGCCTATGGTTACTGGGAACAACGATACGGCCTAAAACAAATTCCTATCGCTGGAATTTCAGCTTCTGATGAACCATCTCAAAAGCAGCTTGCTGACATTACAAAAACAGTAAAAGAACATAATCTAAAATATATTTTATTCGAAACATTCTCTACTCCAAAAGTAGCATCCGTAATTCAAAAAGAAACTGGTACAAAAGTTTTACGCTTAAATCACTTAGCTACTATTTCTGAAGATGATGCAAAAAATAATAAAGATTACTTTACTTTAATGGAAGAAAACGTAAATACATTGAAAGAAGCAACAAACTAATCCATTATATTTTCTAGGCAGCTGAATTTGTTATTCAGCTGCCTTTTTATGTATTTATCCTTGACTTGACCAAAATAACAAGTAAAATTATCCATATTAGCTTTAAAGCTATATTAATTTAGAAGGTGAGTTGGAATTATGAATCTTCACATTTGTGAAGTAACAGCAAAAAATTGGCGTTCAGTAGTTGCTTTAGACGTCGCAAAAGATCAGCAACAATTTATTGAAAGTAACGCGTTTTCTTTAGCAGAATCATTATATGAAGGAAACGGAACGTCAGTAGGTTTATATGATGGAGAAACACTTGTAGGATACGCAATGTATGGATGGTATTCAGTAAAACATAAAAGTGTATGGCTCGATCGCTTTATGATTGACCAACAATATCAAGGAAAAGGATACGCAAAACGTTTCCTTCGCTTACTCATTCAATTCTTACAAGAAAAATTTGAATGCAAAATAATTTACTTAAGTTTACATCCAGACAACAAACTTGCAATGGGACTGTATGAATCATTTGGTTTCCGCTTAAATGGGGATATTGATGATGAAGGTCCAGTTGTAGGTGTTGTAATGGAGTTACTAATAGACGAAAATACAAGCCTGTGAAAACAGGCTTTTTATTATACATTTATCAATTTTTAGTTTCTCTCCCTTATTGAATTCTGTTTTGCAATCTAATAGAATGCTCATAAAAAATAAGCCTGCAATTTACGCAGACTTATTTCACACACTCCTCGAAATGTTCTTGGAACCACTCTTTATTAATATCTCTTCCGATAAAAACTACTTCACTTACTCGCTCTTCGCCCTCTTGCCACTCTCTATCGTACGAAGCAGCAAATAACGTATGTACACCTTGGAAAACGATACGTTTATCTACTCCATCTATCGATAAAATTCCTTTGTAACGATATAAATATTCCCCTAGCTCTTGAACGACAGCTGACATCCACTCATTAAGCTTTTGTAAATCCAGCGGACGTTCTTCACGTAATACAAATGATTTCACACCTTCTAAGTGGTTATGTTCTTTATGAGGGTAAATTTGCAACGTATCTTTCGTTTTAAACGTTTGGATTTGTAATAAAGATGGTATATCTACCTCACAGTTAGTCGCCTCAATTAACTTTGCAGTCGGGTTAATTCCTTGAATTTCATGCAAGAGATTTTCTTTCTCATTCTCTTCAATTAAATCTAATTTATTTACTAAAACGACATCAGCAAACGCAATTTGCTCTTTTGCTTCTAATCCTTTTTCAAAATGTTTATGTATATGATAACTATCTACTACCGTTACAACACCGTTAATTTGGTAAGCAGATTGAATGACTGGATCTAAAAAGAATGTTTGAATAATTGGGCCTGGATTTGCAAGGCCAGTCGTTTCAATTACTAAACCATCAAAATCCATTTTCCCTTCTGCTTTTACGTCCAGTAACTGTTTTAAAGCAACGAGTAAATCTTCACGTACAGTACAGCATAAACAGCCATTTGTCATTTCCATAATTTCTTCTTCCACATTCATAATCAACTGATTATCAATGCCAATTTGCCCTATTTCATTTACAATCACCGCTAATTTCTTACCGTGATTTTCTGATAAAATACGATTTAATAATGTCGTTTTCCCAGATCCAAGAAAACCAGTTAATATTGTTACTGGAATCATTTCGTACATCTCCTTATAGCTATATGTTTCTACATTATAGCATATAGAGAAAATCGTTTTTGTAGCAAAACATATTTATTGTCTCTACACCTAATTAACTATATAATAACATGTAGTAAGAAAGCCTTTTCAAAACATTATTATTCATCAAGGGGGACTTATAATGGATCGAGTTCAAATGGCTGAAACGCTAGAATTTTCTCGTATTATTCAAGGATTTTGGCGTTTAGCAGAATGGAATATGACGAAACAAGAATTACTTTCTTTCATTGAAGATTGTATGGATATGGGAATTACTACTTTTGATCACGCTGATATTTACGGCGCATATACGTGTGAAGGGTTATTTGGCGAAGCTTTACAATTAAAGCCTTCCTTACGAGAAAACATGCAAATTATTACAAAGTGTGGAATCGCTCCCCCATCACCGAAATTTCCAGAGCGATATGTTGCTCACTACAATACTAGTGCAGAGCATATTATGCAAAGTGTAGAAGCATCACTTAAAAATTTACATACAGATTATATTGACGTATTACTTATTCATCGTCCCGATCCTTTTATGGATCCAAATGAAGTGGCAAAAGCATTTTCACAATTAAAACAAGAAGGGAAAGTTCGTCACTTCGGTGTATCTAACTTCTTACCTTCACAATTTAATATGTTAAGTTCGTACTTAGATTTCCCGCTTATTACGAACCAGATTGAAGTTTCTGCATTGCAGCTTGAGCATTTTGAAAAAGGGACAATTGATTTATGCCAAGAAAAACGAATCAATCCAATGATTTGGTCACCTCTTGCTGGTGGGGAGATTTTTACTGGTCAATCAGAACGCGCCGTACGTGTACGTGAAACTGTGCAAAAAGTTGCTACTGAGTTAGGTGTTTCTAGTATCGATACAGTTATGTATGCTTGGTTACTTGCTCATCCAGCTAATATGATGCCTATCGTTGGCTCTGGTAAATTAGATCGCGTAAAAACTGCCGCTCTTGCTACAAAAGTTAACTTAGACCGTCAACAATGGTTTACAATTTTCGAAAGCTCTAATGGACATCCTGTACCATAATGCATAAAAAGAAGAGCTGTTTTCTTACAGCTCTTCTTTTTCATATGTATTTCTAGTCATAGCAAATACACACATATCCCTTAATCCGTTTCCATCTACCGCAACGCTCGCACTTTCTAACGTACCTTCTAACTTAAAGCCTAATTTCTCAGGTATCGCTCTACTCTTCTTATTGAAAGAATCACAACGAATTTCTACACGGTTTGCTTTCAATTCAGAAAAAGCGTAATCCGTTATACCTTTTGCAGCCTCTACCATATAGCCTTTTCCACTAAACCTTGTATCAATCCAATATCCGATTTCAAATTGAGGTATATCCCAATTAATACGATGTAATCCGGCTGAAGCAATAAATTCACCTGTTTCTTTCGAAAATACTAGTAATCTTAAATCTTCACGTTGCAAAAATTGAATATGTGATTTTCTAATACTTTCTTCTACTTCTTGCTCTGTTTGCTCTTTTTGTGCAAACACCATCCAAGGTTTTAGTTCTTGTATTGAAGCCTGAATTGCATCATATACAACTTTACCATCTCCTGGTTTCGGCATTCGAATAAAAAGCCTGTCAGTATAAAATTCAGAAGGAAAATCGAATAATAACGGATTCACTGTAAACACTCCCTATATTTCTTTTATATATAATAATATCCATCTCAAGTTATATAGTAAAGAATTTTCTGAATTGAAAACCTTTTACTCATTCACTTCCACCGCTACACGAATTCCAGATTCAATCGCACCTTGAATCCATCCGTGATATAGCGTTGTATGATCTCCAGCGAAGAATATTCTCCCCTCTGGTTTGACAATCGCTGGTTGCAGCTCAGTTTCTTGACCTGCTTGAAAAAGTGCAAATCCTCCAAGCGCATACGGATCCAATGTCCAGCTTTTTGAAATTCCAGATATGAACTCATCATAGACTTGACCACCTAATATCGTTGCTAAATTGTGTAAGGTGTAATAAATACGATCGCCTTTTGATAAACCATCCCATAACAATGCATCGTAAGACCATGTATAGCTACCTAACATCATAGCAGGTCCTTTTTCTCCAATCCCATGACTTGGATAATAGGCATAACGGATTGGCAAATCTGTTATAATTCTGCCACCTAATTGCCCTTGTTCTTCCCAAAATCTGCTTTTAAATTGAATTCCTATTTTCGTCGCAGGCATGTAATGTAATTCACGAATTGCTTTCCATTTTTCATGAGATATAGAATCAAACGGATCTACTTCTACAAAACGCATTGTCGAAAACGGGATAGTAACAATAACTAAATCTCCTGTAATACTACTATATTCAAAAGTTTCCTCGTTCCGATAGAAAGCTGTCACACCATTATCGTGTTGATGTAACTTCATTAATTTTTGATTATATATAATATTTTCTTCTAATTGCGGTAAAAACGACTTTGGTAATCTATCATTCCCGCCCATAATTTCACAAAATCCGCTCTCCTCTTGCATAATGTATAAAAATCGTAAAGTCTCTACAAACGACCGCTCTAAAAAACCTTCTAAATCTAATAGAACACCGATCATCTCAATTGTTACTGGCGAAAAGTAAGTATTATACTGATAAGGATGATACTTTAAAAATTGTCCAGTAGAGTATCTTCCAAAATCCTTTACTACAACGTCCCAATTTTTTTCTGGGTTCTTTTTTATAAAATTTATAATGGGCTGTACCGCTAACAATAATAATTCCTCTGACGTTTTTCCAACTTCATTCATTTCCACAGGATATCTTAGAATACTTGGATCTTTTTCATATTGTTTTAACGTCGTTTTCCGTCCATTTACGTATATAACATCCGTCTCATTCCTATTAATAAAAGGTCTCACCTGTAGCCCAAATTTTCTTATATATGCCATCGTTAATGTATGCGTATACGGAATTCTCATTGCTCCAACATCTAAATATAATCCGGTATCTTCCATTCTAACCGTTTCTATACGGCCACCTACCCGGTTATTTGCTTCAAAAATTTTCACATCATGTCCTGCAGCCTTTAATAAAGATGCTGAAACTAACCCAGCCATACCAGCTCCCACTACAATAATCTGTTTTGGGCTTATCGTCTTCTTCAATCCTTTATCTATAACTTTTAACGCTTCATCCATTTCAGTGTTATACATTATATCTTTCTGCACAATTCCACCCCTTACTTCATCAAATGGACGTTAGTGGTTTAGTGCATTTTATTCATAAATCCCCATAAACATAACACCATTGCAATTTGAATATTCACTAAAAGTACATAAGAGACAGATCTCACTTTTCTTTATACTTCGTATAATATAGCAACTACAAAGAAGGAGTGGTTAAAAATGAAACATACTTATGACTACGATGCTACAAAAAAACATTTAGAATTAAAGAAACAAAACTTATGTAAAAAACTTAGCAATATGACACTATCTGAAAAAGAACGTGAACAACTAAAACGTGAAATTGACAACTATGAATATATTTTAAATCTAGTCGAAATGAATCATTATGAACGCGGATTTTCTCGTTAAAAGCGGAAATAAGATTATCCGCTTTTCATTTTGAGCATTTCACTACGCATTTTTCATAAGTAAATATATAATAGGATGTACATTAAGATTGAGAGGTATATTCTATGATCAAGTTAAGTGTATTAGACCAATCACCTATTTCAGATGGTAGCACAGCAGCCCAAGCTTTTTCACATACAGTTACGCTTGCACAAGAAGTTGAAAAACTCGGATTCACACGTTTTTGGGTATCCGAACATCATAATTCCGTAAGCTTAGCTGGTTCAAGTCCAGAAATACTTATTTCTCATATTGCCGCAAAAACGGACCGTATTAGAGTCGGTTCAGGTGGTGTTATGTTACCGCATTATAGCCCATATAAAGTTGCTGAGAATTTCCGTGTTCTAGAAGCACTGTATCCAAATCGTATCGATCTCGGTGTTGGTAGAGCCCCTGGTGGTATGCCAATAGCAACTCGCGCACTTCAAGAAGGGAAAATGGTCTCACTTGATCAATATCCAGAACAAATTGCAGACGTTGCAATGTACTTACATGATCAAGTACCAGAAAACCATCACTATGCAAACTTAAGAGCCACTCCAGTTATCCCAACATCTCCTGAAATGTGGATGCTCGGTTCTAGCGGAGAGAGCGCTAAAATTGCTGCAAACAACGGAGCTTCTTTCGCATTTGCACAATTTATTAACGGCTTCGGAGGCCCTGAAGTTATGAGGGCTTACCAAGAACAATATCAGCCTTCATTTTTAGGAGATAAGCCTAATTCAATCGTTGCCATCTTTGTTATATGCGGAGAAACAAATGAAGAAGCGGAAAAAATTGCTTCTAGTTTAGATTTATCAATCTTATTATTAGAGCAAGGAAAACGAACTACTGGTACACCTTCTATTGAAACTGCTCAAAATTATTCATACAGCGCTTATGATTTATTCCGTATAAAAGAAAATCGTCAACGTATGATTGTCGGTGATCCGTCTTCTGTAAAAGAAAAAATAATAAACTTAAGCAAAGCATACAATACTGACGAATTTATGATTGTCACGATTACTCATCAATTCGAACATAAATTAAAGTCTTATCGCTTACTAGCAAATGCTTTTAATTTATAATTCTAAAAAGAGATGCATCACATATGATGCATCTCTTTTTCTTACTACTTATTGTTTTCATTTCCTATATATTCAATAGCTTCTTTTAATAGCTCTTCAAAGTTAATAGGATAATTATGATCTAAGTCAGGCACAACTTTATACTTATGTTCTATATTCTTCTCTCTTAATAGTTGTACGAATTGCTGCGTGGATTCGAAACAGTCTTCATCTTGATCCCCGCATACTATATATCCTTTTATATGTTTATCCTTCAGCACTCTTAGCAACTCATCCCATTCTTCAATCTCAGGAAGCCAGGGTGCCATAAAAACAAAACCATCTACATCTATATCTTTTTGTAAAATCGTATATAAAGCTACTCTTGCCCCTGCAGAAAAACCACCAATTATTACATTTTCTACTGTATGATTTTCTATAAACTTATTGTAATGCTCTTTTAATTCCCCTTTCCCTCTCTCTAGATCACCCCAAACAAATCCATCTGAAAACTGAATTTGTGAAGACTGTGGTAAAGCTAACGTGTAATCTTGTGTCAAAACTGATTTCCAATATGACTCTACTATTTGAATATTTTCTTGGTCACCATGTAATGTAAGTAGTAGATTTCCCTCTTTCTTGCTGTATATATATTTCACGTCTGGTCTTTCCGTTTTATGTGCTAATGCTTCTCTTTCTTTACATAATTGAACCATTGTATGAAATTCTTCAAATTTATGTAGTGATTTTAAATCATCGTCCGAAATTAAATACTCATTTCCATACCAGAATCCCTTTTCTATAATGGCCTCTCTCATTAAATGTAATGCTTCTTTTTCAAGTCCCGATGCACTTGCGAGCGCATACTTAAAATTATATATTTGCGCCTCATTCCCTATTACACCTGTAGCATTTTCCATTATATAATTGTACGCTTCAAAACTTCCTTTATTTGCATAACAACGTAACGTTTCATTTAATAATTGAATGTAAGTCATACTATTTTTCATGTACCAATTCCCCCGAAACCTTTTATAATATTTTTTTGCGAATCTTTATACCACTTTGTATAACCTACTCTAACAATATCTTATTCTCAGAATGATGCTTAATAGTTACTCTTCCCTGTCCAATGCATTTAGTATAAATAAGAATAGACTGAAAAATCAATATTTTAACAGACAAAAAAAGACAACAATATATGTATTGTTGTTTTCATTACGTCTACCCGCTCTTTTGTTTTTTTCTATCTGGTTTACTTGAAACTAAATAATGTTTTTCTGAAATATATAAGTCTCTTTTTAAGCTACGATTTAAGTAAGGTCCTAGTTTCATTCCGCATATGAGGCGATCTTCGCTACCTTCAACAATTGGGAACATTTCTTTTTCTGTTACGTATTGATCTACTGCTTTTTGTACGACATCAATTTCTTTCACTAGGTTTAAATTTTCTTCTGTATGTTCAAATACCTCAAGCGTTTCCTTCGTTATAAGAAAAACATTTGTTGGAAATGCAGGTAAATACGGTTTTAACAGATCATAATTTACTGTATAATCATCATTTACTAATACTGTATAAACGATATTAGCATTCGTTTCTAAAAACTGAGCCATCGCTTGTTCTAACTCATCTTTCGTAATTTCCCGCTCTTCTTTTCCAGTTCTGAAAAAGCGAAACATCGCATCGCCTCCTTTTTACTATATTATAGCATAAAAGAAAACTGAAAAATCATAAAAAAACCCATTGAAATAATTTTTCAATGGGTTTCTATATATTTTTTATCGTTATTTTAAGAATGCACTTAGCATCCATACATGTTGTTCTAATGTTGTATGAATTGCTAACAGCATGTCAGCTGATGTTTCATCGCCAGCTTCACCCGCAACTTCCATACCTTCTTTTAATTCTTGAATAAGTGCAGAATAATCATTGACTAATGTTTGCACCATTTCTTCTGCAGATTCTTTGCTTGTCCCTTCACTGACACTAGATGTTGCGAGATATTCTTTCATTGTCGCTAATGGTTTACCTTCTAAAGCTAAAATACGTTCTGCTAACTCATCAATATACGTTCCAGCCTCATTATAAAACTCTTCAAATTTCTCATGTAATGTAAAGAAGTGTGGCCCTGTCACATACCAGTGATAATTATGTAATTTAACATATAACACATTCCAGTTTGCTACCTGCTTGTTTAATACTTCAACAACATTTGTTTTCGTACTCATACAATCCACTCCTCTTATCATTTTGTAATGTTTATCTTTTAATAACCTAATTACATTTTACCATACATTCCCTTTCCTTTCGAACAATCGGCTTATATGTAACAAAGTTTTAACACCTTTAATACTTCCCTAATATCATTTAATTCATGTATTTTTTCAAACACTTCATACGTCTAATTGTCCAAGCTCATACATATGCATAATAGTACATCAAGCTCATCATAGTAGAAAGAGGGATAACATGGACAATCAACAATGGCAAGTAGCAAAGAAAGTAGCTGCTACTTATATCGGAACTGTCGTTGGAGCTGGATTTGCTACTGGACGAGAAATTGTTGAATTTTTCACAGTGAATGGATTATACGGGACAATTGGCATATGTGTAAGTGGATTTTTTTTTATTTGGCTCGGCACAAAGATGATGTTACTTTCATCACAAATCGGGGCATTTTCAGCGCAAGAATTTAACAAATATTTATTTGGGGATGTATTTGGGAATGTTGTAAACACATTATTATTACTCGTTTTATTCGGCGTAACGAGCGTTATGTTATCAGGGGCTGGTGCAGTATTTGAAGAGCAACTTCGCTTACCAAGACAACTCGGTATTCTCATTACAGTTATCGCTTGTCTCATTATAAGTAGCCGCGGATTACAAGGTGTTTTTGAAGTAAATACACTTGTCGTACCTATTATGATGATTTTTATTATCGGACTTGCTATTACAACCTTTTTTCACGGTACACCTTCCATTAATAACACTATTCCTGCAGAGAGTTGGAATATGAAATGGATTACTAGCCCTATTACATATGTCGCCTTAAATCTTTCTCTCGCCCAAAGTGTTCTCGTCCCATTAGCCAGTGAAGTAAAGGATCGAAAAGCCATTTTTTGGGGTGGGATTTTAGGTGGTGCTGGACTTTCTTTAATTTTATTATGCAGCCATTTAGCAATCTTATCAGTCGATCAATTTTATCAATATAACATCCCAATGGCTGAAGTCATAAGAAGATTTAATGCAACTTTTCACTTCTTCTTCGTTCTCATTATTTTCGGTGAAGTTTTCACAACTTTAGTTGGTAATGTGTTCGGGATGACAAAACAGATGCAATCTATTACCGGGTGGAAAAATCACAATATTATTTTCTTCATTTTACTAATTAGTTATTGCTTTAGTTACATCGGTTACAGTGACTTACTTCACATTCTATATCCTATCATCGGATGGGTAAGTATTGTTATACTTCCAATCATTGCGTTTAAACAACTTCAAAAAACATAAAAAAGCATCCATGTTATTGGATGCTTTTTTATGTTCATTCACAATCATCACATACTTCCCAGTACGGTCCCATTTCTAATGCTAAATACGGCTTTAACTGCAACCGAATCATTCGACTAGGCATGCGTTCTAAAACAAATTGAATACCTTCTTCATCTTCGTCTAATTCAACTTTTGAAATCACAATTCTTTGTATAGTCGTAATCGGAATTCCATCTTTATATAAAGTGATTTTCACCTCATCGTATTCATTAAAATACAATTCGACACTCATTTGATTTTTCAGTATTTCATCACCAATTTTATATGTATCATTTTGTTCTTGGATTATATATTTCCATCCGCCTCTATCTTCTTTCGGAGCTGTTTGAAATAATGTCTCCAAATCCTCGTATAGCATAAGATAACCCCTCTCTTACTAAAAAACGATGAGTATTTTATATACCCTTTATCTCTATCACTATCCATAGCTATTGTACCATATATCACCGTTCTTACCGTATTCATTTGCTTCATAGATACTTATAAAATAACTAATTCTATCTTCATTATTATGTATATTACCTCATTACTCCATACACTCTTACAAGTTTAAATAACGTCAGACTTTAATCCATGCAAATATTGTCTACTCTCCGCTTTTATTAGCTCACAGCATTCATACTTTTACATATAGTAAGACTACCACAAATAAAAAAGGAGAGTGACTTATACCACTCCCCTTAAAAGAACTTCCCTATAGCTGCTAAAACTAATACGATTATTAAAATTGCAAATAATAATGAGACAATGAAACTAAAAATAGGTAACGCTTTCTTTTCATTCTTCTTAAATAGTAACTTTAAACTAAGAAAAATATTTACCGGTACAAGTATAAAATAAAAATATTTAACAATTTGTACCGAGCTATTCGAAAGTGTTTTTAATATAAACACTTCAATTAGAAAAACAATAAAAAATGAAATACTTAGCCAAAATGAGACGTAACTAAGCCAAGAATGTCTTTTTGTCCCCCAATACACTCCCATAATACTCTCCTTTTATTTGTATTCTATACGTTAATAATTATACACAAAGCTAACAAATACCTCTATTTTTCGACAAACATTATGCAAAATGCCATTTTAAACGTCATAAAGGAAGTCTACATCCCTATTTGATTTTACACAATAAAACAGACTACCCTCTAGTGGCATAATGCTACTAGGGGATAGTCTGTTCTCTATTAAACTTTAAATCTGTCAATTAGTCCTTGTAACTCTTCAGCCATTTGAGATAACGTACCCGCTGCGGATCCAATTTCCTCCATTGAAGCTAGCTGTTCTTCAGCTGAAGCCGCAACATTTTGTGTGCTTGTTGCATTATTTTGTGCTGTCATTGCAATTTGTCCTACCGAAATAGATACTTCATTTGCCCCTTTTGACATTCCATTAGCCGTTTCAACCATCGTCTTAATTTGATTAGCTATTTCATTTGTAGATTGTAAAATTTCAGCAAAGTTTTGCTTCGTTTCATTTGCGATAACAAGTCCAGATTGAACTTCCTCATTTACATGATTCATAGATTTGACTGTCTTACCCATATCATCTTGTATTTCACATATTAATTTACTAATTTCACTAGAAGATACGCTAGACTGCTCTGCCAATTTACGCACTTCATCTGCAACAATTGCGAAACCTCTTCCATGCTCACCGGCTCTTGCGGCTTCAATCGCCGCATTTAGAGCTAGAAGGTTTGTTTGATCTGCAATATTTTGAATTACTTCTAAAATATCACCAATTTGTTTTGATTTATTATTTAGTAATTGTATAACTGCATCTGATTGTGACACAGATTCTGCAATAGACTGCATCTGGTTTACTGTTCTTCCTACTAGTTTCCCACCATCTTCTGCTTTTTCACGAGTATGTGCAGAAGCCGTATTAATAGATGATGAACTATTTGCTACATGCTGAATACCTTCCGTTACATCAAACAGTAACATAGCGCCATTTTCTACGCTTGTTGTTTGCGTCGTTGCCCCACTTGATATTTCATCCATTGCGATTGTGATTTGCTCAGTCGCTTCACTTGCTTGCCTTACACTTGCAGTTAGCTCTTCTGATGCCGCTGCAACATGCCCAGCTGAATCGTTAATTCTTCCGATTAACGTCCGTAACGAATTCGTCATCTCATTAAAGCCTTTAGCAAGTTGGCCGATTTCATCATTAGAATGAATTTCAATTGTTTGCGTTAAATCCCCTTCACTTATTTCTTTAGAGGTAACAACTAATCTCTTTAAAGGCTTCGTAATTGAAAGTGTTACAAAATAAATAAGTGCTCCACCTATTACTAATGAGATAAGCATAACAATTAACATATTATAAAATACAGGTTGAGCAGCTTCAATTACTTCACTTGAGTACATAGTTCCACCAATTTTCCAACCTGTTTTTACATTTGTAGCAAATACCATATTCTTTTCACTACCGCCATAAGAATATGAAAAAGCACCGTGATTATCTTCATAAATTTTCTTTGCCCAAGAATCAGCCGCTTTTTCTCCTGATTTTTCTTGTGGATGAGCAATTATTTTTTGCTTTCCATCTAAAATGAAGGCATATCCTTTTTTACCAATATTAATTAACTTTGATGTTTTTAATAAATTATCTAAACTTAAATCTAGCGCAACAACCCCATTTTTATCTTCTGTTTGTTTTGCGATTGTTACGACAATATGTCCATTTCCTTTTGCCTTATATGGCTCAGTAACAACAATACCACCTTGTTTTGCAACTGCATCTTTATACCAAGAACGCTCTGTTGGATCATAGTCTGCTGCCATTTGTATATTTGGTTCTTGTACAAATTTTTTATCATTTCCGGCAACATATACTTGTTCAACATCTTTATTTAAATTTATATATTGAGATAACATTTTTCTTAATTCATCCTGATTATCTCCTTGATACATATTCCCCTGAATCACCCGTGCAAAATTATTCACATCATTAAATTTTGCATCAATCATTTGATTGATTAAATTATCCAGTATTTTTATATTGTCGTTGGCACTACTCTTAATTTGCGATTCAAAATTCTTTTTGGCTGTTTGATAAGACATGCCTCCAATAATAGACACAGCCGCAATTAAAATTACAAAGAATGAAATTAATAGCTTTTTTGCTACTTTCATATCACGAAACAAATTTAATAGTTTACCCATTATGAACCTCCTAATTTTCAAATTTAAAAGTTAATTTGAGTTAATTATGAATATTTCCCATTCCCTAATTATTATTTTCATAACCTATTATGGTGAATACTTTGTAAAGTTTAAACAATTAATTTCCCTTTGTCTATATATACGAATAATATTATTATAAAATTTACAAATAGAAAAAACCAAAGGGGCCCTTTGGTTTTTACATTTTTTTATGTTGTTTAGAAATTTTCTTCCATTTATCACGCTCTGCTCTGGCAAGGATTGCATCTTGTTTCCTCATAAAATACGCCAGTTCTCTTTGTAATTTTTTATAGCTTTTCAAACGATCTATCGTAATAAGTCCGTTTTCAATTGCACTATACACCGCGCATCCTGGTTCATTCTCATGCTTACAATCCCGGAAACGACATGTTGTCGCAAGTTCTTCAATATCAGAGAATGCTGTTTGAATCGCTTCGCTGCCTTCCCAAAGTTGCAATTCCCTCATGCCAGGCGTATCAATCACGAGAGCTCCACTAGGCAATTGGAATAATTCTCGATGCGTTGTCGTATGCCTCCCCCTACTATCCTCTTCACGTATATCTCCCGTTTTTGCTACATCAATTCCTATTAAAGCATTTAACAAAGTTGACTTTCCTACCCCTGATGATCCAACTAAAGCAATTGTTTTCCCTGAAGAAACGAATTGTTTCAACGAATCAATACCTGTATGCTCTAAACTATCAACAACGAAAATAGGAACACCAATTGCTATAGCTTCCGTTTCTATAATTTTCTCTTCCACATCATTACATATACTACTCTTTGTTAAAACAATAACTGGCATAGCGCCGCTTTCATACGCTAATAATAAATAACGTTCCATCCTTCTAACATTAAAATCATGATTAAGTGCATTCACTAAAAATAAATAATCTACATTTGCTGCTATAATCTGTTCTTCTGTTCTTGTTCCAGCCTCTTGTCTTGAGAAAGAGCTTCTTCGCTGGAAAATACGATGAATAATCGCTTTCTTTTCATCTTCTATTTTCTTTATATACACCCAATCACCAACTGCTGGATAATCGCTTTTCGTAATCACTTCATGCCGAAACTTCCCAGACAGTTCTGCCATATATTCACCATCATTACAAATAATGCGATATATATGCTTATGCTCAAGTAAAATACGACCTACTTCATAATTTTTCTCTGTAACTTGTTCTTCAAAAAATGAATCCCAGCCGAAAGATTCTAAAATATTTTGATTCAAATAAATATCCTCCCTAGTTTGTACTAAGTGGAAGGATTGCGAATTACCTTATATAATATCGCCCTTTCCATCCACCTTTGTATTTGGTTGATTATTCATATAAGTTATTTTCGCCATAATACATCACCCCGTTCTTATTTTAATTATTCTCATTATATGGAATTCTCCTATAAAAAGCTACATCACTTTACGTAATTTTCAAATAACTTGTTTTTGAGCATTCTAATTTGTCCTCGATGACTAATTTCATCTTCTAGCACATGAAACCATAGATAGTGCTGGTTATATGCTACACCGTTAGGCCACTTTCTTTCTGACATGAGCCACTCATCACCTTGTTCACTTAAATACTTCAGAGATTCTTCTCGAACACTTTGTAGAAGTTGTACATAATACTGTATTTCATGACCACGGATTGCTCTACCCGCTTCCCCTAAATACAGTGCATCTTCCCATATTTCTAATTCTTCTTTTGTAAAGTCACGATCTTGAAATGAAATAAGCTGATGAACTTTTTCAATAGCTGCTATATGCTTTAATAAGGCGCCAATTGAATTTCCCCTGCTTTGCATAATTAAATCTAATTTCTCAACTGATAAATTTTTTACTTCGCCTAATGTTACAGCTCTCGTATGCTCAAGCAGGCTTACTAATTCCCCTATTTTTTTTGTATAACCATCTACGCTTCTTATTCGATAATCTATATTCATATCACGCACCCCTTTCTGCATTCATATTATTGTAAAAATGATTCATATAATAGACTGAAATATATCTAAATTTTCTGTTACAATTAATTTGAATACAAAATATACCCAAACAAACTTTCTCAATATGCTTATATGAAATATTAAAAGGAATCAATATAAAATAATCGAATCTTATTCACTAAAAGGAGTGGATTCGATGGAAATGTATCAATGGCTAACCGCTGTTCTCGTTGGTGGCATTACCGGCTTCGTTTCCCATCTAATCAATAACCAAGGTAAGTTATTGCTTCCACGCCGTTTGAAAACATTTTTTCATTTTGGATTTTTAACTGATATTTTTACTGGTAGCCTAGCCGCACTTCTTGGGCTCGTTTTATTCGATGTCACCGCAATAAAAGAAATTATAAAAGTATCCATTGTAACTGCTATTTCCGGCCAAACTTTCTTACTACATCAAGCTCTTGGTGGCGAACAGGCTAAAAATACGCAAATTGGGAAAGCTGATGAGAAGATTCAAGAAATTGACAAATTATTGCGACGTTAGTGTATACTTTCTTTTAAAATTATTGTTATAATGAGAAATAAATATTTTCTATTGCGTCGTTTGTCAGGAGAAAGGGTGTTTCGTATGACAAAAAAGAAAATAGAAGATTTCTTAACAAACTCCGAAAAAGAGGAACTGCTAGAAAACTATAAATGTTTACGAGAAGCCCGCACAAAAAGCGAAGCTAACTATTTTGGCGAAGCAGTAAACCATCTATTAAATAAAGCAAAACAACGAATTATTAAAGATGCAGGTATACATGATGAAAATGCTGCAACTGTTCAATCAAAGAGAAAAGCACTGTTTTAGCTACATTAGCTAAAACAGTGCTTTTTATTTAGAATTTTTTTCTTTCCATGCTATATTCCCTCTGCCTTTATCTTTCCATTTTTACAGTTTCAAAAGTCATCTAAACCTAAAGATCAACCTAATAATATTAGCCCACGCAAACCATTTTAATAATAGATAAAATAATTGAACTAGTAATGCTACAAACTAAACAAGTTTATTAAATCGCTTCTTTTAAATCTGAATGCGGATTTGGTCCGTATTGATTGTCATTTTCTTCACTTTCAATGATAAAAAATACAAGTAAAACAACGCTACCAAACGGTACAAAATTTAATAGTTGCCACCATCCCGTTTTCCCAATATCATGTAATCGTCGTGCACCAACCGAAAAGCTTGGTATAATCATTACTAACATAAATAGCAACGCAATAATAGCAACTAACACCTCTGAAAATGATGATAAAAATAACAGTAGCCAAAAAATTACGATATTGGATAAACTAAAAATCCAGTACTCTTTTCGCGTAGCTCTACCACTAAAATTCCCATAATTCTTTAGAGCTTTCAAATACCATTGCATTTAAACCTCTCCCTTTTATCCCTAATAAAATTAAAATATGTAATTATTAACAGATAAGTAGAAATATAACACAACATTTATGTAAAATCCATATCCCCATCTAAATTGCCCTCTATTTAAATAGTTTTTTCCTTCGGCATTTTTCACATTACTTTCACATCTATTTCACAAATATAAGTAGTCCGATATGTTAAACTAAGTATATCCTTTTCCAAGGAACTATATGCCGATATATAAATCCCTATCTTTATAGGGATTTTTATTTTTTGATTCCTCATAACTTTGTTACAATACATTTCTTCTACTATTTCTATACTTTTAGTAACCACTTTAATTAAAAGCACATTCATGTATTCACACTCTTATTAATTCTGATTTGCGAAATATTTATACAAGCTTTATGATACAATTCCTGTTTCACTATTTTCAGTAAGTTTTTCACTTTTTCTAAACAAAAATAAAGCTCCTATATATAGTAACGCAGTAAAACTACCTATAAGTATAAAATTGTGAGATACTGCAAATAACATTCCTGCTATTGCCGCTCCAATCATTTGACCAATATACATAGAAGCATTTGCAAGCGCGGCTCCTGTTCCTCTTGCTATACTAGACATGTTTTGTAAATGTCCCATCATTAATACAAACAAAATTCCTGTCACAAAAAACAAAGCAAAGAACGATAACTCCACCAATACAATGTTCTTTACATGAGGAAGTAATACATATAGCACTGCTGTAAATATAATTCCACCATAGAAAGAAAGGTTATAACCAATTTTATTTACGATTCTAGGACCAAAAATATTACCAGTTAAATTTCCTAATCCTAATACGAGCATAGCTGTACCTACTTCATGAACTTGTAAGCCAAATTGAATGGAAAGCCATACACCAAAAAATGAAAATGCAGCAAAATTTCCGGTTTGAAAAACAAAGTATGCAAAATAAGAAAGTGAAACCTTTGAATCTGTAAGTAATTGTTTATAGCGCTTTAAGATAGCTTTTTTATTTCCACCTATATGAACCGACTGGATTTCTGGTAATACAACATAAATAAGAGTGACAAGTAGTGCTGATAATATACCAATGGAATAGAATGGCATTGTATAATGTATCGTTGCTAAATAAGCTCCCAGTGGAAGCCCTAAAATTTGAGAGATTGATAACCCTGCTGTTGCAATCCCAATTGCTTTCACAATTTGCTTTTTCTCTATAAGGAGCGGAATGGATGCCCACACTTGTGGAGATACAAAAGCTGCACTTACACCTGCTAAAAATCTAAATGTTAGCATCCATAAAAAACTCGGTGCAATTCCACACAAAAACGTACTTATTGCAAAAAAACTCATACCTAGTACCATCACTTTTTTTCTGTTTAATCCATCTGATATAGGACCAGCGATAAGTGCAAATCCAGCATACCCTAAAGCATAGGAACTCACCATCCATCCTGACAACTCAGTTGAAACATGATACACCTGTTGTAATGTCGGCAACAGTGGTGAAATTAAGAAAGTATCTGTACCGATCATAAACATTATTGTGAAAAATACAGCTAGTGCTCTGTTCATTTAGACCTTCTCCTTATATAAACAGAGGGTACTCTCCCTCTGTTTCACTAATCTTCTAAAATAGATTGGATTTCTTTCATGACTCTTTCATTCAATACAACGTCTACCGCTTTCACACTTTCTCTTACCTGCTCTGCCCGCTTTCCACCAGGTATAACAGTATCAATTCCTTCTTTATTTAATAACCATGCTAACGCTAAATGAGACACTTCAATATCATTTTCTTTAGCTAGCCCTTTTAACTTTTCCACTTTCTTAAAATTACTCTTATATGTATTTTCTTCAAATAGATTTACATTTTGGCGCCAATCGACTTCGTTCAATTTAAAATCTTCTGTATATTTTCCGCCTAATATTCCAAAAGCAAGAGGCCCATATGGAATAAATGAAATACCCGCTTCTATACAATACGGCAACAGTTCTTCCTCAGCTGTACGTTCTAACATATTGTATGGAGATTGTACAACATCTATATGACCATGTTGATTCGCCTCTTTTAATTGTTCTATGTTTACGTTCGATATTCCAATTGAACGAATTTTCCCTTCTTCTTTTAAATGAGTAAGCTCTCCGATTGAATCTATGTAACTTGTTTCAGGATTTGTAAAGTGTAAATAATATAAATCAATATAATCAGTCTGTAATCTTCTTAAGCTATTTTCCACAGCATTCCTTAAATAACTTGGTTCATTGTTAATATAAGTTTCTCCATTTAACAACGGTTGAATTCCACCTTTTGTAGCAAGTATAAACTCATGACGTTTTCCCTTTAATACTTCTCCTACTAATTCCTCTGATCTACCGAAACCATATGAATCTGCTGTATCAAAAAATGTAATCCCTTGCTGAATAGCTTCTTCTACTAATCGCTTTCCTTCTTCTTCATTCACATCAGCATATAAATTATGTCCCCCTACTGCATTTGTACCTAAACCCAACTTTGAAATATTTAATCCTGCCTTTTGCAATTTTGTATACTTCATTTTTTCTCCCCCTATATTTCTATTGTTCGAATATATTCGAACAATAGAAATATAGCACTTTATATGTTATAGTGCAAATATCTTAACTTATACAAGTAGGTGAAATATGCGTACACTCTATCATCCAAATCGAGAAGAAATTCAATTTTCTTCTGTCTTATATGCACTTAGCGATCAAATTCGTTTACAAATTGTAAATATTTTACTAGAGAAAAATGAACAATCTTGTGGTGCTTTAAACATCCCTGTTGCAAAATCAACTTTATCTCACCATTTCAAAGTTTTACGTGAGTCAGGTGTTATGTACACGCGCCTTGAAGGAACACAACGTTTCATTTCAATTCGTGAAGAAGATTTAAATGCTAGATTCCCAGGTTTATTACAAGTTGTATTACATGCGACAGAGCCATATTAAAAAAACATCTCATATTCATATGAGATGTTTTTTTAATATGGCTATTCTTTTAATAAATCTATTAATCCATTCCCTTCAGATGTACGTTCGTACCCTAAAGGTACAGTTCTTTTAATGAGTTGTGCATATATTTCCGGCTCCGATAACTTTCGACCGTATTCTTTCTCACACTGTTTAATGAGCAAGGCGAGCGCTCCAGCAACATGCGGCGTCGCCATGGAAGTTCCACTTAACACAGCATATTTTCCTTCTGGATACGTAGATAATATTTCATCACCTGGCGCTACTAGATCAATTTCTTGATTTGAATTACTAAAACATGCAATCTTCCGCTCTAAATTAACAGCACCAACTTCAATTACCTCGGAGTACGCACCCGGAAAGTCTAGTTCCTCTGTTTCATCATCGCAATCTCCATTATTTCCAGCAGCACATACAACGAGAACATCTTGCTTTACCGCATTTTGAATTGCTTCATGTAATTCTGGAACATCTTGCGGACCACCAAGTGACATTGAAATAATTCCCACTTTCTCTTGATTCGGCCCTCTCCAATTTACAGCATAATGAATTGCCTCAATAATTTGCTCATAACTCCCAGAACCATCTCCCGCTAAAACTTTTAATACTAACATTTTAGCAAGTGGTGCAACTCCTAATACACCGACACCATTTTCAGTCGCGGCAATCGTTCCCGCAACATGAGTACCATGTCCGTTATTATCAAGATACACATTTGGATCAGCTTCATAATCTTTTGTGAAATTTCTTCCGCCGATAATACGATCCTTTAAATCTATATGATTAGTATCACACCCTGTATCTAATACGGCAACGACTACATCTTGCCCCTTCACACTCTTTTCCCATACTTGCGGAGCGTGAATCAGTTGTACACCTGGTGGAATTTCATTTACTTGTTCTACCACCTTATTTACGGTAAACGGAATCAATTGTATACCTTTTTGTTTATTCACTGTACTACTCATCGTAATCCCTCCTGAAAATGTATTATTTTCATTTCAGACCACTTTTGAATACGTGTAAATGTAACATTCGTTTTATTCTTTTTGTTTTCCTTCTTTTCAAATATTTCTCAACATCATTTACTACCTCTATAATACTTTTTTATTTTCCCTATGATTTGTAGGAAGTAACAACCCGGGTCGTTCAACTAATAACCAAAATAAGAGGACCAATTAATGGTCCTCTTACAGTCTTTTAAAAGAATGATATGTATTTGAAAAATAATATAAATTAAGACTAAACCTCACTCTTGTTTAAAAACTTTTCTATTTCTTTTACTAAATATTCCGCTCCCTCTATCCCAACTGTAATATTTCCATTTGCTAATGTAATATTCTGCCCTGAAACATCACCTGTGATTTGGCAAGCATTGTAAGGTTGATATTTTTGTAAAATGATTTTATCTGCTTCTACAAAAATTTCAAGCGGTGATTTAATTTGTATTCCCAATACATCGCGTAATTCTTTAGGGATAACAATTCGTCCTAATTCGTCTACTTTTCGAATAACTCCTGTTGCTTTCATATTTCTCCCCCCTTACTCTCTATTAATTTTTTCGCCTCGCTTTTTCCATTTTATCACTTTTTGACAATACTTGCCTCTTTTTAGAAAATTTTGTACTCGAGTTAAAAAAACACATTTAATGCATACGTAATCTCTCTTTCAATTGTTTTACATAACGGGATCTTATAAGTAAGAAGTATACAACTTGAATACCTATGAAAACACTTAATACAACTGTATTTTCTTTAAACAATGAGTACTCAAACATTTGCCCTAACGCCGTTAAGGCTACTGCTCCATGTAATGTTGCAACACCAATTGGAACGAAGAATAAAAGCGCCAATCGAATTGTAACTACCTTCGATAATTCCCTACTTGTCAATCCAACTTTACGAATCATTTCGAACAAACGAACATCATCCTCCAAATCGGAGAATAAACGGAAGTAAAGGAAACTTCCTGCGCAAACGAAAAATACTATACCAATAAAGAAACCTACAAATAAAATCGGTCCTGCAATTTGTAAACTTTGGTTTTGCTCGTACTCTTCCGCACTAAACGTTGAATATTCTTGATACGGTTTAATTTGATGCGTAAGCTCTTTACCAATTTCAATCTCATCTTTCGTTCTTTCAGTTTTATACATATAATCTTTTGTCTCTATAAACCCATCTTGTAATGAATCATATTGATTATTAGAGATTACATAAACATTTCCTCTTAATATTTTCCCCAATGAAGATGAAGTAACTTTTTTCACTTTTAAATTTTCATTCATATTAGGTAAAGTAATTTCTTTTCTTTCTTTCATCGTTGGCCCTGGTATATTAGCTGACAAAAATACAACTTCTTTATTTGCTACAGTATTAAATGGTTCTTCTGTTAACTTTGCATATTTCTTATAGTCTGATTCTTTTATAAAAATGGCGCTTCTTAACGACTGTTCCTCCGTTTTCTTTGTCGAAATATTAGTTTTTGAAGCTGCTATACTATGTTTCTTTAATCCTTTGTCAATCATTTGTATATGCTGTGATTCGTTACTATTCCCTTGCTTAGAATGGTAATGAAACGAAATCGGTCTCTCCATTATCCCTTTCGTCATGGATGCGAAGCCAACTAATGTCCCTATTGCGGAAAATGCTACAGTAGAAATAATGGTTACAATAAAGAACATTCTTGCGTTATCTCTCATGCGATACGCTAAATCTGATAACGTAATAATATTAGTCTGTGTCCAATAGAAACGTTTACTTTTTTTACATAATCGAATAATAAAGACACTCAGCTGCTTGTACAACAAATACGTCCCAATAATAACTACCGTTGTAACAGGAATCATCATAATAAATACCATTGCGCCATGCGATAGAAGAGCTCCTACATAGCCAGCACTAAGCAATACTACTGCTAATATTGAAGAAATGATTGATGCTTTCGGTTCCGGTTTTGCCTCTGCTGACCCTCTAAACAACTTCATAATTTTATTTTTACGAATCATTCCTGCACTAAACAATGATATGATCATAAATAAAATAAAAAACATAATACTCGTTACAACAATTGCTTTCATCGGTATGTAATAGGATAAGGAGATATCTAGTTTCAATATCATCGGAGCGACAAATAGTAATACCCCTGAAAATAACATACCTGAAATAATACCAAAAATAATTGCCCCTATTCCAATCATAATATTTTCAAAAAAGATCAGACGCTTTAATTGATATTTCGTCATACCTAGCATCATTAAAATTCCTAGTTCATGCTTTCTCGTTTTTAAAAACATTCCCATCGAATATAAAATAAAGAAGAATGTAAATAAGTAAATAATAGACTGTGCAAAAGACATACTTACGAATACGTACTGACCTAATTCTCCTGCACTTAATGCCGGATGAAACGCAAAAAATGAATACACAAAAAAGGCCATAATTGCAAATGCACTACTCAAAAAATAGGCTGAGTATGTCCGTCTATTTCGGGTTACATTCCGATATGCTAGTTCTCTAATGTTCATATTACTTCTCCGCCCTTCTACTATCTATGTTTTTATATTAGTAAAGTGCGGAAATACCTTCCATCGATTCAAATGACAAAAACCTTACATTTTTGAAAGGTTTAAAAAAATTGCTTATACGTAGTACTTTATTTATAATGACTACATTCATATTCATACACACATCCTATTGTATATTCGTTAATTTTGCGAAATAATAAAGGATAGAAGTATGTACCATTATACATATAAACTTAATTACCGCTTTAATATGAATAGGAGGAAACATAATGACATTACAAGAACAGATTATGAAAGCATTACATGTTCAGCCTGTAATTGATCCAAAAATTGAAATTCGTAAACGAGTTGATTTCTTAAAGGATTATGTAAAAAAAACAGGTGCAAAAGGATTTGTACTTGGTATTAGCGGCGGACAAGACTCTACATTAGCAGGACGCTTAGCACAACTTGCAGTTGAAGAAATTCGTAACGAAGGTGGTAATGCAACGTTTATCGCCGTGCGTCTTCCTTATAAAGTACAAAAAGATGAAGATGATGCACAATTAGCATTACAATTCATTCAAGCAGATCAATCTGTTGCATTTGATATTGCTTCAACTGTTGATGCTTTTTCAAATCAATATGAAAACTTATTGGGTGAATCATTAACAGATTTCAATAAGGGTAACGTGAAAGCACGTATCCGTATGGTTACTCAATATGCAATTGGTGGACAAAAAGGGCTACTTGTTATCGGAACAGATCACGCTGCAGAAGCTGTAACAGGGTTCTTTACAAAATTCGGAGATGGTGGTGCAGATTTATTACCATTAACGGGATTAACGAAGCGCCAAGGACGTGCATTATTACAAGAGTTAGGTGCAGACGAGCGACTGTACTTAAAAATGCCAACAGCTGATTTATTAGATGAAAAACCAGGTCAAGCTGATGAAACAGAGTTAGGTATTACTTATAATCAATTAGATGATTATTTAGAAGGTAAAGCAGTTCCAGCTGACGTTGCAGAGAAAATTGAAAAACGTTACACAGTGAGTGAGCATAAAAGACAAGTACCAGCGTCAATGTTTGATGATTGGTGGAAATAAATTAAACATCAAAAAGAAGCTAATCTTCATTTAGCTTCTTTTTTATATGTTAACGATATACCCCTACTCTTTTCTCCAATAAATCTTGCAGGCAATCTTCATGTTGTTTACAAAATAACGGTGGCATGTCGTCTAACGGGAAAAACTTCAAATCCAACGTTTCATCACCATCTACTTTTTTGTCACCTCCAACTATTGAGAATGAAAAGAACATCACAATTGACTGGGCCTTGTCTCCATTTGGATATGATTGAAAATATTTTGTATACACTCCAATAAGCTCATTTATTTCTACATCATACCCGGTTTCTTCTTTTATTTCTCGGATTGCAGTTTCCGCAGCTGATTCCCCTATCTCCATTGCGCCACCTGGAAATCCCCAAGCGTTAAAGTCTCCTCTTTTTTGCAGTAATACTTCTCCTTCTTTATTAAATACACAACCACCGGCAAAGTTTAAGAAAACATAATCATGTCCTACTTTTTCACGTAATTCTTTTATATAATTGGCCATTCTCTTTCCCCTTTTCATACTTCTTCTATCGCTATTTCTTATCTTTTTCAAGCAATTCAATAATTCGATCTAGCTTCTGGTTCATATTAATCACGTGGTGTTTCTTTGCAGCACTGCTTTGTAATACTCTTCTAATAAACAAAGTAAATGATATGAAAAACAAAACGATAAGTCCGATTACTAAACAAGTATATATCAATGTAAATATATTACTTTCAAACAAGTTCATTCCGCATTCACATCCTCTCCTTTTTATTTTATCACATAATTCTCAATATTTTAAAGTGATCAACAAATATAAAAAGAGCATCTTTTACAGATGCTCTTTCTCATTGCTTAATACGTAAATGTAATTGTCGCTAATGAATAACCCGCTAATGCACTATAAGGTGCTACTTGATAAGACACACGCTTTGCACCTTTTGGCCAATTTATTTCATTTAATACTTTCTTTATATCTTGCATCGTTCCATCCATGGACTGCTTATATCGTACTTCTACTTTTTCTGGTTTGGCTGCAAACTGTTGCTGTAACTTTTTCTTAAATTCATTATAATTTTCTGCTCCGTATTCTGCAGATAAGTATTGTAAATTTGTTTCTTTTAACATTTGCTCATATACGACAGTTTTTGAGCTACCAGCTTTTATTTTATTTGTTAATTCACCAAAATAACTTGTAGTTGCTGCTGGATATTTACTACGATCCCAGTCGTGATCTTTACTTAACTGTTCGTCAGACATGTTAAAATATGAGTAAGTTACACGCCCTGCTTTATCTGGTACTGGATCATCAAATGTAGTATCTAGGTGATACCATTTGTTTTCAATGTTCACTAAATTCCACGCGTGAGCTTGTCCGTTTCCTGTGCCTGTTACAATATGATTTTGAATACCTGCCTCTTTTAACAACTCATACGTTAATAATGTATATCCTTGGCAAACGGCAGAACGATTCGCTAATGCTTCATATGCTGTATACGCTTGATAAGACGTATCATAAGACACATGCTTAACAACGTAATCGTGAATAGCTTTTACTTTCTCATGCTCATCCATCCCTGGTTTTACAATTGATCCAACAATTGATTTCGCCTGAGCTTTTACATATTGAGTTTGTTCTTTTGATTCACGGTATTTTACTTGCAGTGTAAACGTATAGTCCCCTGGCATTCCTTTAATAGAATATCTAGTAGACGCTACATTATATTTTACATACTCATCAGCATCTACAATTTTATTAAACTCACCATACAATTGATCCATAATATTTCTAGCATTTCTATCTTTTGTTTTATATGTGATTGTAATATTTTCTTCTCGATTATCAATCTGTTTTTTTAATTCTTTTCTGAAATCATCTAATAACTTTACATCTGATTGTGCTGTCACTGTAGTCGGATTTGTAGCTGCATAAGATACAGATGACGCTTGTAAGCCTCCCATTACTATAGTTGAACAAAGTGCGGCAGCTGTCACATACTTACTTGTCTTTCCCATCTTGTCACTCCTTACATTCTATAACTATACGAAAAAGTATCGTATAGTTTCAGAGTATACAATACTTTTTCGTATAGGTCATATGAGATTATGCATATTAATTAATTCACATAAAAAGGTTGTTCTTTTTAAAAGAACAACCTTTTTTCATTAGCAAGTTTGTAATACGCAGCATGTATTTTCAAAACGTTGATTTTTCAAATCTTCATTACTAATACAGAAATATAGCATCCCTAGTTCTCCCCAAACCATATTACAATTTTTATGATCTGAATCAATTTGGAATAAAAGAGTCATTTGCTGTGGGTCTACTCCCATATATTCTCCTGTCTCATATAACACTTCCTCTTGTACAGAGAATGGCTCACCAAACATTTGATGGTTATCGTAGTTATCCGGAATTAGCTCTTCAAGTAATTGCAAGAAACGATCTGAATCAGCCTCATCTTCAATGAAAAGCTCTGGTAATTTGTATGTCAGTTCAAAAGTAATTGCACACTGGTTATATTTCGCTTGTACTTCATTTTCTCTTCGTAATTGCTCTACAGGAACATCATAATAAAGTACACGCCCAGCCTCTGTTAGATTCACATTTTCTTCAAAATAATTTTCGATGCAAAAGAAATACAGCATCCCCGTCTTAGGAAGATTGTGATCCATACCAACGTTTTGTAAATCACTTAAGTTAAATTGCGCGATAAATTGTAGTGGATTTCCTTTATGCTTTGGATATTCAAATAAAGCTGGTAAATCAGGAACTCCTCCCATTTTCGAACTACCTATCGCAACAGTTTCCTGCTGCTTTGGCACAACTTTTATACAAGGAAATACAGTATTAATAAGTTCCTCTTTCAAGTGTGTTAGTTCATATTTATCAATTAATACTTCAATTTTTTTATTCATAAATTCTCCTTACATTTACATACTTATTTATATCATAGTACAAAGATTATACTTCATTCTTTACAAAATCAACAAGCCTCCAAAAAACGGGCTTATCCTTCGTACGCGAACAAGTTTAAAAAAGCATACTATACATTGTTCCTACAAACACGATAATTCTTTAATTCTTCCAGTACATTTTCCCCTCGTTCATTTTTAAATATAAGGAGGAATTCCACATGGGTTACGGATATAGTTGCTGTGGTTACGGATACGGTGGCGGCGGTTGTGGTTACGGAGGTTTCGCTTTATTAATCGTTTTATTTATCCTTCTAATCATCATCGGAGCTAGCTGTTGGGGCGGCTTTGTAGGCTGCTAGTAAACTTAAAAACCATTGTAAAAAAGCACGTACAATACGTGCTTTTTTGCCATTTCCAAATCTTTTATTTGAAAGGAAGTATGTTTAATGAAGATTGATGGTGTTTTTGAAGGAGGCGGTGTGCGCGGTATTGCGCATGTTGGGGCAATTTGCGCGTTAGCCGAAAAAGGTTATGAATGGGAACGTGTAGCTGGTACATCGGCTGGTTCGATTATTGCAGCACTTGTAGCGGCAGGATATTCTTGTTCAGAGTTAAAAACGATTATAACTGATATTGATTATAATAAATTTATGAAAAAAACTTTTATTGATAGAATTCCTTTTATCGGTAAGGGGCTAAGTGCATGGACTACTCTAGGTATATACTCTAATGCATTTATAGAAGAATGGATTGAAGAATTGCTTCGAAAAAAAGGTATTCATTTATTTACTGATTTACCGGATCTAAACAAACTCAAAATCATCGCCTCTGATATTAGTAATGGTAAAATGGTTGTCTTTCCTGACGACTTACCAAACTACGGATTTTTAAATTATCGCTTCTCTATCGCTAAAGCGGTAAGAATGAGTAGTACAATCCCCTTCTTCTTTGAACCCGTAAAATGGAGAACTCCAAAATGGAAGCAGCCTTGTTATATGGTTGATGGAGGAATTCTAAGTAATTATCCAATTTGGATCTTCGATTCACCTACCGCTCCTCGCTGGCCGACTTTCGGATTTCATTTTGTAAAAGATGAGATTCAAGCTGATCCTGCTCACTATAACGAGCCTATTTCCATGTTCAAAGGACTATTTAAAACAATGATGCAAGCTCATGATTTACGTCATTTAGACAAGGAATCAAAAGCAAGAACAATTACAATTCCAACAGGGGCTATTACTAGTACAAACTTCGACTTAACAAAGGAAGAAAAAGAGTGGCTATACAATTCTGGTTATAATGCCGCAAATAAGTTTTTACAATCGTGGAACTTCAGACAATATATTGATGACTATAGAAACGGAAAGCAGGATAGAAAATCAAATCGTTACTTCCGTCAACTTGACTCATAATACTATTGCTTTTCATACGAGAACACGTAACGCTTTCAAAAAAATAAGCCTAGTAATAATATATTACTAGGCTTATTTACTTTCTGCATCATTATTATACGTTGTTTAAGGATACGTTAACCCTTCTGCTTCCTCTGCAGTAATAACTGTGTATCGATTTCCCGTTCGTAATCCTAACAATTCTGCTTTTTCAATTGCTTCCTCCTTCGTCTCCGCATAAGCAGCTAAATATTTCTCTCCATTGATAATTTGGCAAATTACATATTGTTTCATTACTTTCTCCTCTTACTTTTTCATTAGTTGTGCAAGTTTTTTTATACCTATTTCAATTTCTTCTAACGTTGCGTATGAATACGATAGGCGCAAAAATTGATTTGCACTTCTATCATATAAAGTACCTGGGTTTAATAAAACCTTTTCGTGCAGAGCTTTATCAAATAAACTGCGATATGAAATGGGTACTTTTATATGTACCCATATATAAAACCCACCTGTTGGTTCATGCCAAGTTGCTATTTCACGAAGATATTTATCTAACATTAGTAACATAAAATCTCTTCGTTTTTTCAATTCACTTCTTACAAATCGCAAATGCTCATCATATAGACCATTTGTAAACCACTCTGCTGCAATTTGCTGGGATATAGTGCTTGAACCATAATCTGTTTGCATTTTTATGTCTGACAATCTTTGAATTACTGGCTCGGGTCCAACAATCCATCCAATTCTTAAACCTGGACTAATTACTTTGGACATGCTTCCAATATGTAGTACAATTCCATTTTTATCATAGGCTTTTAAAGGTTTCGAACTAGGTGCATCAAACCATAAGTCTTGATACACTGCGTCCTCTATAATAGGTAATCCAATTTCATTACATACTTCCATTATTTCTTTTCGCTTCTTAGTATTCATACTAAAATTCGTCGGATTATGAAAAGACGGGATTGTATATAAAATAGAGGCATTGAACTGCTTCTTATATTTCTTAATATATGATGTATGTAACCCGCTTTCATCCATTGGGATTCCAATTAAACGTACTCCTGCTGATTGAAAAACATTAAGCGAATATAAATAGGATGGTTTCTCTAATAAGATTGATGCCCCTTTCGAAAGAAGACCCATAGAAATAAGTTGCAGCGCTTGAATCGCTCCTGAAACAATTAATATAGAGGCAGGAGATACATATACACCATGCCCCTGTAAGTATTCGGAAATCTTTTCCCTTAAATACAGATTTCCTTTCGGCTCTTCATACCCAAGCGTCACATTTGACTTTAAAAGCTTATTCATAATTTCTTTCATCTTTTTCTCAGGTAAGAGACTTGGCGCGAGCTCACCTGTTCCTAATCGGATTACATGTGGATAAAATTCAGCTTGATTAATCTCCTGAATAGCTGGGAGATTCGGATAATGAAGTCCTGTTTCTACATAAGACTGCCAATTAGGCGGGGGTGCGTAAGGTGAAGCATTCTCATTATTATTTACAACAATTGTTCCTTTCCTGCCATTCCCTTCAATATATCCCTTCGCAACTAGTTCATCGAAAGCCATTACAATTGTGCTTCGATTCACACCAAATGTATGTGCCAAATCTCTTTGTGAAGGTAATTTCGTTCCAACGGTCCATTCTCCATTAACGATCCTTTCTTTTATATACGTTTCTATTTGTTTATACAGAGGAGTCGCTAGAGACATATTCGGTTTCCAAACGAATCTTTCCATTATATCACCTTATATTCTTTTTGGTTGGTAACCTCCCCAACCATATGGATGGATACAAATTTTCATTTCTTCTATACAATATACACTATCATAATGAATTAAAATAGGAGGTAATATGATGAGTGAAGCAATTATTCATGGTATCATTCTTGCATTTGGACTTATCATTCCATTAGGTGTACAAAATGTTTTTGTCTTCAACCAAGGTGCGAGCCAACCAAACATTTTGAGGGCAGCACCCGTAGTATTAACTGCCTCTATATGTGATACGTTACTCATATTGATTGCAGTGCAAGGTGTCTCCCTTGTACTCCTTACTTTTTCTTGGCTAACTAACTCGTTATATATAATTGGATTTTTCTTTCTCCTATACATGGGCTTTGTTATTTGGAGAAGTAACCCTTCCAACGATGTAAAACAAGAAAAAAGTATGCCCTTAAAAAAGCAAATTCTTTTCGCAGCATCCGTTTCGTTATTAAATCCACATGCTATTTTAGACACAATCGGTGTAATTGGAACAAATTCTATTCAATACATAGGAAGTGAAAAATGGGCTTTCACACTTACAACTATTATCGTTTCTTGGATTTGGTTTATAAGCTTAGCTTTAGCGGGGAAATTTCTAAAAAGAATAGACTCAACCGGAAAGACAATTTTATTATTAAATAAATTTTCTGGTCTCATCATATGGGGTGTCGCGCTTTATATGTTAAAACAAGTTATTTATTCTTAATGAACGAAAGAGAATTGCATGTTACTAAAAACATCATGCAATTCTCTTACAAATTATGAAGTAGGTTCCGGTTTCTGTTTTACCTTCTTTGCATCTTTTGCTGGTTTAATCCAAATGATTGCTATGACAGCACCAATGGCAGCGAAAATACTTGTCAAATAAAACACTTCATGGTCCGCCCCTTTCATGAAAAAAGAATATAAAGGTGGTCCAGCTGCTACACCGATAAATCGCATTGAACTATAAAATGACGTAACCGTTCCCCTTTGCTCCTTTTCAATTCCTTGTGTAATGAGGGCATCTAAACATGGGAGTGCCATACCAATTCCTATCCCCATAATAACGAGACAAAGAAGTAGTAAATAAATCCCTTTTATAAATAAAGGAATGATGACTGATGCAGCTGCCATTAAAAAACCAATATAAATACACTTCTTCATAACATTTTGATTATCTCCAATTTTTTTACCGGCCATATATGAACTAAGTGACAGTACAAGTAACGGGATAGCAAGCACACACCCTTTCCATATACCATGAATGTCATACTTTGATTCCAGTATAGTCGACAAATAAAAGAGAATTCCGAATAAAATAAGCATAATAATTGCACCTAATGCAAAAATGGCAATTAACCATCTTCCTTTTTCTCGAAACGTAGACAGAATAGATTTTATAAACTCTTTAAGTGGTGGTACTTCTCCTTCTTGTTTCTTTGCCTTTACTAGAACAAGTAACAAAACAATTGATATGACACATAAAACTGGAATCGCCCAAAATGGTAAGAACCATACAATGGCAGCAAGAGCAGATCCTAAAATAGGGCTCAGCACTTTTCCAAATGTATTGGATGTCTCAATGATTCCCAAGCCTGTACTAACTTGTTTTTCGTCTTTGTATAAATCACCAACACACGGTATAACAACCGGCATTGCACCAGCAGCACCAATACCTTGAATCGCTCTACCGATTAATATCCAAGTGTAGGGATTATCAACTTTCCAAGATACCCAACCAGTTATCGCTCCTCCTATAGCCGCAATCAGCAAACTCGGAACCATTACCATCTTTCGTCCCCATCTATCTGATAAATAACCAGCAATCGGTATAAGTAAAATGGCTACGATAGAGTAAATTGTAATAATCATGGATACTTGAAACGATGAAATATGTAATTTCTTTTCAATTGTCGGCAAGATTGGAATGAGCATTGAATTCCCTAATGTCATGACAAGTGGAACTGATGCAAGCGCAATTAAACAACAGTTTTCTTTTTTTAACATGTTGATTTCGGAACCTTTCATCATATATTTCTTACCATATAATAGCCCTGCTGGAACATAATTTTCATTCCACCAGGGCTATTACATCTTTAATACTTCCCATTCACAACAAAAGAAATTGGGTAAAATATAGTATTACTTCTATTCTTTGAATTCTGTTCGCAATATATTCATACCAATTAATTGAAAAAAAAAAAGAAAGGAAGAATCCTTCCTTTCTCCTATAACCTTCTACATTTAGCGAGTATATCCGCCACCAAGCTGTTGTTCTGCCATCGCTACTAGGCGTTTTGTGATTTCACCGCCTACAGAACCGTTTGCACGTGAAGAAGTATCAGCTCCAAGTTGTACACCGAACTCTTGTGCAATTTCATACTTCATTTGATCTAAAGCTGCTTGTGCTCCATGTGATGCTAATTGATTAGAATTACGATTTCTAGCCATTACCAATCACCTCCTTATTTATATATAAATTGTGTTAAATTCAAATTAAAATACATGGAAATTTTTGGTTATTTCTTACCATAAAAAAAGAGCCTCTAAAACGAGACTCTAACATCATTTCACATTACGAAGTTACTACTTCTAATTTTCTATTTATTAATACTTTCATTTCTTCTTTTAATATCTCTTTTGAATTATGTCCAAACCATTCTAAGGAAGCAAAAAGATCCGTACCTCTCACTTCCTGAATAATCTCATCATAATTTACAATACCTTCAAATAACGGAACCATACCAATACGACTTCCTGCTGCAGCATATACATTATTAGGTTCAAACACATGCAAATAATCCGCTGAAGATATATTCTTAAAATGGTAATGTAGTGTCCACGGCTTTAATCGCTGGAAACTGTCTATTGGATCTGCGCCAGACTCCCATATATGAAGAAAATCAAGATTTATTTTTAAATTCGGATGATTTACTTCTTCTAATAGTTCTATAGTAGAAGGCAATGTGTCCGTTAGTGTATTGGGATGTGTTTCTAACAGCACATACATATTGTGCTGAGCAAACACATCACAAATCTTACGTATTCGCTTCACATACTCTTTTCTCTCTTGTTCCGAGAAGTCATTGCTCCCTTTTTGCCCAGCAAACGTGCGAATTTTATTCGTATTAAACCAATTAGCTAGTACTACAAGTTGTCCACTTTTCTCTATCGTTTTTTCAAAATCTGCTGATAATGATATATCTAAGTAATCACTTATCATCGTAATTTCTAAGTTTTTATCCTTTAGAAAATTCAATTCTCGTTCTGTCGTTTCACGTTCTTGCATGTACAAATTTTGTGCATGCGTCCCCCATAATTCAATTCCTTCAAAACCGTTTTCATATGCAAATTGAACAATATCAGTAAATGAAATTAATTGATGACGAAATGAAATGGTACATAGCGAATATTTCATAGTATTAAACTCCCCTATCTTAAATTCAGTTAGCTTATTAAAGAGTTGCGACAGATTGATTTGTTTTCATACCTTTCCATGATAGAAACTGTCTCTCTAATTCCTTCTTAATTTGCAGTTCAATTGCATTCATTTCATCCAGTTTTTCAATAATCGATACTAGCATACCTTTATTATTCGTCATTGCCATTTTAATTGCACGATACTGTACATTTGTAAATCCTTGTACAATATCCTCTACCCGATCACACCAATAATCAAATTCTTGCTCCGAATATTGCAACGTTTCACGGAAGTATGCAAAGGCATGCTCATAACTATATTTACGAATTGCAAGTACTGGTATTTGTTTTACTGCTGCTACAAGTCCAGAAAGCGCATATCCTTCTTCCTCATTTGCCATTTTTACAATTAAATTTTTCAGTTCCATAGTCAGTTCATTGTCGTTCTTTTTGAATGTTTCTGTGAAATAATTAGCTACTGTTTCTTGCGTTGGCTCCCCAATTCCTTCTATATCAATGAAATAACCTCCACCAAATGGGTTATCTTGAATAGAGTGAAGTACTTTTTCTCTTTCCATATTTCCTTCCCAACGAAAATCAGGATCTAGCATGAACCACTCTTCTTCTTTCTCTGTTTTTGATATCATTAAATAATGTGGAAACGGTTTTTGATGAAATTTATTTTCCCTCTCTGGTAATAGAGACATATCAACCATTACAATGACATAACGATTTTCCGGCTTGTTTTCTACTAATTCTAAAAACGTTTCTACATTGCTATCTTTATCTTTTGCATGATCATACCATTCGTTTACTTTAATACCGTACAATTTTTCAAACCAAAGTAAATAATGATCATGGTTAATGTTTTCAGAGTGATATGAAATAATTCCGCCTTCTGTTATATCAAAATCTCCATCCCATAGTCCAAAATAAAATGGACGAAAATCAATGTCGCTACGCCTTTTTATAATTTCACAAAAACAACTCACTAAACAGTGCACTTTAATTGAAGTCATACTCTCATCCACTTTCCTAAAGGTTAGTTATTCACATTTACTTCCTGTAACGGCTGTAACTCCTCCATAAAATCAAGCAAAGATCCTACAGTAAGAAATGCCTTTGGATCTACCTCATCCTCTGGAACGCATAACTTTACATCCATTTCTATGTATACAATAAGCTGTAACATCATTACCGAATCTATATATAAATCTTGATTTAAGCGCATCGTTTCTTCTAAATGCGTTACATTTTTCAGTTCCATTTTTTCTATCATAATTTTTAATACGGCATTCTTTAACGCTTCCCGTCTCATGTTGTAACCTCTCCCATCTCTAGTAACTTTCTACTTACTTTTCCAGTTTTATTTTTAGGAATTTCATTTACACTTTCAATTTCATGCGGAACTTTATAAGAAGGTAAGTGCCGAATACACCATTCTCTTATTTGTACTGGATCAACATGAGAGATCACTTTCGCTTTAACTATTTCGCCCATCACAGGATGTTTCCCACGATATACAATTGCCTCTTGAACACCTTCCAATCGAAGCATCGTTTCTTCTACCTCTATAGGAAAGACTTTTAATCCTGAAACATTAATTACATCGTCCATACGCCCCATAAAATGAATGCCACGCTCAGATTTATAACCTAAATCTTTCGTGAAAATTTCCTTATCATTCATTTTCACGACGATTTCTTCCGGTGCATTTTCATCTGAACCTATGCTTATACTCGCATGAGGTAGAGGGTTTCCTAAATCTAAATGGCTCTTCATATCATGACATATACTAATACAACCTGCTTCAGAACAACCGTATTGCTGCATCATATATGTTGTCATTTTTTTTAGTTTATAAAATAGTGCTTCTGGCAAAGGCGATCCTGATGTCATAATTTTATGAAACTGGAACGTTCCTAATGGAAAACTCCCCATAATGTGTAACATAAGTGGTACTGCATATATAATATGTTTTTCTGTATTGCGAACTATATTTAATGCGAATTTAGGATTTTTGTTCGTAATGATTACAGGCTTGCTCCCCCTCGTAATTGCTGATAACGTACCACATATTAGTCCGTATGAATGTGAAACAGGAGCCATAACGATTGGCACTTCATCTACTTCACAGTTTAAAGCTTCATTATAGGCAGTAATTTCTGTATCAACTTCCGTCCATGCTCTACGAATCAGTTTCGGTTCTCCCGTAGTTCCCGAACTATATTGCAATAAAGAAGGCTCTTCTAGTAAAAAGTTCTCTACTTCTAATTTTGTAAAATCGCCATATTCTCCATATAAAACTCCTACACAATTTGCACGCTTTGCCATTTCAATAGCCGTTTCGTTTGGCGTATCTTCATGTATAAGTAATACTGATGATTTCTTTTCTTTTAAGAAAAACACAAGCGTAATAATATCGAATGGATCTTTCAGACAAAGTGCAAATCTATTTCCTTCTGCTTCTTGAAATTGTTCCATTTCCTCATAAACTTGTAATCTCAATTCAAAATCACTTTTGCTATACTCTTGTTTATTAATGATTAGCATAATTTCCCCCTGTAACAGCTGATTTTTGTTTCATAAGTTGTCTTACTCTATACAATGGATTTGGAACTTCATGAACAAGCGATTCCACATCCATATATAATCGACGTTTCGTTAATTGTTCAGCATAGAATGTAGGTGCATATAATTGAATATTTTCAAATCTACCTTTCAAATGTGGATATATTCTTAAATGATTTTCAATTTCTTCAACAACCATCATCCAAAAATGTTCTTCTTTCAATCCATATTCATCCGCAAGTACGAATGCTAATTCTCCTAAATTAAACAGGAATAGTGCATCTAACACCATCTCTTGCAAACATTCAATGCCATCCATTTCAAAGAAATCATTCATTTTTCCATTCGCATATGTTTTATGCATTTTAGTAAAGTCGGGACATTTGTCAACTTCTTTCAAATATGGACGATAAAACTCAAGCCCTTCATGAAAATCCTTTAACGCAATACGAACAGGCACCCCTTCTTTATGAACTAGAATCATATTTTGTCCATGTGATTCCAGTGCGATGCCATGCTCTACAACAAGATGTATAACTGGTATTATCGCTTTTTGAATAAGTAATTGTAGCCAATCCTTCATTCCATATTTATTCAACCACGCATCAATAATTGGTGTACCATCTTTCTCTTTAGCGTATAAACCATTAAAAGGAATTGCATCCTCTTGTGCATCTAAATACTTATGAACGCTTTCGCGCCAAATACATCCTAATGAACCATATATAGCTTTCTTATTCGTGTCATACGTTACACTTGAAAACTCACTTAACAAGATTAAACGTGCTTCATCCATTAAATAGGCGTCATTACTTACAACATCATTTAACCAATTTGATATTACTGGTGCACTCACAACAGAGTATGGTTTCAGCGTACGAAGTGTTGAAGTGTTGAGTAAATTCATCGATAACTTAACGTACGGTTTCTTTGGACTACTAATATTTCTTAACGTTCTCATTGACTGTTGCGCGCAATAATCGTCCTCTGATGTTCCTAAATAAATAATAAATTTACCCTGTATATGATCCGCATAATTTGAAATGATGAAATTCTCCCACTGCCATGGGTGAACAGGTATAAACACGTACTGTTTTGGATTACATCCCTTATTACGAATTCGTTCCATAAACTCTTCTAATTTACGATCGCCAATCTCCTCTTTTAAAAGGTTGTTATACATCACTTCATTCTCATAACCTACAGCCGCATAATTCTTATGCGCTGCAATCCATATGAGTTTTATTGGCTGCATAAATTCATAACCATATTGAAAATTGTCACGATATTGAAATCCAACACGTGCTTTATAACTAGGGTGATATGGATGGCCGTCTATTAATTGACTTTCAAACTCATCGTAAGATTTTTGAGTGTATTCTCTCTTATTATTTCTTTCATATTGTGCAATCGTGTCTTTAAATATTGTTTGTTCTAATTCGTGCATAAAAGAATCTAATTTAGCTTGTTCTACACTAGTAACCCGAAAAACTTCTTCTAGAAATTGCGAGACAGATTGTATTTCTTGCTGTTCATCTTGGACTCTTACTATTAATGAGTCTAACGAAATACGTCCAAATGTCATCCGTTCCCTGCCATAGCATTTGTACGTGACACTTTTGTCTTCTTCATCATGTCCTTGTATTATAAAAAGAATTTGTTCTTCTTTTTCTATGCGAACCGGTGTAATAATCCCCTCATAAATTAACGATTCTACTAATTGACGTAGCACTCTTCTTCGTACTGAAATGTAATCTTCTGATTCGAGCGCCTTCAATACTTTCGTATGATACATGTCCACTCTCATAAAACCCTCCACCTTATGACAAAATACCATTATTTGTATTACGTGAAATTTTAACTCTATTTATGAACGAACAGCCACTTCTCTAACGAGTGGATTATGTACTTGCACATAGATTGCTTGCTCTAATGGATTACTTAACTCATCGACATCGAAAAATCTCGTTAGTAAATTTGCTTTACACGCTAACTTATCTTCGTCCAATAATTCTCTTAAAAATGTAGAAGGTTCCCGGTTATATGGAAGGAATGATTCAAGTACAGACCTTAATTCCGAAAGAAGAATTTCCTCCTTAATTAATCCTGCTGTGCCAAAACCATTAATGAGGCCAAACATATGATTGAAAATTAAGTAGTAACGAAATCTCTCATCCACAATATAGTCGTCATATAAATTTCCAGTACGTTCTCCAATACCAGCTAATTCATTATTAAGCATCTCTTTCATTGAATTACAGAAATAAAATCCTTGATTATCACGGAAATAATATTTGACCGGATAACCATCTTTTAGCTGAACAACACTATTTTGCTGATGAGCTTCTAATGCAACACCATACTGTAAATACATCCATACCATTGGCTTTAAAGAAATATTCATATATCGTCTAAACCACTCTAAGCTTACTTCTTCACAGCTTTTACTTTCTAAATCTGCTAGACGATGAATAATATTCGATAACCGCGTACGCTCTCCAGGTATAGCGTCTTGAACTAGTCCAGCAATTAATGTTGCGTCATTTGCATGTTCACTATAAAAAGGGTTCTCGCGAATAATCACTTCAAATCCAGATTCTTGTGTTCCATAATTTAATGTAATAAAGGCTGGATCACAAATAAAATCAAATCCTGGAAATCTTTCTCGTACTTCACCAATAGCCGTATTTAACATTTCCTTCCCTTCAAGACCACTCTCAAGTTCTTTCAGTTTATTAATACGCATTGAATTCGTTACTTTCACCGGAAATGAAAACTTAAGCATATACTTCGAATCGGGATGATATAGCGTCCTTAGTGATGATGTTGCCATATAATACTTACCTACAGGACCAATATACTCAAGCAATTCTTGAACTATCCAATCTTGTACGTAAGCTTGATGCAAGAGCCATTCTGCCTGAAGCGGATGAATTGGAATTAATGCATATTGATCTTCCTTACAGTACTTCGCTATAAATTCCTTACTAACCATCTCATCATTACTTAATTCTTCTTTTATAATCATTGTTGTAGAATCTGATAATAATGATTTTTCATTTACTATACTTTTATGTGCCCGAAAATAATGAAGCTGACATTCTCCTTTTAATTCTGGAGAATACATTGCACTTTTCCAATCCAATATCCCCTGTCTACTCTTTGGTGTAGGATGAGTTAAATGCCCAAATAATAAAGATTGCTCCGCTTCTATAAAAGTTGTATGAAAACCGTATAATGCGGATGTATCTTCTATTCTCTCTTTTGTAAATTCCTCAATATTTTGACAACTACGGATAACTCGAAGCATAAGTTCCGCAGGATTCGTTCCTTCTCCGTAGTTGATAGACATCTCTTTTATTAAAAACGTAATAACTGTAACGTAATCTGCTGTAATAACAGAATTACTATCTCCAATTTGATAATAAAATTGTTCTCCAAACAAATGGCGATCTGTTGATGATTTATATATAACTTCTCCATACAAAGTAACGTTCTGTGCCGATAGCCGACAACATAAATATGTGGGGACTGTATCTCTATTCAACGTATTACTGAAGATACTTTTCATTCTTTCATCCTCTGTAATCCATTCTCCACTCCCTGTTTCTCTTAAATAACAGTTTAAAAAGCTTTGTAATGTTGCATGTTCTGCGATTTGTTTCGCATGCTGCATGTTGGTCCTCCTCTTTATATTAACGCTATGAGAATTTCATATTACAATTGATAATTGAACATCGTTATCAATTATGATTCTAATTGATAATGATATTCAATTCAAGAGTATATTTCAGAATTTTTTTATGAAATTAAATTTTTCTTTTTTTCTTTCTTTTCTTTAATCTAGTTAAAAGTACACTAGAAAAATTCTTGCCTTCAAACTAATTACCTACTATTTTTTATTAATCCATTTTTTGATGGATTAATAAAAAGGTACACCAAATGAGGTATACCTTTCCCTACGATATATTTACATAATATTATTATATGTATCAATCTATATAGCTGTTTGTTTTTGTAACAAATTCAAATCTCTCCAACAATACGCTGTTTCTTCTCTCCTTACTCTCTCTAAAAATTTCGTATCAATTTTTTCAGGGTTAAATTTTTCATAAAACTTTTTAGAAGGATTATTCGTAACAATCCAAACTAAAAGTGATTGCATATTATTGTTTATACAATCCGATAATAAAGCTTGAAATAACTTTTGTCCTATTTTCATTCCTTGATACTCTTGTAAAAGGTAGATTGCATATAATTCTCCATCACAATTATATGTGCCAGTTCTTTCTACTCCCCCATCGATGAATCCAACTATTTCTCCACTTAAATTCTCTGCTACAAATCTAAATTGATGATTACCTTCTTTTTGAAAAATATCTTCCCATTGTTTTTCTCGTTTCTCATATGCTATATTATCTAGAATTTCGTCAGCAAATATACCTTTATAAGTTGTTTTCCAACTATCAACATGCACCTTTGCTATACCTGGTATATCATCCTTTATTGCTCTTCTAATATGTATTCCCATCATTTCTCCCCCTTGTTACTCATCATTATATCAATTTCATTCCTTAAAAATCCAAATAAAAAAGAGTGAATTCACTTCACTCTTTTTTATCACAATTATCTACTTTCCACTTCAACTGAAACTACTCGATCAATCTCTTTCAGGGAACTATATAACTCTGTTGTATATAAATCTTCTGGAGCTAAAATAACCATCTCTAGTTGCTGAAATGCTCCACTATCTATATCTTTAATTTTCACGCGTTTCACATGCATGCCTAAATTTTTAATTTGCTTAAATATACCATCTAACTCATGATGCTCTTTAACAGTAATTTTTATAGATAAATCCTTTTGTCTTAATGAATACGGTCCTGCAATTTTCACAAGTTGCGGAAGTACATTAATCGCTAAAATAATTAAAACCATAGCAACTGTCGCTTGTAAATAAAATCCCGCACCAATTGCGATTCCTAAAGCTGAAGCAGCCCACACCATAGAAGCTGTTGTTAATCCAGAAATAACGTCATTGCTTCTTCGTAAAATGACACCTGCGCCAAGAAAACCAATTCCACTAACAATTTGAGCAGCCAGTCGCATCGGATCCATATTTGTATGTCCTGGAACAGAATATACATGCACAGATTCAATTGAAACCATCGTAATTAAACAACTTGCTACAGAAATAACCATACTTGTTTTCACACCAAGTGGTTTATTCTTTAGCTGCCTATCTATCCCGATGAATAATCCTAAAAAGAGTGCTAAACCTAATTTGAGTAAAAATTCATATGACATATTTCCATTCTCCTTACTTTACAATGTTTCCCTTAGAATAACTCACTATAACTCTTTTATGATATCAATTCCAGTCTTTTCTATTCATTTAACGTAAAAAAACCGAAAAAACATTTATAACGATGTTTCTCCGGCTTTTTATTACACTTTAGATTCTTCTTTATTTCTGATCTTTAATCTTAATTTCTGCACCTTTGTAGAATGCTAATTTACTGTCATTATACTCTTTTGTAAATTTGTTAAACTGCTCTTTCGACTTTTGTGTTTCCACATTTAATTCATTAACAGTTTTAACTCTTTCACCGATTTCTTTTAATTTCGTTTCTTTTACTTTTAATTTTTCATACAGTTCTTTTTCAGTCGCTAACACTTTCGTGTAATTTTCATTCATTTTTTGGAATGCATCATAACGATTCTTATACGACTCTTCTACTGCTTTTGCTTGTTTTTGTAACTTCTTATCTTCAATCTTCTCTATATTACTTTGAACAGATTTCGTTTCCTTCTGTGCTTTTTCTAGCATTTCTTTCTCACTTTTTAATACTTTTTCACGATCATCTACATTTGCAGTAGCTTGCTCTATTTTCTTCACAACTGCTTCATTATGATCTTTACCTTCTTGCAAAATTTGAGCATATAATTCTTGTCCTTTTTTCTCTAACTGCTCTAATTTTTTTGCTTCATCCACTAAAGATTTTTCTTGTGTTGCTGCTGTTTCAAAAGCTGTATATAGATTTTCTTCTGGCTTTTCACCGAAACAACCTGTTAAAAGTCCTACTGATAATGCTCCAACTACTGCTACTTTTCCATACTTCAACGTTCATTCCTCCATTACATACGGTTATCATGCCAAAAGTTCACTGGGAAGTGACTCTCTTCATGATAAGCTTCAAACTCATAACCTTTTTCTTTTAGTCCCTTTAAAATTGCTGGCACAGCAGCAACTGATTGCGGGTGAATATCATGCATTAAAATAACTTCTTGTGGTTTTGTTGCATTTGTTAATACGTTTTGAGCAATTTGTGCTGCAGCTGCATCAACTGGCATTTTATTGTATTTCCAATCTAATGAATCAATTGTCCAATCCCATACTTTAAATCCGCCTTCTACCACTTTATTTCGAAGACCTTCATTCAATCCAGGCATCGAACCATACGGAGGACGTGTTAATTTAGGTGATTTCCCAATAATATTAGCGATTAAACCTTGATCTTCTTTCATCTCATTTACATACTCGCCATTTTTATATAACTTTGCGAAATTATGTGTCATACTATGCATGCCTACATAATGACCCTCAGCATTTTCACGTTTCACTAAATCAGGAAATTCTTTTACATTTGCTCCAATTAAAAAGAACGTTGCCTTCGCATCATGTTGTTTTAGCGTATTTAATAATTCGGCCGTATATTTCCCTGGCCCATCGTCAAATGTAAGATAAGCAACTTTTCTTTCTTTTCCATTAAAACGACTTGGTGCCGTTTTATTCATTTCAACTTTCGGCTGTTCACTTGCAAGCTGCACTACATTTTCTTGTTTCGCAACAGCTTTTGCTGGTGAAGTAATTGATTGAAACATGTAATACCCAATAGCTACTGCGGCAATCGCTATTAAAACGACTACTATTTGTTTAATTTTTAAAGCTTTTTCCATTCTATCGAATTCCTCTCCCTATTAATCTTATATATAAATCGCCCAATATAATTATACATCTATTTATTTTTATTTCACTATATAAATAGATTTTATTTGTATTATAATGGGAGTTTTATCAAAATTGTTGTTCCTATTCCTTCTTTGCTTGTAACACTAAACGCACCGCCATGAAGCTCTACCATTTTTTTAACGATAGCTAAACCAATACCTGCACCTGCAGCATGATTATTAATTTGGTAAAATGATTGCTCAATATATGGTAAATGTTCTTTAGCAATTCCAATCCCTTCGTCTCTTACCTTAATCACTGCTTGTCCTTCTATTTTAGTCGCTTCAATGTGTATTGTACTTTTTTTATGTGAATACTTAATTGCATTTTGAACAATATTCAAGAAAACTTGCTTTAGCCTATTTCGATCTCCCATCAATTCAATTCGGTCTATAGTAGTAATAAATTGAATTTCCTTCTCTTCCGATTTAGGAGTTAATTGCCAAATCGTCTCCTCTAGTATATCGTACAATTGAACCTTTTGTTTATATAAATTAAAATGATTTGATTGTAATCTTGAAAAATCTAGCAATTCTTCTACTAAATGAATCAATCTATCTGTCTCACCTGAAATAATGCCCATACCTTGCTTTATTTCTTCTTCTGTTAAATGATCTACTGTTTTTAACGTCTCACTCCAACCTTTAATTCCTGTTAAAGGCGTTCGTATTTCGTGCGAAATAGAAGCAATGAATTCATTTTTCATCTGCTCAGCCTTATCTATTTTATAGGCCATATAATTTAAACTATGTGCCAAGTCACCTAATTCTCCAGGATAATCTTCTTTAATTTTTTGCTTTAATGTGCCTTCTGCAATTTGTGAAGAGGCCTGAATAATAGATTCAATTGGCTCAACAAATGAATTTGCCAAACGTCTACTAATTAAGAAGACGACTCCCGAAATAACAATACCTACAGAAATAGTAAACGTAATAATTTCAATAATCTTTTTATTTACATTTGTTAAAACAGTCGTATATTTTAAAACACCAATAGTTTGTCCTTGATGTATAAGTGGACTTAGCACCTCTAGTTGTTTTTTATTACCTTTCATAGTAACTTGGTTATACATTTCACCTTCTAATAATGATTGCGGAATATTCACTTTACCTTCTACCTTTTCACCACTTGAAGATTGTATAACCGAGCCATGACGATCAATTAACTGTAATTCTGTTCCTTCTAATTGAAAGCTACTAATTATGTCACCACTATATTCTTGTAATCGAATAAAGTATAGTGAATTGTATTCTGAAAAAAAACGTGTACTCGTTTTTGCATGAGACTCTATATATTGCACAATACCATTATAATAGTATCGATAAATTGAGACTGAAAATACAACTTCAAATAATACAAGCATAAGTGTAATGACCGTCATAAAATATAAAGTCACTTTCCGTTTCATCTTATACTTTCCTTCCACACATATCCTTTTCCCCACACCGTAAGAATAAATTCAGGTTCTGATGGATTACATTCTATCTTTTGACGTAACCGTCTCATATTTACATCTACTACTTTCGTCTCACCTACGTAATTGGTTCCCCAAATCATATTTAAAATTTCATCACGCGAAACTGGCTTTGAAGCCTGATTCATTAAATACTGTAATATCATATACTCTGTAGGTGTTAAATCGACTAATTGTCCATCTTTATACAATCTTTCTTCTATAATATTTAACGAAAATGGACCTGACGTAACAATATTCGTTTTTTCTTCATGTACTTCTATTCTTCTTAATAAAGACTGTATACGTGCAGTTAATACTACTGGACTAAACGGTTTTGCAATATAATCATCTGCACCTATTCCTAGTCCTTGCACCTTATCTTCATCTTGTACACGTGCGGTTAACATAATAATACCCATTTTTTTATTTTCTTTCCTGATAGCCTTACAAACTTCTAAACCATCAATCCCCGGTAACATTACATCCAGCAGTGCTATATCAACAGTTTGTTCACTCAAAATCTGTAACGCTTCTTCTCCAGTAGTAGCTTCTATTACATAAAATCCAGCACGTTTTAAATTTAAAACAATAAAGCTACGGATCGTTAATTCATCTTCTAAAACTAAAATTTTTGACATAATTCCCACCTCCTACTCTTGTTGATAATCCGCTAGCGGTTTTATATATGCTTTCACTTTTTCAAATTCCGATTGCTTCGGTACTGCATATACGTGAGAAGCCGTTTTAATTGCTGCGCTGTAGCCTTTTATATTGAACCATTCTTTCCGCTTAAAAATATGAACTTCAAGCCATATTTTATTTGTTCTTGTATCCAAAAACTTTTGAGAATTTGATTCTTTTTGCTGATCTGGTATTGTAATTTTCCCTATTAACTCTTTAGGAATTTTCACATAATACCCTTTTTCTATATCTATATATCGTTCTTCAATTGGTTTAATTCCAGATTCACTCCACTGTATGTAACGTTCAAAAAGCGGACTATCACCATGTGATTTATCCTCCCAACCTTTTGGACGTACAGTACGAACAAATTCAATAATGCCGTCTTCATTAACATCTTTACTTTCTACAACATATTCATTAAATAAATCTTCTTTCCCACCTATAGGTAATACTTCATAATGATCCTGATCAAATTTTGCTACATAAGTTATACCTGAATGAGCCCCTGTTCCCGCATCGATTACAACTGCCTTTAATGATTTAGAAATACGGCCCATTTGTATTCTTTGAATACTATTTATATACGGATCAAATGTAACCTCTGACAATACCTTAAACTTTTCAATGAACTGAACCTTCAACTGTTCATCTTTCATATACGAAACAAGGCTTATGTCTTTAAAACCATTTTTGTTTAAATCATCTATAAATAACTTCGTATACTTCTGTCTATAAAATTCCTTTATATCGTCACTCTCATTGGAAAAAACATACATTGTGTTTTCTAATAAATCACGATTGGTAGTTATTCCTATCAATAGTTCTCTTTTTCCACTCCCTGTGAAATCTCCTACCTCAACAATATCTACTTCTTCCCCATCAAATGTATAGGTTGACTTCATATTCCATCCATTATTTTTCTTCTCATATACGGCTAAATATATATGATAATCTTCATTAGGTATTTTATATACGATGACAGCTTCTTTTTTATTATCTCGTTCGAAATTCATTGACCATGTCGTCTGTTTATCTCTATTAGACATTGGAGTAAGTAAGCGATAATTAACAGGTAAATCTTTATCAATTTGTTCCTTTAATTCATTAATCCATTTTTCATTTGTAGGAGCTTCCATTAGACTTGTTGGAGCTTCAGACATTTTACATCCAGTCAATATAAAGATAATTCCCATCATGCTTAACCATTTCTGCATATGATATCTTTCCTTACCACAAATTTTGAATATGTCCTTTTACTTTTTTACCTATCCATTATACTCATACATATAAGTATAATTTTTCTAAACTAAAAAATCGTTACAGAAAAGTTACAAATACATTCCAAAAAAAAAGATTGGCAAAAGCCAATCTTTTTTTATTATTCGTTTCGGACTGATTTTGGCGTTACACCTAAATGATCATTTAATTTTTTTGAAATATCTTTTACATTTTTTTCATTTGGAATGTAATAATAAATACCACCGATACGTTTATCTGTACCTTCTATTTGCAATTTTTCCATTTCCAAATTAGATCCTGCCATATTTTTTGTAATGGCAAGCATATCGTCAAATGTTAAGTTCGTTTTCATATTTTTATCAACCGCATCTAGTAAAGAGCCCATTTTGCTAATTGATTGAACAGACATCGCTTTTTTGGCAATTGCTTCTATTACAAGTTGCTGTCTCTGTCCACGCATTGCGTCACTATCAATTTTACGCGTTCTTGCAAGTGCAAGAGCTTGTTCTCCATTTAAATGTTGGTAACCTTTTTCTAAATGGATCATACCAGCTTGGTCTTTACTATCTTGTTCAGTGAAAGTAACTGGTACATCAATATCAATACCACCAATTGAATCGACAATTTGTACGAATGATTCAAAGTTAAACTTCACATAATAATCAACAGGTACATTCAAAAATCTTTCCACCGTATCGCGTGTGCTTTCTACGCCACCAAATACGTGAGCATGAGTAATTTTATCTAATTTTTTTCTAGTTGGAATGTAAACACGTGAATCACGTGGAATACTTACTAGCTTAACAGACTTATCATCTTTATTAATTGTTGCTAATAAAAGTGCATCTGTTCGAACTGCTTCGCCATATTGGCTTTTTCTCATTTCACTTCCATCTACACCCATGATTAATATTGAAATATTATCCTTTAAAGGTTCGACTTCTTTATCACGCTTTGATGACTTATCAATTTTTGCATACGCATCATTTACAACAGCTTTTGCTTTATTATATATAAACGAACCATATCCTACTCCTCCAAAAATAAGTAGGAAAAATGGAATTAATATGAACCATTTTATTGACTTTCTTTTAGAACGCTTTTTATTACTTCTCGTATTTTGTTCTAATTCAGAGCTCATACCCACTCGCCTCTCTTTCTCTTTACCAAGTATAATGTAAGTCTATTTATCTTCATATTGAATTTCCTTTCACTAACCTTACAATTTTGTAAGGTTACTACTTAAACCCAATACGTATTCCATTTCACATTATACTCTCGTACTTATTTTTGGCAAGTCACTATTTACCAATTTCAAAAATTTAGCACTTCGTAACATATGAATTTACAAATTTATTAACTCTTTCATTTTAAATTAGGATGTCTTTTTCTTAACAAACGATATGAATAAAGAATCCAGCTAATTATAAAATCTCTATGAATACAGTATATTTGACGTTATTATTTCTCAAACGGCGTATACACGCTTTTCTTCCCCTGATTATCAATGTAAGCCGACTTTGCTTTTATTTTCGTTTTTTCTACTTCCATGTCTTCATTTGAGAAGTTCACAATGATTTTAATATCTTTTCCATAAGAAACAGATTGTACTAGCTTATCTTCTGACAAATACGCAAAATTCGTCATCTCTTCTTTTACTGCTTTTTCATGAACTTCATTCCAAACTTTTAGATGCTCTGTAATTTCTTTTTTATGCTTATTCCACTCTACTTCATCTAAATGGTACAACGGAGGAACATTATACAATAATTCAGACAGCATTCGATTTCCAACTTCATCTTTTACCTTTAAACTTCCCCATTCCCAATGATGCGTTGTAATAACGGAATCATTGTATACTAATTTATATAATGGTACCGAATATACTGGGTTTAAATATACTTGTTTATATTCTTCTTTCAATGGTACTTGTTTTGCATATTTTTCAGGCACATTTTGATTTGGTGACCAATATCCACCGACATAATACGGACTTGTTTTATTTTTCCGCATATCTTCATCGTCCCATTTAATAACAGGTGTTTCAATTCCATGTGCAAATGCAATCGTACTACTAGCAAAATCATTTCCGCCTTCAGAACCAACGACCATACCCTTTTCTTGGGCAATGTAGTCCATTCGTTTTAAACGTGCTTTTAAATCTTGCTCTTGCGTCGTTATATGTTTCGCTGAATAGTCATCGTAAATTTCACCTGTCGCATCACAATCAATAAACCATGAATTATATTTAGGACCATTTTGTAATATATCATTCATGCGTTCCTTTACACTAGGCAGCGATAAAGTCGGATTTAACTTGCGACCTCTTCCTAAAAAGCCTTGCACCTTTTCTCCGTTTTTCTTCGTTACAGTAGCCTCTTCATATAATGACGGGTCATTAAAGAATGCTGTGTTCCAATTTTTATCACTTTTTTCGTGAATGGAATGATACGAATCATACGGACCAACTAAATACCCCATTTCCTTAGCTTTTGTCACGAAATTAGGTTGCATAAATCCTTGTTCCCAGTTCGGCAGACCAATCCACGCTTTTTCTATTCCTGCCTCTTTCATTTCCTTTAATATATCCGTTCCATCTGCATTACCCCATTTACTTACCTCTTCAACCGCATCACCAAGTAGCGACTTTAATAAATGCTTATTTAAGCTATACAATTCTGTATTCGTTAAGTGACCTACACCTTTCTTTAATAGCACACTAGCTTCCTGATTAACGTTTTGAAAAATATCCTCTTTATAAAATTCCTTCATCGATAATACTTCGTTTATATAACGTAAAATAACATTTTTTTGATACTTATCAATGAAATCTTGTTTACTTACTTGATCCAATACATTCAGTTCCCCAGGCTCGGAACTATTCTTTTGAATAAGTTCTTTTATATGACTAAACAGCGGGCTATTTATTTGCTCCCTTAGTTTTGGCCAATTTATATTATTTTCTAATAAACCATTTTGATTCCAAAAATAAAAATGCGCCGCTCCATATAACTTTTCGATTTCTTTATTTTTTCTAGCCTTTTCTTGTAATGTTTTAAATTCACCTTTTCGAACAATATCATCCTTATACAGTTTAGCAATGCTTACCGCATCATTATTTGTCACATATAATTGAAATCCATATGTTTTATTTTTATTTATGCTCGGAAATTCATGTGTAAAATCAAATCCTATTTTCGGATCCGAATGAAATTTCAATTCATTATTAAACATATTCGTTGCAATATATACAATTGAATATTTCGAACCATTTAATGCGAAAAATTTCATAGAAAATGATTCAGCAAATGAATATGCATCATCCTTTAAAAACTTCTTCCAATTCTCATCATTGCTCGGAATTTGCTTACCCTCCCATAACGGAAGTGTATAATTTTCAGCTTCTACTTTCGGCCATGTAAAGCTTTCTGCACCAGTCGATTCCACTTCAATGTTTAAGTGGTCTTTTTTCTTTTCTAATTTTATTTTTACTTTTTGATCTGGATATTCCCACGATGTACGATCCTTTTCTTTTTTTACATTCGATACCTTCATTTTCGGTAGGGGTTGTGATGCCTGTTCCTTTACCCCCTCATGTTCTACAGTTAATGTGAATGTTTCTGGATTTACATCATAAGTAAAATCTTTATACGTCGCTTTCTTTATTTTAGACTCTTGTACAGCATTACTACCTTTTACGTCACAACCGACTAAAGTCGAAAACGACATAGTTGTAAGAAGACATATCGCTATCATTTTTTTCATCCTCTGCACCTCCACCAATGAATATACAGATGCTTTGTTACAGGAATGTGGCAAAAAATAATAGAGCTAGCATTTTGCTAGCTCTGTTTGGAGTATTAAAAGTTGATATGAACAACTATAATTCGCTTAGAAGATATGTAATACAGTAACTGCATTTTTTCTCAACAATTATGAAACTAAACAAATCAAAATTTTAACAAGCATTCTTCAACTGAAAAAATAAGTGTATACAATGTATCCTAAAAGTAGTACTAAAATGATTATTCCTGTACCTTTCCAATTCATACCGCCTGCTATATCAACTGGACTACCCGTTTCCGCCCTATTGAGTCCGTCACGTAAAGAACCCGTAGGATTACTTTTTAATTCACTTTGTCTCATACGCTCTCTTTTTTCTTCTGGTGACTCTTTATTCATTTAATCACCTCCAAAATGAATGCACTCTTTACTTACATTATTCAAAATCAACATTTGTTTTATATTTTTTCCGAAAAAACCTAATTTAAAATAGGTTTGCAACGTAAAGAAAGCTAGCCATGCCAGCTTTCTTTACGTTCCAATATGCTCTTCCTTATTTACAATAATACCTTTATGGTCGATTTCAAGCTCACATACTTTCATATCTGTAAATACTCTCGCTAATTGCTCAGCGATTTCTTGACGTTTCTCATATGGCGTTAATATAAAAATAGATGGCCCCGCACCGCTAAGTGCTGTGCCGTACGCACCAAATTCTTTTGCGCATTTACGAATAGATGGTAATAATGGTACGAGTTCTAAACGATATGGTTCGTGAAAATGGTCTCTCTCCATCATTTCACCTACAACTTCCCACCGCTTTTGACATAATGCAGCTACTAATACGTTACTTATCGCACTAGCTTTAACTGCCTCATGAAACGGAAACATCTTTGGTAATACAGATCGACTTTCATCTGTATTTAATTCTGCATTCGGAATGAGAGAAATTACACCCAATTCCTTGCTCTCAATTCTTACGACGGAAAGATCCTTTCCATCAAGTGCTCCAATTACAGTTCCACCTAATATAGAAGCAGCAACATTATCAGGATGTCCTTCAAAATTTGTAGCAATTTGAACTTTTTGATCAGCAGTTAAGTTCAAATTGCCTAGTTGATTCGCAAGCTCTATCCCGGCTACAATTGCTGATGCACTACTTCCTAGCCCTCTCGTTAATGGGATATTACTAGTAACTTCTATTATATGGGGTGATATAGAAGGACATACTTTACATGCCGTGCTAACGATTAAATTTTTATCGTCTGTCGGAATTGATTCTTCAAAGGAATGGATTACTTGCCATTTATCAGCTTTTTCTTTAACCACCACATCTAAATACAATGACAAAGCTATTCCAACTGAATCAAATCCAGGACCAACATTCGCCGTACTAGCAGGGACACGAACGCTAAATGGTATCACGACATAATCACCCCTTTAATATGATCTTTAATTTGTTCTATATCATTTGACACACTTGCGATGTCTAGTTGATTTGAAGAAATAGCGATATCAGGATCCTTCAAACCATTTCCAGTTAATACTGCAACAACTGTTTCTCCCTTTTTGATTTTTCCAGATTCAACATGTTTAATTACGCCGGCTAATGAAGCATTTGATCCCGGTTCAGCGAAAACTCCTTCAGTTTTTGCCAATAACCTATACGCATGTAAAATTTCTTCATCTGATACCATATCTATTTCACCGTGAGACTGCTCAGCAGCCTCTACTGCGTATGACCAACTTGCCGGGTTACCGATTCGAATCGCTGTTGCAATTGTTTCAGGCTCTTCAATTACATGCCCTTTTACAATTGCAGCTGCTCCTTCCGCTTCAAAGCCATGAATTCTTGGCTTCTTATAACCTTTTTCTTTCTCATATTCACAGAAACCTTTCCAATATGCTGTAATATTTCCTGCGTTCCCAACAGGGATAGCTAGAACATCTGGTGCATTTTGCAATTGGTCACAAATTTCAAATGCTGCCGTTTTTTGCCCTTCAATTCGATAAGGATTTACTGAGTTTACTAACGTAATCGGCTCTTCTGCAGCAATATTTCTTACAGCCTTAAGTGCATCATCGAAATTCCCTTCTATTGAAATGATTTCAGCACCATAGGCAACTGCTTGTGCTAATTTTCCATGTGCAATCTTTCCTTCCGGTATTACGATAATGCATTTCATCCCAAGACGTGCCGCATATGCTGCAGCTGATGCTGATGTATTACCTGTTGATGCACAAATGATTGCTTCTGAACCTTCTTCTTTCGCCTTAGCAACTGCCATGACCATGCCACGATCTTTAAAAGAACCTGTCGGATTCGCTCCTTCGTACTTACCATATAGCTGAATCCCTAATTGTTTTGATATATTTAATAATGGAATAAGTGGTGTGTTTCCTTCCATTAAGCTGACATCAGGTGTATTTTCATTCACCGGTAAATAAGACGCATACTGTTTTAATAGTCCTTTATACATATTGTTTTTCCTCCTCAATAATGTAGTAACTGTTTATTTCACTTGCGACAGCTTCTATCGCTTCTAAAACTCGTTCGAATTGATACTTGGAAGTTCGATGTGTCACAACCACGACTTCTGCCAGTTCACGGTTTAAAGGTAATTGAATAACTTCTTTTAAACTTACAGAATAATTAACAAAACATTCTGTTATTTTCTGTAACATCCCAGGTTCATCTCGTAATGAAATACGTAAGAAATATTTCGAAACTACTTCTTCATCACCTTGTAATTCATAAGGAACTGGTTCTTTTAACGCACTTTTATTTTTCGGAACTTGATTCATATTTTTAACGATTGAAATAATATCACTTACTACAGCAGAACCAGTCGGTAACTTCCCAGCTCCGGGTCCATAAAACATTACTTCTCCTACCGCTTGGCCATGAACATACACCGCATTAAATTCATTATTCACATTTGATAATGGATGCTGGCTCGGTAAAAGCGTCGGTTCTACACTTAAATGAATGGCTGGTCCTTGTTTTTCAGCCTTACCAATTAACTTCATAGTAAATCCTAACTTTTCAGCCATTTGTAAATCTTCTTTTTCGACCTTTCGAATCCCTCTTACTTGCACATCATCTAATGAAACATTCATCGAAAAACCTAAGTTTGCAAGAATTGCTACTTTTCTCGCCGCATCTAGTCCATCTACATCTGCTGTCGGATCCGATTCTGCAAAGCCTAATTTTTGTGCTTCCTGTAAAGCTTCTTCATAAGACCATCCATTTTGACTCATTTTTGTTAACATATAATTTGTTGTACCATTTACAATTCCCATTATTTTTTCAATTTGATCTGAAGCTAACCCATCCGTTAATCCTCTTAACACTGGAATACCGCCCGCTACACTCGCTTCGTAACATAAATCACAATCATTATCGTTCGCCAGTTGAAGAAGCTCTGCACCATATACAGCCATTAAATCTTTATTTGCTGTTACGACATGTTTTTTATTTCGTAAAGCCTTAACAATATGCTGTTTTGCTTCTTCAATTCCGCCCATTACCTCTACTACAATATCAATATTTGAATCATTTAGAACTTCATCTGCATGACTTGTTACTGCAATTCCGTCAATACAAACATCGCGTTCTTTTTCCAAATCACGTACAACGACTGTTTTCACTTTCACTTCGTATCCTGTATCAAGAGCGATTTTTTTATAATGTTCTTTCAAAATATGGACAACACCACTTCCGACCGTACCTAAACCTAATACCCCAACATTTATAACGTTATTCATCTTCTAATCTCCTCCTACAATTTTATTATTTATCTCTATCAATCACCTTACTCTGCTTTTTAATCATGCAGGTGGTGGTTATTTCCGTACGTACAAATCGTTCCATGTTACTGCACCTCCTTTCAAAGTAAAAAAACACACCCATCCCTAGGAAAGGGACGAATGTGTTTTCGTGGTTCCACCCTTGTTCCAATCTAGACGTATTTCTCCCTAGATTGCTCAAGTTCAGATAACGGCTGATACCGCCAATAATTACTAGATTACTCGTTCACTATTGAAGTTCAAAGGTGGTAAAATCATTTCTCGTGTTAGGAAGCTCACACCCTTGGCTTCCCTCTCTGTAAACCGTAAAAATGATTTCGTGTCCTTATCGTTACTTTTTCGTTCATGTTTATTTGTTAACTCATTATACTCGCATAAAAAACAAAATCAATACTATTTATAATTATTTTAAATTTTCAATCTCTTATACCATAAAAAAACACACTCATCCCTAGGAAAGGGACGAATGTGTTTTCGTGGTTCCACCCTTGTTCCAATCTAGACGTATTTCCTCCTAGATTGCTCAAGTTCAGATAACGGCTGATACCGCCAATAATTACTAGATTACTCGTTCACTATTGAAGTTCAAAGGTGGTAAAATCATTTCTCGTGTTAGGAAGCTCACACCCTTGGCTTCCCTCTCTGTAAACCGTAAAAATGATTTCGTGTCCTTATCATTACTTTTTCGTTCATGTCTATTTGTTAATTTATTATAGTTATCAAATTTTTAAAAAGCAAGCCTATTTTTACTAACTATTTTCAAAATAATTTTTTATTATATTTCACAATAGCATTATGCAACTGCCACTCAATTTACCTATTTTGTCATTTCTCCAGTTTATAAATCAACGGTTCATATATAAAGTGAAACTTTAATCAGTGGGGATTTTGTTCATCCCCACTGATTATTAGCCTTCACCATTCGGGCTTTTACCGGCAGTTGATCCCCACCTAACTTCTTTGCTTTCGCTGAATTTTGAGGTAGGGGTGTTACTGCCCGTTAATGCGGGATAAATTCCCATTCTAAAACCCGTACATACTCACCTTACAAAATTATATCAATAAAATTTTTAATACAATCTTTTTGTATAACTTTCTTCTAAAGAACGTGCAACATCTTCTTCTGAAGCATTCACTTTCGCATGCTCTAACAACATTTTTGCTGCTGAAGGTAACTCTTTTTTATGTAACCAAGATTCTGGATCCCACATCTTAGAACGAATAAACGCTTTTGCACAATGAATGTAACACTCTTCTATTTCAACAACAATTCCAAGCAACGGATTACGTCCATTCGCCTGCATTTCTTTCAAAATTTCTTCGTCGTTTGTAATATACGCTCGGCCATTTATTCTGAGTGTCTCCCCAAGACCTGGAATAAAAAAGATTAGTCCTACACGTGGATTTGAAATAATATTCAAAATGGAGTCCATACGGCGATTTCCTGGCCTTTCTGGAATGATAATTTTATTATTATTGAGTACGTATACAAATCCAGGTGCGTCTCCTCTCGGCGAGGCGTCACACTCCCCCAACTTATTTGCAGTAGATAATACTAGAAAAGGAGATTTAGAAAGGAAATCTACACAATGGTGGTCTAATGATGAAATAACTTTTTTCAATGCTCGCTCACTTGGTTTCCCCAATATTTTCCGTAACTCTTCCTCTGTTGAAATAATCGATTTTATTTCCATACGCTCTATCTCCACTTATAATCGCCCCTTTTTCTTTATTTTCCCAAAATTCAATACGAATATTGTATAATAAAATTTGCAGAAAGGGGAATTAAAATGACAGAGTGGTTAACAATATTTGATTCTGAAAGAAATACACTTGGGAAGAAATTACGCGATGAAGTGCATCGTGACGGTGATTGGCACGAAACATTTCATTGTTGGTTTGTAGAAAAAGATGCTAAAGATATATTCTTATATTTCCAATTACGCTCTAAAAATAAAAAAGAAGCTCCAAACATTTGGGATATTACTTCAGCCGGACATATTATGCATGATGAAGATGTACAAAGTGGTGGTCTTCGTGAAATTGAAGAGGAATTAGGGCTTTCTTTCCAAACGACTGATTTAGCATACAAGGGCATTTTTAAAATAGATTATGAAATTTCAAATCTTACGGATCGCGAGTTTTGTCATATGTATTTCCACAATGTCATCAATCCACTTCCATTCGCACCAGGTGAAGAAGTAGACGATGTGATGAAAGTACATGCAACTTCTTTTCTACAACTATTAAATGGAGAAATTTCATCTTTTACAGCTATTTCTGTTTTAAACAATAAACCAATTACAATAACATTTGAAGATATTTACCCGTATGATCTTGCATACTATGAATTTGTTATAGAGAAAGGAAAAGACTTATTAAAAAATAATAGTTTATAAATAAAATAGGACTCCTAGCATTATATTGCGTGGAGTCCTATTTTTCATTATTGCTCAAGTTCCTTCAATCTTTTCTCTACTCGTATGAATAAGCAAATGATTAGTACTAGCATAAAGATCATTATAGCTAACGTTGTATGGGAGTATCTAAACAGTATACTAATAACACTTCCAATTAACATCATGATGAATCCGTTTTGCTTCATCACTTCTGCACTATACCTATTACCCGCATCCCATAATTCCTTATTTTTCATAGATCGTTTCGTACGATAACCATATGCCACATTAATATCGGTCGTTGGATTTTTTTGCAGGATAATTGCCGCAAGTATAAAAATAATACCAATCAATATGCTTATTCCTATGTTTACTAGTGCATAAATCAATTAGATCCCCCCTAACTTACACTTTCATTATACGACAAAACCCTATTTTTTTCCAATTCATAACACATTCACTTTCTCTCTTTTGATGTCTGGAACATACTCGGAAGTGTTACAAAACGTGCCCCTTTCGTTTTTAACTGCGGAATGATTTTGTCTAGTGCATCTACAGATCCTTGTAAATGCCCACCTGGTGTTGAATGTTGGAGGATGACACTTCCAGGAAATGAATTCCCTAACACATTATTTGTAATCGTATCAGCACTCACACCTTTCCAATCAACCGTATCAACACTCCACTGTACAATCATAAAATTTTGCTCTGTGGCCCATTTTAATTGATTTTCAAGTATTTCACCGTATGGCGGACGTATAAACTTCGGTGCATAACCAGCTAAACGATTTAATATTTCTTCCGTTTTTATAATTTGATTACGGTACTCATCCTCATTTACTTTCGCTAAGTTCGGATGACTATACGTATGATTACCAATTACATGCCCTTCATTTGCAATACGCTTTACTACGTTCGGAAATTTTTCTGCGTTTTCACCAAGTAAGAAAAAAGTAGCTTTTACATTATGTTGTTTTAACTTATCTAATATTTTTGGCGTAAATTCTAAATCTGGTCCATCATCAAATGTAAGAGCTACTTCCGCTTTATTATACGGTCCTGAAAATGCGTACGCATATTTTTCAACCCATGAAAATGTTGTCCACGATCCACGATCATCTGCTTTCATTTGTACTTCATAGCTTTGAGGGATATATGCGTATGGCAATGCGCTTATATATTCTCCATAATAAAGTGAGTTATATGGCATATAAGCACACGAAACATCTCGTTCTAGTCCCCATTGATATGGAGCAAACATTTGTGGCGAATAAAAATAATACATAATAAAAACCTCCCTAAAGTTTCATATGTGATTCCTCTGCACTTTGTTAGAGAAATTGTTATTCATAAACAAAAAATAAGACTGTCCTTAATTAGGACAGTCTTGCTGCTTTATATTATTAATAAATCGATGTACTATCTTTTGGCAAAGCTTTCACATGTTTTAAATAGTTCGTCACTTTATCATCATCATCTTGCGGATATTGATATTCATACGTGTTAGCGATTTCGTTCGCCACTTCTCTAAATAAATCACCCATGACAAAGAATGAATCCCATATGTTTTCATATTCTGCATTAGAAAATGTCTTTTTAAATTGCTCCCACATATCTTCTTCAAAATATTGCTCAAAATGCTTTCCAAATTTACCTGTATTAACTGTAAAGTCTGTTTTCATACCAATATGCCATTCTAGCATTACGATGAACATATCTCGCACTGGTCCTTCGAGCATACCTTTCGCATAAGAAAGTTCCTCTCGCCATAACCCTTTTGCGATATTCGTACTACACCACCAAAATTCATTACAACAATCTAAAAACTCTTTTTCTGTAGGCTTTTTTACTAAGTAATCTTTATCACTTGCTGACGGGAATTCTTCCAGACAATTATCTTTATCAAGAAGCAGTTTACTTAAACTATCTTGTCCAACGAACTTTTGTATTAACTCAACTGGAACTAGCGTTAAATCAATCCGATTCCCATCCATGAACTGCATTAAATATGGAAACTTCCCGTCTTCATCTGGTGGAACTAACGACATTTCTTCTGGCATTTGTACAATCATTATTTCTCCAAATCTATGAATCCAATTATGATTAGACGTAAAAGATTGTATATCATTTACAACATACATAATATCATAGTCTTGAAAACAATCTCTTTTCACATTTGGATTTACACGCGATCCATTCATGATAACTGCTCGAATTCTTTCATCCTCTTTTGCTATATTTATAATTACGTCTAGCATTTCTTTTTCAGTTCTCATCTATTTATAGCCTCCAATTTTTAATATACAATATAATGCTATGTATACTGGAGGTCCACGAGCTAATCTCGTTATACACGATACATGTTATAATTTTTGAAACTTCTTTTTCATCCCTTCTCCCTCCTTACATCACTCTTTTACAACTGCCATTCCTTTCAATTTACCAATGCTTTCTACCATTCGCTTTTAATTATACAGAAAATTCTGTCTCGAATACAAAAAATAAAGAAGGGACACCTACCCCTTACAGAATAGATATCCCTTCTTTTAAAGTTAAATTTAATTCCTATGGATTAGTAGACCAAAGTCCAGCAGATTTAATAAATGTACGTTTATTTAATTTCAGCTGCGCTACGATAAATTCTGCAATATCTTCTGCTTGCATTACTTTATCAGGGTTTCCATCAGTTAATCCTAAATCTACAGCCATATCAGTTGCTACTGTACTTGGAGTTAAAGCTGTTACACGAATGTTATGTTTGCGAACTTCCATCGCTAACGATTCTGTTAAGCCAAGGACACCAAATTTAGAAGCACTATATGCACTTGTTACAGGTGCACCTTTTTGTCCTGCTGTAGATGAAATGTTAATGATATCACCAGATTGTTGTTCAATCATGCTCGGTAAAGCTGCACGAGTTGCATAGTATACACCCATTAAGTTTACTTGAATGATTTTTTCCCAATCAGCAACGTCTAGTTCTAAAAACTTACCGAATTTAGAAATACCAGCGTTATTAATTAAAATATCGATAGATCCTAAATCATTTTTTAACATTTCAATCGCAGTTGTTACTTCTTCGTATGAAGAAACATCAGCAGTTGCAATAACAGCTTTTACACCTTCTGCTTCTACTTCTTTCGCTACAGCTTTTAAGTTTTCTTCTGAACGAGCTAATAAGCCTACATTTACGCCTTCTTTCGCTAATGCGATTGCTACAGCGCGACCAATCCCTCTACCTGCTCCTGTAATTAAAGCATTTTTACCTTGTAATAATTCTGCCAAGTATAACACTCCTTAATCATCTCAGTTATGTATTATATTAAAATTGTATCTATGTTTATGTAAAAAGGCAATGATGCACTTTCATGTGCGTAGGTTACTTGTAGGTAACTATAGAAACTTACTATGCATTCATTGCACGTATTTATCATTATTCATGCAAAATAAAGACACCCTCCTCATAAGAGAGTTTCTGCGTATGAAATAAAAAATGGTTCTTTATCACTACACTATTTTTCTTCATAATTAGGAATACGCACAAGAAATTCTGTTCCATTCCCTTCTTCACTCTCAACTTTTATTTCCCCATGATGAAGGTCGAGTACTTTCTTTACAATAGCTAAACCTAAGCCACTTCCTCCATAGGCACGATTTCGTGAAGAATCCGCTTTATAAAAACGCTCAAAAATATGTTGTTTCTGTTCTTCTGATATACCAATTCCTGAATCACGGATACGCACTTCCACTACTGTCTCATGTTCCTTTAACTGAATAGTAATCGTACCACCGCTTGGAGTAAATTTAATACTATTATGAATTAAATTAATCCACACTTGACTCATACTTTCTTGGTCAGCAATAACATGTACTTTTTCTAAATCTAGTTCTAACTCAATTTCTTTTTCAGCCCAGAGTGGTTCACTATTTAACACAATTTGCTTTAACTGTTGATCTAATCGATAGCTCACTCTTTCTGGTGTATACTCTTCTGATTCTAAAAGAGTTAGCTTCAATAAGTTTTGACTTAGTTTAGATAATCTCGTTGTTTCAGTTTCAATAATGGTAAGATAATGCTTTCTTTTTTCCTCAGAAAAATTATCTTCTTGTAGTGCTCTAGCAAATCCTTTTATAGAAGTTAATGGTGACTGTATTTCATGAGAAACATTCGATACAAATTCTTGTCTCATTTTCTCCATCGTATTCAGTTCATCTGTCATATCATTTATACTTTTTACGAGCACGCCAATTTCTCCATCATACTTTTCTTCATTTCGTATTTTTACGGAGAAGTCTCCTTTTGCAATTTTTTGTATCGGTTCAATAATAGTCCAAATCATCGCCTCTCGTTTTGGTCTCATTAATATTCCAATCAATGTCCAAATAAGAATAATAAATACAAAACCGACCATATCACTAATTAGAAAGGCAACAAACGGCGATACGTTTACGTCAAAAGCATTCAATATACTAGTTGCTACATAAAATGCGATAGACCAAATTATAGTAAGAAAAGAAAAGAGCGCTAATACCGCTCCAAATACTTTCAGCATCTTCAACTTACTCATTCGTTTTCTTTTTCTCATTTACTTACCTCTAAGCGATACCCTAATCCTCTTATTGTTTTAATACTAAATTTCGACTGCTCTTCTTGAAACTTCTCACGTAACCGATTAATATGAACGTCTAGTGTACGTTCATTCCCTTCAAAATCATATCCCCATATTTCTTCAATTAATTGCTCTCTCGAACAAGTTCTTCCCGATTTAGACCCTAAAGTAAAGAGCAGCTCAAATTCTTTTAACGGTAATGTAACCGTTTGTTCTCCAGACGTAACTTCGAATGTTTTACGATTTAATAATACATTTCCAACTTGAATCGATTGGGAAACTGTAATTTGATAACGTTTCAATAATGCCTTTACTCTCACTACTAATTCTATAGGGTCAAATGGTTTTACAAGATAATCATCTGTCCCAAGGTGAAATCCTTTTACTTTTTGTGATGTTTCCCCTTTGGCAGTTAGCATCAGAACCGGGATATCATAGTATTTTCTTAATTCAAAACATACATCAAACCCATCCATATTTGGCATCATGATATCAAGAATAACCATATCGACTTTTACATCATCCATTTTCCGAAGTGCATCTACTCCATCAATTGCCTCATATGTTTGAAAACCTTCTCGTTCTAAAAATACAGAAACGAGTTCCCTAATGTGTGGATCGTCGTCTACTATTAAAATTTTAGGTATCAAAGGAACCATTTCCTTTCTACTTAGCATCAATATATTTTTTAAAAATGAATCATCAGTGGAGTAAAATCCCACTGATGATTCACTTTATAATGCACCCTCTTTAATTTTCAATTGCTGCGTTGCAAACTCACGATACATATCATGCGTCTGTAATAATTCATCATGTGTACCACTTCCTGTAAGGTTGCCTTTTTCAATAAAGACAATTTTATCTGCATCTACAACAGTAGAAAGTCTATGCGCAATCACTAACGTTGTTCTGCCTTTCATTAAGTTATTTAACGCTTTTTGAACGACAGACTCAGATTTACTATCTAAGCTTGAAGTCGCCTCATCTAACATAAGAATTTGCGGATTTCGAAGTAACGCTCGGGCAATGGCAATTCGCTGTCTTTGTCCCCCAGAAAGCTTCACACCACGTTCTCCAACTTCTGTTGCATAACCGTTTGGTAAGTCATGAATAAATGCATCAACATATGCCATTGCTGCTACTTTTTCAATTTCTTCATCCGTTACTTCGCCCTCGACGCCATAACAAATATTATCACGAATTGTTCCATCAATTAACGGACTATCTTGTGATACGTAACCGATTTGACGTCGCCATGACTGTAATGAATAACTCGTAATTGATTTTTCCCCTAATTTAATGGCACCACTAGTTGGCTCATAAAAACGTTCCAATAATGAGAATAACGTTGTTTTCCCACTACCACTTGGTCCTACAATCGCTGTCACTTTTCCAGATTCAATTGTGAAATCAATATTTTTCAAAACTTGCTCTTCTTCGTTATACTCAAAATGTACATTTTCAAGAACAATCGGTTGCTTAGCATTTGTCACTTTCACACCAGTTTCATGATCTTCTACTTCATATTCTAAAATCGTACTAATTCTTTCCGTTGCACCAATTGCCTTTTGGAATTGTGTAAAGAACATAGATAATTGACTCATCGGCATTACAATTTGAACTAAATACAAAATAAACGCTACAAGTTCACCGGTTGTTAATGCACCGCTAGAAACTCGCATCCCGCCATATCCTACGATAATAACAAGTAGTGCCATTAAAACAAACGACATAACTGGTGAAATTAATGCTTGCACTTTTCCTTCTTTCAAACCAAATTGTAATAACTTTTGTATACCTGTATTACCCGTTTCATATTCTCTTTTTTCTGTATTTGAAGATTTCACTAAACGAATTTCTGATAACACTTGCGTTAACACACTTGTAAAAGATGCAGTTTCATCTTGAAGCGCTTTTGAAATCTTATACATTTTTCGTCCAAGTGGAACTAAAATTAACACAGACAACGGAATAACCGTTAAAAGTAACGCAGTCATTTTCCAATCTAAAACAAATAATACAATTAACGATCCAACAATTGAAATACCACCTGTTAATAAGTTTGACAAATGCTCAGAAATTAACGTTTTCACAACACCTGTATCATTCGTCATACGACTGATCGTATCACCTGTTCTATTTTGATCGTAATAAGATACCGGCAAGATAAGTACCTTTTTCCACAAACGTTCTCTTAGTCCCGCTACAATCTTCTGCCCAATATAATTTAGTAAATATATAGACAATCCTGCCGCAATAGTTTGCATTACAAAGAAAGCAACTAACCCAACAATTTGTCCTGCACTAATTGAAGAAAGCGAAAAATTATCTACTAATCCTTTTGTCAGCATAGGAATAAATAAACTCGCTCCCGTAGAAAGCAAACTCATTAACAACGCAAAAACTAAAATTCCTTTCGGAGGATTTGTATCTTGAATAAGGCGTAAAAACTGCCTCCAACTCCCTTTTTTTTTCATTTCATTTCTAACTTCCATTCCTGTTCATCTCCTCGTGTTAAACAAAACTGTTCTTTCTAAAATTAGAATACGATACAAATGTAAACTGAATGTAAACACACTTTTTCTATTTTTACAAAATATACATAAAAACTCATCTTTACAACAGATATAAATATCTGATATTATTACCTGGTACTTAATATTATTCTATGTAAATTATAGATAAATAATTTACAACACGATATAAATCTCCAGTTAGTGAAAGGAGTATCCTTTTTGCAAACAAATATACATTCTGAAAAGGAAACAATTATTTTTATTCATGGATTAGTTGGCAATCGTCGCGCCTTCAAAAAGGAGCAAAAACGATTTTCCGCCTCCTACAACATTATAACTTATGACTTATTAGGTCACGGTGATGATAAAGGTGAAGCAATCGACTTTTCATTACAGCGCCTCGTAGATCAATTATTAAACTTATATGAACAAGAAGGTATTAAAAAAGCTCATATTTGTGCGCTAAGTTACGGCTGTTACATCTCTACAATTTTTGCGCAAATGCATCCAGAAAAAGTATTAAGTATTTGTCATATTGGAGGACATTACAATAACCCTTCTCGTTTATATAATGTATTTCAAAATTTTTGGGAGAAGCGAGGAGATGAATACTCTAAATGGCTCTCTCAATACGCAAATACTATTTTTCCAAGTGGTATACTAAAAGCAAATCCGTTCGCAGTCATTTCAAGAAATATTTACTACCGTTTCGGATTACAATTACATTCATCCATAATTGCCCAGTCATTACGACATCGGTTAGAATTCGATTTAAAATCTAAATTAAAATCACTTCCTCACCCTATACTATGGGTAATGGGAGAGCATGATCATCTCTATAAATCTTGTCTATTTGATTTAAAATCTATTTTACCTAACGTTCTATATAAGGAAATACCGTTAGCAGGACATGCAGCGAACTTATTTCGTCCTAACTATTTCCATGACTTATATGATCGATTTTTAAATGGAAAGTTAAAATAAAAACTATTAAACTTCCAATTTATTCAACTATAAAAAGGCTTCCCAAGTTTCCTTGGAAAGCCTTTTCTCTATACGAAAAGTATATAAAACTACTTTTTCTTAGTATGCTTTTGTGTAACCAGTTAGATGTTTAGCCCAGTAAGAGTTATTAATTGAACTAATTCTTACACCAACTTTTTCATTCTCCGCACTAATGAACTGACCATTTCCTAAATAAATACCCATGTGAGAAAGACCTTTTTTATAAGTATTAGAGAAGTATACTAAATCACCTGGTTGTGGATTGCTTGTTTTTGTTTTCGAACTCCAGTATCCAGCAACATCTAAACGGCTACCTTTATGACCAGTTTGATTTAATACGTAGTAAATGAATCCACTGCAATCGAAACCTCCTTTAGGAGTTTCACCACCGAATACATATTTCGAACGATCTAAAGATCTAGCGAATCCAGCGATTGAAGATGTATCTCCACCTGTTGTTGGTTGTTGAACGTTATTTGTAACGTTGTTTACTCCGCCTTTTACAAACTTAACGAAGTCTGCACTTACATAACCTGTGCGGCCGTTATGGTTAATTTTGTACCAACCATTTTCAGCACCAGTAACGTTTAATACTTTACCATTTGTTACTCCACCGATTACAGCGTTGTATGTAGCTGGGCCTGTACGTACTTTTAAAGCACCAGTGTTAACAACATAAGAACCACCAGTTTGAACTGTTGTAGTATTGTTGTTTGTAGTTGGTTGTTGTGTTTCGTTAGATACAGCAGAACCACCTTTTGTTACGAAGTCTTTGCTTACGTATCCAGTTCCACCATTGAAGTTGATTTTAAACCAATCTTGTACTTCACCTACAACTTGTACTGTTTTACCTTTGTTTACAGAACCTAATACTGTATGAGATGTACTTGGGCCTGTACGTACGTTAAGTGAAGAAACGTTTACTGTGTAAGTACCTGTTCCTTGTTGAACAGTCGTTCCTGTTTTGCCACCAGTCGTTACGAAGTCACCACTTACATAACCTGTTTGACCATTTACGTTTACTTTGAACCAACCGTTTTCTTGTCCAACTACTTGTAGCACTTGACCTGATTTCACTTTAGAAATAACGTTATGTCCTGTACCAGCACCTGAACGAACATTTAATACATCAGCAGTTACTGTGTATTTTAATTCAGAAGTTGTTTCTACAGTTTTTGTTTCAGTTACAGTCGTTTGAGTTTGAGTTTGTCCATTAATTTCTTTTAGCGCTTCATTTGAAACTTGTGCATGAGCAGAATCCATTCCTGGAACTGCAACGCCAGCTATAGAAGCTGCTGCTAAACCTGCAATTACTTTTTTCATAAGTTGTCTTTACTTCCTTTCCCTACTATCCTCTTAAAAAAAACTTAAAACTTTAATACTTTACAATATTATCAAAGTAAAATATTCATCCAGTTCCATTTTTTAGCAAGAGTTTTATTTTTCACACAGAGTTCATTTTAAATGAACAAAGTGAAATCCGTGTGAACTTCATGTGAACTTTATCATTAATTATAGTGTTTTTGCAATGATTTTTTCAAATTTCTCATATATCGCATGAAAATTCGACATTTCATTTAATATCTCAATATAAAACATCCCTTTTCTATCTTCTATAAAAAATTCTATTAACCTAATACAAACCACATTATGTATTTCCTTATAAAGCTCCTTACATGAAGTATACTTTCATCATGACAAAAATCACTCTATTTATCAATAGTATAATATTTTTAGAAAACTAAATTTCTATACTATCTACATTTTTGAAATAATTTGACGAATTGTAAGATTTATTTCACAAAAGCCATTTCTCCTTTAAAGAAAACACACACTATATCAACTGTTCTCTTTTTCCCATAATGGAATTTATAGGATATTTATAGTATTATATACATATCTTAATAAAAAAGAATTTTAGCGAATTGATTAAAGTTTCATTCCCTTATAAAATGAAACTTTAATCAGTAAGGGTTTTATACATCCTCCGCTAATTATTAACCCTCACCACTCGGGCTGCTCATTAATACGGAGTTTTATTGGAATAAAAAGAGGAGGCATATTTGTGAGAAATATAATAGATGATCCAATACAAAAAAACATAGAGCTATACTATGCTTTTATTCAATTCGTTTCAATGATAACATTACAAAAAGTATCAGCTATTGAAACACGTAAAAATGAATTAAAAAATCAGATGAAAAATGCCGGACAAAAAAACCCTTATTACGTATAAAAAAAGGTGAACAGGTTATATTCCTGTTCACCTTTTTAAATTATTTATAAATTTTCACACGGTCTTCTAGCGGTTGGAATTCTTTTTCACCAGCATGTACTACCGGTTTACCAAATGGCATTTGCGCAATAAGTTTCCAATTCTCTGGAACATCCCACTCTTTTCTCACTTCTTCATCAATTAGCGGATTGTAATGCTGTAACGTAGCACCAAACCCTTCAATTTCTAAAGCTGTCCAAATTGCAAATTGTAACATTCCTGATGATTGCTGAGACCAAGTTGGGAAATTATCTTTATATAATGCAAAGTTAGCTTGAAGGCTTTCCACTACTTCACTGTCTTCAAAATATAAAACCGTTCCATAACCACTTTTAAATGCATTCATTTTTTCTTCAGTAGGTGCAAAGTTATTTTCAGGTACAATTTTTCGTAACGTTTCTTTCGTAATATCCCATAATTTATCATTTTGTTCTCCTAATAAAACAACAACGCGAGCACTTTGAGAATTAAAAGCTGAAGGTGTATGTTTTACAGCATGATAAATCACTTCTTGAATTTTCTCATCAGAAACTACTTGCTCTTTACTAATTGCATAAATAGATCTTCTGTCTTCAATTGCTGAGTAAAAATCTTTTGCCATCATAATTCCCTCCAATTTTCAATTGAGGCTATTTCATATGTATATATCATATTACGCCCCTCAAACTTATTATTAATAAGCTTATAACTTTATAATATCACAGCAACAAACAAACTCAAATAATAACACTTATATTTAGAAGCTTTTTCCTTTTTAAAATAAAAATAAAAAGACTGTTTGTTGTTATCTAAAATTAGTAACAACAAACAGTCTTACTTATGTAGCGATCTAGATTCGTATTTTACTTACTTACTTACTTAATTAACTAATCCAAATGCATACGACATTAACTTATTTGTCTCTGTAAAACGTTTTGTTTTACTTGATGTCCCCATGACCACTGTAATAATTCGATTATCACCTTGCTTTGCAGTCCCAGTAAAACAGTATCCTGCGCTATCTGTAAATCCAGTCTTTAGTCCGTCCATTCCTTCTATATATAAACTTTTATTATTTTTGTTTAACATGTCGTTTGTGCTTATAACATTAATATTATTAAATGCTAGCTGACTTTGACGTAAGTGAGTCACTTCTAATATTTCCGGATAATCTTTTATAAGATGATACGCCAATTTTGCTACATCACCAGCCGTCATTTTTGTTTCACTTCCATCCGGCTCTTGTAATCCAGAAGCATTTGCAAATTTAGCATGTTCCGACATTTTTAACTGTTTCGCTTTTGCATCCATAAGCTGAACGAAATCTTTCTCCGATTTTGCCATATGTTCTGCTAAAGCCACAGCCGAATTATTAGCTGACTCAATCATTAATGCATGATATAAATCTTTAACAGTTAATGTGTCATTAACTTGTACTGGGATTCTCGCTCCTTCTGTTTGTGCCGCCTTCGCACTCATTTTTACTGGATCTTCCCAGCGAACTTTCCCGTTATGTATACTCTCTAGTAAGAGATACGCTGTCATCATCTTAGACATACTAGCCGGTGCAAAAGCTTCATTTTCATTATATTGATAAATAATATCTCCATCACTCGCATCGATAATCATAGCTGCTTTTGCGTTAATTTCTGGTGGGATGTACTTTGGCGGGACTACTTTTTCAGTAAATCCTGCTTTAGGTAGTTCTGCCACTTGCAAAGGTTGTCCCTCTACATTCGCTATGCTCTTTTGATTTCCTTGGAATAAGAACCAACATATCCCTAAAATAATAACTAATAGGACTGTCATCCTTCCCCATTTTAACCGATTCATTTCAAAACTCCTTTAGCAAACCTTTTATACACTCACATTTAACCTTAACAACAATTCCTTTATACAGTCAAGGTAAAAGGTATATTTATTCATAGTACAGCAATGATTATTTTAATTTATTTATGTTAAACTTACAATATTGAAACGTAAGAATATTCAATAATAAAATCTCGTAAATAAAGCGAAACTTTAATCAGCCCCCCAATCGGGCTACCCGTCAAATAGCGAGATAAACTATTTAATAGAAGGGATTCATACAAATGCTACTTCCAAAATCATTAAAATACGGAGACACAGTTGGGATCTACTCCCCTTCTTCACCAGTAACCTACACTTCTCCAAAAAGATTTGAACGAGCAAAATCTTACTTACAACAGAAAGGGTTTCATATATTAGAAGGTTCATTAACAGGTCGATATGATTTTTATCGTTCTGGTAGTATACAAGAGCGTGCTGAGGAACTAAATGTCTTGATAAGAAATCCTAATGTTTCTTGTATTATGTCAACAATTGGTGGGATGAATTCAAATTCAATATTACCTTATATTGATTATGATGCTTTTCTAAATAACCCTAAAATAATGATTGGATATTCAGATGCAACTGCTTTATTACTAGGAATTTATGCTAAAACAGGAATCCCTACATTTTATGGGCCAGCTCTCATCCCTTCCTTTGGCGAATTTGAACCTTTTGTTAATTGCACATACAAATATTTTGCAGAAACTTTACTACATGATCAATCTCTTCCTTATCATATAAAACAACCATTATTTTGGTCAGATGAATTTATTAATTGGGAAGAAAAGACGAAGGAGAAAGAACTTCGACCAAACGATTGGATTTCAGTAATTGATGGAAAAGCTACTGGGCGTATTATTGGCGGGAATTTAAACACGATACAAGGAATTTTGGGTAGCCCCTATATGCCACATATTCAAGAAGGCGACCTTCTCTTTATTGAGGACAGTTCAAAAGATGCAGCTACTATTGAAAGAAGCTTTTCATTACTTAAAATTAACGGTGTATTCGATAAAATTTCAGGTATCATTCTTGGAAAACACGAGCAATTTGATGATTGTGGTACCAATCGAAAACCTTTTGAAATACTATTAGAAGTACTTCAAAATCAAAGAATTCCTTTTCTAGCTGACTTCGATTGTTGTCATACACATCCAATGATTACCATACCTATCGGTGTTCAAGTAGAGTTGGATGCAACAAATAAAACGATACATATTGTAGAACCTTGGAAAAAATGAATGCATAGCTTCTATTGTTTTACAATAAAAGCCATGATACTATATAATTTGGAATGTGAAAGGTTAAACAAAATACGTTCCAATATATATCATTAGAAAAATTAGGTATAAATATATATTTATATGCAAAAGAGAGTGAATAAATGAAACCAACTATTAAAAATTACGTATTTTTACATGTAGCTTTTTTGATATATTCTATCATTATGGTTTACATGAAATGGGCAGCTAAATTCCCCATTGCTTCCATCTCATTTTTTGTTGCTTATTTCGGATTAGTTATACTTTTATTCGGATATGCAATTTTATGGCAACAAGTAATTAAACATTTCGAAATTTCAAAAGCATATTCACATCGCGGGATTATTATACTGTGGTCAATGCTTTGGTCAGTATTTCTATTTGGAGATACGATTCAGTGGAATCATCTACTTGGTGCAGCTATTATTATCGTCGGAATTGTGGTGGTGACAAAAGATGAATAGTTATATGTTATTATTTATTTTCGGGATAATTTTAGCTAATTACTCACAAATATTATTAAAAAAAGCTACTTTGCAACAATACGATTCTAGAATAAAAGAATATGTGAATCCTTATGTTATTATCGGCTACTCTTTATTTGTAATTAACGCCGGATTAAATGTTATCGCCATGAAGGGCATGGCATTAAAACAAGCATCAGCATTAGAATCCTTAAGTTATATCATCATATTAATTTTTGGTTGGTATTTCCTAGGAGAAAAAATAACGAAACGTAAACTCATCGGCAACATGATTATTATCGTTGGTGTAATCGTTTATTGTATCCAATAGTAAAAAGCTCCGTTTATCACAAACGGAGCTTTTTACTATTGACCTAAATTTTGCACTTTATCTTTCAAATCTCGAACTTGATCTACCGTCTGCATAAGCTCAGAGTTTTTAAATTGCTCTACATCCACTTTCCCTTCTTCTATCTTTGTCATCGCCGTATCAATTAACGTATTTAACTTTTCGTTATATCCGACGATTTGTTGATGAAGATCCTTTGCTACATCAGGTGGCGTTAATTCATTGAATGCGGGTATATCTTGTTTAATTTCACTAAGCTTCGTTTCTAATTCTTTTCGAGCCTCACTATCATTGACGGCCTTTTCTGCTAATGCTGGTGCATCATTTGCAAATGCACTTATTTTATTTACATAGTCTGTCGCCTTTTGAGCATAATCTATGGAGTTCTTTCCTTCTTCCACTATTGAACATCCCATTAAACCAATTGAAACTATAAATACTAATAAAATTGATTTTATTTTCATTTTAGACTCCCTTCGTCTTTATCATTGTCTGTAATTTTCTCTATACATAACTTCTAGCTAAATTGTTTATAACCTTTTTCAAATAGCTATTTACCCTCTTACATGCCCTATTATCGTTACAACATCTATTTCTATATGTACGCTTATAATATCTTCAATTATATCCATATACCCTTGTCCTATAGCTGTTCCATAGTGTAATGTAAGCCCCTTCTTTTCATACACTGACTTTGGCACTGAAAAAATAAATCTCCTCAAGTTTCTTTCATCAGCTGGTTCCATAATTAAAACAATCCCATCCTCATCAAACATATACGCTCGCCCTCCAACTTTACATTCACTATGGCTCAGTATTGCCTTGGTCAGCAAAATTTAAAACATAATAAGTTAAGATACACTCCGCTCTATCATAAAGTGAAACTTTAATTAACCCTCACCAGTCGAGTCTTTATCGGCGAATAGCGAGATAAAAATAAAAAGCATTCATTCTTTTTTGTTAAGAATAAATGCTTTTTAAAAAATCAATTTCTAACTCTAGCATCTTTTTTTGACGAGGTTTTACTTTCCTTACGGGAACTCCAGCGTAAATATACCAATCATCTAAACTCTCTTTTACCATACTCATCGCGCCGACTGCCGTACCTTCTCCTACAATTACATTTGGAAAAATAATAGAATTGGCACCAATAATCACATGTTTTTTTAAAATAACTTTTTCTGCTTTCACATTCCTATATTGATTCGGGACGGTTGGCCCCATTAATGTATTTCCACTGAAATCATCAAGTACTGCATATACGATTGTTTTAGCTGAGATGTTTGCAAAATCATGCATTTCAATCCCAACTTCCCCTCCATATAACGCTGTATACGCTGATATGTGCGAATAACTTCCAATTGTGATTTTACCACTTAAAATGCAAAAATCATCAATTCTTACATGATTGCCAACTGATATAGCACTCGGATTATATATACTTGCTTTTTTACTAACCAATACATTTTTCCCAACAGATAAAAATCCAATTTCCTTTAGTTCTTCTTGACTATAAAAACTATTCATCTACCGACACCACCTTCTGCTCTAAACAGATTACAATTTGCTCTACTAGTTCTTTCGTCATTCCTTCCCATAAAGGTAAACTTACGATTCGTTTTGCTATTTTATTCGTCTTTGTTAAATCTGTAGACTTATAGTTTTTAAAAAGAACTTGTTGGTGGCAAGATGGTGAAAAGTATAATCTAGCTTCTATTTTCTGTTTTTTCAGTTCTTCTATTACTTGTATGTTGCGAACTTCTTCTGGACAAATGATAGGCATAAATTGGTGAATAACTGCTTCTGTCTTTTGGACTTTCCACCCTTTTTTCATTAACCCAGTATTTTGTAATAACTGTTTATACCATTCAGAAATACGAGTGCGTTCTTTTAATTTTTGATCCCACTTTTTTATAGTCGCAATCCCAATAGCTGCTGCGTATTCAGACATTTTACAATTAAACCCCATCATCGTGCATTCACGATTTTTATCAAATCCGAAATTCCCCATTCTTTTAATACGTTGTATATCTTCTTCGTTTTTACTATATATGAGCCCTCCTTCACCAATTCCGAAAGGCTTTGTTGCATGAAAGCTATATACGATCATTCCACTAAAATCTTGACCGTAATGCATTCCTCCATTCATTAAACCAAATCCCGGCGCCGCATCTACGACAACCGGAATCCCCTTCTTCTCTAATTCTTCATATTCTTCTAAGTTCATCCATGATCCAAAAGTGGCGTACGGGACAACAATCGCAACCTCTTCTTTTAATTCTTCTATCTTATGCAAAAGTACGGTTTTATCCATATACCAATCATCTATTGAAATATCAATAAAGTAAGGTTCCAATCCACACCAAATAGCGGCTAAGGCAGTCGCAGGGAATGTAAAGCTAGGCATGAGAGCATACTTTCCCTTTCTTCTTTTCTTTAGTTGAATAGCCGCCATTAACCCTAACGTTGCGTTTGCTACTGTTGTAACAGCTCCCCTGTTTTGAAAAAATGACGACATAATTGTTTCCTCAAAACGTTGATTTATAGGTCCATAATTCGTATATATGTGAGATGTATCAATTTCCTTCAATTCGTCCAAATACTCACTTACAGGTACAGTTGAAGCACGTAAAAAAGGAATACTCTCCATATCTATCTATTCCTTCCTATCATTTTCGGACAATGTAGAGCATATCTGTTTCAGATAATCCAAATTTCCTAGCACTTTTCATTCCTTGTTTTTCCGCTATGTTATATAATTCTACCTTAAATCCTGCATTCATTAATCGTTGAACAAATCCCGATTGATTATAAATTCTCACATGATCTTCTTGACCAAAAGCTAATTTCCTCAATTGTGGTGTTACAATTAATTCATTCTCTATAATAAAATCTACATTCATTACGATTGGTACTTGAATAATTCCCCATCCATTTGGCTTTAACACTCTATATAACTCTCGCATTGCTTTGTCATCATCAGGAACGTGTTCTAACACATGACTACATAATATTACATCAAAAGTATTACTATCATATGTAATCCTTGTAACATCAATTTCCTTCATTAATGGATCCTTTGGTTCTAAGTCACCACATACATACGTAATATTTTTATACTCGTTAAACCAATCTCTTAACTTTGCTTCAGGTGCAATATGAAGCATTGTATAGTTTCTATTTAACAAGTCCGTTTCCGTTTCAATGTACGCACGATACAATCTTTCACGATCCATCGAATTACAAACTGGACATATCCCTGTATCTTTATTCCACATCTCAAATTTATATTTCGGAAAATCATAATGCGCTGGCCAAGGTGAAAATTTTTCAAATTGTTGATTGCAATATTGACAATAACAACATTCTTTCTCAAACATATGAGCAACTAACTTGTTTAACCCTTTTTTTATCTTTTCATTATAAATTTGATCTAGTTCGCCATTTCTTACTGCATCCTTAACTATAAATCCCGCATTTTCTAAACAATAAGATAAACTCTCTTTATACTCACTTTCGGAGCTTAAAAATCCACTATTATATGCATCTATAATTAATTCAATCCACTCTTCAATTGTCATTAAAATAAAATGCATTTGTTTTTGATTTTGTCCACTATGTTGTCTAAAATAACTAAGAGGTTCTTGTATATAAACTACTTTTCCTTTCCTCATCATATCTAGCCAAGTTGCAATGTCATTAATAGCAGAATAAGCCTTTCCTTTAAAATATCCAAACTTCCCGTCAAACAAATTCCGATTAAATAAAACAGTTGTCGGCTCACCAACTACATTTTTCAAGTTTTTTAACATATAATTCCCTAATTCTTTTCCTTCAAAAAGTGTAGTTTCTTTCGCGATTTTCATATTTAATGTTGAAGGTGGTAATATCTCTCCATTCTCATCAATCAGTTCACGATATGACGTCACAAATGAAATATTTTCTAACGTCAAAAAGTATTTCATCATTCTCTCGATCTTTTCATGATGAAATAAATCATCATCTAATAAAAAGTTTATATAGTCCCCATTCGCAAGTTCTACACACTTATTAAAGTTTTCGGCAACTAACGGCGTTTCATTTTTAACATATGTAATACACTCATATTCACGTAAGTACGGTTGAATCATAGCATTGACTTCATTATTTGTACTGTCGTCAGAAATAATAATTTCAATATTTTCATATGTTTGATTCAAAGCGCTGTTGAGTGCTAATTCCAAGTAATAAGGTCTATTGTACGCAGGAATAAGTATACTTACTTTCGGTAAAGAAGAATTATTATTTATATGTTGTTTTTTCTTTTCTATGTTTATTTTCTTCGCTCTAATTTTTTGGTAATAGTCTAATGTATATAATATTGATGATGGAACTATCCTTCTTGCATAATCTAGAAAATTAGTTATCGCTTTGTTTAACTCTTTTTCACTGGATAAGAAACCATATTGTTCTCCTGCTATAATACTGTGTGAAAAATCTTCTAACCCATCCATCATTTTATTAGATTCATTTAACTGTTGATCTGGATGTAATCGAAAGTAACTAAGTGTCTCTGCTATATATACAGCTTTTCCTTTACTTAATAAAGATAACCATGAAGCTATATCTACGTTACATAAATACCGCCTCTTATCAAAAATCCCAAACGGTTCTTGTAAATCATTTTTACGAAATAAAACTGTTGTCGGTTCTCCAATATAATTTTTTTGATCCACAATTACCTTATTTCCTAATTCTGTTCCCGCTATAATGGTATCCTCTTCAAATAAACGGACAGTCGAATAAATATGTCGTAGCTCTTTCCCTTTATCATCAATGACTTGACGATGAGATGTTACAAGCTTAATTTCATTATCTAAATCATCGAAAAAATACTTCATCATTTTTTCAATTTTATTCACATGAAATACATCATCATCCATTAAAAAATTTATATATTCACCGTTCGCTTCATTAAATAACATTAGCGCATTTTCAAATTGTCCGAGAGTTGATCTATTTTTTATATAAATAATATTTGAATGATCACATAAGTATTTTTGTAACACTTTTTCTGTTTCATCATTCGTGCTGTCATCTCCAACTATAATTTCTATATTAGGGTACGTTTGTTCTAACACACTACATAGCGCCTTTTCAAAGTAACGAGGACGATTATACGTAGGAATTAATACACTTACCAACGGAAGTTGCTCTACCACCTCTTCAGTTCTTTCAATACGAGTTCTCATTTTAACTCTCTCACCTCTTCGCATATTATTTATATACGCGACACAAAAATCACATTACTTTAACTGTATGGAGCCTATATACTTTTATGCAAACATGAAACAAATTATCATACTTTTCGTTCCTGAATAAACATATTTAATAATGCGGACATTTTATTTGCACCTTTTTTATTCATATGATCACTATCATAAAAATCATCATCACAAAATAATGGTGAATCAAATAGATCTATAATTTGAAAAGAATATTGAGTTTGAAAATCATTTATAACTTTATAAAAATCTTCTTTTAATTTCTTACTACTACAATTGAAATAATGTGAAGTAACTGGGAATACAACAATTAATGGTTTTATATCATTTTTTAACAGTAATTCTAAATATTTTTTAAAAATTATTTTATTTTCAACTAAAGTTTGAGGATACGCCAATTTAGCATGTGAAGCTGCTCTTATTTTCCCGTGTTCTTCAAAAGGAATATGAAGAGGAGTAGTATTCCATTCAGCATTTATCCAAGGCAGTATCAATGATTCATCTTTTAGTTCATCTAATAAAATATATTCAAAATGCAAATTAAAAATAGAAAGAAGTGGTTTCGGAGTATTTAGATGGGAGAATCCATCAGTGGGTAGAGGAGAGTGAACTACAGTATGATGACCATCTTGAAACAATGGATAATATACTTTGTGAATTCTATATGATTCGGAGGATAACGACATATCAAAGTAAAACGAGAAATAGGCTATTCCTATTAAACAATATTGAAATGAATGATTGTTTGATAAAAGTTGTGACGCTATTAAATAATCATAGTATAGATCTTGCGATGGAAGTGTTAATTTTATTGACTTTTTTGAGAGAAGCTCCGTACTTATGCCACAATGCGGATAAGACAAACCGGTAGCAAACAATTCATACGTCGGATCACTCTTTGCTTTTTTCATAGAAATGTATAAAGACATAAGATCCGGATTTATTTGATAGATAGAAATTAATTTATCCTTCCATTCATACATGTATTTTGTTAAATTAATAATTTTTGAACTTTGCACGCCCCTATTTATCAAGTCATTTGTAAGTTTTTCTGCGTCCCCTCTCCAAATGACTATATATTGAAAAGAACTTTCTATACGAACAACATCTGAAACGTCCACAACATGAACTATTGTTTTACATTTATTTTTGTCTAACGTATTTCGAATCCTATCCCCTGATAATTCATCACTTAAAACAATGATTTTATATTGCTCCTTCATGTACATCCCCTCCATTATATGTATAATATGAAATTCCTTTTTAATTCGTAACAATCATATACACCTGCAATCTAACAAAAAAAATAGCTCCACCATTAGGCGTAGCTATTTTTACAATTATTGCTTATTCAAATTATATTCCTTTATCTAACTCATAAAGTTTACGATACTTTTCATTTTCTTTCAGAAGTTGTTTATGACTACCTTGCATGACAATTTGGCCACGATCAAGGAATATAACTTCGTCTACATGTTCTATTCCTACAAGATGGTGCGTAATCCAAATAACCGTCTTTTCTTCCGTTGCAGAAAACATTGTTTCAATTAAAGACAATTCTGTTTTTGGATCTAAACCGATAGTCGGTTCATCAAGTACAATAATTGGTGTTTCTTGCATAAGAGTTCTAGCAAAAGCAACCCTTTGTCTTTCCCCACCAGAAAACCGCTTTCCCATTTCATGCATTTTTGTTTGTAATCTGTCTGGAAGAGAAGTAACATGTGAAGCTAATTGTGCTTTCTCTAAAGCTTTCCATATCTCTTCATCCGTCGCCTCTGGTTTGCCAATTCGTACATTATTTCCAATTGTCGTATCAAACAAATGGGGCTTTTGATTTAATACAGAAATATATTTAGATAAAAGATTCGTATGAGCTCGTTCACCATTTAGTACAACTTGGCCATTTACTGGGCTTAACGCCCCTGTTAACAATTTTAGTAAAGTAGATTTCCCTGTGCCACTTCTCCCTAAAATAGCAATTTTCTTCCCTGCTTTTATTTGTAATGATACATCTTTTAATACAATCTCATTACTATCTGGATAACTATACGATACGTGATTCAGTTCAATATCTACATGTTTTGGTTCAATATAATCTTTCTCTCCATGCAAATCCGTTTCATCATGTAAAACACTATCACTTTCTACGCCATTAAGACGATGGGTAGATTCTACATACGACGGTATTCGATCGATGGCATCTGCAATAGGAATAAGCGCGTTCGTTACAGATAAAGTCATTAATACGAAAGCTGCGATAACTGTAGGAGCAATTTGTTCACTTGCCGCTTCATTCCCAGTCCATATGATCATCGAAATAACTACAATACCTACTACTAATTGAATGATACTGTCCCGAATATGATACCAGCGTTTCACTCTCTTTTCAATTTTTAACAACTGATCATTTTGTTTTACATACTCATTAATAAATTCATCTTTACGACCACTTGCTTGCCAATCAGATAATCCAAAAACAGCATCTGTCAGTTGTTGATACAAACGGTTTCTTCCTTGCTTTAAAGTAACATGATGTTTCTTCATCAAAAGTAATGATACAAACGGAAGAAGAAAAACGATAATAGCTAACATACAACCTACAATAAGTGCAAAAACAAAATCAAATGCACCGATAACAAGTACGAAGATACTATAAACAACTAGCGCTAATATGCTAGGAAATATTGTACGTAAATATAGGTTTTGCAAATGCTCTATATCTTCGGATAACACTCCTAACATATCACCCGTTTGAAATCGAGAACGGAAAAATAACGCCTGTGGTTCTACTATTCTATATAGCCTCGTTCTCATTTTTTCTAATATACGTAGTACGACATCATGTCCAACTAAGCGCTCTATATAATGAAATACAGCTTGCCCTATACTAAACGCTCTTGTTGCAACAATAGGAACATATACAGCCATTACATTTTCTGGTCTAAGGGCAGATTTTGAGATCAAATAACCTGAAATAAAAAGTAACATCGCTCCTGAACTAACTCCAAGAAGACCAAGGAAAATAGTTAAAGTCATTCTACCTTTATTTTGTTTTATATAAGGTTTAACCCAGTTACTCATTTCTCTCCCCTCTCTTCCCTATGAAAATGTAATGTCTCATTCTCTAAAAGTTCTTCATACGTCCCACTGTCTTTCATTTCCCCTTTATTTAAAATAAGAATATGGTCCATTTGTTTCATCCAATGTAGACGGTGGGTTGCTAAAAATACTAACTTTCCATTAAATAGACGTAACATCGCTTGCTTTATTTCAAATTCGGTTTCAATATCAAGATGTGCCGTAGGCTCATCTAATAAAATGATTGGTTTTTTACTTAAAAGCGCACGCGCCATAGCAACACGCTGTTCTTGTCCGCCACTTAGCATACGTCCACCTTCCCCAATTCTTTCGTGCATCCCATTTGGAAGTGATGTAACGAGTGAACGAAGGCCGACTTCATTAATAACTCTTTCAACTTCTTCATCTGTTGCATTTGTTTCATAAAAACGAATGTTATCCTTTAATGAAAGCGGAAAAATATAAGGTTGCTGCGGAATATAAGCGATATTTTTTTGCCAATCTTCACGAGTAGATCCATCAACTTCTACACCATTTACTAACATCTTTCCACTCGAAGGAGATAAAAAACCTGCTAATACGTCGATTAACGTCGATTTGCCTGCACCACTTTCACCAATAACACCAATAGCACCGTTACCTTCCCAAGTAAAATTAATTCCTTCTAATATAGCCTTTTCAGATTCAGTATTATTAACTTTGATGTCTTGTAATTTCAAGCTACTAGAGGCATTCCATACTATATCTTCATTTAAATCTTTCTTTTGTATTCTTTTTTGTTGTTGCAAAATCTCTTCTATTTGCTCCATCGCAATTTGTCCATCTAATGTTGCATGATAATTTGCTCCCACTTGTTTAATCGGCAGAAAATATTCCGGAGCTAAAATCAAAATTGTAAGGGCTGGTAATAGTATAATCGTTCCATCTATTAAACGTATCCCTAATCCAACTGCCACAAACGCGATTGATAAACTCGTAAAGAAATCTAATGCAAAAGAAGAAAGAAAAGCAACTCGCAAAGTACGCATCGTTGCTTTTCTATACCTTTTACTTACTTTTTCAATCTTTCCTTCGTGCTGTTCACTTTTCCCTAAATACTTTAATGTTTCTAAACCTTTTAACGTATCTACAAAATGGTTCGAAAGTACACGATATATCTCGTACTGACTATCTGCCATTTTTTGCGCTGCTAATCCGAGAAGAATCATAAATATGATCACGATAGGAATCGTTACAACTAAAATGATTCCAGACTCAATATCTAGCGTAAAAACGTATAGTACAATTAGACCTGGAACGATGCTACTTCTAATCATTTTAGGAATCGTTAATTCAATATATGTTTTAAATTTCTCAATCCCTTCAATTGATAAGGTAACCAGATGACCAGTTCCAACAGTTTGAACATACCTTGGACCTAATGTGAAATATGCCTCTATTAGTTGTTTTCTTAGTAACGACCCTGTTTTTTCAGCAAAACGTTCCACTAATATTTGTGATGTTCGAACTACTATGTGACGCGCTGCAAACGCGATACCAAAATAAACAATTTCACTTAATATTGTTTGTACTGTCTCTCCATGAAATAAAAACGTAATAGCTCGTGCTAAAAAGATTGTTTGCGCAATAATACTAAAAGCTTCTAAAATACTAATAATCGTTAACGCTACATATAAAATACGGCTACCGGGATAAGACGGAAGTCCTCTTTTTCTTTTCATTAGTACTCCAAATCGTTGTCTGACTTAACAGGTTGTCTAAATACATAATAACTCCATATTTGACTTCCGATAACGAAAGGCAAAATAGCAATCGCAAAGTAAGTCATAAGTTTTAATGCATAAGCTCCTGATGCTGCGTTGTAAATTGTCAAATCATTCATTGCTCCTAAAGAGCTAATCATAACACGTGGGAACATACCGATAAATACACTCGCACTTAGTAAAATGATTGTTAAACTCGTCATAAAGAAAGCCCAACCATCTCTTCTTCTTTTATTTAATAAAGTGGACACTAATAGTGCTACAAAAGCTCCGATTGGCACCATAATCCATTCTGTTCCATGAGCAGTGAAAATGTCGGTTTTCCATAACCCCACACCAGCAAAAACAAGAAGTGTAATTAATGAAAATGGTGCAATTTTTATTGCAGCAATTCGTGCACGTTCTCTCAATTTACCAGTTGTACGTATCGTAAGAAATTGTAATCCGTGAACAATACATAGTAGGAGAAACATTACTCCTCCAAGTAACGCAAATGGATGAAGTAGTTGCAAGAATCCACCTACAACATTTTTACTCTCATCAATAGGTACACCTACCATAAAGTTTGCAATCGCAACTCCCCAAAGGATAGGAGGTAACATACTTCCAATAAACATCCCCCAATCCCATGCACTCTTCCATTTATGATTATCTATTTTCGCACGAAATTTAAAGGAAACACCTCTTAAAATTAAAGCAAGAAGCATAAATACAAATGGAATATAAAAACCACTAAATAAAGTTGCATACCAGTGCGGAAATGCTGCAAACATCGCTCCGCCAGCACAAACAAGCCATACTTCATTCGCGTGCCAGAACGGTCCTATTGTATTTAAGTAAACTCGTTTTTCAAAATCATTCTTTCCTAAAAACCTCGAAACCATTCCTACCCCAAAGTCGAAACCTTCCAGTACGAAGAATCCAACAAATAAGATTGCAATAACTAAAAACCATAACTCATTAAGAGATAACATACTCTTCCTCCTTATCAAATGGATCATGGCTTTGATAATCCTTTTTCGTTTTCTTATTCTTGTGGCCCTTAATGGTACGAACAAATAAGTACACACAAATTCCACCCATAATTAAATACATTGATGTGAATGAAATAAGTGAGAATAATACTTCACCGAATGTTACATTTGGTGATACAGCATCTTCTGTTTTCATTACACCAAATACTACCCAAGGTTGACGACCCATTTCAGTCATAATCCACCCTACTGTATTACCAATGAATGGAAGAGAAATTGCATACACCATTAATTTTAAATACCACGTTTTTTCAGCTAAACGATCTTTTCTTGATAAGAACCATCCGTAAGCTCCTAGAAGAAGCATGAATGTTCCACTCATCACCATCGCTCTAAAACTCCAAAACATTGTATGCACTGGTGGAATATAATCTCCAGGTCCATATTTTTCTTCATATTGTTTTTGAATTTGATTCATCCCTTCAACTTGACCGCTAAACTTATCATACGATAATAGACTTAGCATATAAGGTATTTGAATTTCAAACGAATTTTCTTTCTTCTCTGTATCAATTTTCGAAAATACTGTAAATGGTGCTGGATCCTCACTTGTATTCCATAGCGCTTCAGCTGCCGCCATCTTCATTGGATGTGTCTTAATTAATTGTTGCGCTTGTGCATGACCGAAGAATAATACAAGCGCCGTTGTAATTGTTCCAACAATGATAGAAATTCGGAAAGATTTTTTAAATACTACAGTTTCTTGTCCTTTTGTAATTTTCCATGCACTTACACCAGCAATAAAGAATGCACCTGTTGCAATTGCCGCTGTAATTGTATGCGGGAATTGTACCCATAGTTGTGGGTTTTGAATAATGGCTAAGAAATCATTCATTTGCGCACGACCATCCGCTGCCATTTCATACCCGACAGGTGACTGCATAAATGCACTTGCGGTTAAAATCCAGAATGCTGATAACATCGTTCCAATTGAAAGGAGCCAAATACACATTAAGTGAATTCGCTTCGGTAATTTATCCTCACCGAATACCCATAAACCTAGGAATGTAGACTCAATGAAAAATGCCAGTAATCCTTCAATTGCAAGTGATGGACCAAATACATCACCTACAAAACGTGAATACGTTGACCAGTTCATACCAAACTGAAATTCTTGTAAAATCCCTGTTACTACACCTACTGCAAAGTTAATAAGGAATAATTGCGTCCAAAACTTTGCCATCTTCTTATATACTTCTTGCCCTTTTACCACATACAACGTTTGCATGATCGCAATAATAAAAGCTAAACCAATTGACAGCGGAACAAAAAAGTAATGGAAAATCGTTGTTGATGCGAACTGTATTCGTGCCAATTCGAGCGTTTCCATACTAAAATCACTTCCTTCATAGTTTTTATAATAAAAGTTAATTGAGCAATCTTATCAAACTCAATTATTAAGAAATACGAAAAGACAAAAACATTTTGTATGTATTGTCGAAAAATATGAAGTTTCAGTTTTTCAAACTATTGTAATGCTATTTTTTACCTTTTCACTATTTCTGTAGTGTTTTATTCGTTAATCGAATTGTATAATATACCTGCATAGTAAATTCAGGTTATTTTTGACGTATTATTGACATCATTTTGTCTGAAATATGTCTTTTGTCATTTTTTTGAATCAGATTTTTCTCATTAGCAAAATGTGTTTTTTCAATATACTTCTTACTTTTATATCTATAAAACAATCGTTTTTCTCTTCATACACTTGACTTTCACCCGAAAAAATGTCCTCGAAACCACCCTCGATAAACGCTTGTTTTTTGTCAAGAGAAAAATGTATTTTCAAAATTCAAACTCGAAATAATGTTATTCAAAAATAGAAAATAACTTCCCTCTTCCTCGACTAAAAGTTCATTTTTTTGTCATTTTTCCAGAACAAATAAAAAAACTGAAAGTCGATTAGACTCTCAGTTTTTTTATTTATTTTGCTGTATGTTTTCTAACGGCTGGTAAAATTTCAGTAGCAATTAATTCAATATTTTTCTCAATTTTATCAAATGGTACACCGCCAAAATCAATTTGTGCCATAAAGCGTTGTTGGCCAAATAATTCATATTGGTACAGCATTTTCTCAATGATTTGTTGTGGGCTACCAACCATTAAAGCATCACGGTAATCTATTGCATTTGTAAATTGCTGTTTCGGATACCCACCACCGCGCAGTGTAAGCATACCAGCATTAATGTGAGGGTAATATTCACTAAGTGCATCTTGTGAATTTTTTGCCGTATAAAATAAACTCGTTGTCGCAACTGGTAAACTAGCTGAATCAAATCCACTTTGTACAGCCGCCTCGCGGTAAGCATCTACTGACACTTTAAAGTTAATTGCTGGACCACCAAGTGTTGTTATCATCATTGGCACACCTGCACGTCCTGCTTTAATTGCACTAGCTGGTGGACCTCCAACCGCACGCCAAATTGGTAAGTTATTATTTTTCGCTCTCGGAATAACCGATGCATGTGCGAGCGGTGCTCTGAACTGTCCATTCCATGTGACATGTTCCTCGTTATTAATTTTTAATAAAAGATCCATCTTCTCTTCGAATAATTCTTCATAATCATTCACATCATAACCAAGTAAACTATATCCCCCAATACGAGATCCACGACCAGCCACAATTTCTGCACGTCCATTAGAAATCAAGTCAATTGTAGCGAAATCTTCATATACTCGAACTGGGTCAGATGTACTTAATATCGTTGCTGAACTTGCAATTTTTATATTTTTCGTAGCTTGCGCGACCGCACCTAAAATAACTGTATGAGCTTGTGTTGTAAAATGTGTTTGATGACTTTCGCCGACAGCAAACACATCAAGTCCTGCCTCATCTGCTAACTTAGCTGTATCAATTAGTTCGTGAATTCTTTTCTCTGGCGTAATTTTCTCCCCATTATGTGGATTTAAAACATGATCACCAATTGAATATAATCCAAACTCAATTCCTTTTCTTATATCTATACGGTATTTTTCCATAGTTACTCTCCCCTTTAATAAAGTAGTATTAGTTTTTTTCTAAAAACGTTGGTAAGTCAGGTATATCTACGTATTACCTACACCTACACCTTCACTTGATTAGTCAATTGATAATGTAAAAAAAATTACTCTTGCGGTAATTCTTTTTTCTCACTATGCTTATGAACTTTCGTCATCAGCTCATATAATATTTTCTGCTCTTCTTCATTTAATACATCATCAAAAAACGAAGATTGAAATGCAAGTTGCTCTGGCAATGCTCTCTCTAAAGCTGCTTCTCCTTGCTCTGTAAGACTAATTGTTTTCGTTTTCCAATCTTGTTTTCGTACAATATATCCTTCTTTTTCAAGACGAGTTAACATTCGAGAAATGCCACCTTGTGTAACAGTTACCTTTTCAGCTAACTCCATTTGTGTTAGTGGTTGATACGTACGTATTTGCAAAAGCACATCAAATTGAGCTGTCGTTAAATCAAAACGTTTTAAAAACTCATTTGACATTTGATTACTTTGGTTCGTAAATCGTATTAAACGTAACCATATTAATGATCCTATCGTATTATCACGCATGTTTGATCACTTCCTATCGTGAATCTTACTATCACTTTACTACGCAAGTGATAAAAAAGCAAGAGAAAATGTAATAAATATAGCGATAGAGTATTGTATAAATAATGATAAGTAAGAATTCATATAAACATGAATTCTTACTTATCATTATTCTTAACTTTTCATTTCATTCATTACTATATTTAAAGCTGCCATAGCTTTTGGCCAACCAACGTAAAAAGCCATATGTGTTATTAATGCAACCAATTCATTCTCCATAACCCCATTTTGTTTAGCTAGCTTCAGATGAAATTGTAATTGTTCTGTATTACCGAGACTGATTAGTGCTGACACAGTACACAAGCTTCTTTCTCTTAATGTTAAAGTGGCATCCCGCCACACTTCCTCAAATAATATCTTTTCACTATAATGAGCAAATGCAGGTGACATTTCTCTCATTTTCTTTTTAATATGTACTTCAATAAGTTCGTTTTTCATTTTTTTCTCCCTTTATTTTCACCATTTGTGCTATTCCTTGACCAAATGACCAGTTTTCAGCAGCTGTCTCATTTAGTGTAATAAAAATATCCGAAGTTTTAACATCGGAATATTCCGTAATTTTTAAGGATACGGATTGATACAAATCTTTTTTCTGTTGCACCGTTCTTCCCGGTCCACATGTAATAGAAACATAAATCATATTCTCTGTTCTCTTTTCTCCTCTTTCCAACAAATAATATGGATTATATAAAAATTTGTTTTGTTGGTAAGGTAGGAACATTTGAAAATAATCATTTTCAGGGATGTTAAAATGTTCAATTAATGAAAGATGGATACATTCACCCATTTTTTCCAACTCTTCTTCATTTAATATGTTTTCAGAATAATAAATCTTCACAAAAGGCATAGACTTTCATTCCTTTTCTTATTTTTAATATACAACAAAATTTCATCGTGAAATGTGTAAAATCTCATATACTGTAACACCTTTATTCACTACAATATCAGGTTTCTCTTCATAAAACTCAAACCTACTATATCTCCATTTATCCGGATTATAAACGATTACATCCCCTAAACACTTTTCATTGTTTTGTACATTTTCATTCATCGTGTTTAATTGAGTCCCAACCAGCGTTTTACTTTGAGAAATACTTCCCGCATATTCAACAACATATCTACTTTTCTTAAATCCATCACTTAGATTAACAACTAATGGAACACCTATATTTATTTGTTGCCATCCAAAAGATTGTAAAATATTATCATAATATCCTTCAAAGATAAATTTGTTCATTCCTTCATGGCCATTCCAAATATATAAAGGTGCATAACAGTTATAGAAATTCCCGTCCTTACCTACCTCAGTAATTAAATAAGCTTTAAAATTCAGGTCTTGAAAACCATCAGTTTTATGCCCATTATCCTTTACCCTATTCCTAATAATCTTTATATTATAATCCTTTGGCAAAATGACCTTATATTGCATTCCAATTATGTTTATCACTCACTTTCTATCCTATATACATAATGATAAACCGATGATTGACTAACGTAAAATAGGTATAAATTATGTTTGGTATCATTTATAATGATAGTGCATAAGGGGCTGAGATATATGGAAATAAATGATCTTATCATATTCAAAACTGTTGCCAGTGAGGCTTCTATTAGTAAAGCTGCTAAAGAGTTAGGATATGTTCAACCGAACGTAACTGAGCGAATCAAAAAATTAGAACAAGAATTAGAAACGCCTTTACTACATAGAGATAACAAAGGCGTTTCCTTGTTACCTGCTGGTGACATTTTATTAGATTACACGAATAAAATATTAACTCTATTAGAAGAAGTAAAAGATGAAATTAAAACGAGTGGTTCTTCTTATATAATAGCGACGTCACAATCTATTTTGACAAATTATTTAAGTAAGCGTATTGAAGAAAACTTCAGAAATTATCAAATATATGTAGAAAGTAGTAGTCATTTGCAAAAATTACTTCAGCAACAAAAAGTTGATATGGTCATAACTTATGAGGATTATCCTGACGCATCGTTTAAAAAAGTGTTCACGACCTCAATTTCTGTAGGCTTATTAAAAGCGAAAGAAAAATGTACCATTGATTATTCAAAAGAAATTTTCTTCGTTAGCAATGACAAAAAGTGCCCTTTTAGAAATAAGACGATACAATTTCTAAAAGAAAACAATCTATCTCAGCAACAACTTCAACAGTTGGATTCTTATTCGCTTATGGAAGAGTTTATTGATGATGGAAAAGGAATAGCTTTTTTACCGATTAAAAATGATAAATTGGTACCAATTGAAGATGTTCCAGTTGAGAAATTAGCTGTTCATTTTTTTACAAATCAAAACTCTTTCAAACAAATCCCTGATGAACTATTTGGTTAATAAAAAATCCCTCCTTTATGAATCTAAAAGAGGGATTTTCATATTCTATACAATTGATTTTTCACACATTTTGCTCCACTTCTGCACTTTTCCCCTTCTTATTCCGTTTCATATTCTTCAGTCCCTTAACCGTGCCAACTAATCCTTTCGGGAAAACTAGCAATACGATAATGTACAATAAACCAAGAATAATCGTCCATCTTTCAAAAATCGGATACTCTGTAGCTAGTTCTGATAAATAATATTTCAGAGATTCAATAATTCCAGCTCCTGCAATTGCTCCAATTAACGTTCCGACGCCTCCAATCATTGTCATCAATAATGCATTTAATGTCATTTCAATTGAAAATACAGTCGTATTAACAAAGCGTAAAGTGATAACAAATAAACCACCGCTAATCGCAGCTACTACTCCTGCAACAATGCTAGCAATAATTTTATAATGAAGCACTTTATATCCTAGTGCTTCAACACGTTGCTCATTTTGTGAAATTGCCTTTAATACTTTTCCAATAGAAGATTTGGTGAAAAGACGTAACAGAACAAAAATGATAAGTAAACATATAAGTGTTACATAATAAAACGTAAAACGATCACGGAATACGTCTGGTACACCAAATGTAAAACCATCCCCTCCGTGAGTGAGCCCACGCCATTTTTCAGCAAGGACGAAAAACAACTGTGAAATAGCAAGTGTTAACATCGCATAAAAATGACTTTTCAGCCGTAAAGAAAGTAAACCAATTATATAACTAACGATTGCTGAAATGATAATTGCAGCTACTATTCCAATTAAAAAGTTCGTTATTGATACGCCTTGTCGATCAAATAAAAGCGCTACCCCATATGCTCCTATCCCAAAGAACATACAATGACCGAACGATACAATTCCTGTATACCCAAGCAATACATCAAAACTCATTGCAAAAATAGCAAAGATGAAGATTTGAGTGAACAAAATTAACAGGCTCCGTGAATCATTTACGAACGGAAATACACTTAAACAAATGAGCATACATACTCCGAAGTATACTTTAATTCGGTCCGATGTGCTGTTCACCATTTCACCCCTTTTCACCAACAAGTCCAGTTGGCTTCACTATTAAGAAAAATAGTAACATTAACATATTAATTGCAAGTGATAAATCTGGTATAAAATACGCTGTAAAAGCACCAGCTAATCCAACAATTAAAGAAGCAATAGCTGAACCTTGTACGCTTCCTAATCCACCGATAATTACTACTATAAAAGCTAAAATTGCATACTGCATGCCCATCTCGGCGAAAATAACGCCCGAATACGGTGCTAATAAGAATCCTCCCAAAGCTGCCATCCCTGCTCCTAATAAAAAGACGAAAGAAAATATCGCTTTTACATTAATACCAAGCGCTTGAACCATTTCTTTATCCATTACACCTGCACGGATCATAAGACCTATCTTCGTCTTTTTGAGTAATAGTAGTAGTGCAATGTAAATAATTATCCCAATCAAAATAACAAATAGACGATATTTAATTAATATAATACCTCCGAATGTAAAACTTCCTTGTAACCATAACGGTAATTTTGCACTAATAGGGTTTGGCCCCCAAAATATTTTAATACACTCACTAAGAACGAGCATTCCTCCAAGCGTAACGAGCAGCTGTCGAACATGATTTCCATATACCGGTCTAATAAGAAACCTTTCTAAAATAAATCCTAGGAACATTCCCATGGCTACTGCTCCAACTAAAGCTAATATATAACTTCCTGTCATATTAAATAACCAAACACCTGTAAATGCTCCCCATGCAAATAAACCACCGTGTGCAAAGTTTAAAACACTCATTAGACCGAAAATAAGTGAAAGACCTGATGCTAACAAAAAAATGAGCATCCCTGTTGAAATCCCATTTACAAATAAATTGATTAACACATCCACCCTTTTCACCTCGGATTCATGTTAAGAGATTCCTAAATATTTATGACACATTTCCTTATCCTTTTTTAATTCATTCATAAAACCGTTATGAACAATTCGTCCGTTATCCATAATGTAAAAATAATCGCCAATTTGACTGGCCATCATAAAATTTTGCTCAACAAGTAAAACTGTTGTTTTCTCTTTCATCTTCAAAATAGCTACCATTAATTTCTCCACCATTATCGGGGATAGCCCTTTGCTCGGTTCATCAATAAGTAATAATCCATCACTATTAATAAACGCTCTTGAAATAGCCAACATTTGCTTTTGCCCTCCGCTCAAGAGCCCACTTTTCTTATTCCAAAACTGCTTTAAATCCGGAAATAGTTCCAGCATCCACTCTATTTTCCCTTCTACTTCCTCACCTTTTCCCCTAGCAAGAGCGAATGTTTCTTCTACTGTCAAATCATGAAAAATACCTTGATTTTCTGGTACATACCCTATTCCTTTCCTTGAAATTAAATGTGTAGGTAATCCACTTACTTTTGCACTATCATAATAAATTTCACCATCTGCAATGCGGTGAAACCCCATAACTGAACGTAATGTCGTTGTTTTCCCTGCCCCGTTTCTACCAAACAGTACAGTAATTGTCCCTTTCTCAACAGCAAGAGATACTCCTTGCAAAATATGAAACTGATCTAAATACGTTTCTATATTATTCACTTGTAATAGTGCCACTATATAATCCCCCTAAATAAGCACTTTGTACACGCTCATCTTTCATAATTTCTTCTGGCAATCCTTCAGCCAATAACTCTCCATGAAATAAAACGATAAGATGATCTGACAAACCTAGTATCATATCCATTTTGTGTTCGATAAGTACAATTGTGCTCTCTGGATGTTTCTTAATATTTTCAATCACTTGTAATATAGCAGGGACCTCCTCAACCGAAATACCTGCCGTCGGCTCATCAAGTAATAACACATCCGTTTTTAAAGCTAATAACATCGCAAGTTCTAGCTTTCTTTTCTCTCCATGTGCCAAATCTTTCGCTAATACGTTCTCTTTCTCGTGAAGTAATACTGTTTTTAAGAAACGTCTCGCCTCTCCAACTTGTTGCTTTAATTTTGCTGGACTCGGGAAAAAACTATAGTAATCTTGTACGAATGATTGAACACTTAAACGGACATTTTCAAGTACCGTTAATTCTGGGAATATGTTTGTAAGCTGAAAAGAGCGACCGATTCCTAAGCGTGTTCGATCTGAAATCGATAGTTTTGTAATATCTTGCCCTTTAAAATACACTTCACCTGTTGTGGGTGAAATCTGTCCACTTAGTAAATTAAATAATGTTGTCTTCCCCGCACCATTTGGCCCGATAATAGAAATGAGCTTTCCTTTTTGGACAGTTAAATTTACATCTTTAATAACATGATGTTCACCAAAAGATACGCTAAGATTTTTCGTCTCTAGCAAATGTGTCACGAAATCCCTCCCTTTAAAGCCGTGAGTATGAAAGAAATATGTATAAAGAGGGTCCCCCCTCTTTATACAAAAACAACAGAAAATTCAGTCTATTTACTTTGAACTGGTGGTTCTGTCTCTTTCATCGTTAATTCTCGCTCTAATACTGGCACCGGATAATCAACACCATCTTGCTTTTTCAATGTGACAGAATACAGCGTCTGCATCGCTTGGTGGTCCTTCTCTCTAAACTTCATCTTTCCTTTCGGTGTATCAAATTCCATTCCTTCCATTTTCTTAATCAATGTATCTACATCTGTATCACCTTTTGTTTTCTTTAAGGCTTCTACAATAGAAATTGCTGCTGACATTCCTCCCGCTGTAAACAAATCTGGCACTGCACCATTAAAACGTTTTTTATGCTCTTCAACTAGCCAATCATTCACTTTATTTTTTGGAAGTGTGTGATAATATACAGAAAAACCTTGCATACCTACTAATGCATCCATTGTTTTTAATGCTGGTATATCTGGCGCACCTGTAGAAATTTTAATACCTTGCGCTTCCACATTCATATCTTTCAACTGTTTCCAAGGTGAATTTGCCCCTGCCCAAACGATAAATAAGTAATCTGGTTTTGAACTAATGATATTTTGAATATTCGCTGTAAAATCTGTTGAATTTGTATCCGCGTATTGCTCATTCACAATGTTCGCACCTAATTTTTTCGCACCCGCTTTAAATGCAGCAATCCCTTCACGACCAAAAGCGTTATCTGGGGCAAATGTCGCAATCTTTACATCTTTTTTCGCAATTGCTGCTGCTCCTGCAATCGCATCTTGTGAGGAACTTCTTCCAGTTCTAAAAATATATTTATTCCAGTTCTTCCCGGTAATACTATCCGCTACTGCTGGTTCTACAACCATAATCTTTTCATATTCCCCGGCCAGTGGTAAAACCGCTAACGTATCACTGGAACTAGACGATCCAACTAAAAAATCAACTTTCTCTTCTTCTAATAACTTCGTAGCTTTTTTAACTGCTACATCCGCTTTCGTTTCTGTATCTTCTACAACAAACTTAATCTTTTTCCCATCTACTTTCCCAGTTCCACCAGTTGCATAATCTAACCCTAATTCAAATCCGTTCACTGTTTGTTTTCCATACGATTCTAGCGGTCCTGTTAAAGAAGCAAGGACTCCTACCTTAACCGTTTTTTCATCCTCTGTACTTGTTTTCTTTCCTGAACAAGCTGCCGTTATTAATAACGAACCTAAAACACAACCAGTAAACATTGTCTTTAGCCACTTACGTTTTTTCATCGACATTGTGATCCTCCCCATACTTTACTTTCTGATAGAATCAAACACGCCAAAATCCCCTGTCCGTAATCATGACTAACTAATTCGATAGATAATGGAAAACTCTTGTAGTACCCTCTACATTCGGCACAAATATATAATCACCTTCCTATGTAATGGAAACGGACATACAATCAATATATATTCTGCAATCCAATTGAAAATACTGTTTCATTTCAGTAATAATCATACAAAAAGACTAACTTATTTTTTAAGTTAGTCTTTTCACCTTAATTAGAGTTAAGTTCTACTTTCTCTAACCCTTCAGCCAATTGTTTCTTATCTAGTCCTTCTCCTATTACTACTAAGTTTGTCGGGAAACCGAAGTCTTGTTCTAATAAAGTTGGTACTCCGAACGAATATTGGAATAGGTGAGGGTATTTATCTCCATGGAATTTCACAAAACCTTTCACTCGATAAATACTATCTGGTAAATTCGAAAGCCATTCATATAATTTGTCTTGATCAATCGGTTTCGAAAATTGATACGTCATCGTTTGTATATGTAAATGCTGTTTGACATGTAGTGTCTCATGTTCCTCATCATTTGGAAATTCTGCTTTCTCTATATCTTTTAAAGATATATTACAATACTTTGTCTCATACATTTTCGCATGATCATTTATTGCCTTTACTTCTTCAAATACTGTGTTCTTATCTTCATCTGTTAGTAAATCTGCTTTATTAACAAGAATGTGACTACCAAATTTCAGTTGCTCATGCAATAGCTGTTGTACATTTGCACTTAATATACTTCGGTTTAACCACCTTACTGCATCTAAAACGACTACAATTGATTTCACTTCCAGAAAAGGAGCTAAAATTGGCGAGACACACGCGTCTAACACTTCAATTGGATGTGCAACACCTGTCGTTTCTATATAAATCACATCTGGTCTTTCTTGTTGGTATAACGAATGTAATTGTATTTCAAGCTCTTCTTTTAACGTACAACAAATACAGCCTTTAAGAAGTTCTCTTAAAACATTCTCTTTTCCAATAATATCTGTATCTACCGAGTATTCACCAATTTCATTCATTAATACTGCAACTTTTCTATTCTTCTTTTTCTCTGCTAACAATAAATTTTGTAATAATGTTGATTTTCCACTACCTAAAAAACCACCTAATATATGAATCTCCACTTTATTCATTCAACCGACCATCCATTTCTTTACTTCAAATGTATTTAAAGCGTAATAATTACGATTTATATTTATCATTTTATTAAAAGAATGACCATTTGTAAATATAAGAGATTCACTGTTCATTTACTTCATATGCAACTCTTACTCCAGACTCAATTGCCCCTTGCATCCATCCATGTGTTAATGTCGTATGCTCTCCTGCAAAATGTACTTTTCCAGATGGTGGTGTAATATACGGAAATAACTCGAGCTCTTGGCCTGGTTCGAAAGCTGTAAATGCACCGCAAGAATACGGATTTTTACTCCAGCTAAAAGATGTTCCAGTGACAAACTCACTATAGACGATGTCACCGTATATTTCTGCTAAATTTTTTAATGCGTAACGAATGCGTTCCCTATTCGGTAAACTATCCCATGTTAACGCCTCATCTGCCCACGTATAACTCGCTAAAACGGTAGCTGCTCCTGGTGTCTGAATGCCATAACTCGGATAATATGTAAACCGTATCGGTAAATCGGTAATAGATTTACCGCCACACTGTCCCGCTTTCTCCCAAAATCTACTTTTAAACTCTATCGCAATTTTCGTTGCAGCAATGTAATTTAATTCACGAATTGCTCGTCTTTTATAATAAGAAAATAGATTGTAAGGCTGAATTTCAACAAAACGTAAAGCTGAAAATGGGATAGTAACAATTGCAACATCACCTGTAACCATGAATCTCTCTATAGTTTGTTCATGGTTTACTTGCATCATCACTTTGCTATTTTCTTGTATAATTTTTTCAACCTTATACCGCATAAATATATTCTCATTTAACTGCGATAAAAATGCTTTTGGTAATGCATCCATCCCGCCCGTTATCTCATAATATTTCGTCGTTGAAGTAAAGAAGACCATTTCTCGTAATACTTCAATTAAAGACATTCCCATATACGCTTCCATATCAAGAAGTACACCGATCATATCTATTGCACCGTCTGAATAATATTCAGTTAAAAATGTGCCGAGCGAATATGCTTTATACTTTTTCTCAACAATACTCCAATTCTTATTAGGATCTTTCTTAATATAATTTAGAATCGGCTCTAATACATCTAACATTAACTCTTCTGCCGTTTTACTTTTTTCGCTCTCTAAAATAGGATATCTAAGTATACTTGGATTTTTTTCGAATATGCTCAATCTCGTTTTAATATTATTCGTATAAATAATATCTGAAACGGTTTTATTTATAAAAAGATTTAACGGCAATTTGAAGTTACGAATGTAAGCTAAAGTTAACTTGTGTGTATCAGGAATCCGCATTGGTCCTGCATTAAAATATAAACCTCTGCTAAACGGTTCACGGATCGTATATATTCTTCCGCCTATTCGATTATTCGCTTCTAAAATTGTTACTTTATGCCCTGCTTCTTTCAATAATGATGCTGCAACTAAACCTGAAATTCCTGCACCAACAATAATAATCTGCTTTGGATTCTTCGTTTTAACGAGCCCCACATTAATAATATGAAGCATTCTTTCCATCGTTAATGGCTGCATCATGGTCTTTTCCCCTTCAATAAAGGATTTTATTGCATTATATTCGGTTAACTTACTTCCTATGTTTCATGCAAGAAACTACACGGATACATTTTCAAATACTTGAATATCTTTTATAAAATGTAATAAACTAGATATGACTCTATAGAAGTAAGACGTATTATCTTACATAACAAAACCAATGAAATTGCGAGGAATTTTGAAATGAAAAAAGGTATTAACCGTGTTGTATTAGTAGGAACAGGAGCAGTTGGATGTAGTTATGCTTACTGCATGATTAACCAAGCCGTAGCTGAAGAATTTGTTTTAGTCGATGTAAATGAGGCAAAAGCTGAAGGAGAAGCAATGGATTTAAGTCATGCTGTTCCATTCGCACCAGCTCCAACTAGAGTATGGAAAGGCAGCTACGAAGATTGTAAAGATGCTGACCTTGTAGTTATTACAGCTGGATTACCACAAAAGCCAGGCGAAACACGTTTAGATTTAGTTGAGAAAAACGCCAAAATCTTTAAACAAATCGTTCGCAGTATTATGGATAGCGGATTTGATGGCATCTTCTTAATCGCAACAAACCCTGTAGATATTTTAACTTACGTAACTTGGAAAGAATCTGGTTTACCGAAAGAACGTGTAATCGGTTCTGGTACAACGCTTGATTCTGCTCGTTTCCGCTATATGTTAGGTGAGTACTTCAATATTGGTCCACACAACATTCACGCTTATATTATCGGAGAACACGGCGATACTGAACTTCCAGTTTGGAGCCATGTTTCCGTTGGTATCCAAAAACTACAAACATTGCTTGAAAAAGACAACACGTATAATCAAGAAGATTTAGACAAAATTTTCATAAACGTCCGTGATGCAGCTTACCATATTATTGAGCGTAAAGGCGCAACTTATTATGGTATCGGTATGTCACTTCTACGTGTTACAAAAGCAATTTTAAACGACGAAAATAGTGTATTAACTGTATCAGCTTACTTAGAAGGTCAATACGGTCAAAAAGATGTGTATATCGGGGTACCTGCTGTTTTAAATCGCGGCGGTGTTCGTGAAATTTTAGAGGTTGAATTAAGTGAAGATGAAGAATTAAAATTCGACCACTCTGTTCAAGTATTGAAAGAAACAATGGCTCCGGTTCTTTAATGAAAATAAAAAAGCAATCCAATTTATTTTGGATTGCTTTTTATTTTCATTATCTCCTATGACTTTTTAGTGATTTTCTATCATTTCTTATTTTTTAGTCTCATCCTCATTATTTATATCAAGTACATCTAATAAAAAGATAAAGATTGGTATCCCGATAATAAGCCCCCATATTCCGAGGAAATGCTCTGAGAAGATGAGAATCATAAATGTATAAAAGATTGGTAAATTTGTTTTTGCAGACATAAACTTCGGATTTAAAAAATAACTTTCAAGAGCATGGATGACTGTAATGAACACAAGTATGTATACTACGTACATAACTCCACCTACGTTGTAAGCAATGATACAAAGTGGAAACAAAGAAATAATCACACCTGCAACAGGAATCAATCCTAGTAGAAAAATCATAACAGCTAATACAAGAAGCTGCGGAAATCCTAAAACAATTAATGCAATGACAGTAAGAATACAATTTACAACCGCAATTAAAAACTGTGCTTCAATTACTTTGCCGAACGATCTTGCAAATCTTTCACCAAAATATGCAATTTCCTCATAAAACATTTTTAACTTACTATCTTTAAACTTAGATGTAAATGTAATAATACGCTCTTTTTCTAATAAGAAAAATAAGCTTAAAATTAGAGATAATAATATTTGTAAACTTACCTTCCCTATATTTGCTATCGATTGATAGATGACATCTACACCTTGTTCTATATATTTTGATACTTCCATCCCATTAATTGTCGAAAGTGCATATTTAACGATTTCATTATCAGGTGGATTTTGAAAAAATAGTTTAAATTGGTAAATTAATTGTGAAATTTGTATCGTTAGCACAGGTAAATATTTATACAATGTCGTGCCAATAAAGGAAACTAATATGATATACAAACAGGCAATAACAATTTTCCGGTCCACTTTCAATTTCTTTGAAATAAAACGTTGGAATCGATCCATTAAAAATGTCAGTATAAACGTAATTAATATTAAGTTGATCATACTTTTTAATCCATATAATACTAACGCTAATATTATTAAAACGAGAAACCGTTGAAACCCTCTACTTCGAAAGAAATTTTTCACTTCATTCATTAAGATTTAACCTCCCCCTTCAATGGATGGAAATTGAATATATTACATTTTATGAACTTCTATAGACAATCTTTCTTACTAATTAGGAAGAATCCTTTTTTTATTCTTATATTGTTAGATTCTATTTATATTAGCCCGCTTACTTACTTCAGTTGAGCTCTTTTTTTCGTTTAACCTTTTACAATTTAGGTGCTTTTCTATTTTTAGACTGCTGTTCATACGCATATCCAATATTGAAAAGCTCTTTTTCACCAAACTGTTTCCCTACAAACACTACACCGATTGGTTCTCCATTTTTATCATATCCAGCAGGAACCGCTAATTCCGGATAACCAGCTACAGCTGATAGAAGAACTTCATCGTTATTAATCATAACTAGAGCATCCAAACCTTTTTCTACTAAATACCTATCTAGCTCTTTTCTTGCATTTTCTTGACTCGTTTGCACTACGTTTTCAAACTCTTCTTTCGTTATAACAGATTTTTCAGACCCTTCAATTAATGTTTGTCCGTATTTTATTCGTCCTTTACTATCCTTTTTATTAAACGCTATAATCTCTTCTAACGATTTTACCGGTACATTCTTTTGCTGTGAAAGATAGTCGTTTACATTATGCTTGAACTCATATTCTAATGTTTGCAAATTATCTACACCCTCAGCACTTAACTGGATATTATCAGTTAATATCGCACCTGCATCTTGAAGGTCTTTTCTAATTTTTTCTGCTACTGCTTTTCTATTTTCATCTTGTTGGTATACAGAAAAAAGAAGCCCTATCTTTTTCCCTTTTAATCCATCTATCGATAAATCCTTTGTATAATCAATTCTTTCTTTATCTTTCATTTTTTCTGTCATAACATCTTTTTCGTCATAACCTATCATTGCATTAAATAACGTTGCTGCATCTTTTACCGTTCTTGCCATAGGCCCTGCTGTATCAAGAGTTTCAGCTAACGGAATAATTCCTGTTCTGCTTACCATACCTAAAGATGGACGTAACCCAACTACTGATTGCTGCGCCGCGGGTGCAACAATCGATCCCGTCGTTTCTGTTCCAATTGCAAGCGGCGCAAAATCTGCTGCAACTACTGTAGCAGATCCTGAACTTGATCCTGAAGTATCGAATGTAATCGGACCGTACGGGTTTAAATTTTGTCCTTTCTTCCCGCTATACCCGCTTGGCATTGTAAAAGATAAATAGTTCGCCCACTCAGACATATTCGCTTTTCCTAAAACAAATGCTCCTTCTTCTTTCAACTGCTTCACAATTGTTGCGTCTTGATCTGCAATCCAATCTTTTAATACATAAGTTCCTGCACTAGTCGGCATCACTTTTTCCGTCTGTACATTATCTTTTACAACGACAGGAATACCATATAAATTCGAATTTTTGTTTCTACCCCGCTCTTGATCTAACTTTCTTGCTTCTTCCATCGCATTAGGATTTATCTCTGTAACAGAATTTAATGTTATTCCATTTTGATCATGTTCTTGTATTCTAAAGAGATAAATACTCGTTAATTCTTCATATGACAACTTTCCATCATCAATCATTTTTTGAAGCTCATCTACAGTCGCATTTACGACTTCTTTTTCTTTTATCTTTACATTTTCTATATTGATTCCTTTAAGCTGATTATGTATCGGTTGTAGCACTCTTTCTTTATCATATACAATACGCTCAGGTTCCTTTGGAAAATAATTTTTATACACGTAATATCCACCGGCACACGCTAATAAGACAATGCCTCCAGTGATAGACAGCGTTACCTTTACCCATTTCTTCATGTTGCTTCCTCCACTCTATAAGATGCTTAGCTATACAAAAAAGAGAGTTACCTTTTACTTAACTCTCTCCAATCAAAATGCTAAATGAAAAAATGAAAGATTTCAATCTAATTACTTCTTTTTTTGCATTTGCTTTGCTAACATTTCTTTCACTTGATTATACGTTAATCCTGAATTTTTATTTAAACGCTTTACTTCCTCAACATCAGTACCTACCACTGTATATTTTTTCTCATCATTCATTTTTCTAATTCCCTTCTCACCGTATTATTTCTTATATTTCTTCCCTAAATGCGCATAAATTAACACCACTACAAAAAAGAAAGCTGTTTTTAAGTACAGCTTCCTTCTCGTTACATATTGTATTTCTTAATAAAATTTCACTACATCTTCAGTAGGCAAGAACGTTCTTTCTGCTGGTTGTTCGTTTGGTTCACCAAATGGCATTTGACCTACTAAGCTCCACTCTGCCGGAATGTTCCAAGTTTCTTTCACTTCAGCATCTACGATTGGGTTGTAATGTTGTAATGACGCCCCAATTCCTTCAGCAGATAATAGCATCCACACAGTATGTTGTAACATCGCATTTCCTTGATGAGACCAGAATGGGAACTGATCTTTATATAATGGTGCATTTTCTTGCATTTTTTCTACAGTTGCTTGATCTTCAAAGAATAGCACTGTTCCTACACCTGCATGAAAACCTTTTAGTCTTTCTACAGTCGCTTCAAAGTTTTCTGCTGGTACACGGGCTCTTAGTGTTTCTTTAACGATATCCCAAAAATTTTCATGCTCTCCATCCATTAATACAACCATACGACCACTTTGCATATTGAAAGATGTTGGTGCGTGTAAAGCTGTTTTTAACACTTCTTCAATTCTTTCTTTCGTAATTGCATCGTTTTTTGCTACTTTACGAATTGAACGGCGGTTCACGATTGCTTCTTTTAAGTTTGTTGTAGTTGCTGACATTTTAATTCCTCCAAATGTTTGTTTTATAATTTATTTTGTTATTTCATAACAAGCGAATTAGCAATATCCATCGGTATTACATTGCATACCTTCAAATGAATTTGTTTTATCCTTTTCAATTTCTTTATCAATGACCCTTTCTAGTGTTTCTTTACTAGCAAGCCCTTGAATGACTTCATCTCCAATCATGACAGTTGGAACAGCCATAATATTCGCTTCATCATATGCGTGTTGAATTGCTTCTTGATGCTTTTCTTTATATTTACGAGTTACTAAAGCATCTTTAAATTCCGCCTCAGGAAGTCCTACTTCTACCGCTAATTTTGTTAACACATCAATATCTTCAATGTTTTGCTCTTCTTGGAAAAATGCTGTGAATACGCGGTGATGATACTCATTACCTAGTCCACGTTCTTTCGCAAATTGACATCCTTCGAAAGCTAAATGTGTATATGGATGTGGTGAAACACGTGGCAAGCGCATATCAATTCCTAACTTCTTCGCTGTCGGAAGAATGAAAGCATCCCATGAACCTAATTTTTCTGGTTCATTCCATGGATCTATTTTTGAATATGGACTTGGACGTAATTCAAATGGCATCCATTCAATCTCTACATCTTTCTCTTTCGCTACCTCATCTAATGGACCTTTTGCTAAAAAACAAAACGGACATATAAAATCTGAGTATACTTTCATTTTTACAGTCATAACTTTTACACCTTCCCTTTATAGTTGTAATCAAATCAGTTACATTAATGATAAAAAAATATAAATATGATTTAAGCATTCATTTTTTCTTGCAAAGTTTCAAACAACTGCCCCATCGTAATATTTCTCAAAACTTCTTCCATCGCGGATTGTGCTTGAATTAAAATAATTTCTAACACCGCTTGAATATTCGCCCCAATTGGACAATCTGGATTCGGTTGCTCGTGAATATGAAATAGCTTGTCTTCTTCGACTACGTTCACTGCATGATACACATCTAACAATGTGATTTCATGTAAATCCTTTAGTAATCCCGCGCCACCCGGTCCACGATTTACGTAAACAAAGCCAGCTTGTTTCAAGTACGACATGATTTTACGAATGACTACTGGATTTGTATTGACACTCTCAGCCATATAGTCTGAAGTACAAAGTGAAGATGGATTGTTTTTCAAAATAGATAAAATATGAACAGCTATGGAAAAGCGGCTACTAATTTTCATCGTAATCACCACCTCGATGTAATCATTATAGTTACAACCTAAAAATAAGTCAATCCTTTTCATAGATTTTTTATAAGTAAATTAAAAAGTGTCCCATTATGATATATGAGACACCTCTTTTTATTCTGCAAATAGCGATTGAAATTCTTCAATAAATAGCTGCACAGCGATTGAAGAATCCTTTAATGAAGGAACAGCTAATGCAATTTCTCTCCATACTTGTGGTTCCAATTCTCTCGTTTGCACATTTTTTGGTAAATTCGTTAAAGATAATTCAGCTAATATTGCAATGCCCAATCCTTCTTGAATCATATTTAAAGCTGTAGTAACTGTCGAAATTACATATTCAGCCCGAAGTGGTACGTTTGCTTGTTTAAACATATCAATAATGGGTGGTTCATATCCACCCTTACATAATATGATCGGTTCATTCTCTAAATCACAAATTGTAAGAGCGTCCTTCTTACAGAGAGGATGATCCTCTCTTAAGATAGCAACCATTTTCCCCTTCGTTAATGGAACAATCTCCATATCTTTATTAGGCAAAATAACAATCCCTATATCAATAACCCTCGATACTAACCAATCTTCAACTTCTTTAATCGTTCCTTCACAAAGAACTACTTCTAAGTTCGGATACTTCTCCTTAAAAAGGTTTATCATTTTGGGTAAGAAATGTGCAGAAGCACTCGGAAAACTACCAATTCGAATCGTTCCAACTTCGTGTCCTTTCTCCATCGCAACTTCTTGTTCAATCTTCTCTACACCGTTCAAAATCTCTCTAATATGTACAAGAATCCTGTTTCCTACATCCGTAACGAGGAGCCCTTTTCGTTTATCACGTATAAGAATCGTAACTCCTAACTCTGACTCAATACTTGAAATGGCATGACTTACAGCTGGCTGCGTCATATTTAACACCCTAGCAGCCTTCGTAAAACTACCTAACTCAACAGTTTTTATTAATACTTGCAGTTGTGTAATGGTCATAACTAATCACTTATACTCCTCATAAAAAAGATTCATTTTATTTATTACAGTCGATATCATATCATAGTGAAATGAATAACAACAAGGAGGTCTTTCAGTGACACAGCTTTCTCGAACTAAGACGGCCATCATCCTTACCTTTCTCGTTTTCATGTGGGGAATCAATTGGCCTTTATCAAAGTTTGCCCTGCATTATACACCACCTGTTTTATTTGCAGGCGTTCGAACTTTAATTGGAGGATTCATTTTACTTCTGTTCGCATTACCGAAATACAAAGAGTTACATTTAAAAGAAACGTGGCATTTATACGTTATTTCTTCCTTACTTAACATCATTATATTTTACGGATTACAAACTGTCGGCCTTCAATATATGCCTGCTGGGTTATTTTCCGCCATTGTATTTCTACAACCAGTTTTACTCGGTATTTTCTCGTGGATATGGCTTGAAGAATCAATGTACGGCTTGAAAATTTTCGGGCTTGTTCTCGGATTTATTGGTGTAGGCGTTATTAGCTCAAGCAGTTTAACAGGACACATTTCTGTTATTGGAATCCTTCTCGCGTTAGGATGCGCTATTGGCTGGGCACTTGGCACAGTATTCATTAAGAAGACTGGTCACCGTGTTAATGCCATTTGGATGGTAACACTTCAGCTTATTATTGGTGGTCTTTGCTTAATTGGATTTGGTACAGAGTTTGAAAGCTGGTCTAGTATCGCTTGGAGTATGCCATTTGTTAGCGTACTTCTCTTTATTTCATTCTTTGTTATTGCAATGGGGTGGCTTGCATACTTCACACTTGTTGGAGCTGGTGAAGCAAGTAAAGTTGGGGCTTATACATTCCTCATTCCACTAATAGCTATTATTGTAAGTTCAATTTTCTTACATGAGGCTATTACCATTAGCTTATTCATCGGACTATTATTTATTGTTGTGAGTATTTGTTTTGTAAATATAAAACCGAAAACACTTGCTGTAAGGCAGCAAGTTGAATTGAAATAAACGTAAGAAAGAGCCTACTGTTTGTAGGCTCTTTCTTACGTCTTACTTTTTACGACGTACTACAAAAACACACGCACTTACCGACGATACTATCGCAAAAATAGATAAGACAATTGCTATCAATTGCATATTACTAGTACCTTCATTCTTTTCTACACTAGAAACTTCACCATGTTCTCCTGTTAATGACGTACCTTTTGCAATTGTAGTAAGTGAATGCGGTTTTTCAGCTTTTTCATCGCCTGTCCATTCAACAATTTCTCCGTCTTTATATTGTTGATATGCATCCCAAGCTATTTTTTGTTCTTTATCCGGATTTTTAGCGACGAAAGTAAATCACTGGAACTGACCGGGTAAAATCCCTTCTCCTGTTGCTTCCCATACTACAGTTTTAACTTTTCCAGCTGTATCTTTTTGCTCCTCAACTTTCCATCCTGGCACTGGTTCATACTGCTGGAACTCTACTCCAGACGGTATTTTCAGTGTAACTTTTGTTGTTGCTACATTTTTTTCAACTGGTACTTTTATCGTATATGTCTCCCAAGAACCAACGTCAGAAGTTGCTGGTTTTACAGTGACGTGCGCACTAACAGGTAACGAAAACATTCCCATTGCAATAATTGTTGCGATCATTGTTGTTCCTAATTTTTTTATACGTTTCATTTTCTATTTACTCCTTTTCATCTATAACATCTGTTTATCATGCTGCTCGCTAGCAGCATGATTGGTACAATTTTATCTGCCACCTACAATAAATTTAAAATCTGTATCGAAACTATCAAGAGATTTTGTTAATCCATGAACATGTATATTCCAGTTTCCTGTCATGTTAATATACATACCTTCTGCTTCATATTCTCCCGGTGAAACTACTGAAACTTTAAATGAACCTTTTCCCATGTTCATATCTAATGATTGAGTCGTCAATATCATTTGTTCCATATCAGTAACAGGCTGTCCCTTTTCATCCTTTAGTTTAATATGGAATTTATTTTGTCCTACCTTATTCGGACTTACATTTAGCGTAAGTTCATATCCATTATCTAATTGCTTACTCTCTGTAAATGGTCCAGTAGGAGGCATCGGTGGTGTCTGTACGTTTGTCATAAAAGCTACGATTACGAAAATGATAATTCCAATGACAAACTCTACTTTCACCGTAGCTCCTAATCCTTGCTGCGCTCTTATTCTCCCTTTCACATAATGAACAATTCCCAATATCCCCATGAAAATAAATAATAGTATCTTTGCTAATAAAGCCAATCCATACTTTGTATCAAATAATGAGTGGATTGTTGGAATAAAAAATGTACTGTTAAAAAGGCCTGTTATTAAAATCACGATGACAGCACCTGTTGCCCACGGTGAAAAACGCTTAATCATATCCCAATACATATGCCACTTGTTATCCTCTTTACGTAAAAGAAGAATAATAGATGATAAACCACCAACCCATAATGAAGCTGCTAATAAATGTAGAAAATCCATAACGACAGCAATGTCTTTAAACTTTAAACCGTATGCGTGACTATTAAAGGCCTTCATAACAAGTAACCCTATAAACAATAGTATTGGAATACTCCATACTTTAAACGACGAAAACTTCTCATGCTTCACCGCAAAATACGTAACAATTATAAGCGTACTAATGAGAACCATTTGAGTAATCCATACATAACCAAAAACAGAAAGCTGTAATGTTTCTTTTAATAGTAAAGGATTGAATGCTTCTAGCCATGAAACATCAGCATTTATTTTCGCTTGCAATGGTAGATTGAATAACAAGCTAATCAATATCCCAAATAGAGAAATCCATATTATGTTCTTACTCCTTAATTGAACCGAGGTTGCATTTCCTTTATACATAATAAGATTAAAGAATAGCACTCCTATAAATAGTGAGAAACTTGTATATAAAATTCCACGTTCCATAATCATATCGATTTGTGGGATGTAACCCATCTCTTCCACTTGTATATCGTCTGTTTCTGTTTCCACTCCCGCTAATCCAACCCGGAACGGGATAACTCCTTGAATTGGATGTCCATCAGCTGAAATCACTTTCCACTGAATAGAGTAAAGACCATTTTTGAGATTGTCTTTTAATCCGGCTTCTAATAGCTTTTTATTTTTTTTATCAATATGAGCATCTTTTAAATCGACCCTTTTACCTGATGTATCTCTCACGTACAATGTATTAAAACTTGAAACTTGTATGTCCTCATCGAATTCAATTTTCACAACAGATGGTGCTTTCTTCAATGTTTCATTTTCAGTAGGGTTTGATTTCACAACGTACGCATGAGCAGATGCACTTTTCGGTATCAATATGATAACCACACATGCAAGTAATAACCATGTCCCTAATCTTCTCATTACTTTCACACTCATTTCACTTCTTTCTTCCTCATCGCTCTATTTTCATTACTTTAACTTCCGAAGTTTGATTCTCGGGCGAAATATTAACCTGATTAAATATAAACTTCTATAAAGTATAACTCTTATTTCTCTTCCACCTCTAAACTTCTAATACAATAGTAACTATCACTATAGATACAACTTACATTTTTAAAGCCGATTGTTATTATATCATAAAATATATTTATGTAAGTTATCAAAGAAGAAAAGTTATCGTGAATCATTTGTGAAGAAAATGTGAAATGCATAAATAAAAAGGTGTTACGTAATAACATAACACCTTTTTAAAAATATCCTTCTTCTATTTCTCTTCCGGATAATCACAATACTCGATAATCGTTCCTTCTGTATCCGCTGGGTTAAGATATATTAATCTTCTACCGTGCTTATTAATCCGAAGTGTATGCTCTAATGTCCGAATACCTTGTTCTTTTAACTCTTCTAGAGCCACATCTAAATCATCGACACGATACGCAACGTGATGAACACCTTTACCTTTTTGTTTAATAAAACGGGCAATTGGAGATGTCGTATTATTCGTCGGTGCAAGTAATTCAATTCTATCTCCATCCACTTCAAGAATGGCTACTTCGCTTTCCACACCAGGAGCTTCACTTACGTAACGATCTATTAATTCTCCTGATAGAACCTGTTCATAAAAACGTATCGTACTATCTATATCACGAACTGCGATTCCGATATGATCAATTGTTTTTTTCATTTTATTTCCCCTACTACTTTATTTTTTCTCATTATTAATAGTAACAAAAAAAGCTATAGAAACAAGTCTATAACTTTTTTTATTTAACCTATTTTCTTATCCGCTCTAGTTGCTGGTTGAACTTGATTTTTCACTTTTAAAATGCTAATGCCATATCCGATAAATCCACCGATAATCGCTGGGAAGATCCAGCCTAATCCTACTTCCTGCATCGGAAGGAATTTAGTGAACACTTGGCTTACTACTTCAATGTTAACTCCAGCTGCACTTAATCCATCAAATAAGCTGATGATAAATGTTACGATTAAGCTTACTTGATAAACTTCAGCTCTTCCTTTAAATAATGAATGGAAGAATGTTAAGAAAATCAATACGATTGCTAGTGGATAAATTGCTGTTAATACTGGAACAGAAACTGCGATCAATTGTGTTAATCCTACGTTTGCAACAATTGCACTAAATACACATAGCGTAATTGCAATTGCTTTGTAAGGAACATTTGGGAATAACTTATGGAAGAATGAAGAACATGCTGATACAAGTCCCACACTAGTTGTTAAACAAGCTACTGTAATCATTAATCCTAATAATACTCCGCCATATGATCCGAAATAGTAGTTAGAAACTTTCGCTAATACTTCTCCGCCGTTCTCTAAATGTCCAAGCTTCGCAACACTTGAAGCACCCATATAAGAAAGAGCTGTATAAATAATTGCTAAAATAGATGCTGCAATTATTGTCGCTTTTGCACAAACGACCATAATTTGTGTTTTCGTTTTCGCACCTTTTTCTTTAATAGCATTGATAATGATAATCCCGAATACGAATGATGCGAGCGTATCCATCGTTAAGTATCCTTCTTGGAATCCTTTAAAGAATGCATGTGATGTATAAGCTTCCGCTGGTGCTTGCATATCTCCAATCGGATGTATAAAAGCAACGATTACTAAAATACCGATGAAAGTCAACTTAATTGGCGTTAAAATTTTTCCAACAATATCGACAATTTTCGCGGGATTTAGCGAAAAAAAACAAGTGATGCTAAAGAATATAATTGTGAAAAGAATTAAAGGTGTAGAACCTACTCCCTCTGGCATAAACGGCTTAAGACCAATTTCATAAGATACATTTCCTGTTCTCGGTATTGCAAATAACGGACCGATCGCTAAGTATAAAACTGTTGTAAACACAATCCCGAACACTGGGTGAGCGCGACTTGCTAATGACTGCAAATCATCTTTACCTGAAAAACCAAATGCTAGTACACCTAGTAATGGTAGTCCAACACCAGTTACTAAAAATCCAGCGTTAGCAATCCATACATTCTCTCCTGCTGATTGACCAAGCATCGCTGGGAAAATTAAATTTCCCGCTCCAAAAAATAGTGCAAATAACATTAAACCAATAACTACTATGAACGAAAACGGTACTTTATTCGCCATAATATAACCCCCATTCAAGTTTCCTTATCTCATTTTCCAATTTTAACTAATTGAATTTTCTGAATATTTAATTTAAGTATCAACTATTCTTGAACTCATTATAGTTTGCTATATAATATTTTGCAATACTATTTTCGAACTTTTCTTTTATTTTATAAATATACATTTTTTAACATGAAAAATAGACTAAAAAACCAACATAGTCATCCATGTTGGTTTTTCCATTTACTATCATAAATTAAAATTTTGCTGCTACTTTTTTAACGTTTTCTAGACCCTCTTCAACAATTTGTTGTGAACGATCTGGATATTGATTGTGTCCTTCAATTACAACTGTCTCTGGATTTGTAATTCCCCAGAATCCAAGTACAGTTGTTACGTAATTAACTGCCATTTCCATAGGAGCCATTTGTTCTGAAGAGTAATCTGAACCACGAGCACCTAACACAACTACTTTCTTACCACCAACTAAACCTTCTGGGCCATTTGCTGTATATTTAAACGTTTTTCCAGCTTGAGATAAGTATGAAATATATGTGATTAATGGTGCTGGTACTGTAAAGTTCCATAATGGGAATGCAAATACAACCTTATCAGCTTCTAAAAACTGATTTAAATATTGATCTACTGTAGCAACTGCCTTCTCCTCTTCAGCTGTTAACTCCATACCTTGGCTACGTTTATATCCACCTGAAATCGCAATATTTCCGTAATAAGGAAGATCTAATGCAAATAAATCTAATTCCGTAATTTCTGTATTTGGATTTGCTTCTTTATAAGTACTTACAAATGTTTCATACATTTTTGAACTAACTGCTTGCTCCGCTGGACGATCGTTTGCTTTTACAAATAATACTTTCGACATTTTTTTATTCCCCTCTACAGTCGTATTTTCTTCTTTTTTACCAAATAATGAGCTAAATAGTCCCATTTTCTTCACCTAATCTTTCTTTTCATATTCATTATTCATCATCATAAAAATTCTTATTCTAAGAAAAAGTTCCAATAGATACCTTAAGTTACACTATTGTACTTTTTGTTATTTAATTACCTTATGTAAGTAATTTTAATATAGTTACTAACTTTAGTCAAGCAACTTTTAATAAAAAAATAAAATCTCAACTTAAAAACATTAAGTGAAATACAATTGAACACCAAATACATCTTTATTACTTGTATAATAAACTTAGAGAGGAAAATTCATAGATAGAAAGGATTTATTCATGAGCACTATAGAAAAGATTCAAACTTTTATTATTCTTTTTGCTGTTACATGCGGCATCGTACTCGGACAATTTAATATGATACATACGTATTCAGACAAGTTTATTGTTCCCTTCTTATTCTTCATGCTATATGGATTATTCCTCAGCATCCCATTAAAAGAAATAAAAAACGGATTTCGCAATTTAAAATTTGCTGGAACAAGTCTTACTATTAACTTCTTATGGACCCCTTTACTCGCTTGGGGATTAGGAGCACTATTTCTTTCAGATCATCCAGCACTTTGGGTTGGATTTATAATGTTAATGGTTACTCCATGCACAGATTGGTACTTAATCTTTACTGAAATAGCGAAAGGAAATGTAGCACTTTCTACTGCAATTTTACCTGTAAATTTAATTTTGCAAGTACTACTCCTTCCAATTTATTTATTTTTATTTGCTGGTGTCATGAAAACTGTAGCGGTTTCTGTTTTAGTAGAAAGTATTGTTATCGTAATCGTCTTACCATTTATACTTGCACACGCTACAAAATTCATTATGAATAAAATGAAAAAAGCTGAAACTCTCGAGAATAAACTCATTCCGTTTTTCAGCTCTGCTCAAATTGTATTTTTAAGTTTAGCAATAGTAGCGATGTTTGCATCACAAGGTAAATATTTACTGAAAAATATGAATGTCGTTTTATTATTACTCGTTCCTGTTCTATTGTTCTTCATCATTAATTTTTTACTAGGACAATTTATCGGACGCATGATGCATTTATCTTACAAAGATACAGTAAGTCTAAGCTTAACAACGTTAGCAAGAAACTCACCTGTTGCACTCGCTATCGCTGTGACAGCTTTTCCAGACGAGCCTCTTATCGCACTTGCACTCGTTATTGGACCGTTGATTGAGTTACCGGTACTAGCTTGTGTGTCACAAGTTTTGTTGCTTATTAAGAGAAAACGGCAATACGCATAATAAAAAACGTCCCATTTGAGACGTTTTTTATTATGGAGAGATTACATACAACACTTATTTCTTATTTATCAATACAAATGAAATTACCGAAACTACAAACATAATAATACCAATTATAATAAATCAATCGGCTCTAAAAATTTTATATGTTATAGAGAATTAACTTTTCGTTACATTAACAGATCCTTTCTAATTAAAAATGATAGGAAACGTAAATATAACGAAAGCTGCCCAAAGTCCGTAGATTGGCAAATACTTCGTAATGGCATCTTGGATAGCTGTCGGTCCTGATTTGTTTTGCAAGAAACGCATATAGGAAAACATAATCCAAATTAGATTTGCCCAGATCAATATGTTTACACCTAAAACAGCTAGTCTATTAGGTGTAATCCCGTAAGATGAAAGTCTAAATACGATGGCTGACAATGCAACAGTGTCAATAATAAGTGCCAGAACAATTAAGGAAAAATTTATATAATCTGAAATGTTCTTTTTCTCGTCCGAGTCACTTTCAACGATAGAAAATATGGTAACAGCCAATACACCAAGGAGTATTCCGTTGAAAGCCATTAGGAAATTGCGATCCAAGAACGGATTTTTCCCGACCCAAATTACCGTTATAAGATAGATAAGCAACGTGATCAGGACGAGAGGACTAAAAATTTTAGATATGTATGGTGTAATATTTTTAGCAAGCTTAAGATTCATTGATACTAAGTATGCAGCCACAATAGCGAGAGCCGCTGCTCCAAATAAAACAACATTACTAAAATAGAATTCTCCTATATCTAAGTCAACAAAGCTAAATAAACGCATGGTGAATATCGCTAGTATCATTCCGCTCACTGCCATGCTCCCGTAGAGAAGACAATATTCTAAATTAAATTTAATATAGGCTAATCTTGTACCGCCTTTTGAATATTCATTTCCTGTAAACGCAAGCCCTACTAAGACCCATAAAAATATAGGAAGATGTAAATACGCAAGTATGGTACTGTCTTTATAATTTATTGGCAACGTATTAAGATACACCCCGGAAACTAGGAATAACGCTATAAGGGAATAAATAATACTTTTTTTCGGCTTATTATTGTAAACAAAATAAGCAGCAATAAAGGGAATTACACCAAAAGCCAAATTAATTGGAGCAATTGCTTCCTGCTCAACAAAGTGGAAAATGATTCTAGTGCTTATGCCGGCCAGAATAGCTAAAAGGCCCATGAATAAGAAACCTTTTTGAAACAAAGATGTTTTTTCTTTATTTACCTTCTCCTTGAAATGCAACCTTTCATACCAAGCACCTAGAATTTGAGAATCAGGGTTTTGGTCCCATGCTTGTGAGAATGCTTTTTTAAAAGCTTTCGGATCTTTTCTATACATCTTCTCCAACTCATGGGGATTATCCATATGTTTAACAATCAAATTGTTAATGTTCATAGTTATACCTCCTCTAATTTTAAAAATAAGGTTGTTACCTTTTAACAAAAGCACCTCGCTCATTTATTATGATTTTGATTTTAATACAAAATTTATCGTTTTACAATAAAAAATTATTATTTAAAGGATTTTTTTTATCGTTAAATTTTATATAAAAGAAAAAACAAAAGAGCATGACAGTTTTATGTCATGCTCTTTTAACAAATTAATTCTCAAATACAAAATTAATCTTATTATCTTTCCACTCTAATTTCGCATCAAACGTTTTCTCGCCCTTTTTAAAGCCTTTAATTAAATCAGTCTTTTCACCTTTTAAGAGCTTTGTCATATTCTTTTGCGAAATTGTTTTACTTAATATCTTCTTTGAAATGGTGAAATCACATTGCGTTGTATTATAGTTAGAACAACCGTAAAACGTTGACTTATCAATTACATCGCCATCACATTTTTTACAGCTACCAACCTTTTTACCCGTTGTAAATTTCGATCCTTTTCGTTCAATCGATTCAACATGTAGTCCCGTGAAATCCCACTTCTCAGACATTTCCACTGCGTCTTCAATAATTTTAGCTGATAGCTTTTTCGTCTGTTCCATAAATGTAGCTGGTGAAGCTGTACCTTCACCAATTTCCGCAAGACGTTGTTCCCATTTCGCAGTCATTTCCGGTGAAGCTAGTATTTTGTCACCAATTGCGGTAATTAATACTTTTCCTTTATCAGTCGCATACACTTGGTTTTTCTTTACATCTATATATTTACGGTCTTTCAGCATCGTAATAATACCCGCGCGGGTCGCTTCCGTACCTAAACCTTCTGTTTTCTTCAATACCTTCTCTAGCTCTTCATTCTCTAAATACTTACCGGCTGTTTTCATTAACGTAATAAGTTGTCCTTCTGTATAACGCTTCGGTGGCTGTGTTTTTCCTTCTTTCACTTTCACCTTTACAACTTTTCCTTCTTCACCTTCAGCTACAATTGGAAGAATGGTTTCGTCATCTTTATCGTCTTGGAAAATAACTTTACGCCAACCTTCTTGAATTTGCTGTTTTCCTTTTGAAATGAATTCAGCGCGTTCATCTACAAGCGTAATGATTGTAGTATAGTCAAAGATTGCAACTTCATAATGAGCTGCAATAAGCCTTCTTACGATCATATCGTATATTTTCTTTTCATCACCTGATAGTCTGCTTGGGTTTGTAACTTGCTCTGTCGGAATAATCGCGTAGTGATCTGTTACTTTCTTTTCATTTACATAACGCTTATTGTTCATAATGGATTCAACCGGAGCCGGTAATAAACCTTTATATTCATCAAACTGACTTAACTTCTGTAAAATATCAGGGAAAGTCGCTGCTTCTCCTTGAGTAACATAGTTAGAATCTGAACGTGGATAAGAAACAATCCCTTTTTGATAGAGTGCTTGCGTTATATCAAGCGTCTTTTTCGGTGAAAACTTAAAGGCTTTATTTGCCGTTGCTTGCAGTGATGATAAGTTGAATAAAAGCGGCGGCTGAAACTCTTTACGCTCCGTTTTCATTTCCTTCACAACAGCCGGTTTCCCTTGGCAAAATGCCGCAATTTTATTCGCCATATCAGGGTCTTTTAAGCGGGATTCATTATCCTTCTCCCATTTCCCGTCATATTTCTTTCCTTCTATATTAAAGGTTGCAAACACTTCCCAGAAAGGCTCTGACTTAAAGTTTTCAATTTCTTTCTCACGCTTTACAATCAATGCTAACGTTGGTGTTTGGACACGACCAGCAGAAAATACATCATTCATTCCTTTTTTCTTTAGCAAAATACTAAACACACGTGATGCATTCATACCAACAACCCAGTCAGCACAAGATCTTGTGTATGCTTCGTAATACGTATTAATTGTATCTGATTCGTCAAGTAAATTTTTAAACCCTTGATAAATAGCTTGCTTCGTTAAAGACGAAATCCATAGACGCTTCATCGGCTTTTGCACGTTACAAAGATTAATAATATTTCGTACGATTAGTTCCCCTTCACGCCCAGCATCGCCTGCGTGAATAATTTCTGTTACCTGTGGATTATGTAACAGCTGTTTCACAACGTTAAATTGCTTATACTTTGACTTTGTTACTTCAAATTGAAAACGCTCTGGAATCATCGGTAATGTATTAAGTGACCATTTTTTCCACTCTGCGTGATAATGCTCTGGATTACATAACTGCGTCAAATGACCAATTGCCCATGTACAGTACGCTCCATTTGGAAATAACTCATTCGCTTCTACTTCTAAATACCCATCTTTCCGGCGATATTTAAATTGTGAAACAAGAGCCAAACCTTGATCTGGTTTCTCGGCAATAATTAATTTCATTTTATAACTCCCTATCTGTATTCCAGTGTTACTTTCATTGTCTATATGTTTAGAAGCGATGATAAAACAACAATCTTATTTATCATTCGCGGTTTGTTTGTCTCGCAAATGGGAGACCTATAATATTATACGCTTATTCTTTATGGCTTCACAATAGAAACTCATAATATAACAATTTCTTTCACATTCTTACAATTAAAAAAGACGCCCTAAAAAATCAAGCGTTCCTTTGCCTACATCTATGAAATTGTGCAGATAATATGCAGATATAAATTATCATAAGTACACATATGATGAAATGAACGATAGGACAAGGAGGTATCATAATGTTTGCTTATACGTTAACTGCCCTAACACTTTGCTGTATCTCAATTCTTATTGCATCCAATATTTCTAAACGTAAGGGTACCCTAATGGAGTATATGGTATTTATTATGTCTTTTAGTATGAGTATCGGTTTAAGTATTGGTTTTTATTTAGGCATTCTCTTTAAGGGGGAATTACTATATTCTACTTTACTTGCTATTTTAATTAGTGGTTTTATCGGTTTTTTAGTGGGTCTACGTTTTCACCTATATACTGCTTTAGAAGGAATGTTCTCTGGATTAATGGCAAGTATGATGGGAGCAATGATTACAGAAATGTTAAATGCTCAACAAGCTCATAGTATACTGTTCATTAGTCTCTTACTTACTATAACGATTACTATGTCATGTATAATTCAATTGTTATCAGAGAACTTGTCTACTTTTATCCAACGGCGTTTTTTGTTATTCCTTTCAATTAGTGTAATAATTATCGTTGCCGTATTCGTGACATTTCCAGATCATACTCCCTCACCTTCACCTGGGCATAATCAACATATACATTAGTACTTGCAACAAAAATAAATAAGCAGCTATCCATAGGATAACTGCTTCCTATTATTCTGGCTTATTAGGAATGTTTTGGTTTGGAGCATAGTCAGATTTATAATCTGTATAGTTCACTTCCGTTACCATCCCTGCTGAAGCATGATGTAGGTCGTGACAGTGGAACATCCACTCACCCGGATTGTCTGCTACAAAGGCTACTTCATATTCTTCACCTGGTTTTAAGTTCAATGTATCTTTTACAATTGGAGAACCTTTTATCGGTTTTCCATCTTTACTCAACACCTGGAAGAAGTGCCCGTGTAAATGCATTGGGTGATCATCCATTTTAGAACGATTTACCAACTTCACTTTTACTAAATCACCCTTTTTCACTTGAATTGGGTCAATATCCGGAAATACCTTTCCGTTAATTGTATATACCATTTCATTTTCATTCATTTGCGTATTTAAGTCCATATTATATGTGGCAGTATACTCTTGATTTAACGTGAAACTTCCTAATTTTTTAGTACCATATTTCATTATATCTACTTTCGGTAATTTTTCTTTTTCGTCTGCTTTATCTTTCATCTCTTTACTGCCATCATATTCAATAACAGCTTTCATTCCTTTTGCACCTTTATTTTTCGAATGGTCTTCAACATACCATTTCCCAGTTTTATTAGCAGTAAATTCAATATCATAACGTTCACCCGGTGCGATTGAAATTACTTTATCCTTCATAACTTTTGGATCGTTTATTGGTTGACCATCTGTCGCAATTACTTTTATATCATGACCGTGAACATGTATATCATGTGATAGATAACCAGCATTAACAAGTCGAAGACGAACTTTATCTCCCTTATTCACTTTCAATGGCACTACTAAATCACCGCTTTTTCCATTGATTGTGAATAAATCATACATACTCATATCATGACCTTCCATCTTCATATTTCCATGGTCCATTCCTGCCATATTGCCAGAGTCTTTTTGATCACTGCCCATGTCCATACCAGAATGATCCATGCCGTTCTTATCATCATTCTTTTTCGTATTTTCATCACCTTTAGATTTATTACCTATTTGCCCTTTTGTCATTTCTTTTAACTGCTTTTTAATTTCTTCTTTATCTGTAACCCATTCATCCAACATTAATGTGTAATCTTTATCATATTTTTCCTTTGTATCTTCTACAATGAGCGCTCCATACAAACCTCTATCTAATTGATTTACAGAATCTTGATGCGAGTGATACCAGTACGTTCCTGGTACGTTCGCTTCAAATTCGTAAGTGAAACTTTTTCCTGGTTCAACTGCATCTTGTGTCACGCCTGGAATTCCATCCATGTTATTTGGGACAGGATATCCATGCCAATGAATAGATACTGGTGCAGATAATTCATTTTTTAATGTCACTTTCACCTTTTCACCTTTTTTCACCCGAATTTCTGGACCAGGAGATGAGCCATTAAATGTCCAGACTGGAACAATAACACCGTTACTTAACTTTTGCTTTTCTTCTTTCGCTATTAAAGTAACTTGTGGTCCTTTTTCAACTTTCAATGGTTTTGTAGCTGTTCCAGTCTGTAGTGTTTTTTTATCTTTCATATTTTTATGATCATTTGTTGTATTTGTGGCCAAAGAACATGCAGCAATTAAAAATATTACAGAGACCGTAACAGCTGTTAATACAAATCGCTTCATGGAAAATCCCTCCTTCTTATTTTTCAAAATCATTATAGAAGTTGATTTTCAAGAAAATAAGGAGATGTAATTAGATTTTACGTAACTTAATTGGAAAATTACTAAAAGCGGAGACTTTACAGGAAGCGAATATTTTAGAAAGACAAAATACTTTCCTTGTAGCGACTATATTAGCCGTTCTCGTATTTGTTTTGACGTTATTTCTTAAGAAACAATAACACTGCTATTATTAAATAAGAAAAATGTAGCTAAAATGCTCTTCACAAAAGAACTTACATTTTTGTATAATAAGAACTAATGTTCCTCACAGACAATGGACTCAAATTACACAAATATATCAAATAGAAGAGGATTGATATACGATGAAAATTGATAGACCAAAAATTTCACCAGAGTTATCTTCAAAGAATTTTCAAGATATTTTTTATGAAGAAGATCCAACATTGGAAGTGTGTGAAATTATAGACTCCACTTTCGAAAATGAATCTGTAGATAGAGTGCGATTGTATGATGCAGTGATAAAGAATTGTAAATTCACTAATACAGACTTTAGCAATATTGATATTACAGATGTTTGTTTTGAAAACTGCGATTTATCAAATGTTAATTTAAGCAATTCTTCTGTTCATAGAGTCGAATTTAAAAACAGTAAATTAATCGGGGTTAATTTTGCAGAATCTAGCTTAGGAAATGTTAAATTTGAGAATTCAATTTTGAATTTAGCGGCATTTGGAAATTCTAAACTAGAAAAAATTATATTTAATGAAACTTCATTAAATAATGCAGATTTTTTTGACTGTAAACTTAAAAAAGTTGAATTCCAATTATGTAGTCTTGATGAAGCTAATTTTGATCAGACATCACTGAAGGGGATAGATATTAGTTCTTCTACCTTTGATACACTTACAGTTTCAGTGAACGATTTAAGAGGATGTAAAGTATCAACATATCAAGCTGTTCAGTTTGCTACTTTATTAGGATTAATAATTAAAGATTAGTATTTCGAAGAAAAGAACCCTATCCCGAATCATGGATTTTTTAATTGTCCACGATTCGAGATAAAGTTCAAATAAATTAGTGATGACTTTTTTATTATTTAACTACAGCTTGGTTTCCTTTTACATGTTCATTATTTACACTCATAAATTCTTCAATTTCTTCAACTTCTCTAATGATATCTTTTGACAAGTTTTCATACCCGTCTTTCGTTACAAGAATGTCATCTTCAATACGAATTCCAATTGATTCTTCTTCAATATAAAGACCAGGTTCAATTGTTATAACCATACCTTCTTCTAACATTCTATCTTTATATGTTCCTACATCATGTGTATCTAAACCAAGGAAATGGCTGACACCATGATAATAGTATTTTGATAACTCTTCATCTTCTTGAATTAAACCAATTGCTTTACACTCTTCTGCCAGTACCTTTTTTGTATGCTCATTTAATGCAGCGAACTTTAATCCCGGCTTAATAATCTCTGTTGTTTCTTTTAATGCTTTTAATACAATATTATAAATTTGTTTTTGACGACTAGAGAATATTCCATTTGCCGGGAATGTATAACTAATATCAGCGTTATAGTAGTCTTTTTGAGCACCTAAATCTAGTAATACTAAGTCACCATTTTGAATTTGTGCATCATTATCTTCATAATGAAGAACTGTAGCATTTTTACCGCTTGCCAAAATTGTATTGAACGCATGATGCTTAATGCCAGATGATTTCAGTGTAAAATCAAATTGAGCTTCTAATTCATACTCCATCATGTCTGCTTTTGCATGCTTAAGTACGTTGTAAATACCGTCTTTCGTTATAGCAATCGCTTCTTTAATAATTTCAATTTCTTCCTCTGTTTTAAATACTCGTAATTCACAAATGTTCGGATATACATTACTAATTGTTACGTGTGGATATTTTTCTCTTACATGTTTAGCAAATGCTAATGTTTTTGTCTCCGTACCATTCCACTCACGACGTTCTATATCTAAATATAGATGCTTCGCATTTTCTGTAAAAAGTATATTTGACATTGTCTTTTCAAAGCTATCTAAATATACAACTTTCTTTATACCTGAAATTTTCTCTGCTTCTTCGTTAGAAACTGTTTTACCGACCCATTTTTCCATTACTGGATCTGACTTTTCAATGAAAAGTGTTTCTTCAACACTACTTCCAACCTTTTTCAGCATAAAAATAACATTTGGTTCATCGATTCCCGTTAAGTAGTAAAAATTACGATTCGGTACAAATTTATAATGTGCATCAGCTGACATATGCGGTGCTTGTCCCGCAAATAAAATCGTAATAGATCCCTCTGGTAATGTGTTTGCTAATCGTTCTCTATTTTGAGCAAAAAATGTTGATTTCATAATAATCCTCCTAGTGTTCTATGTATGCTTGTGAAACTAATCATCAATACAATTCATTCTATTATTGTTATAATTTTTCGTCAATTTTTAACGTTTTTAGATGGTGTTGACATAATTAAAATTACACGTTATAATAACTATGCATTAGTAAGTAACTAATATTTTTAAATCTAACTAGAGGTGAAACAAATGAAAAACATTTTATTCCGTATTAACGAATTATCAAAAAAAGAAAAAGCATCTGGATTAACAGTTGATGAAAAACAAGAACAACAAATGTTGCGTCAAAACTATACACAAACATTTCGTGGAAGCCTAGATTCTATTTTATTAAATACAAAAATTGTTGATCCGAATGGTCTTAACGTTACACCAGCCGCATTACAAGATGCTCAAATACGTTTCAAATTAAGCAAATGAGTTCCGCGCTAAAGAATTTCAATAAAACATAAACAGAGCTGGATTTGCTATATAGAAATTCCAGCTCTGTTTATTGTCTTTTCTAATTTAGTAAACGAGCGATACATCGCAATTCTCCACGACACAATCATCGCAAATGCAAGTAAGAAAAACATTCCGCTTAACTCTGCCAAATCAATTGATTGGCTTAAATATGACTTTAATGCCACGCGTACAGCTAATAAGCCTACTAAAATGAATATGAATGCTTTTGAAGGTTTCATAAATATATGTTCGCCTTTTATTTCGAACTCAGTTGTTTTAATAAGAAAAATAGAGAAAATAAGCCCTATACTAATTGCCTCGACTATTTCTAACGATGTTAATCGAAACTCTGGTAAAAAGTACATCATCGCTCCTGTACTCATAAAAATTGGTGGCAATATAATTTTCTTTTTCGTTACCGGCTTTTTCGCTGCTTTAAAACGTAGAAACATTACCCCAACAGCCATACAAACTGCTACGACACTTGATAAAAGTGCTATCATACTTTCCACTCCTATCTATTTAAATGACTTTTTTAGCAAAATCATAAACCAAATGAGCCCTACACTTATAATAACGTGACCTACCCCAGCCATATGGCTTAAACCGTTAAAGTCAGTTCCGTTTACTTGTAATAGACCTCTAAATAGAATTGTTGCAATATTAAAAATTAATCCTACATTATAAACAATAAACCATGCACGAAAGCTCTTTGTTTCTTGTACATGAAACACTTTACATAAAGCGAAAGCAATTAAAAAAAATAAGAAACCAAGCACTAGTACATGTGTATGTACTAATTGCAACATTGTGGATCCTTTAATTCCTTGTGCTTTCGAATACTCTCTTGCAAATACTCCTGATAGTAAACCGATAATTAAGTAAATGAATGATGCATTATATAAATTCTTCATTTTATTCCTCCTATTGTAAACTTTCCATATTCGCTACAATCATTTTACGGAAAGTTTATGAACGGAATATGAATAAAATATTACATCCTATTTTCAAATAAAAAGCCATTTTGTTTATATTGGTTTACCCATTTCAAAATTACGGTGTCTCTTATACCAATAGCTTTACTAATTTCTCGGTAACTTTCATTTCCGTTCAAATAACGTTGAACGATGTATATTTTTTCATCAGTTGTGAATTTAACCATAGAAAAACTGAACTGCACCCCAATTGTTAGACTGTGTCTAACAATTGGGGTGCAGTTCAGTTTTTAATGGTGGGATGCTCTTTTATAATTTATTCATTATTGATTATTTTCCATCCTGTAAGTTTCTAGCTTAATTTAAACCATTGCTTCAGTTTCTATAATTACTAAAATTACCCTTTTCTCATAACCGTCTAATATTCCTAGAATTTCCGGGATTTTTGAGTTCATGCGGTTAAGCCCTCTCAATTATTTTAGAACTTAACTAATCTTAGTTTGTAACTCCATTCCAAACATCGACATCATTATCATCTAAAATGGCTTTGATTTTATCTTTCTCAAAAACTACCAGATATTCATAAGGTAAGGCTAAAACTTGAATAATTGAAGGTCTAATTTTTAGTAGCTGATATGCGTAATATGCTTCTAATTCACCGTCAGTTTCTTCTGTTTCATCGACAGGACCGATATACCAACCAGAATCACCTTTGTCACAATCCCTAGCTCTTTGTAAATAAACCTCATCTAGTTGTAACACATTTTTTGAAGTCACTATTTTATCGCTAAACTTTATTGTTTCACCGTCAATATTTAACTGGCGTAAACAATGTACTTGTTCTAATTGCACCCATAAAGCAATTGTTAGATCATCTGTAGTATCCTTAAATGGATTTTTTGTATAATCTGGGGCAATAATATGATACCCATCTTCACGTTTGGATAGAACAAAAATAGACCAACCAACTTGCATAGAAAATCTATCAACTAATTTGTTATCTTCTACTTTAGTTAGCAAATACAATAACTTTTCTATCTGGGGGCCTAAATGTTCTTCTGCTGTAGCTATTATCTTTTTACCACCTATATTTTTAACTATTGTTTTCAATGGATTGTAACCTCTCTTTTATTGATTTTTTCAAAGCTTCTCTAGCCGCTGCTTCACGTTCTAACATTTCTAGTCTTATAATTTCCGGAACCTTACCGTATTTAGGGTGCCCCGGCCATGTACTCCAATCTTTTGCATTCTTAGAAGCATTTGTTGGTTTTCCAAGTCCAACAAAGTTTACATCCATATTAAGCACTTCTATTTGTTGTTCTCTCGGTAATAGGTCAAAACCTTCCATGTCCGTTATTTCTTTCATTGAAACAATGTGGTCAGCTTCAAGTTTTTCCACTTCATAACCATATACAGGATCAATTTTGGGTACATCTGTATTTACGCTTTTTCTTATCCTATTATTGGGTGTTCTCTTCCTTAAATCTTTATATTCCTCTTTTGAAACCGCAAATTGATTTAATAAGTCTTTCGCTTCTTGGTATGCCCCACCAAGTTCATATTTTATAGAACTTCCTCCAACATCAGCATAAGCCAAACGGTTTCCAGTGTTCAACTTAAAATCAGTTAATACATTTCTATATGCAGCAGAATTAGTCATAAACGACTTTCCTTTTGCTAGGTTGCCAGCGATTGCTAACTTCCCTGCTTGTCCTGCTTTACTAAGACCTTTATCACCAATAAAACCTGTTAATAATGATGCTACACCATAGGCAGCATAGTGCTCTCTACTTTCCATATCTCCGTTCCAGAAATCATTAATGAATGAATCTGATAAAGTATTCCATGCAGCAGGAAGTGTTTCTTTATAATTAATAATTGCATCTCGCATGTTTAACCACGTTTCTTTATCGCCTAAAGCTACGAATCCTTCCCATGCATCTACAGCACCATCTACAAAACCTGTAGAAATACCAGTCCATGCATCACTTAGATCCTTTTTCTCTCTTTCCCAAGCCTTCTCGAAGTCAGATTTAGGCGAAATTTTACCGCACATTGCACCTTCTTCAATTGAATTATCAGCCTGACGATTCCTATCTTCTGTAATCGCCTGGATAGAAGTCGTCCACTCCATATTCAATCCTTGTGTACTAAATGTACCACTTGCAGGACTAAAACCTTTTCCACTTTGTACTTCTGCAAGACCTGTAGCAATACTATTAGCTAATTGAATTGCTGTAGCATAGTTATTGCTAGACGTTTGATTAAATTCATGTAGATGGTCTAACTTTTCTTGAAGTTTTTTCCTCATGACAGTAAAAAGATTTGCCATAGCGTCTATACCTGGTATTGGCATAGTTTGAGTGATGGCTTCCATACTTGCTTTCATTCGGTCAATCTCTCGAATTTGTTCTAATATTTCTTGTTCAATTACATCTGCCTGAGCTACTTGTGATTGAAATTGACTTGGAAATGCATCGTTCTGACGGATTAATTCTTCACATAAGTATATGATTCCTTGTGCTAAAGGGCGAAAGGTTTCTGCGAAAAATGCTTTTGCACTATCGTAAGTTTGCCCTTGTAGAACGGTATCACTTGTAAAAGCATCAATCGATTGAATGGCTTGTTCCATACCTTGAATGGTAGCTGTACATACAGCATTCATGCTTTGAGTTTGGCTTTGTACTTCTCCCAAATACATATTTAAACTCATGCATTGACCTCCCTTGCTAATTGTTGTTGCTGGTAGGATAGGTCGTTTTCTGAATCACTAAGGTCTCGTCTTTCTTTAAGTAATGTTTCTTTTTGATTTTCTAATTCAAATGTAAGTTTTCGCTCAATGTGTTGTGCTTCTTGACGGATATTTATAAAGAAATGAGATAACTCTTTATCGTTGTGCCAAGTTTCTAAAATACGGTTAAATAAGCGGTTGCTTCGATTTTTCAATTCGTGAAAATCAGCTTCCGCTTGTTCCTGAGTTCGAAGCGCGGATTGATTTCGGTCCTGTTCTTCAAATACACTTCGTAATTTTTGATTTAACTGTTTAATTTGGTTTTTGATATCTCGATCCATTTTTTTCCTCCTAAAGTTTTATCTTTACGAAGGTGGTCATATTAGCGGAAAGTATTGTGAAGCTCGTGATCCATTCTCTCAAACTCTTTGGCTACCGAATGAATATTATCGACCGCGTGTTGAAAGGCGGTGGATAATTGTTTCGTCAAATCTAAAACTTGTTGGTTCGCTTCTTGTGCTTTTGAATTAACTGAAAGCGTAGTACGTGTCGCCTTTTTTATAGAACGATTTGTTGCGCTTTGGATTGTATCTGAAGCTGCCCTCATTTGCGTTGCGATTTGTGTAGCGCTTTGAAAATTACTTTGAAATTGTCCCATCGTATAAACCCCTTCTATACTTAATAGAGCATGAAAATTATACCATATTAGTATAGATTTTTATATTGATAGAGAACCTTTGTTGGTAGGGTGTTTTTTAGAGTACGAAAGGTAATTCAATTATAAAAATAGCCTATCATCTTTTAATATTAATTGGGAATTTATATTGTACTTACACTACATTAATATTTAATTTTTTAAATTTCACATGTGGTAAAATAATAAATTGATGAAAAAGGGGACGAAATATCAGTAAATAATTCACCTCAATATAAAGTAAAAAACTGCACCTCCAATTGTTATGCGTGTCTAACAACTGGAGGTGCAGTTCACTTTTCAACTTATTTTAGATTTTCTATTGTGAAAGCACCTGGAAGTAATTGCTCAACAGTCACTTCTTTTTCATCACCTTTTACATTCGTTAATAATACAGGCATTTTCGGATCACAGAATTCAGCAATTACTTGTCTACACGCACCACATGGTGAAATCGGGCCATCAGTTTCTCCTGTAATAACTAAGTAACTAAAATCGCGCTCACCTTCTGATACTGCTTTAAATATTGCTGTTCTTTCTGCACAGTTACATAAACCGTAAGAAGCATTTTCTATATTACAACCAGTATAGATTTTCCCTTCTTTCGTAACTAACGCTGCGCCAACAGGAAATTTAGAATACGGAATATACGCTTTCGATAACATCTTGTTTGCTTCTTCAATATATTTTTTCTTATCCATATTATTTCCCCCTCAAAGTAAATGAAATGATGATTAGTCAGTAATAACTGTATGCACTAATTTAGGAGCCACTGCTGTTTCAGCGATAGAGATGTTCTCATAAATTTTTGCTTTTACATCTTCTACATTTTCACGATTTGCGTAGATTGTTACAAATGGCTCGCCTTCTTTTACTGCATCGCCAACTTTTTTACGTAACATTAATCCTACTGCTAAATCGATTTCATCTTCCTTCGTTGCACGACCTGCACCAAGTAACATAGCTGCAATACCAATCTCATCTGCAACAATGTTAGAAATAACACCTGAAGTTTTTGCAGGTACATCAATTACATACTTAGCTTGTGGCATTTTTTCTGGATTGTCTACAATTGAGCTATCTCCGCCTTGATTGCTTAAGAACTCTTTAAATTTCGCAGTTGCTTTTCCGTTTTTCATCACTTCAATTAGCATTTCACGAGCTTCTTCTAACGTATTTGCTTTTTTCGCAAGTACGACCATTTGACTTCCTAATACAAGTACTAATTCTGTTAAATCTTCTGGACCTTCACCTTTTAACGTATCAATCGCTTCTTTCACTTCTAGAGCATTACCAATCGCAAATCCAAGAGGTTGTGACATATCTGAAATAACTGCCATTGTTTGACGTTCTACATTATTTCCGATACGTACCATTGCATGTGCTAATTCTTTTGCATCTTCTTCTGTTTTCATAAATGCACCAGCACCTGTTTTTACATCAAGTACGATTGCATCAGCACCAGCTGCAATTTTTTTACTCATAATTGAACTTGCGATTAAAGGAATTGAGTTAACAGTTCCTGTTACGTCACGTAATGCATAAATCTTTTTATCTGCAGGTGTTAAGTTTCCTGTTTGTCCAATAACAGCTACTTTGTCACGATTTACAATATCGATGAATTGTTCTTTCGTAATTTCAACGTGGAATCCTTCTACTGCTTCTAATTTATCAATTGTTCCACCAGTATGTCCTAAACCACGACCAGACATTTTTGCTACTGGTACATCTAAAGCAGCAACTAATGGTCCTAATACTAAAGTTGTTGTATCACCAACACCGCCAGTTGAATGTTTGTCTACTTTAATTCCTTCAATTGCTGATAAGTCGATCGTTTCTCCAGACTCAACCATCGCCATCGTTAAATCTGCACGTTCGCGATCTGTCATATCTTTAAAGAAGATTGCCATTGCAAGCGCACTCACTTGATAATCAGGAATACTTCCGTCTGTATATCCATTAATAAAGAATTTGATTTCTTCAGTCGTTAATTCTTTGCCGTCACGCTTTTTTGCAATAATATCTACCATTCTCATTACAATCACCATTCCTTTTTATATTATATAAATCTATTAAAATAATAAGCCAACGATTGTTGCTGATAAGAAACTTACTAACGTTGCACCGAATAGTAATTTCAAACCAAATCTTGCGACTACATTCCCTTGCTTTTCATTTAAGCTCTTAACTGCTCCTGCAATAATCCCAATTGAAGAGAAGTTTGCAAATGAAACTAAGAATACAGAGATAATCGCTGTCGTTCTATCTGAGAAATTAAAGTTTCCTTGTGCTAAATCTGTCATAGCAACAAATTCATTTGATACTAATTTTGTTGCCATAATATTTCCGGCATTAACTGCTTCATGCCATGGAACACCCATAATAAATGCAAATGGTGCAAATACATAACCAAGAATTTCTTGGAATGAAATACCGATTATACCTTTAAATACTGCATTAATGAATGCGATAAGAGCTACGAAACCAATTAACATAGCTGCTACTGTAATCGCAACTTTAAATCCATCAATAATGTATTCCCCTAATACTTCAAAGAAGGTCTTCTTCTCTTCTTCTTGTACTTCTAACATATCTTCTTCCTCAGTAACTTCATATGGGTTAATGATAGAAGCAATGATGAAGCCACCGAATAAGTTAAGCACTAAAGCGGTTACAACATATTGTGGTTTTAATAACACCATATATGATCCAACGATAGACATAGAAACTGTAGACATTGCTGATGCACATAATGTATACATTCTTTTCTCTGGCAATAACCCTAGTTGTTTCTTAACTGAAATAAATACTTCAGATTGTCCTAAAATCGCAGATGCAACAGCGTTATATGATTCTAGTTTCCCCATTCCATTTACTTTACTTAATGCTAGACCGATAGATTTCACAATAATAGGTAATACTTTAATATGTTGCAAAATACCTATTAAGGCTGATATAAATACGATTGGCATTAATACACTTAAAAAGAACGAAAACTCTTTTTGATTTACTAATCCACCAAATACGAAATTCACACCGTCAGCAGCATATTTTAATAGCTCTCCAAAACCATCTGCTATTCCGCTAATTAATATATTCCCTACACTTGTATTTAATAATAAAAACCCCAAAATGAATTGTAATATAACCATCGTTATGATTGGGCGATATTTGACTTTCTTTCTATCATTACTAGCAAGCCAAGCGATACCTAAAATCAATACGAGGCCAAAAACACCGATTAAGTATTTCATAAGCCGTTTCCTCCCATTCGTATCCGCTTACATTTTTTTCAATTATTAAAGCAATAGATATACTCTAAACGTATATCTATTGCTTTAACCTTTTATCAATTAGTAGTTATCTGTAGCACCTTTTGCATCATTTAATACGATTGCAACACTAGCACTTGCTCCAACGCGAGAAGCTCCAGCAGCTACCATTTTGTCTGCATCTTCACGTGTACGAACACCGCCAGATGCTTTTACACCAACGTTTGGTCCTACTGTTTTACGCATTAATGCGATATCTTCAGCAGTTGCTCCACCAGTTGAGAATCCAGTTGAAGTTTTTACGAAATCAGCACCAGCTTTTACTGATAATTCACAAGCGCGTACTTTTTCTTCATCTGTTAATAGGCAAGTTTCAATGATTACTTTTACAAGAGCTTTTCCTTTTGCTGCTTGTACTACTTCATAAATATCTTTTTCAACAAGTTCGTTGTCGCCATCTTTTAAAGCACCTACGTTGATTACCATATCAACTTCAGTTGCACCTTTTGCGATAGCATCTTTTGTTTCAAATGCTTTTGTTTCAGTCGTGCTTGCTCCTAATGGGAAACCGATTACAGTACAAACGTCTACATCATGTCCAGCTAGTTCATCAGCCGCTAATTTTACCCATGTTGGGTTAATACAAACAGAAGCGAATTTATATTCCTTTGCTTCTTCGATTACTTTCATAACATCTTCTTTAGTAGTATTAGCTTTTAAAATTGTATGGTCAATTAACTTTGCAATGTTCATTATCTTCACTCCTCATATCTTTTAACAACTTCATTCTAACTCTTAGTTGAACAAATGTAAATATACTTTTGAAATTTTGTTCATTCTTTTTTAAAAGGAATTTTCTTGTAGTAAGTAAAGCTCATTCTAACTAAGAAACAATTCTCATTTAAAATCAAAACTTTTATATTAACAATGGTAGTATGTATCTCTATATCCATAATTATTTTTAAAGAGGCAATTTGTGTTCAAAAGAACACCTATCATTCATACATAACAAAATAAAAGGCGTTCTCAAAATTAACATTTTGAGAACGCCTTTTATTTCTAATCTTTTTGATAATGTAACAATTCTTTTGCTGTATGCTGATCGATAATTAATACATTTGCATACCCGCCACGTAACGCACCATCAATTGCTTTTATTTTTCTATTACCACCTGCAACTAAAATAGAGCGTTTCTTTAATTTCAGTTCCTCTAACTCAATTCCAATGGTACGCTTATTGATTTCTTCGCTACTAATATTTCCGTCTCCATCAAAGAAACGTGAACAAATGTCACCGACCGATTGTTTTTTGAGTAAACTTGTTTCCTCCTTATCGAAATAACCTAATCGGAATAATAGCGCTTCGTCTCGCACTGTTCCTACAGTAAAAATTGCAATATTCGCTTGCTTCCCCATTTCGATAATGTGATGAATATGTCGATCCTGCTCTACTAATTCTTTTGTCACTGCATTATCAAATATAACTGGAAGAGGTAGATTTCTTGGCGTCGTTTGAAAAGCATCTGCAAATAAAGCTATTGTTTCATTCGCATATGTATTTACACTTGAATGACTAATACCACCTTTTAGCTGGACAACCTCTACCCCTTTTACATGTTGCGGTACGATTTTTCTAGCGATTTCATACATAGTCATTCCCCAGCTCACACCAACAATATCACCGTTTTTAACCGTCTTTTCCATATACTCAGCAGCATATTTACTAATATACTCTGTAATCGTTGCATATTCCGGCACTGGAGAAAATACAACATGTGCCTCTAACAAGTTGTACTTTTCTTTCAGTAAATTCCCAACGTTATCTAAATCCGCAAATGGATCAGCGATGCTAATTTGAACAAACCCTTTTTCTTTCGCGTACTTTAACAATCTAGAAATCGTCGGTCTTGAAATATTTAATTTGTTAGCAATTTCTTGCTGACTATAATCTGATTGATAATATAATCTTGCAACTTCAACGCTTAATTGTTGTTTATCTTTTTCCATAGTAACTCATTACAAATCCCTTCCTGTATTTCCCTTTCGTTACAAGCATTATACAGCTTTATGCAAAAAAATTCGACTACCGAATTTTATCTAACTGAACTTCTATTCCACTTAATATATATAATGAAAACTTATTGTGTAGATTTACAAACTCAATATAGATACGCTTGAAACATGTAAATCGATTAACATTTAATTCACATTTTTTCTGCAGTAACAATAACAAGGCCGTTCAAGTTGTATATGAGGCTTAGGATATCAAAGACTATTTTTTCTCCTATCTATGGCATTTTCGGCCTTTTTTCTATAATGGATTGAACTGATGAAGTAATAATTCGATTATCTAGAATACAAATGCTCTACAGAACAAAGAATATAGATTATGTATCCATGGAGATATAATCCCAATCTTCATTTTTATAATTGATTAGCCAAAACAAGCCTCTTCGTCTTTCAATAACAATACTTTCATGCATACCTGCAGTTGCTTCTCTCGCATTAATTCTATCATGTACACAAGCCCAATGAAGCCGATAAATAAGGTCGGCCTCGTCCAAAATTTCTTCTACATTTCGCAATTTTGTTTTTTGATAAAATTCATTAAAAGAACTACAATCAGAAACAAGTTTAATTGCATAATGACAGTCACAGATTTCTTTTGGGAATTTCAGTGTATTCACGAGGCCTATTGACCAAAGCAAAACCCATTGAGCTTCATACTGCCATGCAATCTGTATCGCTTCTTTCTCGTCAGGTTCCTCTGAATTCAGAAAATTCCTTTCCTGCATCGTTAATGATTCAACCACATCAAATTGATTTAGCAGCTCCATGACGAACTCTTTGGAAGTTTTCAAATCTCCTTCTTGGGCAACATCACAAGCATATTGTATGACAATCAACAAAGCTACTGCTCTCTTCGTAATCTCTTCTCGGCTTCTTAACTGAATACTTGTCAAAGGAGGCAATTGAGGCAATCCTTCTATATATGGAATCCCTTTATCTTGCAGATAGCTTATCGATTTCTGTTTTCTTTTCTCCCCATCGGTAGAAGTACTATTCTGTCCCCTTATTTTGTTCGTACATACTTGAGGAGTAAATTCTGAAGGACCAGAGGATCCATCCGGAAATACAATTACTTTTCCATCCTTCCCGATGAGAGTTCGATCAGGGATAAAACCAATACCGTTTACCCCATTAAGTAATTTAAGAAACAGCTCCACGTATTCATCACTATAATCCTTCTTCGTCTCTATAGCGATTATGGTATTAATTACAGAAATCTGTGCCAAAACCATCTTCTTAAGATGTTCTTCTTGAAATTCGATTTGATCGTACATGTGCATCATTCCAGGAATATTATTGAAAAAATAATCAGGAGATGATTCTTCAGAATCCACCCGAATAATAATTTTATTTTTGCCAAATAGTCTTTTCGATTGAATGGTATATTCATTTTTATTGCGTTCAACCTTAAACCCATTTTGAAAAACTTGAGTAATGAAACCTTCTATATCACTTGTATCATTCCTTGATGCAAATATCGTAAAAAATTTCAATTTTCCCCCTCCTCTAATTCTTATATTCTTCTTAGCTATAAACTTAGAAAAACAAAATAACATAAGTTTTTTAACATATGATACATAATTAGTATATTAAAACAGCTTTTTCATTATGGCGTGCTCTTCAACTAAAGTTCGTATTAGTGAAATAATCCAAACAACGTGTAAAAAGCTCCCTTTGTTAAAGTCTATTCAAATACCCCTTATAATCAGAAGATACTATTTATAAGGGGTATTTATTCAATTTAATTTTATAAAAATTGGATGGAAACACTGCAAGTTCTCACTTATTTAGAATAGGAGAAAAGATGATGTTTTATTTGTTCAATAAAATAATGATGGTGTATATTATCGTTAGATACTCGACTTGCCATAATAGCCCCCTCCATTGAAGATGCAAGAAAGGAAGCGAGTGATATAACCTCTATATCTTCTTTAAGTTCTTGTTTCTCTATTCCTTCTTTTATGAGAGAAGCCATTAACATTACTGTATCATCATAACCTTTTGCTGCTGCTTTTTGTAATTCTGGAAATACTCCAGTACTTTCAATTGCGCTATTAAGTAATGGACAGCCTCCAGCAATAGGAGGATTATTAGCTGCATCTTGATATACAAGGAAAATTGCAAGGATTTTATCGATTGCTGTCTTTTTATTTTCCATTGCTTTATGAAAATGACTCCACATAATCTCACCACTTTTGTCGTAGGCAGCAAGGACAATTTCTTCTTTACTTTTGAATCTACGATAAATAGATCCTTTAGGTAGTTCAGTAGCTGTCATTATATCCTGGATGGATGTGCGAGTTATCCCATTAGTATTAAATAAATATAAAGATGTTTCAATAATTTTTTCTTTAACCTTATCAACTTTAGTCATGCTTTGTAATCCTCCTAATAAAAACGAGCTTAATATTCCAGGTGATATTTACCATCTATTTTCTTGAATTTTTTTGTAAGTATAAAGAAGTTTGGAGCGAAAATATCTTATCAACCCCTATATTATGTGAACCTCAAACAATACAGTTTGAAAAGAGATTAATCAAATTGTATTATCTATATCATTCAAATGAATTTTCTGTCAAAATTAACATGACCAATTATTTAATTCAGTCATGTTATACAACTAATTTCACCTAACTTCGTAGTAGGTGTAAAAATATATAGTTAATTTTAATGTATAGACATATGATTATTATATATAATTTTTATCAATATGTTTAGCTAAAGTGTTTGAACTACTCCCACTTTCACTTCATTCTATAAAAGATTAACCATTAATGATTACTGGAATTAAATTGTAACAAAGCAACTGAAATATAAATATATTTGCTTTTTTCCATTTTGATTTTGTTAATACTTTATAAAAAGGGTTTAAAAAACTAGAAACTTGTAGTATCATTAGATTTCGATTCGGACCGAACCGTCCGGTTTAGAATCTTGTATAAATATATTTAGAAGGAGATCGTTATGCAGAAAGAAAAATCAAAAATTATAGGTAATTTAATTATGGGGGCAATACAGTGAACTTTATAAAAATGAATAAAAAAGAAATCATTATGCCAATAATCTTTACACTGTTTGTACCATTTCAAATTGGCTTGTACATACTATTTGGCATATCACTTTTAGCTAATGTCAATTTAGTTGAATCAGAATTTGTTCTTAGTGCCATCGGTTTTACTGTACCTGCTATTGTAGGAATCATTTGCTTTAGGAAAGAAATTATTGAAAGTTTTACTTATTTTAAAGAGAAGACAATTTTGAAAATAGTAAGTATTCCTATGGTAGTTTTATTTACGTTAATTGTGGAACAGTGTGTTATGTATTTTCTAGCAACTGGTCAACCAGAGAACCAAGAGCAGCTCCTTGAAACGGGTGCAGAGGTACCTCTTGTATTTACATTGCTTGTATTTGGTATTCTGGGTCCAATACTTGAAGAAATTGTGTTTCGCCACATATTAATAAATCGTTTTTCTTACCATATTGGTACCGCTATTGCATCTATCATTTCGATTATGATTTTTACACTTCTTCATACGAACCAACTTTCGGATATTGCTATTTATTTACCTGGATCGTTGATACTTACTGCGGCTTATCTTATTTCTAAAAGATCCATTGCATATGTTATAGCGATACATATGTTAAACAATTGCCTTGGTTTCATTCTGTAAGAAACTAGACTTGTTTCTGGTGCCAAAAATACTTTTTCTATGATATAAGAAAGCTAATCAAAAATTATAAGATATTAGGAGAGTGTCAGTCATGATTGTAACAACAACTTCTGGAATTCAAGGTAAAGAGATTATTGAGTATATTGATATTGTAAATGGTGAAGCTATTATGGGTGCAAATATTGTCCGCGATGTATTCGCTTCCGTTCGTGATGTTGTCGGTGGCCGTGTTGGTGCTTATGAAAGTAAACTAAAAGACGCTCGTGATATTGCAATGGGCGAAATGAAAGAACTTGCAAAAGAAAAAGGTGCGAACGCTATCGTTGGTATTGACGTAGATTACGAAGTTGTTCGTGATGGAATGTTAATGGTTGCTGTCAGTGGTACAGCTGTACGTATATAAGTAAATAAAAAACGGTTCCTCCCTTGGAATTTATACTTTGATGGGAGATCCTGGTTCTGTTGCAGATTTTAAAGAATAAAACGAGAAATAATCAACTTTTTTATTTCTCGTTTTATCTACATATTTATTTTTGGAAAAACAATCTAACTCCAAATACTAATAATATGGCGCCTGTAATACCCTCTATTGTACGGTTCACTCTTTCTTTTCTTAAAAAAGTTCTTAATTGACGTATGAGTGAGATGTAAAGTAAATACCATATTGCTGTCAAAGTCGTAAATGTGACTCCTAATAAAAGAAATTGGAGGAAATGATTTTGATTACTCACAATAAATTGGGGTAAAAAACTAAGGAAAAATACAGCGGTTTTTGGATTTAAAATTGCCGTAGTAAATCCTTGTCTAAAGCTTTTAATTGCCCCAATATCCTTAGAGTCCATTTCTGCTGAACCTGACATATCTTCTTTTTTATGTAAGGCACTTTTAATTGACTTTACAGCTAAATAAATTAAATAAACAGCCCCAGCATATTTTATAAATGTAAATAACATAGCAAATTTCATTAAGATAGCAGAAAGTCCTAACGTAGCCATTATTGTATGAATCATCATTCCAGATATCGTTCCTAAAACAGTCTTTATCCCGCCATTTTTACCATGCGAGATAGTATTTTTTGTAACTAGTGCAAAACCAGGACCAGGCATCATTATGATTAGCATTGCTGTAAGGATAAATAATAGATAATTTTCCATGTTGTAGTATTTCCTCTCCAATTTTTAGTTTTGCTTACAGTATAGCTTTTTTCATTAAAACATTACATATAAAAGACTTGATCAGAAATTTATTTAGGTTATTCGTATCAATTTGATTAAATATTACCCAATAGCCACATTGATAAAACACATGACAAACTTATATATAATTACAAGTTCAACTCTCACAAAAAAAAAACGGAATAAAAAATAAACAGCAGAACTAGTCCACTGTTTACTTTGCCACACCTTCATGTAATTTTTCTGTATAATCCTTTACATCTTTCCAGCTATCTTTCGCTGTATGTAAATCTTCTTTTATAAACGTAAACTCTTCCGGACTAATTCCTTTTACGTTTTGTAATAAATTATTATACTTTGCACCTACTGTATACCATTGATTTGATATGTTTTGTAGTGCTGTAATTGCTGCATCAATTGTTTCTGTCATGTTTGTTGTTTTATTTTTTACATCAGTCAAAATTACGACTTCTGCTTGTGCTCCTGAAATTCTATCTTTTAAATTGGCGATTTCTCTTTCTGCATTTGCGATATCTTTTTTCGCAACCGCAATCATCGGCCCGCCAGCAAGACATGTTATTAGAGCTACGCAAAGTACGCCACCAGCAATGACCATATCATTACTCTTTTTAATCGAATCGTTATATGTATTTATTTGTTGCTCTAGAGCTGGAATACCAGCATTCGTACTTGCCAATATCGCTGTTAACTGATTTGTATCCTCTTTGAAACTATTTGTATCTTTCGCCATTCTATCGCGAAAAGCTTTCAAATTTCCTAATAATCCATCTACCTCATTTTGATTCTTTACAATATCCGCATACAACTTTTCTAAATCCGCTTTTAATTTTCCGCTATCCTTTTGATCAATCGCTATTAACATGTCATTATAATACGATTGAAAAGTATTATTGTAATTTATAATATTTTGATCTGTTTTCATAATTTGAGGCTTCATATTATTTAACCAATATGCTGCATTAATTTTTGCATCTCTTTGATGCTGAATCATATTCCCTTTAAATTCACTATTAATCGAACTTATTTTACTTAAATCCGTCTCTTGTTGATTTTGAATTAATTTTGCATATGAATCCATTGCAAATATGCTTGATGTCGTTTGTGCCATTACATCTTGGAATCCTGCTGGTCCAAGAGAATAGTTTTTCACATTTTCTTGTAGCACCGTTACATTTTGTTCTGCTGCAAAAGGATGTAAAGGAAATGCGTTACTCGTTGCCACCCCAGCAATCATTACCGCTAAAAGACATTTTTTATAAAATCGTTTCTGCATATTTTTCACCTATTCCCTTTATAAGGATATCAAAAGCTCCTGCTCACAACTGAACAGGAGCTTCAAATTATTCATCAACACTTAACGCTCTAACGATTCGTATTCAATTATGCTTTTTTCGTGTCTACTACTTTAATATCTTCAGCATAAATCTTTTCTGCATAGTCTTTAATGTTTTTCCAGCTATCTTTCGCAATGTTTAAATCTTCTTTAATGAAAACAAGATCGTTTGGACTAATTGAATCCACATTTTGAAGTAAAGAATTGTATTTTGATCCCATTGTATACCATTGGTTTGAAATGTTTTGCAACGCTGTAATTGCAGTATCAATCGTATTTGTTAAATACTCAGTTTGTGTTTTAATGTTCGTTAACCCAGCTACTTCTAATTGAGCAGTTGTAATTTGTCCAGTTATTTTTTGAATTTCAGCTTGTGCATTGTCAAGTTCTTTCTTCGCTAATACGATACCAGCTGTACCACCGCCTACAGCTGCTGCACCACCTGCAATTAATGCGACTCCTAGCGGTGTTCCTGCGCCCGTAGCAATAACTACTGCACCACCAATAATTGCAATTGGTCCTAGAGCTGTCGCAACAGATGAACCGATAATAATTGCATTATATTTACTAATTGCTTCATTGTACGTTGTAATTTGATTTTGCAGAAGCGGAATTCCTGCATCTTGACTAGCTAATATAGATGTAATTTGATTTGCATCACCCTTGAAGTTTTGCGTATCCGACGTCATTTTATTTCGGAATTTTTTCAAGTCTTCTACTAACTGATCCACTTGCGCTTTATTTTCATTAATACTACTTGATAATCTAGTTAGGCCTTTCGTAAGAGTCGCTTTATCTTTTGCATCTACCGCAGCAACTAAAGTATCATAATAGTTTTGAAATTTCGTATTGTAGTTAATGATGTTTTGATTCGTTGAAATAAGCTGTGGCTTTAATACATCTAACCATTGCTTCGCATTTCCTCTAGCTGTATGTTGGTGCTGAATCACTTTTCCTTTTAAAGCTGCATCAACAGTCGATACATTTCCAAAGTTAACATTACCTTGTTTAATAATTGTTAAAGCATACAGATCCATTACTAAAGCATTTGAACCTGTTCTTTCCATTGCATCTTTCAAGCCTTCTGGTCCTAATGAATATTCTTCATAGTCATTATAAGCTTTTGCTACCGCATGAACTGGAGCTTGTTTCACTGTACTTTCAGCTGCATACGTATGAGCCGGCATAATATTTCCTGCTGCAAATACTGCCATCAGTGCTGATAGAGCCATTACTTTATAAGGTTTTTTTGTCATTTTTCTTCTCTCCCTATATCGCTAATTATTTTTCTGTTTAATGTACTTCAACGTTTGTAACGTAATCTTCAAATTGATTTGTTTGCTTATTCATTTCATCACTTACTTTTTTAATTTGATTGAAATGTTTTTGAAGTAAACTACTGTCTGTATACGTGCCTTCTTCAACATTTGTTTGAATTTGGATCATATTATTATTTAAAACTTTCCAATCCGTTAATAACGTTTCTAAAGTTGTAATTTGACGATCAATTAATTCTGTAAAGCTATTTACTTGATCTTCAACGAATGTAATTTGAGTCGCTTCTGCTTCAGTTTGTGATAACTTTTGAATAAGTGGCAATAACTCTTTTTGCTTTTGTTGAATGCGAAGAGCTGCTTCCCTCGTTTGACTATCTGCAGCATTTACAATTTCATTACTTAAAGTACCGATAGAAACAAAATCGATTGTTTTCGTTTGTGCAGTTTGATTTGTGATTGTAAATACTTGTTTACCGATATTAATAGAACCTTTAATGATTTCTTGAGGTCTATTCAAAATAGTAGTTAGTTCAGCTTGAATTTCCCCTTGAATTCTTTTAATATCTTCTCTTAATTTCACAATATCTCCACTTGATCCTTGCAGTGTTTTTATTGCTTCATCGGCTTTAATTGATAAGTTGTTACTATCTTTGTCTAATACTGTTTTAAATCGATTTAACTCTAATAAATCTTGCTCCATACTCTCTTGGATGCTCTGTACTTGCAATTGTAATTTTCCATATGCACTCATAAAATCTGTTTTTGCTTGCTGATCTTCATTTACATTTCCTGCTAGTTCATAGAGCTTACTATAATAACTATTGAATCTAGTGCTGTATCTCATCATCTCTTGATTTAAGTCAATTAGCTTCGGATTATATTCATCAATCCACTCTCGTACATTCGCCTTTGCAAACTTTTGATGATTCGTTAAGCTACTCATCGCATTTACCTTAATGTCTGGCTGTTGCAAAATAATTAATCCGTATGCTTGAATAAGCGGTGATTGTGATCCTAACATTCTAATTGAATTGGATAATGTATTTGGAGCAATTACATTTTGCGCATATACTGTTTTCACTTCCGTTTGCCCCTCCTTAGCGTAAGCGCTTACAGGAATGAAGCAACTCGTAGATACTGCTGTAACCAATAACCCTGTAATTAAAGTCTTTTTCACTTTAACTCCTCCTATGTATTAGCAACTATTACTATCGCATTTTATTATTCTATTTTCTTGCCCATAATTTGAGATGGTTAAAATAGAGAACGTTCTCAACGTGATCTATGTATGAACCACCTCTCTCGTATTGCTACAGTACTTACTTATCGTCACAAAACATTTTATTATTTTTCATATGTGTTTAGTATGAATAATATTGTATAAATTTTCTATTTCATCGAAATTCCCACATTCACACAGTGAATATATTACATAAAAATATTATTCATTTTAAACTAAACAACATACGTAAATATGAAATTTTATTTTGTTTTCATATAAGTTTTGTACTGTAAGGTCATTTAAACACAGCTGTTTATATATCGTAAAGAAGTATTTTCATTCCCTTTATTTTCAAGCTTTCATGTCCTTATTTCAAAATATAATCCGATTCACTTTATCGATTGAAATATCTATATATCACAACAGAAAACACTACTTTCAAATAACCAATGAAGTTATATTAGTATAATTTTTAACCCCATATGCAATTATGCATAGCATATACACAAAAAGGATAGCTTCATTTTCGCGAAGCTATCCTTAAAAAATTTTCTTATTTTTTCAAATGATATGGAACTGTCGTAATAACAACATTTCTTTTATAAAGTAAATACGCACGTATAAGTAAACTGGATTGATTATGAAGAATGTTATGCCAACCTTTTTTCGGAATGAACTGTGGTATAACGACCGTAACACGGTAATTCGATTCACTTGCCTTATATTGCACTGTATCGATAAACTTCGTTAGCGGCTGAATAATACTTCTATAATGAGAATGTAATGTAACAAGCCTTACTTCAGGTTGCCACTTCTTCCATTTCTCCTCAAATTTCTTTTCCTCTTCTCTGTCAAAAGCAACATATACTGCGATAACTTGATCTGCCGAAAGCGATTTCGCATAGTTCAATGAATTTTCTACTACATGCGTCATACCTGCTACAGGAACGACAATTACATTCCCCTCAATTGGAATAAGAGGCTCGCAAGTTTTTAAACTTAATTGATCACCCACTGCATCATAATGCTTCTTAATTCGATGGAATAAGAAGATAATAACTGGTAAGAAAATAAGAATCGACCAAACTTGTGCAAATTTAGTTAAAAAGAACATGCTCATTACGATAAAACTAATAACTGCACCAATTAAATTAACCGTTAATCTTAAAGCCCATCCTTCAGGCTTTTCGCGAAGCCATTTTAATACCATCCCTGTTTGAGAAAGTGTAAATGGAATAAATACACCTACTGCATATAGTGGAATTAAATGTTCTGTTTGTCCTTGGAAAGCTACAATTAAAATAATCGAAGCAACTCCAAGTATAATAATACCGTTTGAGTAACCTAGGCGGTCTCCTCTAATCGTAAACATTCTCGGTATGAATTTATCTTTTGCAAGGTTAACCGCTAATAAAGGAAATGCAGAATAACCTGTATTAGCAGCAAGAATTAATATTAAAGCTGTTGTACCTTGTATGAAATAGTACATGAAATTACGTCCAAATGTTTGTTCAGCAATTTGAGAAACAACTGTTACTTCTTTACTCGGAGTCACTCCGTAATAATAAGCTAAAAATACAATTCCTGAAAATAACACAGCAAGTAATGCACCCATTGCAAGCAATGTTTTTGCAGCATTGTTTGGCGCAGGATCTTTAAAGTTCGGAATTGCATTTGAAATTGCTTCAACACCTGTTAAAGCCGAACTACCTGATGCAAATGCTCTTAGTAATAAAAACAAACTAATTCCTGCAACTGGTGTACCAATCGGCGCATGTAAAGTGGGTGAAACATGACCAGTTAAAATATTATATATGCCTACACCAATTAATATAAATAGTGCTAAAACGAATAAATAAACAGGATATGCTAAAACGGAAGCTGATTCCGTTACTCCTCTTAAGTTTAATATTGTAATTAATATAACAAATATAACCGCAATAATTACATTGTGTGCATGTAAGCTAGGAAACGCAGACGTAATTGCATCTGTACCAGCGGACACACTTACCGCAACAGTTAAAATATAGTCAACTAATAAAGATCCTCCAGCAATTAAGCCTGGATTCATTCCTAAATTTTCTTTTGATACAACATACGCTCCCCCGCCATGCGGATAAGCAAAAATAATTTGACGATATGATAAAATAAGGGCTGTCAATAGTACTAATACCCCAACAGCGATCGGAATGGAATACCAATAAGCGATCGCTCCAACACCTGCTAAAGCAATTAAAATTTGCTCTGGACCGTAAGCAACTGATGACAATGCGTCAGAAGATAAAATAGCTAAAGCTTTCGTTTTATTAAGCTTTTGTTCTCCAAGCTCTGTTGATTTTAACGGTCTTCCAATTAAAAATCTTTTAATAGATGAAACCAATGCTGTCCACTCTCCAATAATTTTGTACGAACTTTTCTGCTTGTTACAGCCAGTAAACTATTTCTTCAGAAAACAAAAAATGTCTACAAGCCATAGCGAAATAGACTTGTAGACATTATTTTTTTTGTCGCACAAGCTCCACCTTCCTTCTCAATATAACGCTTACGAGGTTAGCTGTCGGATTCGGGCCTATGAGTAGCCCTACCTTTTTCAAGGATTCACCCCATCGGATTATGTACTAATCCGTAAAAACGGGTCCCCCGTACCATGCGGTTTCAGCGATTTAGAAAATTGAAACTGTGGATTATAATACTCCTTTATTTTCAAAAAGTAAACAAAAATTTTTAATAAGAAAAAAATTAAAATGATTGTGCATAATCCACTGAGAAATATACATAATGAATACTAAAAAATTCGCAAAGGAGACCCATATGTCTAAAGAAAAGAAGCCTATTTTTTCCGATTCATATTTAGATGCAGTAGCAAATGAAATTAATCAGTTATATGGTAAACGTGAACAGGAAATAAATTTGACAGATAGAACGAAAAGAAATAAATAATTTGTCATAAAAAAAATAAAAAAGATAGCAATACACTTATATATTGCTATCTTTTTTATTTTTTCATACATCTAATTCTATTACAGATCTGTTAAAGGTCATCTCTTCATACACCTTTAAATTTTGATATATAGTGCTTAATAATGGTGCCGTTATAGAAAATTGCTCTGCTACATCCAGTAAATATCCTTGCAAGTGCTTCCCTTCAATAAACGAACCCTTCTCCATATCACGTTGCATCGATGACTTCATATCATACGAAATTTTATCAATCGTTTTCATATGTTCCTGGGCAATATTAACCTTTATTGGAGCTCCTAATACTCTCATGATTTGTACAGATTCCTCAAACACATTACGGATAAAATCACGGCCGCCTTCACTTTCACGAATTGGTCCAATTGGTGCACGCATTAACGTTGTCACACCGGACATTACAGTAATAAATAAATATTTATGCCACATATCTTGCGTAATATTTTCACTTAAAACAAAACTAGATTTCGTACCTGCAAATGCTTTAGAAATATGCTTTACTCTCTCTGAATTTTGAGACTTAATTTCTCCAAACACAAGTCTGTTGGCAGCGCTAGTTTGTACAATTTCTCCTTGATCGTTTAACGTCGTCTCGATAAAGCATAAACCGCCAATTACTTTTTCTTCGCCGAATTCTTTTTGTAATAGTGATAAATGAGCGATACCATTTAACAATGGAATGATTACAGTACCTTCGCCAACAAACGGCTTCAAATCTTGAATTGCCTCGTTTAAGTGATACGCTTTTGTTGAAAATAAAATGACATCAAATGGAGAAGTTCTCTCTTCCTTCGTTATTAATTTCGGTTGAAAGGAAAAATCCCCGTTAACACTTCGGATTACAAGTCCTCTTTCCTCTAATTGTTTTTTTCGTTTATTACGAACAAGAAATGTAACATCTTCTCCCTTTTCGACTAATCTGCCACCAAAAAATCCTCCGACTCCACCAGCGCCTAATACTAAAATCCGCATACAGCATCCCCCTCTTCAAAATACAATTTTATAACTTTTAGTATACATAACATTATACATGTCCTCTGCTAAATAAGCAGAATTTTCACTCTCAATCGAGTGTAAAACAGTGGTTATTTTCAAATAAATTTGGGCATGTTGTTTCTATAGCATATATGGAAAGGAAACAATGTAGATGGAGGCAATACAAGCAATTGAGGAAAAAGATGTAGCAACAGCTATATTTCAATTTATATTCCCGTTTTCGTTTAAAGCTGGATATGAACAAGAGATGTTCCCTTTCTTACAAAAAAACGATTTTCGTCCTTTTCGGCTCGATCATCTCGATGATGAAAATACATATTATGGGGAGTTTAAAGTTTCACATCAAAATATGGAAGCATACTATCTTTCATTTACCAATAAAATTCTCTTTCCTCACTCAGAGCATCAAAAGGGCTTGCAACGTTATTCAAAGGACCTTAACTTAACTGGACATTTAACAACAAACCTTACTTCAATCCAATTTAATATACACTCTATTGATGTAACACTTTGTCCTTATGAACTTGGCTTCTTAACAATTCGAACAGAAGTAAACACTGCTCCAAACATGACTTTATCTGAAGCAATCGAATTCGCTGCCCGCTTCCGTGTACTTGAAACTAAAAATGATACAAATGAGACTATTTGTATTGAATGTAACGGAAAAAAGTATTCCCAAGTTGAAAAATTCATTTTTGGTTATTTATTTCATGGCGTAACTGATTTCTTTGAAAAGAAGAGATTAAGAAGTTCATACTTTCAAACCTTCCCATTCTTTGAAGACCAAAGAATGTACGTTCAAACTTTATTGTCACTAAAAGAAGGTATGGAACTTAATGAAGTGGATGTTTATCGTACTTCTAGTCTTTCCGGATTAACAAGTGATGGTAAGCCATATGTGAGTGCAAATAACCTTCCTTACATTCATGACTATTTAAAAAAACACGCTTACCAGAGGTGGGCTCCAAATCGTTATTTCATAATGGAAGAACACATTTTTACATGTGTAACAAATGAAGGAGAACGCGAAATTGCTAAACTTGCTAGTCAAATGTATGGGGAATTTTATTACGCTTTATTATTAAATCTATTCCATAAAATTGTTTTATTAAAAATGGCAAACGCCTATGCTGAGCTAAATATTGAACAAGATACTAATGAAATAGAGAAATTAATTTATTCGATCAATTCGTTCACTGCTAATTATTTTTCTTTAGAATTAGTATCCCAATCACAGAGTGAAGATATTTTCTTCCGCTTAAGAAAACTTTTTAATATTGAGGTTCTATACTCGAACGCGAAACAAAATCTTGATAGTTTGTTTAAATATCAAGAAAACGTCGCCTCTAAAAAAGATAGCCTTTTATTATTAATTTTAACGCTCTACTCTGTAGTGGGCCAAATGTTAGGGTTTACTATGATTGACCTTTTAAGAAACACCGATTCAAACAAAATATCGTCACCTCTTGAATTTTTCGCTCTATTAATTGCGATTAGCGGTATTGTCATTTCACTTATTTTAGGATCCCAAAGTTTATACCAATGGGGTCTACAACATAAACGAAGAAAAGCTTGGGTAAAACAAACTGTACTTTCTGCTGTGAGAGAGAAAGACGATAAGAAGTAAAGAAGATTATTTTTAAACTACAAATACGTAGTACAATTCAGTAAGTGAAATTTTTATCAGCGATTTTCAAATTATATCGGCGCAACTCGAAATATATCAGCGATTTTCAAATTATATCGACGCAAATCAAAATATATCAGCGATTATTTAAACATATCGACTTACCGACAAAAAACGACAAAAAAGAATCGAATATGAAAAAGGCTAATCCAAAATAAAATTTAGATTAGCCTTTTTCCTCTTACTTCCCTGCTTCGATTTGCTCTAATGCAGCAGCTACTTGCTCTTCCGTTAATTCATGTTGTATTACGTAGCGGTTACGTGGACTTACACGACATTCATGAGAACATGCACGTAAATATTTCGCTTCGTTTTCTTCAGAACATAAAATTTTCTTATTACATTCTGGATTTGAACAGTTTACATAGCGCTCACAAGGTTCACCTGTAAAGTGGTCTTTACCAACGATAACATGTTCTTTTTGGTTTACAGGTACAGCGATACGCTCATCGAACACGTAACATTGTCCATCCCAAAGCTCACCTTGTACCTCTGGATCTTTTCCGTACGTTACAATTCCGCCGTGAAGCTGACTTACATCTTCATAGCCTTCACGAACTAACCAGCCAGAAAACTTCTCACAACGAATTCCGCCTGTACAATAAGTTAAAATCTTTTTACCTTCAAGTACTTCTTTATTTTCACGAATCCAATCTGGTAATTCACGGAATGATTCGATATCAGGTTTAATCGCACCTTTGAAGTGGCCTAAATCAAACTCATAATCATTTCGTGCATCAATGATAACTGTATCTTCTTGTTTCATTGCTTCATAAAAATCTTTTGGCTCTAAATACTTCCCAGTTATTTCGTGTGGGTTAATGTCATCTTCTAGACGAAGTGTAACTAACTCTGGACGAGGACGCACGTGCATTTTCTTGAATGCATGACCATCAGCTTCATCTATTTTAAATACGATACCGTCAAAACGTGGATCATTGTTCATTGCTTCCATGTATTTCTCTGTTTGTTCTACAGTTCCAGAACAAGTTCCGTTAATACCTTCTTTTGCTACAAGAATTCTTCCTTTTAATTCAAGTGAATTACAAAATGCTAAATGCTCTGCCGCGAATTCTTCTGGGTTTTCAATTGTTGTGTACATGTAATATAGTAATACTCTGTATGGTTTTGTAGTTGCCAATGTATTTCTACCACCTATCTAATTTTTAAAATCATGTATAAGTTAACGTTCATATCAAAACATATATAATAAGAAAATGAATCCCATTTTCTTTTCTTTATACTATTTTCTATCAGTTAACAAAAATAAAAAACAAGATTACACATCAAAACACTATGGTTATGTTGTAATCCCAATATATTATATATCATACAAATGCAATTCCATCAATTAATATGCTGGATTATCGGCTTTATGTTCACATAAATTTCAAAATTGACCCTTTAATTTATTATGTTTCCCTACGTCATCACACCATAAACTCCCAATTTATTTTACATTATCACACCATCCATTGCATAAAGGCATATAATTTGCATTAAGGAAACTTTCGTGTTCAAATGAAATTATCACATAACATATTTAAATGTATTGAAATAATGAGTAAGAATACATACAATAATTTCATCAAGTTAACATTTTAAAGGGGAAAACTACTATGAATAAAGATATAACAAAAGATGAACATCTCCCTTCTGAAAGTACAACTGTACAATCAGCTCACTTAGCTTTAAGTGGAGAAACAAAAGGTTGGAAAAGACTGTTACCATTTTTAGGACCCGCTTTTATCGCATCCGTTGCTTATATTGACCCTGGCAACTTTGCTACAAATATCGCAGCTGGTTCACAATATGGATATTTACTATTATGGGTTATACTCGCTTCTAACTTAATGGCTGTATTAATCCAAACTTTATCAGCTAAATTAGGAATTGCTACAGGAAACAATTTACCCGAAATAGCTCGTGAAAACTTTCCAAAGCCTGTGTCTATCGGTTTATGGATACAAGGTGAACTAGTTATTATGGCTACAGATTTAGCGGAATTTATTGGAGCTGCTTTGGGGCTTTACTTACTATTTGGAATCCCGATGCTACCTGCCGCTTTAATTACTGCAGCCGGATCATTTATTATTCTTGAGTTTCAACGTAGAGGATTTCGTCCACTAGAAGCTATTATTACAGGAATGATTTTCATTGTAGTAATCGCTTTTGGAATTCAAGTTTTTTATGCAAAACCAGAATTAAGTCCCCTTCTTTCAGGACTATTTATTCCAAGATTCCAAGGTGTAGATAGTATATTACTTGCAGCAGGGATTTTAGGTGCGACAGTTATGCCGCATGCAATCTATTTACATTCCGCCTTAACGCAGCGGCGCGTAGTCGGAACAAATGATGAACAAAAGAAAAAGATTTTCCGCTTCGAGTTTATCGATATTATTATTGCAATGGTTATTGCTGGAGCAATTAATGCAAGTATGTTAATTGTAGCAGCTGCTCTATTCTTTAAAAACGGCTTGCACGTTGAAGATTTAGATGTTGCTTACACTCAATTTACCAATTTAGTAGGTCCTGTATCGGCTGCATTATTTGGGATTGGACTTTTATCAGCAGGACTATCTAGCTCTTCTGTCGGTACAATGTCGGGTGATATTATTATGCAAGGTTTCATTCGAATGCATATTCCGTTATATTTACGCCGATTTATTACAATGATTCCACCATTAGTTATTATCGCTTTAGGTGTAAATCCAACTTACGCTCTCGTTATGAGCCAAGTCGTCTTATCATTCGGTATTGCATTTGCATTAGTACCACTTATTATGTTTACAAGTAATAAAAAGATAATGGGTGCACTCGTTAACCACCGCATAACAACATTTATCGCATGGATAATTGCTATACTTGTTATCATTTTAAATATTTTCTTACTGTATCAAACTTTTGTAGGGTAATGAAAAAGGGTATTCCAATTTTAATTTGGAATACCCTTTTTGGATGAAATGATTTTCTTCTAGTTACCACTTATGTATGTCCCTCTTTCCGGCATCATGATACCATTTTCAGTTCGAAAGTAAAGTGGCAATCCTTCCGCAAAAAACATACTTACCTTGGACGGATCTTGCCTTTGATGATGAATATGTAAATGCGGCTCACTTGAACTTCCTGAGTTACCGACTTGAGCAAGAACCTCTCCTTCATTTACATGTTGTCCTTCCCTCACTTTAATTGATCCTTTCTTTAAATGGGCCAGAACCATAAATGTCCCTGATTCATCTAGTCGTAAATAAATATGATTACCCGCCATTGACTGAAAATCATCCTCTCCTGGAACTACATCTTTTTCATCATTATTGATAGATACAACTGTTCCAGAAGCTGGTGCCATTACTTCCGCTCCATATATTCCATAATCCTCTAACTTACTACTTTTCACTTCAGCAGGTGGAATAAGAACATCATATGCCCAGCGTTCATTTGGTTTTATAACATGATAGTTCGTTTCTAATCGATCACCACCCCATCCCACTAATGCTCGTTCATTCAAAGGAAAGCGAACTACTGCTTTAGGATTCATAGAATGTACATCTGCTGGATAAGCAAGTCCTCCTATGTTAGCAAACCACCCTAAAGGCCAAGCTCCAATTATAGAGAAAAGAACGATGAAGAGTAGCGCTCTATCTATTCGCTTTCTGAAAATCCCTTTCCACACAAATAGTAAAACTGATCCTATTAAAATAAAGAGTGATACTATGCTAAAGGCTTGTATACTCCACCAAAAAATGACTGATATAACGCCTTTAGCTACATAAACTAAGATCCAACTTATAATTAAAAAAGAAACTATAATCACTAATAAAAATTTCTTCCACATGTCGCATCCCTACTCTCATATCCTTTTTTTCAATGATACAAAGTAAAAATTACGACATATAAAAGAAATACTTACGACTTTCTTACTTTTTTATACTGCGGTAATTTCACAGTGAAAACTGTTTCTTTATCGTTACTACGTACAGTTAGATCCCCTTGATGGAGCTCGGCTATACTTTTTGAAATTGCAAGCCCCATTCCTTTCCCACCAGTATAAGAACTACGTGATTTTTCACTACGATAAAATTTCTCAAAAACGTAAGGAAGGTCCTCTTCCGGAATACATTGTCCAAAATTTTTAATTTCTACTTCAACATTCATTGTTTTATTGGAAATTCCAATTGCAATTTCCTTTCCATCTTTTCCATACATAATACTATTACCTATTATATTTTCAAATAGTCTCACTATAAGTGCCACATCAACTTCTACATACAGCACTTCATCACTTTTAATATAAAAGCTCATATTAGCATCATCTAATTGTGGTACAAAGCCAATCATGATTTGTTCAATTAATGCTTTCATATCTACTTCATCTTTATGTAATTCAATCTCTCTATAATTTATTTGACAGTATTCTAATAAATCATCTACTTGATGTTTTAATTCATAACTTTTTCGCTTTAATATACTTACATACTGTTCACATTCTTCTCCATTCGAATGGAGTTTATTTCCTAACAGGTCCGCATAACCGATTAAAGATGTTACTGGCGTTCGTAAATCATGAGAAATATTACTAATCATTTCATTTTTCATTTCCTGTGATTTTTTTTCATTCTCGATAGACTCTTTTAAACTTTTGACCATTCTATTTACATTCGTCGCTAATTCACCAATCTCGTCATTTTTTGAAATAGGTATATGTACTTCAAAATTACCATTACTTATTTCCTTCACGTTCTTATTAATTTCAGACAATCTTTTCATCATTGTTTTTGTCATACATGCAAAGTATGTCGTAGTAAAAATCAAAAAAACTATAAAGTATAAAAATGAATATTTTTCTTCTAACGCATTAACATGACTATATATATTTCCAACTAAAATTTGAAGCACTATTATACTTACAGTCGCTAACAAGATGCTACATATGAAAGCTAAAAAAAATTTCGCCCTAATACCCTGTAAAGATCTAATCTTCAATTTTATATCCGACTCCCCAAACATTTTGTATAAACTTCGGTTCTTTTGGATTCTCTTCAATTTTATTTCTTAATCTTGCAATATGAACCATTACTGTATTATTACTTTCATAGGCCCTTTCTTTCCAAACGCTCTCATATATTTCTTCAATAGTAAATACACGATTCTTTACAGCGGTCATTAAGTACAAAATATCATATTCAGTTCTCGTAAGATTGATTGTTTCTCCATATAACATTACAGTTCTAGACACTTCATCTATTTCTAAACCTCTAATGTTTATTTTCTTTTCTATTTCTTGGGCAGCATTTTGATTGAAATATGTATACCTTCTTAATTGAGCTTTCACTCTCGCTATAAATTCAATTGTACTGAACGGCTTCACAATATAATCATCTGCTCCAGTACTAAATCCTATTACCTTATCTACGTCCGATGATTTTGCGCTTAAAAACATAATTGGTAAACTATGTTTCTCTCTAATCCTTCTACACAATTCTATTCCATCCATTTGTGGCATCATAATATCCAAAATAGCAAGTTGAATTCTGTTATTATTTATTATTTCTAAAGCCTCTTCTCCATTATGAGCACTAAAAACTTTAAAACCTTCTTGCATTAAATTTACGTTCACAAATCGAACAATATCTTGATCATCATCTACAATTAAAATTGGATTTTTCTCCATATACAAACCTCTTTTTGAAATATATTCCACAATCAATTTTATCATAAATTAAAACCGTACTTCTCACTTGAATAATCTTTATTTTCAGACTAGATTATATAATAAAAACACATTCTAGTTTCAGAAGAAATGGAGTGAAAGCATGTTTCCTATATTGAAAACCGACCGACTCATTTTACGAGAACTTAAAGAAGAAGATGCACCGAGTATACTACAATGCTTTTCTAATACTGACGTACTGCGTTATTATGGCCAAAAACCATTACAGGATCTTGATCAAGTGAGACAAATTATTCATAACTTTAAGCTGAGTTACAATGCAAGAAGCGGTATAAAATGGGGAATCGAATTAAAAGACACGAAAGAACTCATCGGTACCATTGGTTTTCATGATTGGTCTTCTGAGCATAAACGAGCCAATATAAGTTATGCCTTTTTGCCTGAACACTGGGGAAAAGGATATGCGACTGAAGCTGTTTCTGAGGTTATATCATACGGTTTCCATACGATTCATTTAAAGCGGATTGGAGCAATTGTATTTCTTGAAAATGAAGCTTCCAATAAAGTACTATTAAAATTAGGCTTTGAAAAAGAAGGCGTTCTAAAAAATTATATGTATCAAGATGATGTCCCATATGATACGAATTTTTACGCTTTATTAAAATCGGTTTAATAGAATTCATGTGTAAAAAACCTTACTTTTAAAAAGTAAGGTTTTTTATATTTATTCATTAGCAATATAAGCATTCTTATAAGTATAAATACCACCAAATTGATGCTTTTCAATTCCTTTTACATAATCCTTTTGTACATATGCTGAGCCAATATGATAAAGCGGCGCTACCGCAGCATCTTCTAATAATACCTGCTCGGCTTCTCGCAACGCTTCCCATCGGTTTTCCGTATCTAGTACAAAATCCGTTTTCGCTTTCTTTATTAATTCATCGTAATGAACATTAGAATAATTCATTTTATTATTCGGATTCCCTGTCGTAAATAACTCTAAATAACTAATTGGGTCTTTATAGTCAGGTCCCCAGTTTGCCATAGTTATATCGTAATCACCTGCTTGTTCTAACTGTAATTTTTGCTTAAATGGCTGTTGTTTAATTTGTATCGCGATTCCTTGCAAATTCTTTTCTAAATCACCTTTTATATATTCTGCCATCCGTTTTGCATTATCTTGTTCAAACGTTAAAAACTCGAGGTTTACTTGCTCTACTTCAAGCTCTTTTTTCGCTTCTTTCCAAATCTTTTGCGCATTTTGCAAATCATATGAAGAAAGATCTCCGTTTTCTTTTCTAAAATCTTTACCAGTCACTTCATTTACATGACCAACTGGTACAAGTCCACTTGCAGGTTTTGCTCCGTTATTAATAAAGTGAGCAACGAAATCATCTTTATTTAACGCTAATGAAATAGATTGACGCACCTTTTTATTTGCTAACGCGGTATTTTTTTCATTAAAACGAAGCATGGCAATTCCAGGATCACTCGACATATGTAATTCCTTATTCCCTCTATACTTGTCTACAATTTGCGAATTAATAGGTACTCGATCCAAATCTCCGGCTTCATATAAATTTACAGCTGTCATTGTATCCTTTACGATATGAAAGTTTATTTCGTCTAATTTCACTTTCTTTTGATCCCAATATGTAGCATTCTTCTTTAATTGAAACTCTTGTTCATGCTTCCATTTTTCTAATACAAATGGACCGTTATATATGAGATTACTAGGTTCCAATGCATAATTGTTTCCTTGTTCTTTCAAAAATGATTCATGCTGTGGTAAGTATATAGGTAGTGCTAACAGCTGTAAAAAATATGGAACCGGCTGTTCGAGTTCAACTTCTAACGTATAATTATTTATTGCTTTAACCCCAAGTGCATCAAGAGGAATTGTTCCCTTATTAATCTCTTTCGCATTTTTCACATAAAAGAGCATGTATGCATATTGAGATGCTGTTTCAGGATTAATTGCACGTTTCCATGCAAATATAAAATCATTTGCTGTTACATTATCCCCATTTGACCATTTTGCATCTTTACGCAAGTCAAATGTATATTTCTTACCATCTTCACTTCTTTTAAACGATCTTGCGACTGCTGGAATAGGCTGATCTTGATCATTTAATACATATAACCCTTCAAATATATTCTGCATAACGTGTGATGATGTACCATCCATTGTTTTAGCAGTGTCCAGAGAAGGAATTTCTTCTGATACTGTTACATTTAACACTTGTTTTTTAACCTCTGTATCACTTTTATTCCCTTTATTATTACAAGCTGTTAACAATAAAGATGTAACAAGTGCCATTACCATTAAATGGCTCTTTTTTCGCTTCATGAGTTGTTCTCCTTAAATATAAAATATTATAAAGCGTAATATATTATAGCAGAAATACTACCAGAAAGATGCGACATTCTTTTGAATATTTATTCGTTCAAGAAAAAAGCTATCCTTTTAAAGGATAGCTTTTTTCAACTGCCACATAATTATCTATCTTTGCAAACCTCGTTTATAACGACTTGCTTCAAATATAATACGCTCTTCATCTAACGTTTTACATTCGCCATTCCAAACGACACGGTTTCCATTAATAATGACATCGCTAATATCTTTTCCACTGGCAGCATATACAAGATGCGATAACACTTCATCTGCTGGTTGTAAATGCGGCTTATTAGATGGGTCAATCGTAATAAAATCGGCACACTTTCCAACCTCAAGTGATCCTGTTTGTTTCATGCCGATTACTTCAGCAGCTCCTTTAGTCGCAAGTGTAAGAGCCGTTTCAACTGGTAACGCTGTTGCATCTTGATGAATACCTTTTTGTAATAATGTTGCTATACGCATTTCTTCAAACATATCTAAATTGTTGTTAGATGCCACACTATCTGTTGCAATTCCTACTTTCATTCCTGCTTCTAGCATCGCTTTTACATTTGCTATACCAGAACCTAGTTTTAAATTACTATTCGGGTTATGAGCTACTCGAACGTCATGTTCTGCTAAAAAAGCACGTTCATTTTCATTTAATACTACACCGTGTGCAATAACTGTTGGGCGTTTAAACAATCCACAACTTGCTGCATATTCTACTGGACGTTTTCCATATTGCGCTTCAATATCACGTACTTCACGCTCTGTTTCAGAAAGGTGGATATGAACCATCGTTTGATTCTCTACTGCAATCCGTGCGCACTCTTCTAACAATTCTGTACTACATGTATATGGACTATGTGGTGCAACCATCGTAGTTAACATGCCACTTTCGTTATAGTAACGCTTCACATATTTCTCAGCTTCTTCAATCGCTTTCTTTTCATCGTCTTTCGTTCCGAAGCTAAATAAAGTCCTTGAAACAGCAGCTCGCATCCCGCTCCTTGATACCGTTTCCATAATTGCGTCTTGATCTACTCCAATTGGATTAAACATGTCAGAGAATGATGTTGTACCACTTTTCACCATCTCAAGTAATCCTAATTCCGTACTAGCGACCGCAATTTGGGGAGTAAATTGACTTTCCAGTGGCCAAATTCTCGTCTCAAGCCATGGCTGTAATAACATATCATCTCCAATACCTCTTAAGAGACTCATTACAACGTGTGTATGTGTATTTACAAGCCCTGGTAAAACCCACTTTCCTTTCATGTCAATTACTTCATCTACTTCAAAATCATTAACGAATTCTCCGCTCTTTACATCTATAATTTGATCATTTTCTACAATGATATATCCATTTTCTATCACTTCGTTTTGTTCATTCATCGTTACAATTGTAGCGTTTACATAAGTTGTTTTCAAAAGTATTTCCCCTTTCAACTCTATGAAGTTCCCTTTAATAAGTTACCACCATTATAGTAACTTATTAAAGATTAAGAGTCAAAAGATAATTTTAATTCTTTCGTTATTTTTCCCTTCAAAATGCTATATTGCTTTTCATTTGTATCTGCAAATGCTTCTTCCCGATTTGATTCCACACCCAAGTAATTCAGGTTTTCATTGAATTGAGACTCTGTAAAATCAAACCTCTGCCCATCTATAAAGTTATAAAAATGCCACACACCCCCTATTTTTGTCTTTTTAATTTTCCCTCCGTATATATCTTGAACGACTAGAGCCGTTACACCACACTGTCCCTTTGCTGGATTTTCAATTGTCCACTTTGAACTTGTTTCAATCGACCACGATTTTATTAGTGCTTCATATATTCTTTTTTCCTTTACATCATCCATTCTAATCTTCCCCTACTATTAATAGTTTTACACATCATATTTCAAAAGAGGTAGTAAACGATCCTTAAAGACAGTTGATGGCGTCTCTCCTATTAACTGTGCTCCCATTTTCAAGTAATATCCTTTTGCATTCGGATCACTATCAATCGTAAAACTTTTTAATCCTAGTTCATTGGCTTTTTCTATTACATACTCCCAAAGTATTTTCCCGTAACCTTTTCCTTTGTAATCAGGATGAATGTACAAGAAATCGAGAGCTTTATCATTACGTAAAAATGAGAAAAAACCAATCTTCGCATTATCGTTTTCTAAAACATATACAAAATTATTTTTTATGTATTCTTCTGTAATTGTTAAATCTTCCTTACAAGCAAGTATGAATTCTTCACTATAATCCCACGTTTCTTTTGATTGTAGTGCGAATTCACTTAATTCATTTGCTTCACTTAATAACGCTTTTCTTATCTTCATGATTCTTTCTCCTCACCTTCGATATATACACTATAAAATGATTCGAAAATTAATTTAAAAAACCTCTTATTTCCGTAAATAAGAGATTACTTTTATAATTCTTCATAATAGATAATAATTTTTTAAAAGAAAAAAACGCCATTCCTGAAAATTGGCGTTCTTTTCTTTCAATCTTTATAGCATATTATTCTAAGAATCATTCTTATATTTCTATGCAGTTTCTACTACCGCTTCAAGCATTGTTCCATTTTTAGCATAATTCGTATGCCAAGAAAAAGCTTTTTCTAAAATATGAGGAGTTTGTCCACCTCTTGTTTTTGCTTCTTCGTAATAAGCACGTAGTTGATCACGATACATTGGATGTGCGCAATTCTCAATAATAAGTTCCACTCTTTCTCTTGGCGCAAGTCCCCTTAAGTCGGCATACCCCTGTTCAGTGACAATAACATCTACATCATGTTCAGTATGGTCTACATGCGAAACGAAAGGAACGATACTTGAAATGTTACCACCTTTTGCAATCGATTTCGTAACAAAGATAGCTAGGCGTGCATTTCTCGCAAAATCACCAGAACCACCAATACCATTCATCATTTTTGTACCTAAAACGTGAGTAGAGTTAACATTTCCGTATATATCTAATTCTAAAGCCGTATTAATTGAGATTAATCCAAGGCGACGAATGATTTCAGGATGATTGGAAATCTCTTGTGGACGCATCATTAATTTGTCACGATATTTTTCAAAGTTAGAAAATACTTGTTGCATTTTCTCTTCAGAAAGCGTGATAGAACAACAAGAAGCAAAATTGACTTTTCCAGCATCCATAAGATCAAAAACTGCATCTTGTAAAACCTCGGAATATACTTCTAAATCTTCAAATTCTGAATCTAACACTCCGTGCAATACGGCGTTAGCAACTGAACCAATTCCTGATTGTAACGGCGCTAAACGATTTGTTAATCGGCCTACTTTGACTTCTTCTCGAAGGAATTCTATTAAATGCTGTGCCATAATAACCGTTTCTTCATCCGGAGGAACAATTGTCGATGGCGAATCCAATTGATTCGTAAACACAATCCCCTTTACTTTTTCAGGATCAATTGGAATACCGATTGTTCCAATTCGGTCATCTGTTTTCACAAGCGGAATTGGAAGCCTCTCCCCTTGTTTACCTGGTTCATATAGATCATGTAGCCCCTCTAATTGCGCGGATTGAGCCATATTCATTTCAATAATAATAAACTTAGCATTTAAGGAAAACGCTAAGGAATTTCCAATTGAAGTGGTTGGAATAATCATTCCGTCCTCTGTAATCGCAACCGCTTCCAAAATAGCGAAATCTATATCCAGAACGTCAGCGCGGAGTAACTCTGCTGTATGAGACAAGTGTTGATCCACAAATAAAAAGTCTCCGTTATTAATTCCTTTTCGCATCGTCGCGTCAGCTTGGAAAGGTAATCTTTTCCCTAAAATTCCTGCCTCAGCAAATAATTTGTCTACATCCGAGCCTAAAGAAGCCCCAGTATAAACATTTACTTTAAAAGATTCATCATTCTTAACTCGGTTTACAAGCGCAAATGGGACTGCTTTTACATCACCTGCACGTGTAAACCCACTTAAGCCTAAAGTCATTCCACTTTGAATCCAAGAAGCTGCTTCTTCAGGTGTAACTACCCGTTCTTTTAGACGTTGATCTCTGATTCTATCTAAATTATTCTCCATATGTAATCCCTCTCTCATTGAATATTCATAATTATTTTACACATTAACACTATCAAAATAGGGATTTTAGTATACAATGCCGAAAATTCAGACAGAACAGCAAATCTAGGTTCTAAAGCAGAAAAATTTAGAATCCTAGAAGCTTACGGAAATAACTAGCGTATGATTGACTAACTGGTACTCTCTCACCATTATCCATCGAAAGTACAAAAGTAGAATGGGTATCAGGATAAATCGCTTTAATATGATTAACATTTACAATAAATGAGCGGTGACATCTAATAAATGAATCTTTAGGAAGCAAGTATTCGAATTCTTGCAGAGAGTATTTATGTGTTCCTGATAACTCTTCTGAATTCACATACGTCTTTTTATCTTTAGCCTCTAAATACATAACCTTTGAAAAAGGAACCGGAATCCAGCCGTCTGTTGTTTTTAAAGTAACGACTGACTTTCCATCCGTTAAAGCTGGATAAATTGCCGTTACGCACCCTTCAAGCTTTCCATTGTTGGAAAATGGTACAGCCATTCCATGATAAGGAATACCAAAAACATCCCGATTCATAAACTCAGAGGTTTTTTGATTCATCACCATCGCTTTATAAGCAATCGTTCCTTCCTTTATGGGATCCCCGACACTAATCTTTAAATCAATTCGTTTACTTGGCCGATAGTAAATATATTCTTTCGTATTCGAAACAGCAATTGAAATTTCATCTGAAAATAATTCCCCAACAACATCTAGTAGTAAACCTAATGTTCTATCTTCCATTCTATTAACACCTCATTCACTATTATACTACTATTATGAACAGGCATCTGTTTCTTTATAAATAGTTTGATTTTAAGTTATTTTTAAAATTAGTTTTATTCACTATTACTTCGTTACTACAAAAAACCTCACTTCAGAAAATTGAGGTTTCCTCTCATACAATATTTCTTTATTTTTTAACGACTATAGAATAAGATTTATTTTTTATTAAGTAAAGTGAATTTAAGAATTTATTGCCCGTATTTCTGTAAAATAGATAAGCCCAAGCTGTAAACAGTTTGGGCTTATCTTTCTCATTTATTATGCGCATTTAACCACGAAATTAAATCTTTAAATACTTCATCCTTATTTACTTCATGAAACATTTCATGTCTACCATTTTCATATAAACGTAGTGTCACGTCTTTCACACCACATTTTTTATAGTTTTCATATACTTCTTTTACACCTTTCCCCATATCGCCAACAGGATCACGATCACCAGAGAATATATGTATTGGAAGATTCTTTGGCGTCTTCTTGTATTCTTCTAGTTTATTTACTTCTAATACACCAGAAAATAATTCTCGGTAAAAACTCGTCGTACAAATGAAACCACATAACGGATCCGCAATATATTTATCAACTTGATTATTATCTGAAGATAACCAATCGAATTTTGTACGATTTGGCTTAAAGTTCGAATTGAAGTTTCCGAAAGATAAAAAGTTTAACATTGGACTTTTCGTTTTTGCCCCACGCAATTTCATTTCGATTGTTGCTACTTTATGACCAATAACTCCTAAAAGCCCTGGATTTCCACCTGTTCCTGAAATCAAAAATCCATCGTATAGTTCACCCCTAAGTTGTACAGCACGTCTTGATAAAAAAGAACCCATACTATGTCCTAGTAAAAACAAAGGACTTGACTGCTCTTCTTTTATCCTTTCTGAAACAAAGATAACATCCGATACAACTTGATTCCACCCTATATTTGGTTCAAAATGACCATAATCTTCTTCTCTCTTCACCGTTTTCCCATGACCTTTATGATCATGTGCATAAACACCATAGCCTGCTTCTAATAAAGCATCAATAAAGTCTGTATAAACACCTGCATGTTCTGTCATACCATGTGCAATTTGAATAATCCCTTTCGGTTCACCTTCTGGTAACCACTTACGCAAATAAATTTCCGATCCATCCAATGCCGTAACGAAACTTTCCTGTACGTTCATTTCGTCAGCTCCCAACTCTATTATGTATCTTTAAAAATGAATATCCATTCATTATTCTTACTATGTATTATATGCAATTGCCTTCATTATGACAAATGACTCACTTTTCTAATTAGCTCTTAAATTAATATGTTGACGAACCATCCATAAAATTATATAGTTACTTACATAAAGTAATTATTATATTTTTGGGAGGTTTCTATTATGATGCCATCACTATTTTTAGCACATGGTTCGCCTATGCTCGCTATTCAAGATACAGACTATACACGATTTTTAAAAACACTTGGAGAAACATATAAACCGAAAGCAATTGTTATTTTCACTGCTCACTGGGAAAGTGAAGTATTAACGATTTCCTCATCAGATAACGAGTATGAAACAATTTATGATTTTGGAGGTTTTCCCCCTGAGTTATACGAAATCAAATATCGTGCGAAAGGCTCTTCTAGCATTGCATCTATGTTAGAAACAAAATTTAAGAACAAAGGTATTCCAGTCCATCATAATATGACGAGAGGTTTAGATCATGGTTCATGGACACTTCTGCACCGCATGTATCCAGAAGCAAATATTCCTGTCGTGCAAATATCAGTAAATCCATTCCTTTCTGCAAAAGAACAATTTGAAATTGGAGAAGCATTTAAAGGACTTGGACAAGAAGATATTTTAGTAATCGGTAGTGGCGTTACCGTTCATAATTTACGAGCACTGAAATGGAATCAAACTACACCTGAAAAATGGGCAATTGAATTTGATGATTGGATTATTAAACATATGCAGAATAACGATAAAGATGCATTGTTTAATTGGGAGAAAAATGCTCCTCATGCACAATTAGCAGTACCAAGAGCAGAGCATTTTGTTCCTTTGTTTATTGCAATGGGAAGTGGCGAGAACAGCGGTGAAGTCATTCACCGTAGTTATGAGCTTAGTACATTAAGCTATCTATGTCTTAAATTTTAAAGAAAAGGATGAAGCAATCATTGCTTCATCCTTTTTTCATTCACTTAGTTAACTAACTTCCAAATGTCGTTTCTCTGATACCTCTTCGTTCTTATTATGAAAATAAACCCAGATACATGCAATAAATAATAGTGATGATGTAGAGAGGAAAACATATTGGAAACCTGCATGCGCTGCAATTTGTCCCCCGAGCACTGGACCAATCATATTTCCTAAAAACTGAAATGATTGATTATATCCAAATATTCGTCCCGTAACATGGGTTGGTGTATGTTGTTTTAGTAGAGTTTGTACGGAAGGTAATAATCCTGCTTGTGCGATACCTAATAAAAATCGAAGAATTAATAGTTGCCAAGCTGAGGTTACAAATGCTTGCGGGATAAAAATAATTCCTGCAGCAAACAACGCTACAACTAACGTTTTTTGAGGACCGATATGATCTGATAATCTTCCTAGTCTTGGTGCTGCTAAAATAACTGCTAATCCTGTTGCTGACATAACTGCTCCCGCAATTGTCTCAATATGTGCAGTATGAGGACCTACTAAATTTTTCACGTACAATGTAACAATTGGTTGAACTGACATATTAGCAAGTTGAATAATAAATGTTGTAACAAACAAACTAATAATTAAATGCTTCGCTGGGACCATCGTCCATACTTTTTTCGGCTGTGTTTTTTTTGCTTGAGCAGAGTGATTTTCTTCATGCAGGAAGAAAAAAACGATGAGAAAGGAAAGGAATAAAAAAGCTCCTGTAACAAGAAAGACATGACGCATTCCAATTAATTCAGACAAATAACCTCCAAGTAACGGGCCAAGTAACGAACCGCTCACACCACCAGTTGAAATTGTGGAAATCGCCCAACCTGAATGTTCTTTCGGAGTTTCTGCTGCAATAAATGTCATCGCTGTTGAAAGGAAACCAGATACTGCTCCCATTAAAAATCGTAGTGCGACTAGTTGATACACATCCGTTACAAACCCCATAAGCGTCATAATAACCGCCATACCGAGGCTAGCACGAATAAGCATCAATTTCCGTCCATGTATATCACCAAGCTTTCCCCATATTGGCGATACGATCGCACCCATTAAAAATGTTACACCAAATGCAAGTCCCGACCACTGTGCAATACTTGAAGTGCCAGTTACTCCTAATTCCTCAATATAAAAAGATAAGAAAGGAATTACTAAACTCATACCGGCTGCAGTGGTAAAACAACCTAGCCAACAAATCATTAAATTTCGTTTCCAGCTGGCCATTTTCACACCTTCTTTCTTTAGATACCCATTCTACACCCTTTCTTGTAAAAAGTTTAGTAATCTGCTTTACTCGTAAGATTTACTACAAAACCCGCTATTTTCTAGTAAAAATCACTACATCTCTACATCATTTTCATAATAAAACCAACTTCCCTAGATGAAGTTGGTTACTTATTATCTATCGGTATTAAACTAGCATTACAATTTCTCTCGTAAAACTCAATGGGACCCGCTTGTCCAATAATCGCATATTCATATCCATTTTGTTTCATATTATATAAACAATGATGCAATAATTCTTTTCCTACACCTGTCACACGATTTTGTTTCGCTACGCCCATTGGACCAAATAATCCTTTCTTTCCTCTCACTACATCGTAACAGGCGAAACCAATTATCACTTCCCCCTGCTGTGCAATATAGATAGGTAACTTTTCATTATATGTCCGAAATCCGTAATCAACCGACTGTAACCACCGTTCACCAAATTCATCCGCCACAAATCGTGATAACTTATCAAAATCAGAAGGTCTAGCTCTTCTTACATGACAAAATAATGTGTTATAAGTAGGTTTAAAACTATTTAAATCAACCGCTAAGTCTCTTGGTGCAGCTGTAATACGTAATATATCTTCTTGCATTTGTGTATGTATAAATTCGCCAATATCTGTATCTACACGAAATAATGCATACATAATATGTCCTTCATTGATTACTACTTGCTGAAAGCGTTCCATACGTTTCTTCGCTATTTGTAAAATTTCTATCGCCTTATAAGATAGCTTATATTGCCCTATTTTTTTATACTCTTGATTATGTAAATCGAATCGTTTTCGTAACGAAAGTTTTTCTGAAAAATCTCGACCAACTTTATGAAACAAATACATATATAACTCAGCGCAAACTCCTGTACCTTCTTTACACATACCTATAAACAGGTGGACCGGGTGAATTATGTTATACTCACTCTCTTCTGCTGCAATCTCCAATATTTTATGCACACGTTTTGTAAATTGAAATTCCTCCATATGTATTTCCATCCCCTACTACTTTACTATTAAACTGTAACCATAAATAATTGAAACAATTACACCCACTACCAATATACCTGGAAGTAAATTTGCCACTTTAATTTTAATAAATCCGAGTAAATTTAATCCGATAGCAGATATCATAATGCCGCCCGTAGCCGTCATCTCCACTATAAATTGGTTCATTAATTCTTCCGGGACAAAACTATTAATTTGTGTTGCAAAAACTGCAATACCACCTTCATATAAAACAACTGGAGTCGCCGAAAATACTACGCCAATGCCTAGAGTTGTCGTTAATATAATAGAAATAAATCCATCGATAATCGCCTTTGTAAATAAAATATCATGATTTCCGCGAATCCCACTGTCAAGTGCACCAAGTATCCCCATCGCACCAATTGCAAAAATTAAAGTAGCTGTTACAAAACCTTCTGATATGCTGCCTTTTCCCTTCAATCCAACTTTATTTTCTAGCCAATACCCTAAATGTTTTAACTTTTCTTCTAATTGTAACCATTCTCCAATTACCGTACCAATCACTAAACTCAGTATGACAACAAGAAAGTTTTCACTTTTTAATGCCATTTGAAGCCCAAGCACAGTAACCGCTAAACCAATTGCGTGCATTATCGTCCCTTTCATACTTTCTGGGATCCTACTAAATAATTTACCAAGTAAAGTACCAAATATAATACAAATTCCATTTACAACTGCTCCTAATATAACCATTTCTCATTCTTCACCCTTCGAATTCTTTATTTCTATATTTTGGTTTATACATTGATTTACAGGTTACCTATATGTTAACTTAATATTGAGAATATTAACAAATGTTTTCCACTACATAACCCGCTATTTTTTTTGTAACTTTAATTACCTTTATATAGATTCAGTTTTAATTTAATTGCGGGATAATATTAAAAGGGAAGGGATATATGAAAACTTTACTAAAACGATTTTTGTTAATAGCCTTTTTCATTACACCGATTGTTTTATTAATCAATTACTCTTTTATTTCAAAAGCAAAAGACAAACCCGATTTACAAAACAAATCTAGTAAAACCGCTTCAAAAAGCGAAAAGAAAATAGAAAATCCTGAAATCACACTCACCTTCTCTGGTGATACAATGTTCGATTGGCAATTACGTCCTGTAATCGAAAAAAACGGGGCTGATTATCCATTCCAGCATGTAAAAGAAGAAATAACAAAAGCTGATATTTCTTTCGTTAATCTAGAGTCAGCATTTACAATGAGAGAAAAGAAAGCTCCTGGACAACTGTTTTGGATTAAAAGTGATCCATCCACGCTTCAAGCGATAAAAAACACTGGATATGACATCGTAAATATTGGGAATAACCATACACTTGATTATGGGCAAGATGGATTATTAGATACGATTTCTCACGTAGAAAAATTAAAGCTCCCTTACATTGGAGCCGGAAAAAATGCGAAAGATGCATATACAGCACGAGAAATGACCGTAAAAGGGAAAAAGTTTAAATTTCTTTCCTTCGTTCGATTTATGCCTGATTCTAATTGGGTAGCTGGTGAGAATAAACCTGGCGTTGCGAATGGCTATGATTTAAATCTTGTAACAAAAACAATTAAAGAACAAAAACAAGATGCAGACTATTTAATCGTCTATATGCATTGGGGCGTTGAAAAATCAAACCGTCCGGTAGAATACCAAAAACAATATGTACCTAAAATGGTTGACGCAGGAGCCGATGCGATTGTCGGGAGTCACCCACATTGGTTACAAGGGTTTGAGTATTATAACAAAGTTCCTATCGCTTACTCATTAGGTAACTTTTTATTCCCAAGTTACGTGAGCGGGAAAAGCGCCGAAACTGGCGTATTAACTTTAACTTTTAAAGGAAAGGATGTTCAAATGTCATTCAATCCTTACATCATTCGCAACAACCAAATCTCCCCTGTAAATAAGGAAGAAAAGAAAAAAGCTCTACAATATTTACAAACGATTTCAACTGATGTAGAAATTGATGATACAGGGAACATAAAAAACAAACGAAACTAGACAACGCAAGATCTATTTTTCTGTAACATACTTTACAGAATAGGTGATGAACATGCTGAAAAACTTATTAGAAAATGTAAGTTTGTTAGAAAACATTTATAAAATATCTATAGCCGTTCTACTTTTATGTTCATTTTTCTCTGTTAGACTTTTAAAAAAAATAAAACGCGAGCGAAAACTTACTACCTTTGAATTTACTATGTATGTAATCATTCGTATTGCGATACTCTTTTGGTTAACTAGCTTTATCCTTCTTGAATATGGAAAATAATTAGTTTAACTATAAAAAAGATAGAACAAGCAGCATTTCCCTTGCTTGTATCTATACTTTTTTTATTTGGATGCTAACTCTTTCCTTCTATTAAATAAGTAAATCAAACAAAACAGGGTTTTTATTAAGCTCCATAAATTGAATGTTATTTTCTTTAAAACGAGTAATTAATTGCTCATAATCCTCTTTATGTTTCAACTCTACGCCGACTAACGCTGGACCATTTTCTTTATTATGTTTCTTAATGTATTCAAAGCGCGTAATATCATCTTCTGGTCCTAATCCTTTATCAAGAAATTCTCTTAGCGCACCTGAACGCTGCGGGAATTCAATGATGAAGTAATGTTTTAATCCTTCGTAAATGAGCGAACGTTCTTTTATTTCTTGCATTCTATCAATATCGTTATTTCCACCACTTAGCGTACATACAACTGTTTTACCTTTTATTTCATCTCTATATAAATCAAGCGCTGCAATAGATAGGGCACCAGCCGGTTCAGCTACAATTGCATTTTTCTTATACAGTTCTAAAATCGTCGTACAAACTTTTCCCTCTGGTACTAAAACAATGTCATCAATTACATCTTTACAAGTTTCAAATGTTAACTTTCCGACCTTTTTAACAGCTGCCCCATCAACAAAACTATCTATTTTCTCTAATGCAACATTTTCATTTTGAAGAAAGGCCTCTTTCATAGAGGCAGCTCCCATCGGCTCTACACCAATGACTTTTGTAGCAGGACTAACACCTTTTACATATGTACCAACACCTGATGCTAATCCACCACCACCAATTGCTGTAAAGATATAATCCACTGGTTTCTCCATATCATGCATAATTTCAACTGCCACTGTTCCTTGACCAGCAACTACATACGGATCATCAAATGGATGAACGAACGTCATCCTATTTTCTTCACAATAGCGCTGTGCTTCTTGGAACGAACTATCAAATGTATCACCAACTAATACAATTTCCGCAAAATCGCCACCAAAAAACTGTACTTGCGATACTTTTTGTTTAGGTGTCGTTGTCGGCATAAATATCTTTGACGGAATCTTCAATAAATTGCACGTATAAGCAACTCCTTGTGCATGATTACCAGCACTTGCACAAACAACGCCGTTTTGTAATTGTTCTTCCGATAAACTTTGAATTAAATTGTACGCACCACGAATTTTGAAAGAGCGAATCAATTGTAAGTCTTCTCGTTTTACATAAACGTCACAATCATATTTCTCAGATAAAACTGTATCACGTTGTAACGGTGTTTTAATAATGATATCTTTCATGCAATTATGTGCCATTAAGATCTCTTCAATTTTCACTCTCTCCTTTACCTTCTGCACCATTATTATATCATCCTTATCTTTTTTAAATTGGCTCAATCAAAATCCGGGATTTTTAGAACTGCACCTGTATTCGCCGATGTTACCATTTGTGCATAACGTCCAAGCCAGCCAGTTTTCACTTTCGGTTCTGGTCTTTCCCACTCTTTTTTACGCTTATTTAATTCTTCATCACTCACTCTTACTTCTAACAATCTTTCCTCAACATCGATACAAACGATATCCCCTTGTTCAAGAAGCGCAATCGTTCCGCCCGCAGCTGCTTCTGGTGAAATATGCCCTACTGAAATACCACGTGAAGCACCCGAGAAACGACCATCCGTTAATAGCGCAACATCTGCACCTAATCCCATACCAGCAATCGCTGACGTTGGTGCTAACATTTCTGGCATACCAGGGCCACCTCTTGGTCCTTCATAACGAATGACAACTACATCTCCTTTTTTCACTTTCCCAAGCATAATGCCAGCAAGTGCCTCATCTTGTGAATTAAAAATAACGCAAGGTCCTTCAAAACGCTTTACCTCTGTTGCACCGCTTTTAATAACAGCTCCATCTTTCGCAAGGTTTCCTTTTAATATACGCAATCCTCCTTCCTCACTATGAGGGTTTTCAAGAGAGTGAATAACTTCCTTATCTTTAATCTCTGCCTCAGCAATATTTTCTCTTAATGTTTGCCCAGTAGCAGTTATTCGATCAAGATGAAGTACTCCTTCTTTCCGGCTCATCTCTTTCAAAATTGCACTAATCCCGCCCGCACGATCAATATCTTCCATATGCCAATTTGAGGCTGGACTTACTTTACATAAATGAGGTACACGTCTTGAAACTGCATCAATACGATTCATATCATAATCTAGTCCTGCCTCTTGTGCGAGTGCTAGCGTATGTAATACTGTATTCGTTGATCCACCCATCGCCATATCAAGTGCAAAAGCATCGTCAATCGCTTCTTCTGTTACAATATCACGCGGCTTAATATCTCTTTCAATTAAAATTTTCAATTTCTCTGCTGCTTGTTTAATTAACTCTTCACGTCTTGGATCAATTGCTAAAATACTCCCGTTACCAGGAAGAGCTAAACCTAACACTTCACATAAACAATTCATAGAGTTCGCGGTAAACATACCCGAACAAGAGCCACAAGATGGACAGCCATGATCTTCAATATCTTTTAATTCTTCTTCTGAAATTTTCCCAGATTGATAAGCTCCTACTCCTTCAAAAACGGAACTTAAATCAACAACTTCTCCTTTAGATGTTTTTCCTGCTGCCATCGGGCCGCCTGAAACAAACACAGTCGGAATGTTAATACGTAGTGCAGCCATCATCATACCAGGTGTAATTTTGTCACAGTTTGGGATACAAATCATGCCGTCAAACCAGTGTGCATTTACAACCGTTTCTACTGAATCTGCAATAATTTCACGACTCGGAAGAGAATAACGCATACCGATATGTCCCATCGCAATACCATCGTCAACTCCAATTGTATTGAATTCGAATGGTACCATACCTGCCGCGCGAACTGCCTCTTTTACAAGTTTCCCAAACTCGTTCAAGTGCTTATGCCCTGGAATAATTTCAATAAAAGAATTACAAATCGCTATGAAAGGTTTATCAAAATCTTCATCTTTCAAACCAGTTGCTTTTAATAAACTACGGTGCGGCGCTTTATCAAAACCTTTTTTAATCATGTCACTTCTCATCTTGTCAAATCCCCTCTTACATATTTTTCATTTATACTCTCTTACTCTATTTCCTTACTAATTCTTTCGGTGCATGAATCCAGCTCATCATTTCACGAAGCTCTGCTCCCACTTTTTCTAATTGATGATTTTGTTCTGCTTTTTTCATTGCGTTATACGTCGGACGCCCTGCTTGATTTTCTAAAATCCATTTCTTCGCAAATTCACCTTGCTGAATTTCTGTCAAAACACGCTTCATTTCTTTCTTCGTTTCATCTGTAACAATTCTCGATCCTGTTACATAATCTCCAAACTCTGCCGTATCTGAAATAGAATGGCGCATAGTCGTTAATCCACCTTCGTACATTAAGTCAACAATTAGCTTTAATTCATGCAAACATTCAAAGTATGCAATTTCAGGACGATATCCACCTTCCGTTAACGTTTCGAACCCGGCCTTCACAAGTGCAGTTACCCCGCCGCAAAGTACAGCTTGCTCACCGAATAAATCCGTTTCAGTTTCTTCTTGGAATGTCGTTTCAATTACACCCGCACGTGTACACCCTACACCTTTTGCATACGCAAGTGCTACATGTAATGCTGTTCCCGTTGCATCCTGATGTACTGCGACTAATGCCGGAACACCATTTCCTTCTTGAAATACACGGCGAACGAGATGACCTGGACTTTTTGGCGCAACCATCGCTACATCTACATAACTTGGCGGATTAATTTGTCCGAAGTGAATGTTAAATCCATGTGAGAAAAGTAACATTTGTCCTTCACGAAGATTCTCTTCTACCTCTGCTTTATACACATGAGCTTGCTGTTCATCTGGCAATAACATTTGTACAACTTGTGCGGTTCGAACCGCTTCTGAAACAGACATTACTTCAAACCCATCCGCTTTCGCTACTTCATACGACTTACCAGGACGAACACCAACTACAACTTCTACACCAGAATCACGTAAATTTTGTGCTTGCGCATGACCTTGTGATCCATAGCCAACTACTGCAACAGTTTTCCCTTGTAATAACTCTACATTTGCATCTTTCTCATAATACGTTTTCATATTCCATACACTCCTTATAATTTATTTACTTGCAGAACATCAATTAATTTTTTCAACTGACTAACAAGTAATGTCGCTTCATTTTCAGTACAAACTGCTGTGAGTTTCATTTCAGAAACACCACTAGTATCTCTTTCATTTAAGTGTAAAGAAGAAATATAATAACCACGCCGAGCAAAAACCCCACTTATACGTAATAAGACACTTGGCTCGTTATGAATAACGAGTGAAAAAGTATGACTCATTCTTCCCACCTCTTCATAATCATTTCGTTATTCCCTTTGTTTGGCGGAACCATCGGAAATACGTTTTCACCTTCTTCTACACAAAAATCAACTACGACAGGACCTTCATAAGCAAAAGCTTCTAACATCACTTGTTTCGCCTCGGTTGAATTTGTTGCTCTTAATCCCTTCACTCCATAAGCTTCTGCTACTTTCACAAAATCTGGCGATCCAATTTTTGATTCTGATAAACGATTTTCATAAAACATTTCTTGCCATTGCCTTACCATCCCTAAAAATTTGTTATTTATAATAAATACTTTTACAGGGATGTTATTTTCAGCAATTGTTTGTAGTTCTTGAATGTTCATTTGAAAAGAAGCGTCACCTGCAATACAAATGACAAGTTCTTCTTTTTTAGCTAGCTGAGCACCAATTGCTGCTGGAAACCCAAACCCCATCGTACCTAATCCTCCAGAAGTAAGGAACGTCCGAGGTTTTCTTGCTTTATAGAAGTGAGCAGCCCACATTTGATGCTGTCCTACTTCTGTTGTGACAATCGCTTCACCATTCGTTAATTCACTTACTAAGTTGATCACATGCTGTGGTTTTAACTCAGATTCTTTTTGCTTATAAGAAAGTGGATATTCTTCTTTCCATGTCTTTACTTTCTGAAGCCATTCGTCTGTTTGTGTATAAATAGACATATGTAACAACATGTGTAACGCTTTTTTTACATCACCAACAATCGGATGCTCTACAGTTACATTTTTATGAAACTCAGAAGGATCAATATCAATATGTACTTTTTTCGAGTGTGGAGAAAAAAGTTCTAATTTTCCTGTTACACGATCATCGAAGCGAACACCTAATGCAAGTAGTAAATCACATTCTGTTACCGCCATATTAGCAGCGTATGTCCCATGCATACCAAGCATCCCTAGAAACAATGGATCCCCCGGTGGATATGCACCAAGTCCCATTAAAGTTGAAACGACTGGAATACGGTTCTCCCTTGCGAATCCGAAGAGTTCATCGGATCCACCTGAATGAATGACACCTCCTCCAATATAAAGAAGTGGACGCTTTGATTTTGAAATTGCTTTAGCCACCTCTCTAAGTTTCATGCTGTCTGGTACAAGTTCTGGTTTGTACCCCGGAATATCAACTTCTTCATTAAAGAAACTGGTGACTTTTGCATTTTGAACATCTTTTGGAATATCGATTAATACTGGTCCCGGTCGTCCGCTTTTGGCGATGTAAAAAGCTTCTTGCATAACTTGTGATACATGATTTACATCACGAACTTGGTAATTATGCTTCGTAACAGGTACTGTAATTCCGACAACATCCGCTTCTTGAAATCCATCTTTACCAATTAAAGGCGTTGCAACTTGGCCGGTAATGACAACTAAAGGAATCGAATCCATATAAGCGTCTGCTAAGCCCGTAACTAAATTTGTCGCCCCTGGACCAGAGGTAGCAAAGACTACCCCGACTTTTCCAGAAGCTCTCGCATATCCTTCAGCCGCATGAATGGCAGCTTGTTCATGACGAGTTAAAACATGTTTCAAACCACTTTCGTATAACGCATCGTATACTGGTAAAATCGCTCCGCCTGGATAGCCGAAAATGGTCGTTACACCTAATTTCTTTAAACATTGAATCACGTGCCCAGCGCCTGTCATTTCTTCATACTGTAACTTCTCATACGCTGTATACTGCTGCTTCATTTCAATTAACTCCTCTCCTTATTTATGCTAAGCTTTCCGTCAGCCCGGGAACACGTACTCCTCTTTCTCTCGTTAATTTTTTAAATTCTTCAGTCAATTGTTTCGTTACATTTCCTGGTTTCCCATCTCCAATTTCTCTCGAATCAACTTTTACAACTGGAATTAACTCCGCTGCTGTTCCTGTTAAAAATACTTCATCCGCTACATATACATCATGGCGAGTGAATGGTCTTTCCTCACACGGAATACTCAGTCGTTCACATAGCTCGATAACACTATTTCTCGTAATACCTTCTAATGCTCCTAAATAGGATGGCGGGGTTAATACTTTTCCATCTTTCACAACGAAAACATTATCGCCAGAACCTTCACAAACATATCCTTGTTGATTTAACATAAGAGCCTCTAACACTCCTGCTTGTGCCGCTTCAATTTTTACAAGTACGTTATTTAAATAATTCATTGACTTAATACGTGGATCTAACGCGTCTGGCGTATTACGTCTTGATGCAACAGATACAACACTTAACCCATTATCATAAAATTCTTGTGGGAATAAATTTAATTGTTCTGCAATAATAATTACGCTCGGCTTCACACAACTTCTCGGATCGAGCCCTAAGTCACCTTTTCCTCTTGAGACAATTAAGCGAATGTAAGCATCAGCATATTCATTTTTTTGGAGTGTATGTAAAACCGCTTCTTCCATTTCTTCTACCGTCATTGGAATTGTTAGTAAAATAGATTTCGCTGATTCATATAATCGTTTCACATGTTCTTTTAAACAAAATACATTTCCTCCGTAACTACGAATCCCTTCAAATACACCGTCTCCGTATAAAAAACCGTGATCATAAACTGAAACAACTGCCTTTTCTTTTTCTACAAATTCCCCATTCATGTAAATGTACTGGTTTCCCATCTCACATCGCTCCTCTTTTTTCTCTATTTTTGCAACCTATTTCTACATCGATTGCTGAGATGAGTATTTTTAACAGAATATTCAGTATATAAACCTTAAAAATATACTCGTCTCAACAATCGATTACATACATACTTGTAGCGATCCATTGCTGAGACGAGGGAATCGTGGTACCACTCAGCTTCCTTATACTTCTCACGAAATATAAGCTCTGCAAGTCCAATTAGACTTTTGTTTTTCTATCGGGAACAACCCCGCTACTTTTTACTAGTTTTCAAAAGTAGTGCTCCAAGGTGATTTTCAATGGGTGAATCGTTACCACCCTCACAGCCTCGGGGCAGCTCTCTGAAACAATCTTTATCATTTACTCTCCTCTTCTACGCATTCTCTTCTTCTATTTTAAAAAATAAAAACTCTCGCCTCAGCAATCAACTACTACAATTTAGTAGCTTTGATTGCTGAGGCGAGAGTTTCGCGTTACCACTCAGCTTCCTTATACTTCTCACGAAATATAAGCTTTGTAGGTCCAATCAGACCTCCGTCCTTTTACCGGAGACGATGCCGCCGCCCTCTACTCAGTTTCCCTTTCGCAAGCGATGCTCCGAGGTGATCTTCAATGATTCGATTGTTACTACCCTCACAGCCTTGGAGTAGCTCTCTGAAACGATCATAATCATCTACTTTCCTCTTCTTTGCATATACAACATATAAAGTTAGAAAATTCTTAATTAACTTTTATTTGTTACACGTATTATAGGACGTTGTTCTTTTCGTTGTCAACATGTTTTTTCGAAAAAATCAAAATTCATTCTATTTATTTTTTCTCAAATCAAAATTGGAATGCATTACTTACATACACTCATATATTACTTAAGTATGTTTGCATTACTACATAAAGAAAAACTTATAAAGTTTATGAGGAGATGAGGAAACTATGTTAAAAGGGAAAGTAGCGTTAGTTACAGGAGCAAGCCGAGGAATTGGACGAGCGATCGCTAAACGTTTAGCAAATGACGGTGCATTGGTTGCTGTTCATTACGGTAATCGAAAAGATGACGCTGAAGAAACTGTTCATGAAATTCGATCAGATGGTGGCCAAGCTTTTTCTATCGGCGCAAATCTAGAATCCTTACACGGTGTAGAAAACCTTTATAACGCTTTAGATACTGAATTACAAAAGTGCACTGGTGAAACACAATTTGATATTTTAATAAACAATGCTGGCATTGGTCCTGGTGCTTTTATTGAAGAAACGACTGAACAATTTTTTGATAGAATGGTTTCAGTAAATGCAAAAGCTCCATTCTTTATCATTCAACTAGCACTACCACGTTTACGTGACAATAGCCGAATTATTAATATTTCATCCGCTGCCACCCGCATTTCTTTACCTGATTTTGTTGCATATAGTATGACGAAAGGCGCTATTAATACACTGACTTTTACACTAGCAAAACAGCTTGGAGCACGAGGAATAACGGTGAATGCAATACTTCCAGGATTTATTAAAACAGATATGAATGCAGAACTCTTGAGCGACCCAATGATGAAGCAGTACGCTACTACTATTTCCGCTTTCAATCGCTTAGGTGAAGTAGAAGACATTGCCGATACTGCTGCATTTCTTGCTTCTCCAGACAGCCGCTGGGTTACTGGACAATTAATTGATGTGAGCGGAGGATCTTGTTTATAAAAAACATATATTTTCAAATCTTTTTTATTGCGCAATAAAACAATTTATATAATACTATATAAAACATATACATTTAGGAGGATTACAGCAATGTCCGAAAAAACATACGAACTCGCAACCTTCGCAGGCGGTTGCTTTTGGTGCATGGTAAAACCATTTGATGAACTTCCTGGTATTCATAAAGTACTTTCTGGCTATGCAGGAGGTCATGTAGAAAATCCAACATATGAACAAGTAAAAGCTGGAACATCTGGACATTTAGAAGTTGTTCAAATTACATTCGATCCTTCTATTTTTCCTTATCAGAAATTACTAGACTTATATTGGCCACAAATCGATCCAACTGATGATGGCGGACAATTCTTTGACCGTGGTCCATCTTATCGCACTGCTATTTTTTATCATACTGAAACACAAAAAGAGCTTGCTGAAAAATCAAAACAATCTCTTGCAGAAAGCGGTATGTTTAAAGATCCAATCGTAACTGCAATTCGCCCGTCTGCACCTTTTTATGAGGCTGAAGAATACCATCAACATTTCTATAAAAAGAACCCAGAGAAATATGCTACTGAGCAAAAAGAATCTGGCCGTGAAGACTTTATAAAAGAAAATTGGCAAAAAAAATAATAAAAACGCATCGTGCTTTTTTAGTACGATGCGTTTTTATTTTTGATAAAAGTACCATACAATGATGAGAACAACCGCTGTTAATGCCCAAAGCGCTACTTCATTTTTCACTCTACTCTTTTTCTTAGTCATTTCATCTCCTCCTAATAGCAATACAACGTATTCAAGATTTCCTCTGTTTCATTGTCCACCTTATATACATAAATACATCCTTACCAATCCTTATAACAAGACCACAAATGATTCCGATTGCAATTGAAATTATTAACATCTGTACAAAACTAAGAGTAGTTGTGTATGTTATGTAGATAACAATGCATACAAGTAAAACATCCGGTAAAGAAAGCAAAAACTTTTTAAGTATTTCTTCAGCTCTCCTATGTCTTATTTATCTCTTTTGCTGTAGCTTTGAAATAAAATTTATTTGAAAATCCCATTTAGACCTTCATTTTACAGAAAAGAATACCCCCCCTTTTGAAAAGGGATTCTTATGTACATGTTCTATTCCATAATTACTCCTAAAATAGAATAATATTACTAATGATTTGTTGTACATTAACTATTTGCCAGGCAATCGGATGTTGCGCCAACTACCTACATCGCATTGACCGTATGTATTATCACCTACTGCTACCACGGTGCCATCTAATTTTAGACCGACCGTATGCGCACAACCAGCCGCTATCGCTACAATATTACGCCAATCGCTTACATTACATTGACCATACTCATTCCACCCGACTGCCACCACGGTACCGTCTGATTTAAGTCCGATTGTATGATTCGTACCAGCTGCTATTGCCATAATATCTTTCCAGCTGCTTACATCACATTGACCAAGTTTATTATTTACCCACTACCAATCTAATTTAAGAGCAACGGTATGACCACGACCCGCTGCTATCGTATCTTTAGACCACCGTTTCGCTTTTAACATTTCTTCTTCCGGTGAAATGTAATTCATATTTACCTCCTTCAAAATAAACAACTATTTCAAAGTATATCTTTTATCAAACTTTATTTCATTATCAAGACCTAAATCGTAAAAAGTCATAAATAATAAAGAGTGATACATATTAGTCATCGATAATATGTATCACTTTTCACTACTTTTTCCGCAATCTCGCCCTTTAATGGAATAATAGATTACTTATAACTGGTTTGTTGAAATATTATAACCAAAATATTTTTGTTGACTGTGACACTGGTGTCATACTTTAGAATTAAGTTTGAACATCTGAAAGGAGGCATTTTCATTGAAGAAAAATGACCAAAGTGAGAAAGAACAAAATATCAGTCAAGTATCAGATACAGATGTATCTATGATGGAGAACCCGAACCGTTCACCTGTTACAGTTATTGGCTTGGGTCCGATGGGCCAGGCGCTGGCTGGTACATTCCTGATGAACGGCCACCCTACGACATTATGGAACCGAACTGCCGAAAAAGCCGATTATCTTGTTTCTCAGGGGGCGATTCTTTCGAATTCAGTTATCGCCGCGGTCTCTGCAAGTCCCCTGGTGATCATTTGTGTTCTGGACTACAATATCGTCCGTGAAGTCCTTGCCCCTGCGGGAGATGCCCTGAAGGGACGGACACTGGTGAACCTCACTGCCGACTCGCCCAAACGTGCCCGTGAAATGGCCACATGGGCTGCCCAACACGGAGTCGATTACCTCGATGGGGCGATTATGACCCCTACTCCAACCATCGGGACGCCTGCGGCTTCCGTCCTGTATAGTGGACCAGAATCCATCTTTAAGGCCCACCAACCGACCTTGGCAAGCTTGGGTGGCACTACTTCTTATCTTGGGGCGGACCCTGGCCGGGCAGCGGCATATGATGTGGCCCTGCTCGATCTCTTTTGGACATCCATGAGCGGTTACGTTCACGCTCTCGCCCTTGCCACTGCCGAGAATATTCCGGCAAAGGAGTTCGCTGTTTATGCCCAGGGTATCATAGGCATCTTGCCCGACATCATGGCTTATTTAGCAAATGAAGTAGACTCGGGTCACTACCCTGGTGACAAGTCCAATATCATCTCGGCCTCGGCAGGAATGGAGCACATCATCCATGCTGCTCAGCACCACGGCCTCGACGTCAGCGTTCTGAGTGCTGCAATGGCCGTAACCCAGCAGGCCATCAACGAGGGCTACGGAACCGACGGATTCTCTCGCTTGACCGAACTGCTAAAGAAACCGTCTGCATAACATCATAGTCTTCTGTAAAGATCCCGGATTCCGCCATAATCGCGGACTGGGATCTTCAATTATTTCGTTGTTTCAACTAAGAGAATTTCCATTTCTCATTCTTCTTTTATCCGTCATTTGCATGATTTGTTTTTCCAACCGATGCTTTACAACGTCCAATACACTGATTTGTCTGTTAATTTGATCCAGCTTCACTTGATAAGTTTCCAGCATTTCTTCACAAAATTCATAGTCTTCCGGACCATTATCCTCGCATTTCAATATTTCCTCAATTTGTCCCGTTGTCAGCCCCAAACCTAAATAAAGTTGAATAATTCGAATACGTTTGATGGCGGATTTATCGAACTCGCGATAACCATTTTCAAGGCGTACAGCGGTAATTAGATTTTTTTCCTCATAATGCCTTATGGATCGGATACTTGCACCTGTCTTTTTAGACAGCTCACTGATTTTCAATAGAAACGCCTCCCTATTAAATGTTCGAAAATCTTATCTTATAATATGACATTAGTGTTACGGAAAATAATAACATATAGGTTTTTGTTTCATTGAAGTTGTGACGTAAGTGATTCAGTTTTTCAAATAATCGTTCTAAAACTGATTGGGAGATACGGTTATAAGGTTTCGTTTTTGATTTCCGTTTATCTATTGAACTAATTATCCTCTAATAATCATAGTACAGTTAAATTTTTAATCTACTTCTTCAAAAAATAAAAACCTCCAGTTTAAGTACTAGAGGTCTTCCATTTTATTTCTTTAATCGCTCAATAAAATCCTGTAATTTATCAAGTGATTTCATGTTCTGATTACAAGCTACACCATCTTTGCAAATATAGTTTCCTTTTTTTACGAAAGTTCCTGGTACATCGCCTTTAATTTCAACTAAAAACATCCCAACTTCTTCATGTCCATGACATAACGAACAAATGCTTTTTTTATTTAAACTTTGGAACGTTCCTTGCAGACCAACAAATTTATTTTTATCATTTTTCGCTATAATAAATTTCCTGCTTGATCCCTTATCAATCCAGCTTAAATAAGATATTTCTTTCATATCTATTTCTTCCATATCAGGAAGTTTTAACTTTTTCGCTTTAGGAAACAATTTTTTTAATGTTTGTGCTGTAACTTCTTGAAACGGAATTACATACGGATTTATTTTCATTAAAAATGATTCTGCATCTTCTCTATTTTGAACTGTTAATACCGTATCAATTAACTCTTTCTGTTCATCCGTTAAATTCTCAAATACATGTATTATCTTTTCAATCGCAAGCGATTTTAACGCTTGAATTACACCTCTATCATTTGCGGTTGCATGCCCGTTTGCTAAAATATAAGCTTGTGATTTTATAAAATTATATTGATCACTTCTAATAAACGCTTCCATCTTTATCACTCCATACAAATTGTTGATCTAGTTTTATTGTATACAATGATTACGTTTTTTGATATGTAAAAGATAACTTAGAAACAAACATTACATATATCACTTATTCTCTACCGCTGCATTTCCTGACAAAAGAAGCCATCATCTGCTTTCCATTCCGCATATAATACGTCTTCAAATTTAGTAATTCCTTTTTGCTTTATTTGTTTATAAAGCCACCCTTCATCAAATCCTGCTTCCCTCAAATTATCCTTAACTACTTTCCCATCACTAATTAATGAAATTGGTAAGTATACAGGCTTATGTTTTAAACTTAAATCATTTATAGTAGGAGATTCGTATTTACTTTTTTTCAGAACGCTTATGTTTCCATTAGGTTCCAATATCATATATTCAACTTCTCGGATTGAAAATATATCTTTTTGTTGTCTTAACATTTGTTGTAATTGGTTAATATCCAAATGATTTGATTTTAATTGTTCTCTATCAATATGCCCATTACGAATGATAATAGAAGGGTATCCTTCAAAGAACTTTCTTGTCCTTCTAAATTTTTGTGTTATTGCTTCTATTGCGTAAATTAATATTACCCATACAAAAACAGCGTATAAAATAGACCATACTCTCACCTCAGGATCATATACAGTGTTTCCAACTAGTTCTCCGATTACAATCGCAGAAATAAAATCAAAAGGGGTTAGCTGTGATATTTGTGTTTTCCCTAATATTTTAGTAGCAATTAATAAAACAAAAAAACCAACAAAAAGTTCTATCGTTATTTGTCCAAGATGATTCATATATGTTCACCTTTCTGTAATATGAAATATAAAGTTTTTATTCCTATTCACATTTCTATACAATACTATTGCGATTCATTTTTTCTATTATCATGCCCATTCACACCCTATATATCCAATACATACAAAGCAAAAAGAGTCTAGTTCAAAATAATATTTGAACTAGACTCTTTTATGCTCATTTAGAATATACAATCTTTTTAATCGTTTCCCCAGAAAGAAAATATTCTTCTGCAAGTTGATGAATAGCAATCCCACTTTTAAACGCTTCTTTAATCGCTTTATTTCTTTCATCTAGTTGTTTTCTTCCGCCAGATCGTGTACCCCATTTATAATGTTTCGTTTCTTGTTTCGGAATATAAATTGTTTCACCTTGTATATACTTTTGAATTTCAGTAATTAAACTTTCTGGTAAAACCGTCGCGGCTTTAACGTATTTCATTTCTGCTCGCCCCTTATTTTTTATGGTTCATTTCAATAAGGTGCAAAGCCAAATATAAAAAATGATACGAGCTCATTTAGGCGATTGTATATTACTTGTCTACCTCACGCAAAGTATCGCCATTTCCATACTTGGCTTTGCATGAGACGTTGCAGTGTCTGGCAATTGAATTGTAATCGCCATTTAAACACCTCCTAATATACCTTTTGCATTTTATTATATGATAAATCCCTTCCCCTTGCATCCACATCCTTTTTAAAGCGTGAAATTACTTAATTTGATATAATACTTTTTAATTGAATCAAAAATCATTGTGAGGTTACATTATGAGGAAAAAAATTATCATTACAACCGTTACACTATTCTTTATTATCACGGCATTATTTGGAACATACAAATTGATGAACGCAAGAAGCTTTCAATTATTTGGAGATTTAACACAACGCGTAGAAACAAATGAAAAAGTGATTGCTTTAACTTTTGATGATGGCCCTACTAACAATGTAAAACAAATATTACCGCTACTAGATAAATACAACGCTAAAGCTACTTTCTTTTTAATTGGAAATGAATTAGAGAAAAATTTATCGTTAGGAGAAGCTATCGCGCAATCTGGGCACCAACTTGGAAACCATACATATTCTCATAATAGAATGGTTTTCAAAACACCTTCTTTCATTAAAGGTGAAATAGAAAAAACGAATTCATTAATCCGCCAAACAGGATTTACAGACGAAATTGATTTTAGGCCTCCTAACGGGAAAAAATTAATTGGACTACCCTATTATTTAAATAAAAATAATATCGAAACGATTATATGGGATCTTGAGCCCGATACTTTTTATAAATCTACGGCTGATAAAATTGAATATGTTAATAAAAATGTAAAACCAGGTTCTATCATTTTATTGCATTCTATGTATGATGAGTCTAATGAAAATTTACAAACGATTGAAGGTATTTTAGATTCTTTATCTAAGAAGGGCTATCAGTTCGTAACAGTAAATGAATTGCAAAAAAGAGCAAAATAAAAAGGTAGCGTATCTTTGTATGATACGCTACCTTTCTTTTTATATAATGCCAAGTACATTTAAGAATACGATAATAATCGCAATTGGTGCGATATACCGAAGTAAGAATAACCATAATACGAATAGTTTATAACCTTTATTTTTACTTACACCTAGCTCTTTCATTAATACATCTTTCTTCATTTTCAAAGGAACAAAGATAGAAACTAATAATACACCTAGTGGCATTAATACGTTACTTACTGCATAGTCCGCTAAATCAAAGACTGTCTTTCCGAAAATCTTCAGATCACTTAATATACCGAATGATAATGCTGATGGTACCCCAACAACGAAGATTAATAACCCTACGATTAAGGCCATTTTTTCACGTTTCCCTTTACCTTTTGATGTTAACGACGCAACACTAATTTCTAACATCGAAATTGCTGATGTAATCGTAGCGAAGAAGAATAGTAATAAGAAAACGATGAAGAATAATTTTCCAAATGCCATTTTACTGAAAATAGCTGGCAATACGATAAATAATAGTCCCGGTCCTTGAGATGGTTCCATTCCGAATGCGAACACAACTGGGAAAATTGCAAGTCCTGCAAGTAATGTAATAACAAGAGTTAATGCTACGATAGAAAATGCTGAACGTGGTAAGCTTTCTTCTTTCGGTAAATACGAGCTATACGTTACCATAACGGCTACCCCGACAGATAACGAGAAGAACGATTGCCCCATTGCGTATAAAATAACTTCTGATGTTACATGTGAGAAATCAGGTTGTAAGAAGAAACGAACGCCTTCTCCGGCACCATCTAACGTAAGTGCACGAACTATTAATACAAAGAATAAAACAAATAGTGCTGGCATGAAATATTTATTTACTTTTTCAACACCATTTTGTACACCTTTACTTACGATAAAAATAGTAATAAGGATGAATAATAGCTGTGATCCAACTGCTAAATATGGATTGGAAATGATTTCACCAAACGTAGCTTCGTATGCTCCATTTCCTTCCCATAGTCTACCTGTAATTGCATTCCATAAATATAATAAAATCCAGCCTCCTACAACACTGTAGAAAGAAAGTAATATGAAACATGTTACAATTCCTAATTTACCTAACCAAGGCCATAACGTTTTAGGAGCAATCTCTCTATATGCATCAACAGCCTCTTTTTGTGTACTTCTTCCAATAACAAATTCAGCTAATAATAGCGGTAAACCAATTAATAATGTGAAACCGATGAAAATTAGGAAGAATGCTCCGCCTCCTCCAATGCCGGCCATATATGGGAATTTCCAAATCGCCCCAAGACCAATTGCCGAACCTGCTGCAGCTAATACGAAACCTAATTTCGATGTCCATTGCTGTGAATTCATTTATTAATCTCCTCTCTATCTCTTCTTTTTTGTTACAATTCGGTATTTATATTGTTCTATCAATACTCTTTTCTAATACGTTCACTTCCTCCCTAATAATAAAAAAACGCCCCTACGTAAATACGTAGGGACGACAAAAATATCGCGGTACCACCCTAGTTGTGAAGAACACTAAGAAACCACCTAAATAAAAACGCCCCTACGCAAAAACGTAGGGACGATAAAATATCGCGGTACCACCCTAGTTATGAAGCCACACCAAAGTTAGGACCTAAATAAAAAACGTCCCTACGTAAATACGTAGGGACGATAAATATCGCGGTACCACCCTAGTTGTGAAAAAATCTTCACCACTTTATTTGATAACGGTATAAACTACCGTCTTTCATTTCCTCATAATGCGAGATTTATGAAAGATGCTCCAGGACGAACTTCATGAATAATCTATATACTGATTCACACCAACCATCAGCTCTCTGAAATAGGGAGATATTCACTACTATACCCTTTCATTGCCCAAATATTATTTTCCGAATTGATTACTATCATTTTTATCACACATTAAAAATAGTGTCAACTTATATTTTGAATTTTTATGTATTACAATCTATTTAAAAATTCGAAATATAAGTTTTAGTTTAGAAAACAAGTAGATTAGTACATAACGAATTCTAACAGGCAATAGAAAAAGAATTACGTATTATTGATACTTATTCCAGAAGAAAAATCATCTAGAAACATAACCTATCTCTATCTGTATTAGTTTTTAAGAGTTTGATGGATACCAAGAAAATTCCGCATCACTATCCAGTGGTCTATTTTTCGTTTCTTCTTTAATTACACGAAACCATTCATTTAAAATTTGAGTTTTTGGCAATTGAGCAGCAAGGTTATCTTCCCAAATTATATGTGAGAACCAGGCTTTCGTTTCCCATTCAAACTGCAATTGTGCGAACGAAATTATAGGGTGATCAGCTTCACGAAATTGCTCATTTACTGCATTTGAAACTTCTGGAGCTTGCGGTAACAACTCGTTCTGAATTCTATTTTTTATCGTCTCATTTTCTAGCTGATCCCAGAAATACAATTGTCCGTTTATTTGATAAAAAATATCAAATGAAGCCTCACCTTTCTTCAAATTCAATAATACGAAGGCACGTTCCACATCATTGTCAGCTGCTTTTACAGCATTAATAATTATATTTTGTGCCATTGATACCCAGTAACTAGTCGCTTCCTCTACCGGTGATTCAACATACAATTCTTCACTTAATTCATGAAGAGTGGCCTCTTGCTCATTTACTTTTTCAACTTTTTTAAAAAACCTATTAAAAAACCCCATAACTTCCCCCTTATTACTATTTTCTATTTCACAAAATAAAAAATAGATTTTTCTTGCTCATCCACATTTACTCCTGGCGCGTATGTATGAACTTGTTGCAATACTTCTTCTATTAGCAACTCTAACTCCTGCACACTATTTTCTGGACTCCCTATTAATGTATCTGCCATACGTTTATATAATTTTTCAGGTTTAATAGTCATTCGTTCCACATTATTAGGCATCCATTTAAACGCTGGATGATGCACGTACATTTTATTCAAACCAAATAAAACACCAAATACATTCCTTTGTACTTCACAAATAACATCATAAAGCATAAGCCAATCTTTCCGTTTTAAAAGCGCCTTTCGATTGTGCCAACGATTACTTAACCATAGATTTTCTGAAATCATCCGTTTTGCTAGTTCATCTGGATATGCCGCTACTCTATCTTTTAATTCATTCACTTTCCCTTCTCCATACAAACTAACACCATCATGAACAGATGATACAATACATTGTTTTTCATAACTTATATCATATTGATCCACCACATCCGAAATCACTTTCTCTACTGTCTCTGTTAAAAAGTTACTAATCTCTAATTTAATTCCCTCTTTCGTTAAATACGTTTCCGACCATTCTTCTTCCTCATACGGATGATACGATAATATTTTCCCATCAATATGATAAATAGGGGCCCTACGATCCTCATCTTCCGGCGGTGTTGACCATAAAATATGTAATTCTATATCTGAATGTTCATCTTCAAGTTTTCTAGCTACTGAACCCGCTAAAATAATAGCTTCCACTTTCGGATTTTTCCTATAAATCTCTGACATCTCTATCGCTTTCTCTTTTAATCCCATTTCATTTCCCCCTAAAATTGCAGTAATCCCTTATATTTCATTTATCTATTTCGATTTTACAGCTTGCATTACCTTTTCAAATTCCTACTACATCATATTTCTATCCAATAGCGCTGAATAACTTCACCAGTACGAGAAGAAACTACTTCATTTTCTAACACACCGCCAACCTTTTGAATCGTTTTAGCAGAACCGATATTGGATTTATCGCAAGTTATTAACACTTTCTGTAATCCTAATTTTTGTGCTTCAGCTAATGCAAGCTTTAGTTGTTTCGTAGCGTAACCGTGGCGACGTTTATTTGGATGGACACTATATCCAATATGACCGCTTTCCCGTAATAATTCTGGATTTAATCTATGTCTAATATTCACAAAACCTATAAGTTCCCTTTTTTCAAAACTTAAAAACTGGCTAGATGGCACTCGATTAGCTAGTATATTTTCTCCTAGTTCTTGTTTACTCACTTTTTCAAACCATTCATCAAGAGAATCAAAGTTTTGTAAAGAACTACTTCCATGTGGTTGTTCCCCTGATTGTAAAAATGCCTGTCTATACGCCGTAATATGCTCACTATATTCATGGATTGGTTTTAATAGTTTCATTGTTCTTCTCCCCCTCTTCATTCCATAAACCAAACACCTTAATAGCAGCTATTCACTATTAAGGTGTTTCTATCCTTTTTTATTCAAATAACCCCATGCTCAAATAACGTTCACCTGTATCAGGCGCAATACATAAAACTTTTTTACCAACGCCTAGACGTTTCGCTATCATAATCGCAGCGTAAACAGATGCTCCAGAAGATGGCCCAACTAATAATCCTTCTTGTCTAGCTAAATTTCTCATTGTCGTTAAAGCCTCTTCGTCTGCAATTTGAATAATTTCGTTATACACTTCTGTATTTAAGTTTTTCGGAATAAATCCTGGGCTTGTTCCTACTAGTTTATGAGGACCTGGTACACCACCTGATAAAACGGGAGATCCTTTCGGTTCCACTACTGCAATATATAAGTTTGGTAATTTCTCTTTTAACGTTTCACCAGTCCCTGTAATCGTTCCACCTGTTCCTGCCGTTGCAACAAAAGCATCAAGCTCTCCATCCATTTGTTCGTAAATTTCAAGTGCAGTCGTATAACGGTGAATATTCGGATTAGCTGGATTTTCAAATTGTTGCGGGATAAAACTATTCGGTATTTGTTTTTGCAGTTCTAACGCCTTCGCAATTGCTCCTGGCATTCTTTGTTCTGCTGGTGTTAAAACTACTTCTGCCCCGTATGCTTTCAATAAATTAATACGCTCTTTTGACATATTGTCTGGCATAATTAAAATCGCTTTATACCCTTTAGCTGCTGCGTTCATCGCTAAACCAATTCCTGTATTCCCACTTGTCGGTTCAATAATTGTATCCCCTGGTTTAATGAGACCATTTTCTTCTGCAACGTGAAGTAAATTATAAGCAGCACGGTCTTTCACACTACGTGATGGATTAAACATTTCTAGTTTCACATACACGTCCGCTGCGTCTTCCGGAATAAATTTAGATAATCGGACGACAGGTGTATCTCCTATTAATTCTGTTACGTTTTCACATAATTTCATAGTGCATCCCCTATTCTATCGTTTTCTTATCACTTGGTAATAACCATGAAGTAAGTCCAATTAACGGTAAACAACTACATAATATCATAATGAACTGAAGGCTATATATATCAGCTAACTTTCCTAGTACTACAGCACCTAGAGCACCAAGGCCGAACGCAAGACCTACAATTAGACCTGATACCATCCCCACTTTTCCCGGAACAAGCTCTTGCGCGTATACAACAATTACACTAAAACTACTTGAACTAATAAAACCGATACATAAAAATAAAGGTACGACCCACACAAGTGAGACATGTGGTAATAACAGTGCAAGTGGCGCTGAACCTAACATTGAAAATACGATGATGTTTTTCTTACCAAATCGATCTGCTAACGGTCCTCCGAAGAAAGTGCCTAACACACCAGCAATCATAAATGCGAATACGAAATACTGGGCATTTTTTATAGATAAACCATAATGCTCAATTAAGTAAAATTGATAGAAATTCCCGATACCTGCACCGTACCAAGAGCGCACAAAAGTAAGAAAAACAAGAAGTATAATTACGAATTTAATATGTGTACTTACAATTGCATTTTCCGCCTCAAGCGCAGCTCTCTTCTTCCTTCTTACAGCGCCGGTTGCTAATTCATTTTTGTACCAATTCGATACGAAAATTAATAATGCAATTCCTACTGCTGCAAATGCTGTAAAACCTAATGAACCAATTTGACCGAGTGGAACGAAAATTAGCGCTGTAAAGATAGGAGCTAAAGAATTCCCCGTGTTTCCCCCAACTTGATAAATCGCTTGCGCTAACCCTCGTTTTGCACCTGCCGCCATATACGCAACACGAGCGCCTTCTGGATGAAAGACTGCGGAACCTAAACCAATAAATAAAACAGAAATAATAACAATAATAAAGTTTGGTGCAAACGCGAGTCCAATCATTCCAAGCATACTTGAAAACATGCCGAGTGGTAATAAAAATGGTGACGGCTTCTTATCTGAATACATACCAAACACCGGTTGCATAATCGATGACGTCATATTTAACGCAAACGCAATCCACCCTACTTGCATATAGGATAAATTCATCGTTTTTTCCAAAATAGGAAACAACGCCGGTACAACTGCTTGCATCGAATCATTTAAAAAATGTCCAAAGCTAATCGCAAATAATATTCGATATATTGTCGGTGTTTCTACTGTGTTTTTTTGCGAAACTGCCTGCATATGTGAATCGCTCCTTTCTGTACAAAAAATATATTTATTACAGTAGGTGTAATAAATTCTGACTTTTGAAACATTTCTATTCTATACTGCTTTCATTTCTTTTTCCAGAAATATAACTTAACTCCCATCATTGACTTGCATCCTTGTAACTTTCAGCCGTAAAACATTATAGAAAAAGGCAACCCAATCACAAACTGGGTTGCCTCTTACATTAAATTGCAAAACGCTTATACTTCTCGTAATCGCTCGTCTTACATTCCACTTCTAGTTTCGTACCTTCATTTTCATAACTCGTTGATAAAACGTGCGCATGATTATTGAAATACGAAACTACCTGTCCTTGATCATATGGAATTAACATTTCACACTTCGTATATTCTTTATAGATGTGTGAGCGAATCATTTCTACAAGTTCTTCAATTCCAACTTGTTTCTTCGCTGATAAATAAACACGATCTTCTTGCACTTTCGGAATTTCAACATCTACCATATCTGATTTATTATAAGCATAGATCGTTGGAATATTTTCTACTCCAATTTTCTTTAACGTTTCATTTGTAATATCAATTAATTGTTCATAATTTGGATTTGCGTAATCTACGACGTGAATAAGTAAATCTGCTTCCGCTACTTCTTCTAACGTTGAACGGAACGCTTTCACAAGATGATGTGGTAATTTACTTACAAATCCAACTGTATCTGTTAATAAGAATGATTTATTATCTGGTAAATCAATATTTCGTACAGATGTTTCTAACGTCGCGAATAACATATCTTTTTCAAATACTTGCTTTTCTTCTGTACCATTATAAATTTCAAGCATTGCATTCATCGTCGTTGACTTTCCTGCATTCGTATAACCTACTAATGCTACAACAGGTATTTCATTTTTCTTACGCTGCTTTCGCTGCGTTTGACGCTGGGCAACGAGCGCTTCTAAATCTTTATTTAAAACTGAAATTTGTTCTTCAATTTTACGACGGTCTAACTCTAACTTCTTTTCACCGACACCTTTATTTTTCGTACCAACGCCGCCGCTCTGTCTTCCTAACGATTCACGAAGACCGATTAAACGAGGCATCATATACTGAAGATGGGCTACTTCTACTTGTAGCTGTGCTTCTTTCGTTTTCGCACGTTGCGCAAAAATATCTAAAATTAAAATGGTACGATCAATTACCTTACAATCTAAATCCTCTTCTAAATTTCGAATTTGTGAAGGAGATAATTCATCATTAAAGATAACCATATTCGCATCTATTTCTTGTACATACGCTGCAACTTCTTCAATCTTTCCTTTTCCGATATAATGCGATGGATTTACTCGTTGTAAATTTTGCGTTACTTGCCCAATTACCTCTACATCACAAGCTTCCGCAAGATTTGTTAACTCTTCCATCGAATATGCAAAATCATCTTCATTACCTACATTTACTCCAACTAAAACTGCTCTTTGTAATACTTCTTCCATATATTTATTCCTCCATTTCGATTACGTAAAATAAAAAACACAGGTCGCTGCCTGTGTTTTCGTAAACGGATAAGGGTTCACCAAAGAAATAGAAGAAAGCTATGCTTTCATCCTATTTTATAGTCAAAAAGTCCCAAGATTGTATACGTATCCACAATAAGTGTTCACCTATACAATCCCATTCTATTTATAAAGGCAAAACAAAAAGAGGGCGTATTCGTCCCTCCCTCTTTTTCACATATAAGCTTAATAAAGGGTTCCTTTAAAATAGGCAGACCAATCCCGTTCACTCTGTACACAGACAGAGCCTTTGAGCGCTATTCAATTATTGGCACAAAGTATTGAGACGTAATCTGATTAAGATCAAAGGAAGCCCCTCCGTTCATTTTAAGTTACATAAAGTGTAGCATAAGTAATTCGCTTTCACAAGGTTTAACAACCTATATCACACTAAAGAAAATCGTTATATTTTTACTTTAATCGTCATTTTTTGCGAGTTTTTTCACAACAAAAATAACAAAAGCAATTATCAATTTTAGAAACTTCTCGTATATTATTTTTACAGCACTCGCCAAATTCCTTCATAGTAAGTTAAGTATTATCGTTTTAATACAACAAAAATCTTTATTGACATTTTTATAACCTGATATTAGTATCAGGTTATAAAAATAAAAGTTAGGAGATGTTTCTATGCATTCTAAATCTCGTATTACTGCAATTGGTACTTATGTTCCAGATCAAATATTGTCTAATAACGATTTAGAAAAGATGGTCCATACGAATGATGAATGGATTTTACAAAGAACAGGAATGAGGGAAAGAAGAATCGCTAGCGAAGAAGAATACTCCTCAAACTTAGCCATTAAAGCAATTAAAAATTTATGTACAACATATAAGAAAAACTTAGAAGATGTCGACTGTATCATTGTCGCTACTACTACTGCTGATTACGTTTTCCCTAGTGTTGCTTGCCAAATACAACAATACTTCAACATACCTCATACACTAGCTTTTGATTTAAATGCAACTTGTGCTGGTTTTACATATGGACTACACGTCGGTAATAGCTTAATCACTTCTGGATCACATGAAAAAGTACTTGTCGTAGCGACAGAAACATTATCTAAAGTTACTGATTATAGCGATAGAACGACCTGTATTTTATTCGGTGATGGTGCTGGAGCTATTTTATTAGAAAGAGATGAAGACACCCCAAGCTTTATCGCTGCTCACATGGGAACAAACGGTGATGGCGGCATTCATCTATATAGAACAAACTTATCTACTACTATGAATGGCACACCACTGCAAACAAATGAAAAAATCGTTCAAAATGGAAGAGAAGTATATAAATGGGCAACACGTACAGTGCCAAAAGGCATAAAAGATTTAATACATACCGCAAATATGCAAGTAGATGATATAGACTGGTTCATACCCCACAGCGCTAACTTACGAATGATCGAATCTATTTGCGAAAAATCTCAAATTCCAATACAAAAAACATTAACGAGCGTGGAATATATGGGGAATACCTCTTCAGTCACCATTCCACTCGCTCTAGATTTAGCTATAAAAGAAGGAAAGTTAAATAATGGAGACACACTTTTACTATACGGATTCGGTGGCGGACTTACGCATTTAGGACTTATTTTAGAATGGAATTTAATTTAAGTGTATAAAAAGAGGCTCTAGTCAGTAACTAGAACCTCTTCTTCATTTAATTTCTTACCCCTTTTCGAGACCATATCACAACAGGAATAAGTAACAACGCTAACACGCCTCCAGCCAATGACAATGCCGCATAACTTGAATTCGCTACTACCATACCTGACATCGCTCCACCAGAAGCTCCAGCTAGCGCAATAAAAACATCTATTTTCCCTTGTGTTTTAGCACGTGTATACGGTGTTGTGGAATCAACAATTTGTGCTGTACCACTAATCAATCCGAGGTTCCATCCTAGCCCAAGTAAAGAAAGAGCAACGATTAATAATAATAAAGAATCACTTGGCGCTATCGCAGCTATGACACCCGCTGCAAGTAAAATCACTCCACCAGCTATGCTCATTGTAGTTCGGCCAATTTTATCAATTAACATTCCTGTAACGAGAGATGGAAGATACATTGCACCTACATGAAAACCTATCACAAGTCCTACTGCACTTAAACCGTGACCGTGGTGTCCCATATGAACTGGCGTCATCGTCATAATCGCAACCATCACGATTTGCGTAAGTATCATTACGATTGCTCCAACTGTAATACCTCGTTTATTTTCTTTCGCTTCTTCTGTTATTGGTTGCCCTTTATATGTATGTTCCTGTTTATATCTTTCTATTATGTTAGCAATAATTAAAGGATCTGGACGAAGCATAACAAAAAGAACTAGCCCCGCCAGTATAAATGCTGCTGCCGATAGTATGAACGGACCTGCAAGTTTAGGAACTCCAATTGAATGAGCAAAACTACCCATTACTCCTACTAAATTTGGTCCTGCAACTGCACCGAAAGTCGTCATTACCATCGTAATACTAACAGCCGTTGCTCTCTGCTTCTTATCTGCTAAATCTGTACCTGCATAACGAGCTTGTAGATTCGTGGCTGTACCGGCACCATATATGAGTAAAGAAATAAGTAAAAGAATAATGCTATTCGTTAAAGCTGCCATTACAACACCAATTGCTCCAAATCCGCCTACTATAAACCCTGTTGCAAGACCTATCCGGCGTCCATATCGTTGCGAAAGCTTCCCTACTATGAAAGCTGCTAATGCCGATCCTAATGTAAACATAGCAGTCGGTAATCCTGCAAATGCATCTGTTCCAAGCATTTGCTGCGCAAGAAGTGCTCCCACTGTAATACCAGCAGCTAGTCCTGCACCGCCAAACATTTGTGAAATGCTGACGATTATTAACGTTCGTTTGTATAGTTTTTGTTGCTCCTCTTCTGTGTACACATGATTATCTATTAAAGCCCCTGCCTTATCTAGCAATTCCCCATCCTCCTTTTAAAATTAATCCCTCTTGTTAATGTACTATGTATAATGTTACATATTCAATGGCATTTTCCATTCATACCTTTCATTCTAAAAAACTTTCTAATCATACTCGACTTATCCCATGCTATATTAAAAATACTACTATTCACAATACGCAAGGAGAAAACAATGAAAAAACAGGCTAATAGCAGCCTGTTTCCCTTTACACTTCTTCTACTATCCTTCCCCTTCTCTTTTTACTCAAAGCTCTTCCTTCCCAAAACAACAAACTTACGAAAGCACAAATTAATATAATTGGCACACTTGCTTTATATAAATCTGTAAAACTCATAGCCATCTGATTCTTGGCATAATGATTCACATCATTCGAGAATGTGAGTACCTCTTTCTTTATACTTTCCTCTTGTTTTTCAACTTCTTTTGTCACTTGCCTCATAACTTCTTCTCTTTTTACATCCCTATATTCTACTGGAACTTTTCTTAATATTTCATCCGTCTTGTCGCGAATCAATTCTTCCTTCTTCTCTTTACTTAATCCCATTGTCATTGCATTTTGTTTCTTATTTATATTCGATTCTAAACTTTGATTCTCTATTTTTTCTTTAGTTATTTGTAAAATTTCAGTTTGCTCAGTACTATTCACATGAATATTCCGCACCTTTTCTTCTGCATAACGATATACTTTTTCTTTATTTACAGTTAAATTATGAGTTAAGTTAGAGACAAATATTGCAACCGCCAATACAATTCCAACTTGTCGTAACATTGATACAACACTTTGAGAAGCAGTTAACAGTTCTCCTTCAAATGAAGAAGCACTTAAAACTGTAATTAGCCCCACTACTAAACCATATCCAACACCTAATATCATACACGGAATAATAATTTCTATATTTGTTGAATGAACATCAATCATTTGCAACCAATAGTAGGAAAGCCCCATAACAAGAAATCCTGACAAAATAATAGTTACTTTTCCGAGTTTTTTAATTAAAGTTGCTGCAACTGGTGAAATTAAAAATATCATTGCTGAAATAGGTGTCACTAAAAAAGCCGCTTCAATTTCCGTCCGACCTTGTAGTTTCGTCAAGAACGTTGGAAGCAATACAGTAACTCCAATTAAAAATAAATTACTTAATATAACAACGATAGACGCTCCGACAAACATTCGATCTTGAAATAACTTTAAATTCACCATTGGGTTATGAATCTTTCGTTCTACTAAAACAAATAGAATAAGAGAAATAGTGCTAATTGCATAACAAGACAAAGCAATATTACTTTGCCATCCCCATGTATTACCTTTTACTAATATGAGAGTAAATGAAAAAATTGCTGTGCTACTTAATAGTAGTCCTATCCAATCTATTTTTGAGATAATACGTTCTTCATTTTTTATTTGTAGCATGATGCAACATAACACGATTCCTATTATACAAACCGGAACATTAACGAAGAACACCCATCTCCATCCTAAATTTTGCGTAATAATTCCACCTATCACTGGTCCCATAGCAGCTGACAATCCTTGTGTTACTCCTAAAATCGCAAGCGCAACATGCCTCTTAGCTAATGGCATAGCTGATACACCAATTACCATACTTGTTGGAAATAAAATCGCTGCCCCAATACTTTGTATAAAACGAGAAAAAATAAGAAAATCACCTGTATTAGCAAAAGCGCAAAGTACCGATCCACCACCAAAAATCACCAAACCAAGAATATACATCTTTGCTTTTCCAAAGATATCAGCTATCCGCCCTAACGGAATGGCGAGTACTGCAATCGTCATTGTATAAACATTTAATACCCAAGACATCTTTTCTAATGAAGTATTTACACTCGATTGTATTGCCGGTAAAGCTATATTCATAATTGTCGTATCAATCATACAAAGAAAGATACCTAGACACATTAAAAAGACAATCTTAATACCCTTTGTTTGCTCCATCTTTATATACCCCTTTATTTATTGTGAACGCGTTTTTCATTCTTCTGTTTTATTGTTTTCTTTCGCCTCTAACTCTTCTAATTTTTTCTTCAAAGTCTCCACTTGTGCACTATACGATGCAATACCTACATCTAGTGAAATTTCTTCGACGAAAGTAATACCTACTCTCCACTTTTCATATTTCAATCGAAGATCTGCAATGTACGCTTCTTTTCTTTCAATTTCATCTTTAATCCATTTTTTTATTGTTACATCATCACTATAGTTACCAAAATACATTCTCATTAAAAAATCCGAACGTAAAACATCCTTCTCTACAGGCGTCTGCATGTATTGATAAAATTCTTCACGCCCCTCATCTGTAATAAAGTACATTTTCTTATTCGGTTTTCCCTCTTGCATGACAACTTCTTTTTTTATTTTCCCCTCATTCTCCAATTGTCGTAACGTTGGATAAATCATTCCAAAACTTCCATCAAAAAAATGAGTAAATACGTCTTCAAACACAATTTTAATATCGTAACCAGACAATTCCTTTTCCATTAATAAACCTAAAACAACATCTCTTCCCTTCAAAGTAAAACCCCCACATAGTATATAATCGATAATCATATTAACAATATTAATATGATTATCGATTATATACCTTATTTTGTTATTTGTAAAATGTTTCTAAATAAAAAAGCCCCATAATTTGGTTTTACCAATTCACAGGGCCATTTTCTTATTTACTCTTTCACACCTACATCTTGCAAAACTTCAATATCCTCTTTCATTTCATAATAATAAGAAGGCAATTCTATACCATGTTCTAAGAAATAATCCTCTATGAATGAAATAATGATTTTTAACGTTTTCACACGGGCATACAATTTATCGTTACTTTCAATAATATGCCACTTCGCATTTTGCTTACTTGTTTTTTCAAACATGTCTTCCATCGCTTCAACATACTCATCCCATTTTTCACGATTACGCCAATCTTCGTCTGTAATTTTCCATCTTTTCAAAGGATTTTTCTCTCTATCTTTAAATCTCTTTAACTGTTCCTCTTTACTTATATGGTAGAAGAACTTCCCTATTATGTAATGGTCATCTGTTAGTAGTTTTTCAAAACCATTAATCTCATCGTATGCTCTCATCCACTCTTCCTTTGTAGCAAAACCTTCAACACGCTCAACTAACACTCGACCGTACCATGAGCGATCAAAAATGGTAATTTGCCCGTACTGTGGAATTTTGCGCCAGAAACGTTGCAAATAATGGTAACGTTTTTCATGAGGTGCAGGCGCTCCAATTGGATTTACTTGGAACCCACGCGGGTCAAGATGTTCCGTCACCCGCTTAATTACCCCACCTTTACCAGCCGCATCCCATCCTTCCATAACAAGCATAACCGCGATTTTTTCTTCTTTCAAAATTTGCTGTAATGCTAATAAGCGCCTTTGATATTTTTCGAGTTTCTTGTTGTACTTAGATTTTGATTCAATTTTTTTCGTTAAATCTACTTTAGCAAGATGTCCATTTTCCATAAAACGAATCCCCCTTGTTGTATGATAATGTTATTTTAACATATTTTTGGTAATTTTTTCATATCCTAAAAAGCTGTGTAGAAACATCTCTACACAGCTTCCTTCTCTAATTTCACATCTACAAGCACATTTAACTACATTAAAATAAATAATTTATACGGAACTCTTAGTATATTTTTTTTAAAACGTAAAAATAGCTCTTTTAAAAAGGGCAGCAATCTAAATATAAAAAAACAAATTTATTCTTTCTTACTACATACGTAATTATGCCAGCTATAAGAGTAGTGAATAAAATATTGATTCACTACTCACAATAGCTACCTTACATTATATGGTATATTTACTCGTAAAGAGAAGATAATAACAAGTAAATCTATTAAAGAATGGGAGCTCTAAAAAAATGAAACGAAAAATATTAACTCTCTTTACACTTTTATGCTTAGCACTACCAATACAAGCTAGTGCTTACACATTTCAGTCACTACCGATTGCGTCAAAGTCTAAACAATGGTATGTCGAAATTGATAAATCTCATAACTCAAACAAGCAAGCAATCCAGCCAAAACAAGGTGTATTTGATACGTATAGTTTACTCGTAAAAAACATCGGTCATGATGTATCAAACGTATCTGTGGAAATACTTGATAACAATCCTACCTCTAAAGCTACCTTTAAACCTACTACACCTAATGAAAATATTTCTAAAAGTCATACAAGCTTTGACTACATGGTATTCCCATTAGACTTTAATAGTCATAATTTTAAAGTTGTGATTACTTGGGAAGAAAAGAATTTCTCTTATAACGGCCATCCGGTAAATGAAGGTAAAAAAATGAAACAAACATTTGTATTTAATGAAGAATAAGTCCTAATTTCTTTAGGGCTTATTCTTCTCTTTTGAAACCCTCTTGTATCGCTTCCGTCACTTCTTTTGTAATTTCCAATTCTGTTGCTTCCATACTAATTTTCTTGTGCCAAATATGTACGGACGTTTTTTCATTACAAAGATGTTTTATTAATACTAATTGATTATATGCTAGATTATTTTCTATATGGGTAGCGATATAGACTGTAAAATTGTTCGCTTCAAAGACCTTTTCTTCCAAAATGTATTTACTCTCTAATTGCCTCGTTACTATATCTTTCAAGTTTTCTATAGTCATGCATATCACCCCCTTTTCCCATATAATCAATTAAATCGACGAATACTCGGTACAGACAATGCGATTCCAATTGTTAAAATTACTAAACTAGCTAGTGTTATAATAGTTATCTCGCCACCTATGACAGTAGCTAACCAGCCTACAACTACATACCCTAATGGCAATAAAGCAAAAGAACCCAACATATCAAGGCTTGCCACTCTTCCGAATGCTTCTTCTGGTACAAGTTCCTGTAAACTAGTTTCCCAAATGAGTCCAAATATCATCATGCCAAATCCTTCAATTACCATTAAGAATATTAAGGCGGGTGCCCAAGAAATGAATGGCATAATTAATAAAGCAATGCCACTAATTAAAACACCTCCATAAGCCAGTAATCCTCTCTTATGCCACCGCTCTTTCCCACCAAATATTAATGCGGCAATTACAGCTCCACCACCAGAAAAGGCCATGCCAAGTCCATACACGTAAGCTTCAAAATGATGATGAACATTAAATAACCACGGAATTAATACGACGATAATGACGGCATAACAAATATTTATAAAAGAAAAAACTAAAATTGTAATCCACAGCCACGGATGACTTTTTAAAACTAAAACACCTTCCATAAACTCTTGTTTGTAATTAAGCTTACTCTTTTCAATGGGTTTTACTTTTTTAAACTTAATTTCTTTTAAAAATAATAAACATAAAAATGATAATAAGTACGTTACTGCATCTAGGCCGAAACCTATCCCTGCAGACGCAACCGATACGATTAACCCACCAAGTGCTGGCCCAATTAATCGTATACCTTGATTACTCATTTGAGTGAGTGCGTTAGCTGCATTACGAATTTCAGGAACGAATACTTTCGCCCTTACAGCAGAATATGCTGGTTGGAATATCCCTTCCATAAGTCCGTATAAGGCAACGAGAATATATAAAACTGTAATTGTTAATAAATCCATAAATATAAGCGATGCAAGTAATAGCATTAATATACAGCGGAGTATATCCGTAAATAACATTAATTTAACCCGATCAATTCGGTCTACAATTAAACCTGCAAACGGTAAAGCGAGAATATTAGGTAGCATGTACATTGCCATTGTCATCCCCATCACAACTGTTGAGCCAGTTAATGAATACACAACAACTGGAAGTATGACCATAGTTATCGAACTACCTAAGGCCGAGAGTAATTGTCCAATCCATAAAAATTTAAAATGTGGTGACTCTTTAACTGGCGATAATAATTTACCAACATACCCTAAATCTTTTTCTCTTTGTAATTCCCCTTGCATCTTTCTCTCCTCTTTTCAAATGATTATAGACTTCATAATAAAATGCCGAAAATTAACAATATTCTATTTTAATTATATAAGAAACTATTATGTTATGGTAAAATTATCAAGAAAAATAAAGGAGAATACATTACAATGCCTTCAAATTCACATAACATCGAGCACCGCATCTATACAATGTGTATGATCCAGCGCAACAATGAAGTTTTACTCATAAAACGCCCCAGCCATCGAAGTTTCCCTGGCTATATCGCTCCTGGCGGCAAAGTAGATTTCCCCGAAAGTATCGTTCAAGCCGCTATAAGAGAAGTAAAAGAGGAAACTGGATTACTTGTTTCGAATTTAACTTTTAAAGGATTAGATGAATATGTAAATCCGAAAAGTAATGTTCGGTACATGGTATTTAACTACTGGACAGACTCATTTGAAGGTGAACTTCTTTTAAACCCTTCTGAGGGCGAATTATTATGGATACCAATCGATACAGCACTACATCTTCCTATGCAAGATTGGTTTAAAGAGAGATTCCCATTATTTTTTGAAACAGGCACTTTTGAAATTCAACGTGTTTGGGATAATGAGCTAGATAAACAAATTGCTATAACAATTACACATACGTAAAAAAGCTTGAAATCTCTCCAAGCTTTTCTTACTTCTCCTCTACTTTCTTAATCTTATAATCAATTTCTAAAAACTTAACTCCAAATATCCACATTCTATGATTAGCTTCTAGTATGTGATCCGTGCGCTCTTTTATAATAAAAGTCTCTGCTAATGGTAAACGTATTGTTAAGAACCGAGTATGTAAATAAATCCCCTCATCTCCCTGACCATTTTCTCTTAACTTACTAGTAATGATTAAATCATGACTATCATTATATATTTTCAAAATACCAGTCATATTCGAATAAGGTAAAGGTAAGGCGATATTCATATATGTCTCATTCTTATTTGTATGCTTTGAATAAAGAGCTACAAAAATAGATTCACCTGCTTCATTTTTCCTTAGCCAAGCCCTTACATTCTCTCTTCCATCTTTCTCATCTATTACATTAATGATAGAGCCATGCATCGTTTCCCAATTGCCGCCCATTCCTAAATGTATTTGTCCCACACGCTTACTCATTTTCTCATAACAAAATGCAAATGGGCGGAACCAACGAGCCCATTTAATATTTGATTGCAACTCATACTCTGTTGTATTTTCATAAAAACGAATAATACTTAAAGGTACCTTCGTCACGTCAAATGACTCACTATGAAAATCAGTTATTTGATCAACTAAACCGTTGTATTCCTTACTGCCTACTAAATTGCCGCTATATAAAAAAGCCTCACCAATTGCCACACTTCCTCTTAATTTACTCATTGGTTTCCCATAGTATTTATAATTCGGAACACTCTTTTCGATCATCCAGCCGACAAATGCCGGTAACGCTACTCCAATTCCATTGACAACACCATGAATCCAAACCATTTGAGCAATTGTAATCGTCATTACATGCTTCAAATTCCCGTATGAGTATATAAGTGAGAACATAATTGTAACCATGAGTGTACTAGACGAAACGATTAGAAAAATCTTTGCACTGATAGCATTAAATTTTGCTCTCCAAACGTAAAATCCATACCCATAAATCGCACATAAATATAGAAACACTGCAAAAAATTCAAATATTCTCGAGTATGTAATTCCTATTGCGACTGTCATAGGTGAAATCATGATGATAAACATAATAACATCATATACTTTACTTCTCTTTTCTCTTTTTCTCCCTATTAAACCAGCTGATAATGGCAATAGAAACGCCGAATAATGAAAATGTGCAGCTGTGAGTAAAACAATGTCAGAGCTAAACTGCATAATTGAAAGTTTTGCTACTGAAGCAAAAAACCAAAAACCACCTAAAAACAAATAAATAAACGCACTATCTATGGCGGTCTCTTCTAACGGCTTCCATCCTCTTTCTAGCAATCTACTTACACCAAATAACGCAACAATTCCTGTATATACAAACCAAACTAGCGCAAATACATAGTGATTTGTGACGAAAGCTAGCATTGCACAAATTGCTGCAATTGGATATAAAAACGATACGAATTTATAAAATAATAAATACGATCCATCTCTTTTTCTTTTATCAATAATACAAAGTGACATTGGTATAAATAATAAAACAGATAATAATATAATTGCTTCAACAGGATTTATATTCGACCGCTCACATAATAGAAAAACAACATAACAAGCAAGCCCAAATATTATATTTTTCATATCGTTTATTTCCTTTCCACAAATGTTCCCTTATATGAAAAAAGCGAGCCAATTAACGGGTTTCGTACTTGTACATGAATTCGAAAACACTGTAGTGTTGCATCATAACTTTCAACAATTTTTGCTTCACCATACAAGAATTTTGGCAACGGAATTTTTCTTCCAAACATATAAAACCATTGTTTCTTTGAAGCAATATGCATTGCCCCTAACTCATCGATATGAAAATGTAGTGTAGAAACGAGTAAATGTGGTTCGCCAAAATAATCTACAATTTCATTTTCGTTTTCATCCAATTGCATAACTGCGTTAAAATATCTTTTCTTATTATGAAAATAAAAAGTACGGTTCCACCTTACTAATTCTTGTCCATATTCATCTCGCTCAGCTATGTTTTGTATCGTAAATGGAATTTCCTCTCCTCGTTCCGAGAAAAACATTCGAAACTTCGATGCAATTTTCAATATAAATTTCACGAAAAAAGAGCCACCGTAAATTTCATCCATCTTTCCTTCCCCTGTAAAACTATTCTCTTCTGTAATGGCATAACGCTTCTGCAATTCAGGATGAAGATTTTTATAGGTATCCCCTAATAATCGTTCATACATATTAGCCATACACTTATCCCTTTCTCGCCCTCTTGCAATTTTTCGCGCTTGGTAAATCGAAACTATTTATATAACCGACAATTGATAACCCCATTAGAAGAACATTTAATGTAATCGGATTAAACGGCCCTGTAAAGCTTGCGATATTCGTAAATCCTGCCGCTAACGTTAAAACTAGTAATACAATAATATGCAGTATAAATAATTTTCGTTTTGTTAGTGGCAACAGCCATACGACACCGAAAATTATTTCTAACACCCCAATTATTTTAAGTATATATACACTACTTTCATTTGAACCAATTAATACAGAAAGCATCTTTACTTCTTCTGAATGAGTAAACAGTAGTTTCGGCACTATCCCTTGATATATCCATACAAAAGCAAATAAAAAGCATACGAGCCAATACGTCATTGTTCTTCTAATTAGTAACCTAGGATGAAGCCCCTTTTCTAACCATAATTTTAAGGCATCAAAACTCCAAGCGGTCGCCCAACCTAATAACGGACGAAAAATATAGGAATCTATTACATTTCCTATACGACCAAATCTTGTATCATAATCATATTGTGTCTCAAAATGGATGTATTCTTTATTCGGCGTATACTTCCAATAACCACGTCCTATTTGAATAAGAGATAATGTATTATCCGTCCAAAATTTTAAAGAGGAAATTCTTTCACCAGTTTCTTTTCTTATTTCACCTATTGATTCCCCTTCTCCAGCTATTTCAAGCCCAAATCCAATCTTTGTTTTATACAAAAACTTCTGTGGTTCTCCTTCTTTTTTCTCTAAATACGAAATTTCAGTAAAGCGAGCATCCCACTCTGTATGTATATCTGGTTCTTGCGTATATCTCCATAATTTTTCCATCGTCGTGTTCATTTTTGTCGCAACATAAATAGGCTGTTTCCTTTTCATTCTCCCACCTCCTATGCACTATAAGTTTAATGTACATGCAATGAATTTATTTTGCTACATTTTTCACAAACTTTTCTGTAAAAAGAAAGAATTTTTAAAATATATGTAAAACACTTGATTCCCCGAAAAATTTAAATTATTATAAAACAAATGTTACCAATAACTTCATAAATCAAACACTCTCGCCTAAAACGTGAGATAGAGGTTGCGATACTTATGAGTATTCTAATGGAGACACAGAGATGTCTATGAACTTAGATGAAAGGAAGTATTGCCGAAATTGATAAATTTCTCTGCATTTATCAATTGGGGCTGTTTTCGAATAGAAACAGAACTGTCATATGTACAGACGTGTACGTATGAAGAGCTATCTACAAAAAAGAGATATCATTTTTTTATGATATTCCTTTTTTGGCGGTTTTTTTATTAGCTCCGTTTTCTGTTTCCCTTTTCCTGTAACAGCACCATCCTCACTTATTTGAGATGGTGTTTTTTGTTTGTCTTTCTGGTAACTACAGGAGTATTGGGATTTATATATTTCCTAATCTATTCTTAAAAATAGACGAAAGAAGGAATTTGTAATGGAAACAATTGTTCAAAAATTTGGTGGCACTTCTGTCGGAAGCGTCGAACGCATTCAACATGTAGCAAATTTAATTATTGAAGAATATGAACGAGGTCATAGCGTTGTCTCTGTCGTTTCAGCAATGGGAAAAAGTACGGATCAACTTGTCGCACTCGCTAACGCTATTACAGAAAATCCAAGTAAACGTGAAATGGATATGCTTCTATCTACAGGAGAACAAGTAACTATTTCATTATTAACAATGGCACTGCAAGCAAAAGGCTATCATGCAATTTCATTAACAGGATGGCAAGCTGGTATTACGACAGAATCTGTACATAGTAGTGCACGGATTACTGACATTCATACAGATCGTATTCAATCTTATCTTGCTGAAGGCACGATTGTTATCGTAGCTGGTTTCCAAGGTATAAGTGTAGCAAATGAAATTACAACGCTTGGCCGTGGTGGTTCTGATACGACTGCTGTCGCACTAGCCGCTGCACTTAAAGCAAAAAAATGTGATATTTATACGGATGTGACAGGCGTATATACGACGGACCCACGAGTTGTAAAAGATGCTTACAAATTAGATGAAATTTCTTATGACGAAATGTTAGAGCTTGCTAATCTCGGTGCTGGCGTATTACACCCGCGCGCTGTTGAGTTTGCTAAAAATCATAACGTAGTTTTAGAAGTTCGCTCAAGTATGGAACAAGAAAACGGAACAATTGTAAAAGGAGAATGTAACATGGAACAACAATCAATCGTTAAAGGTATTGCATTTGAGGATAACATTACACGTGTCACAATTAAAGGACTAGAACAAGGCTCGCTTTCAACAGTTTTCTCTACATTAGCAGCAGCACACATTAATGTAGATATCATCATTCAAAGTATTACAAATGAAGGAACTGTACATCTCTCCTTCTCCATTCACTCGAATGATTTAAGAGAAACTTTAAAAGTTTTGGAACAAAATCAAGAAACTCTTCACTACGAATCTGTAGAACATGAAAATCACTTAGCAAAAGTATCAATCGTAGGATCTGGCATGGTATCTAACCCTGGTGTCGCTGCAAATATGTTCACTACTTTAAAAGAAGAAAATATTCATATTAAAATGGTAAGTACATCAGAAATTAAAGTGTCTGTCGTTATTGACCGCCTTCATTTAGTAACAGGTGTTGAGGCGTTGCATCAATCATTTATGGCGAAAATTGAGCCTTTAGTGCAAATGAGCTAATTTGATATTTTCAGTAACGCTTATAAAAAAATCATATTAATCTACTTCCTTCCTATTAAATAAAATGCTGTTCGTTAACAAGATGCTATATGACATATAAAAAAACACCTTGTCACCTTTTCATATACTATGACAAGGTGTTTTTGACTGAAAGGAATTTGTAACTACTTAGTAGTATAATTATGAGGATGATTAAATAATAAACTTTTATACATAAGGAGATAAGACTATGGCAAAAAACAAATTACTACGAATGGACAATGTCAGCATCGTTGTAGAATCCCTTGATAACGCAATCTCTTTCTTCGAGGAGATTGGCTTGAACCTCGAAGGGCGAGCCACTGTCGAAGGTGAATGGGCTGGTCGCGTAACTGGACTCGGCTCTCAGTGCGTAGAGATTGCTATGATGGTCACTCCAGATGGCCACAGCCGAATTGAACTTTCGCGATTTCTCACCCCACCTACTATATCAGATCACCGAAATACTCCTGTAAACGCCCTCGGTTATCTACGCGTCATGTTCACCGTTGAAGACATTGACGAAATGGTATCCAGACTCACTAAGCATGGTGCAGAGCTCGTTGGCGAAGTAGTTCAATACGAGAACTCGTATCGTCTCTGCTACATTCGTGGAGTCGAAGGAATTTTAATCGGTTTAGCGGAAGAACTCGGTAATAAATAAGCAAGTGACGTTTTATAAAAAAGAGGGAATAGCTCTATATTTAAGCTATTCCCTCACTTCTATTAAAACAGATGAATGTTTTCTTTTTTACAAGCTGCACGTAAATCGTCAGGCCATACAGAAGATTGAACTTCACCGATATGTGCTTTACGTAAGAAGTACATGCACATTCTTGATTGTCCAATACCACCGCCGATTGTTAATGGTAGTACGTCTTCTAGTATACCTTTATGGAAATCATACTCACGTTTGAAGTCTTCACCAGTTTTCGTTAACTGCTCATCAAGTGATTTACTATCAACACGAATTCCCATTGATGATAATTCAAATGAAGATTGTAGTACTGGGTGCCAGAATAAAATGTCACCGTTTAATTTCCAATCGTCATAATCAGCTGCGCGTCCATCGTGCTTTTCACCTGAACGAAGTGCATCACCAATTCCGATAATGAAAACTGCACCATGTTCTTTTGCAATTGCATGTTCACGATCTTTCGGTGTTAATTCTGGATATTTATCTTCTAATTCTTGAGAAGTAACGAAAACAATTTCTTCCGGTAAATACTTTCCAAGGAACGGATATTTTTCAAATAAGTGATCTTCTAAATCTTTGAATATTCCATAAATTGTTTGTACTGTTTTTTGTAAGTAATCGACAGTACGCCATTCTTTTTGAACGATTTTTTCCCAATCCCATTGGTCAACGTAAATGGAATGCGTTGCATCAAGTTCTTCATCACGACGAATCGCGTTCATGTTTGTATATAAACCTTCACCAGCTTCATATCCGTATTCATGTAATGCAAATCGTTTCCATTTCGCTAGTGAATGAACAATTTCTAATTCTTCTCCTGAATGTAACATATCAAATTCAATTGGACGTTCTACACCGTTTAGGTGATCGTTTAATCCTGATTTTTTCGTTACGAATAATGGTGCAGATACGCGGAATAGTTCAAGACGTTTTGCTAATTGGTCCTCGAAAAATGTTTTAACTTCCTTAATTGCGATTTGAGTCTCTCTTACTGTCATTAATGATTGATACATGGTGGTTTCCTCCTAAAATGTTTGGATGTTGTGAAAAGAAGCCAACAAAAAAAGCCCTTCTTTCCCAAAAAACTGGGACGAAAGGCTTTGGTTCCGCGGTACCACCCAAATTAGCAACAGAGGTTGCTCACTTATACAATACGGAGATGAAATATCTCGATACTGTTCTTCTTGTAACGGCGAAGTTCCCGGCTAAGTCTACTTTCCTATAAAGGATTTTGGTTAGCAACTCCAGGAGGTTCTTCATAATAGGCTTCGTATCAGGCTCACACCACCCCTGACTCGCTTAAACTACGTCCTACTACTACTCGTCCTTTCATAGTCGTTTTGTTGTCACATCTCTGAAACATTTTATTAATGATTATTCTATACAAAAAATAAAGAAAGTCAACAAAAAGTTTTAAAATATTTTTCAATTCTTTATTTTACGGCTTTATTGATTGTTGTTAATTTAACATCTTTACTTTTTCTGCCTCGTCAATCCAAAAAATGTTTCACTGATCGAAACTAACGTATACACAACAATTAATGTGATCGTTCGGAATATAGAATCCACAGTATTTCTTATTATTTTCATTTTCTTTATAATTCCTTTCAGTTTACTTGCAATTTCATGATATACTATAGCATTCAAGCAGTTTATTTTTACTTAAAGTAATCATAGTCATTTATAAAGAGTATTTTCTAAATCATTGACTATTATCAAATAAGATTTTTATATAACGGAGTGATCATATGAGTAAAACGAAAGCAAAACCGAAAAAAGGTGTAGGACAAGGTACAGGAAGTAAAGGATGGAACCGTTGGCAATCAAGTGCAAAGAAAAAGGCAGCTGCCAAACCATACAAAAGTAAAGGTACAAAGAAGTAATTTAAATAACATTTGATTTATTTGCTTTATACAAAACAAAATATAATTATTACAACAAAAAAGCTATGCCCTCATAAATTTGAAGGCATAGCTTTTTTATATTAAATCATTAAAATATCTCGAATTTCTTCCTCTGTGATTGAGGACAATTTCTCTTCTCCCGGCTCAATCACTTCAGCGATTAAATTTTTCTTACTTTCTTGCAGTTCATGCATTTTCTCCTCAATTGTTCCGTGGGCTACTAGCTTTATAACTTGCACTGTATTTTTTTGTCCCATTCGATACGCTCTATCGGCCGCTTGTTGTTCAACAGCTGGATTCCACCATAAATCGTATAATATTACTGTATCTGCACCAGTTAAATTAAGTCCGGTACCACCAGCTTTTAAAGAAATGAGAAATAGATCCCCTTCTCCTTCGTTAAACCGATCGCATAGCTCTACACGTTCCTGCGCTGGTGTACTCCCGTCTAAATAAAAGTATGGAATTGCTTGGCGATTTAACTCACGACCAATAATGGAAAGCATCTTCGTAAATTGAGAAAAAATTAATATTCTCTTTCCTGTGCTTCTACATTCCTCTAAAATCTCTAACAGTTGTTCAAATTTAGCTGAACTTCCTTTGTAATCATCAACAAATAAAGCAGGATGACAACAAATTTGTCGCAATCTCGTTAAACCAGCTAAAATTCTAATTTTATTTTTACGTAACGTATCTTTGTCTAAATGCTTTAACGTTTCTTCCCTTAACTTCGCTAAATAAGCAGCATAAAGACTCTTTTGATCGGGTAATAACTCCGATGATTGTAAGTGCTCTATTTTCTCTGGCAACTCATTTAATACGTCCCCTTTTAATCGTCTTAATACGAATGGTTTCACTCGCTTCGCTATATCTTCACGCCTTAAATCACCGAACTCTTTTCTTCCTGGTAATAATTCCGGGAAGACGACATGGAAGATAGACCATAGCTCTTCTAATGAATTTTCTACAGGTGTACCCGTTAGCCCAAAACGGTATTCAGCTTGAATTATTTTCACAGCTCTTGCCGTTTGCGTTGTAGGGTTTTTAAACGCCTGCGCTTCATCAAGGAATAGTGTATGAAATGGTCTTGCATACAATCTTATATCTCTTCTCAATAATGGATATGACGTAATTACGACATCAAATTCCGTTATATCTTTCAAAATTTTCCGGCGCTCTGCTTGAATTCCATCTGCAATAACTGCTCTAATATGCGGGGCGAATTTTTTCAATTCACTAAACCAATTATAAACAAGAGATGATGGTGAAACGACTAATATAGGCAGTTTCTTTTCTCGAATCTCAGGCAAAACAGAATCTATAAAAGCAATGCTTTGCAACGTTTTTCCAAGTCCCATATCATCTGCTAAAATACCTCCAAAACGGTAATGAGCAAGTGTTTTCATCCATTCGAACCCATATACTTGATACTTTCTCATTTCTGCATTTAAAGTATTTGGCACAGCAAATTTTAATTTTTTCGGGTTTTGAATGTTTTCTACTAACTCTTGAACAGAATCATCTAAACTTAAAACATTGCCTTCATGAAGTCCATTCATCCATTTTACACTCCGAATAAGTGGAACATTTACCTCTTCTCCATGTAAAAATTCTTTCCGAATACCTGATTCTTTTATAAACTGATTAATTTCATTAAACTCTTTACTCTCTAGGGATAAAAACGAACCGTTCGCCAATCGATAATATTTACGTTTCTCTTCAAGGGCCGCTAATACACCTTTAATTTCTGCTTCTGGTATTCCTTTTATATCAAAACGAAATGACAACCAATCAATTCTTTCTTTTCTTCTCACTGTAATAAGAGGAACTGCATCCCCTTTACTAATTCGCAATTTGATTGCTGTCGTCGCATAAATATCAACTAAACCTTTTAATGTTGGCACGACGTGATATAAAAAGTTATACTCAGCTTCTTCATTATGCATAAAGTAACCGCCTTCTGTTTTTGCAAAAGCACTTTCACTCATAATGTCTAAAATCTCTTTTTCCTTTTTCTCATCACGATTAAAAACAGACGGCTGTCCATCCTCTTCTAGCGGATTAATCATGACGTTCCCATAGTGAAATTCAAGACCTGCTAATAAGCGATTTTTCACGCGGTCTAAATACATTTTCGCTTTTAGCGAAGGGGTTTCAACACGATCCGATATTACTTCATCAATGTGTACAGTTCCGAGCTTCATTAATCCTGGTACAACTTTCGAGACGAAATGTTCCATCTTACTTTCTGGAATATAAAACTGATTACTATTTGAACGACTCATCATCTTTTGTAATTCAATAAGTCGCATACAATCTTCAATATGTAAGTGATATAATTTCCCATCGTAAAGTGCATTGTTATACATATCCATAACTTGTACACGATTTAGACCATCTATATGAAGTGTAAATCCACCATTATTTCCCTTCGTAAATTCAAAGTGTAACGGCAACAATCCTTTTGAAACTTGTAATCCCTGAAACAGTTGTTCATTTTGTTTCAGCTGTACATATTCAACTTTAGAAAGTGAAGAGAGCATATCTTTCCATGAAGCTGGTGGTATAAATATCATACTTTCATCTTGTTTCGCATGTACTTCTAGCGTATCTTCATACATTTTTTCGTTATGATACATTTTAATGAGCTGCTGAATAATCGCATCCGTTTCTTGTTTAAAACTATGTACATCTGGTGTATATGTAAATTCATTTGAACAATGAAAAGACTCTCTTTTCTCCACCTTAGAAAGAAATTCTCTAATATGATTTATGAAATACACTTTGGCAAGTTTCAATTGAATTCCAAGAAGAGCCCCTCCACTTCTCGTAGCTACTGGTGTACATCTAAACTCAATATCTAATATTTCACGTGTATCAAAACGGTGTTGTTTACTTTTTGGCCTCAGTGGTTTGTCTGCAAACAGCTGAAACATACCACTTGTCAATTGATCATTTCTGTTACTAGTGGAACTCATTCCACCTGTTTGTTGATTATAGTTTATTTGTATTAATACTGCTGCAACATGTTGACAGTACGTTTGAAAAGACGCTAATGAAGGACAACTACATTTTGCAACAACATCACCCTTTTTAGCTTTTTCTACTGTAACATGGAAATCCTCGTTCCCTTTTACTGTCGCCTCGCAAATTTCTTTATTTTCATCATAATGATTTATTATCACTTTATTTGATTTATAATAGGCTTCACCTCTTTTATATGAGGTCTCTCCGCACACTTCTTTAATAATCGATTTATTCAATGTGAAACTCATCGCTTTGACACTTCCTTAATATAAAACCATTTTCTCTTACTTAACATTTTACATGCTCCACGAGAAAATATAAAATGTTGATTTAACAAAAAAGATGCTTATTTATAAGCATCTTCTTCACTCTATCTCCATCAACCTCTTCGCCTCAAAATACAACACTTGAATAAACTTCTTCGTATTAATTCGCGTATGACCAGAAGATGCGAGTTCATCTTTCGTCATTTCTGTCATACGTTTTCTAACTACGGTGAAATCGAAAAATTTTGGAGCATAGCTTTCAAATTTTGGATTTGAAAAGTCTGTTAATCCTAAAGAAGCCAAATGATTTAACGACTGATAAATAGCTCGACGTACTCTTTGTTCAGACGCTTTTTTCTCTTTATCAATATCCGCATCTAAAGCTAAATCCCCTAGCTTCCTTATCGTAATATGATGAAAAATTTCTTTTAACGCAGGAAAGCCAAACTCAAATGTCTGTGCCTTTTCTTGACCATATAAATATTCCAGCATACTAAGTAAATCTTTACTTCCATTCTCTCCCGCAATACCGAGTTCTGATAGTAAAAAGCGCCCTAAATCTCCTATCTTTTTTCCTTCTTGCACTGGTTCAGTACGCAATTGCGGTTTTTCCCACTGAAACACGTTATTTAATGATTTTTGAATATCATGTATAGAACGCTCCAATCTAATACGCTCCATCACTTTGCGTACAACAGATACAACTTCGATTTTGTTTAATGGTTTTGTAATATAATATTCTACACCAAGTGTATATGCCTCACCTATAAGCTGCTTCGATTCCACTTGAGAAATCATAATGATTTTCCCAGTGAAAGTTGACGCAATGTGACGAACTGTTTCAATTCCGTCCCTCATCGGCATCAACAAATCAATAAATAAAATATCTACTTTTTTAAAATTTAGTTGATCCGCTTCAATAAAAGCTCCGTCATCCGCCTCACCAATTACTTCTCCAAGGTCTCCATCTTCAATAATTTGCGAAAGCATCGAACGGAAAACTTCATCATCGTCTACGATATAATAAAACAAATCTATTCCCCTTCCCGCTTTAAACTATCCTCTGGTAAACAAACGATAAACTTACATCCTCTTTTATTTTCTCGGTCTTCTAATCTCACTTCTCCGCCTAGCTCTGTTACCATTTCATTTATGTAAGAAAGCCCAATACCAGTTGACGGTGTTCCCGTTTGATCATACTTGGAAGTAAATCCTGGCTTAAATACTAATTTCTTATACTTTTGTTCAATACCAGGTCCATCGTCAATTACTTCAAAAAATATATGTTGCTCTCTTTTATATAGCTTAATAATAACGACACCTTTATCTTCAATTGCTTCAACTGCATTCGAAACTAAGTTATTAAAGATTGATAGAACTGTATACACGTGGTATGCAGCATGCTCACCTTCTATATGTTTAGAAAAACGTATATCCTTTTCTAGCATTTCGGCATACTTCTCGTTTATTCTAACAATCATTTCTGCTAACTCATGTCCTTCTACATATTCAGCCACATTTTTATCTAATAACAGTTTAGATAACCCTGCAAATATCCTTTGATTATCCTTTTTTATTTCATGCACTTCCCCTGCTATTTTCAATGCTGTTTTACTACTTGAATCAGCGCTTACTTGTAAATTTCGATATAGTTGATATGCTTCTTGTGTAATTAACTCCGCATTTTGTAACGTCTTTTTCAAATGAACAGATTCTACATATAAATTAGAAAGATGCATTAACATATTTTCATTTTCTTTTCGAACTTGCGATTCTTTTAATTTCGTTTCATATAAATTCATCATATTTAAAAAACCAAGTGCAAAGAAACTACGAAAAATAGCAATAATGATGAGTTTATTTACTTCAGAAATCGTTATTGTTGTACCTAGTACTAACATGTGATAAAACGCAAGTTCTGACATACTTGCAACAATTTCAATTGAAATTCCAAGGCATCCAATAATGATTGGTTTCTGATGGAACTTATTTACCCTGCAAAGCGAAAAAAGACTGCCATAAATAAAATAATAGAAGAACACAGGATAACGCAAATAAAATGATTCTGTCATATGAAATGAACCTTGCATAATCCAGTCAAGGCATACTCGGAATAAGACTACAGATATACCAACAAGAATACCTGCAACTCCTGCTGGTACTCTTCTTAAAAATAATAATAAAAAGAAGAATAGCGGTGTACCGAAGCTAACTCGAAACGTATCATTAAAGGGATGAAAGTTCAGCTCCCCAGCAATCGGAACAACGACCATTAATATAATTAAAAGGGACATATCTTTCTTCCATAATTGATTCCAATTCAAAGGTGACACTTCCTATACTTTTTTTCAGTAGTAAAAGCGAAAGCCCGCTTATTGTTATAAACGGGCTTTTTTTCTATATTCTAACCTTTTCTACCGCTTTTATTTGGCGATACTCTGGCTTCCACATTGCTTCTTTCACTGCCATCTTAATATCGTTATCACTTAAGTTCACTCTTGCAACACCTTCTGCAACTGCAACTTTAGCTACTTCAATTGCAACCATTTCTGAGATATTACGTAATTCTTCGACCTCTGGTAAAATAGGTGCTCCTGGCTGACTTGTATCTACCATACTTGCAACTGCTTCAGCAGCTGCTGCGAACATTCCATCCGTCATGACGCTTGCTCGTACTACAATTGTTCCAAGACCAAGCCCTGGGAAAATAAGTGCATTATTTGATTGTCCAATCACATACGTTACACCGTTATATGTAACTGGTTCAAATGGACTTCCTGTTGCAACTAACGCTCTTCCTTCTGTCCACTCGATTAAATCTGCTGGTTTTGCTTCAGCAAGTGGCGTCGGATTCGACATTGGTAAAATGATTGGTCTTTCTACGTGAGAAGCCATTTCTTTAATAATCTCTTCTTTAAATGCACCTGCAACAGTAGATGTACCAATTAAAATTGTCGGTTTTACATATTTCACAACTTCAGCAAGTCCGATCACATCATTTTGCTTCCACTCACTTACTTCTGCTTCTTTTCTTGCGTACGGAATTTGGAAATCAAGAAGATCTTCCATATTATTTGTAACTAACCCGTTACGATCAATACACCAGAAACGCTTATATGATTCTTCTTCAGATACGCCTACGCGGACCATCGCATCTCTAACTTGATCTGCGATACCGATTCCAGCCGTACCAGCACCAAATACAACAACACGGTGTTCACTTAGCGGTACACCAGAAGCTTTTACTGCCGATAATACTGCCGCAAGTGAAACTGCACCTGTACCTTGAATATCATCATTAAACGTACAAACATCATGACGATATTTATCTAAAATTTTTCGTGCGTTACGAGAGCTAAAGTCTTCCCAATGTAAAAGTGCTTTCGGGAATTGTTTGTTTACCGCTTGTACAAACGTATCAATAAATTCATCGTAAGCTTCACCTGTTATACGAGGGTGACGATTTCCAATATAAAATGGATTGTTTAATAGCTCCTCACGGTTTGTACCTACATCTAAAATTACCGGTAATACACGACTAGGATCGATTCCAACTGCAGCAGTGTAAACAGCTAATTTTCCGATTGCGATGTTAATACCACCAACGCCCCAGTCACCAATTCCTAATATACCTTCTCCATCTGTTACAACGACTAAATCAATGTTCTCAGCTGTTGCACCGATATTCGTAAATGCTTCTTCGATACCTGATGGATCGTTAATTGATAAATAAACACCACGTGGTTTACGATATTCATGACTATATCTTTGAATTGCTACACCGACAGTTGGTGTATATACAATCGGTAACATTTCTCGTAAATGATCTGTTAATATACGATAAAATAATACTTCATTTCGATCATGTAACGCAGTTAAGTATACATTCTTTAATAAATCATCCGGCTGAGAACTAAATTGTTCGTATGCTCGGCGTGCCTGTTCTTCTAACGTTAAAACCGCTGGCGGTAATAACCCTTTTAAACCTAATTCTTCTCTCTCTTCTTGCGTGAAAGCTACCCCTTTATTTAAAAGTGGTGTTGATAATACTTCTGCTCCTCTTAATGTTGTTTCTAATGCACCATTAGAAGCTACTGTAAACTTGCTCATAACATCCCTACCTCTATTCATATATAGCATTTCTATATTGTAAACAAAAAAGAGGGGATTGTCCCCCTCTTCTTTTAATTTTTCTTTAAAAGAGTTGCTCCTGCAATCCCTGGGTGTGTCATTTCGAATGGATCTAGAATTAACTCTAAGTCTTCTTGTGACAATACACCATTTTTCACACAAAGTTCTCGAACGGATTGGCCTGTTGCAATTGCTTCTTTCGCAACGCGAGCTGCTGCTTCATAACCGATATGAGGGTTCACGGCTGTAATAATTCCTACACTTTTCTCAACATACTCTTTTAAGCGATCTTCATTCGCTTCAATTCCTTTTAAGCAATTATCTGTAAAGGCACGGAAACCGTTATTCATAATGCTAATCGATTGAAGTAAGTTGAAAACAAGTACTGGTTCCATAACGTTTAATTCTAATTGTCCTGCTTCTGAAGCAAGGCAAATTGTATGGTCATTACCAATTACTTGGAACGCAATTTGGTTAATAACTTCTGGCATAACAGGGTTTACTTTCCCTGGCATAATAGAAGAACCTGGTTGACGAGCTGGTAACATAATTTCAGCTAAACCAACACGTGGACCTGATGCCATTAAGCGAAGGTCGTTCGCAATTTTAGACATATTCATCATACATACTTTCAGTGCTGCTGATACTTCTGTGTATGCATCCGTATTTTGCGTTGCATCTACTAAGTCTTCTGCACCAACAAGTGGCAGTTCACTAATTGCAGCTAAATGTTTTACAACTGCTTCAATATATTCTGGATCTGCATTTAAGCCTGTACCAACTGCAGTTGCCCCCATATTTACTTCATATAAATGTTGACGCGATTGTTGAATTCGTTTCATATCACGCTCAAGTACGCGAGAGTATGCTTTAAACTCTTGTCCAAGACGAATTGGCACCGCATCTTGTAAATGTGTACGCCCCATTTTAATAACATGATCAAACTGTTCTGCTTTTAATTCAAATACATCATGCATATAACCCATCGTTTGTAATAAGCCTTCTAATGCATTTAACGTTGCGATATGAATCGCCGTTGGGAATGCATCATTTGTTGATTGGGCCATATTTACATGGCTATTTGGACTAATATAATGATAGTCTCCCTTTTCCATTCCTAATAATTCAAGAGCACGATTGGCAATGACTTCATTTGCGTTCATATTCATTGAAGTACCTGCTCCGCCTTGAATTGGATCGACGATGAAATGATCATGCCATTTTCCATCAAGAATTTCTTGAGCAGCTTCTGCGATCACGCCACCCTTGTTCAATTCCAATCTTCCTACATCTGTATTAGCAAGCGCTGCTGCTTTTTTTACAATTGCGAACGCTCTAATTAAACCTTCATGGATTTTGTATCCTGTAATTGGGAAGTTTTCAACTGCACGCATTGTTTGTACGCCGTAGTATGCATAGTTTGGTACTTCTTTCTCACCTAAAAAATCTTTTTCAATTCGAACACCATTTTTAACTTCAGTTAATGTTGCCATGATTATTCACTCCTTAACGATTTCTTATGCTGCTTTTGTTTCTTTGACTGTTTCTACATATTGTTTTGCTTTCTCATTATCGAATTCGCCTTCCCACTTTGACATAACAATGGCCGCTAATGCATTTCCTAATACATTGACAGATGAGCGAATCATATCTAAAATGCGGTCAATTCCCGCAATTAACGCGATACCTTCTAGTGGTAACCCCATTGAACCTAACGTTGCTAATACAACAACGAACGATGCACCTGGAACTCCCGCCATACCTTTGGATGTTAACATGAGAACGAATAATAACGTTATTTGCTCCGTTAGTGACATGTGTACACCGTACATTTGTGCAACAAACAATGCCGCTAACGCTTGATAAATAGCCGATCCAGTCAAGTTAAATGTATAACCTGTCGGAATTACGAAAGAGGCAACTGCCTTTGGACAACCGAACTCTTCCATTTTTCTCATTATATTAGGTAAAACAGCTTCTGAACTTGCTGTCGTAAATGAAAGAATTAGTTCTTCTTTTAAAATTTTCATTAATGTAAAAATGTTTACGCCAACCATTCGTGCATTAATACCTAATACAATCACAACGAATAGTATAACAGTTACGTATACAGCTAGCACTAGTTTTCCTAAAGGAAGTAGTGTTGCTACACCAAATTTTGCAACCGTAACCGCAATTAAGGCGAATACACCAAATGGTGCAAATTTCATGACTTGATTTGTAACCCAAAACATCGCTTCGAGTACACCTTCAAAGAAGTTAAAGACAGGCTTTCCTTTTTCCCCAATTGCCGCAACTCCTAAACCGAATAATACTGAGAAGAATATAATCGGTAATAGGTCACCTTGTGCAATCGATTCAAATACGTTTTTCGGTACAATGTGAACAATTGTCTCAGCAAAACCTTTCTTCTCTGTTGCATCTGCTGTTTGTTTATAAGAAGAAATATCACTTTGCTGTAAATTACTCATATCAACACCAGTACCTGGTTGGAATATATTCGCTGCAAGTAATCCCATTAAAATAGCAATCGTTGTAATAATTTCAAAATAAAGAATTGTCTTACCACCCAGTTTCCCAAGCTTCTTCATATCTCCTACACCAGCTACTGCAACAATTAATGCTGAAATAACAATTGGTACTACAATCATCTTAATTAAGTGAATAAATATATCCCCAATTGGTGTGATATAAGAAATCGCCGTTTTATTGCCATAAAAGACTGCCCCTACTACAATCCCTAAAACAAGCGCGACAAAAATTTGTGTTGCCAATCCGAATTTTTTCATTTATGTTCATCCCCTTCATGCGAACGCTTTCAATTTGAATTTATAAAAGCTACTCATACATCTTATAAGCGAACCTACAAAATCATACAAAAACCTACAAGTTCGTCACAAAAAATTCAAATATTTTTCTTCTTTTTTTCATTGACACCATTTTGTTAAAAAACGATAAAATAAACTTGATAAGTAATCAGATTGTTTCGTATAATCAAAAAGATATATACTTAAAACAAATTAAAATGAAAAGGAGTGGATGGTATGAAAAGTTACGTGAAAAAATTCGTCCTATCTTCTTCTTTTCTTTTTCATTTTCTTAAAAAGGAACAAAGGCATTCGCCTTTGTTCCTTTTTTATTGCGATCTATATAGGGGGAATTGTTATGAGGTCATATAAACGTGTCTTAATTAAATTAAGCGGCGGTGCACTTGCCGATCAAACTGGAAATAGCTTTAACTCCAAACGATTAGAACATATCGCAAACGAAATTTTATCCATTGTTGATTTGGATATCGAAGTATCCATCGTCATCGGTGGCGGTAACATTTTTAGGGGGCATCTAGCTGAAGAGTGGGGAATTGATCGCGTAGAAGCTGATAATATCGGTACACTAGGTACAATCATTAACAGCTTAATGCTTCGCGGTGTTTTAACAAGTAAAACAAATAGAGAAGTACGCGTTATGACGTCCATTCCATTCAATGCAGTAGCTGAACCATACATTCGCTTGCGTGCAGTCCACCATTTAGATAACGGCTATATCGTTATCTTTGGAGGCGGAAATGGGCAACCGTTCGTGACGACAGATTATCCAAGCGTACAAAGAGCTATTGAAATGAATAGCGATGCCATATTAGTCGCAAAACAAGGTGTCGATGGCGTCTTTACAAGTGATCCAAAGCATAATAAATCAGCAAAAATGTACAGCAAACTAAACTATAATGATGTTGTTAGACAAAATATACAAGTCATGGATCAAGCAGCATTACTGCTTGCCCGGGACTACAATTTACCAGCACATGTCTTTAACTTTGATGAGCCTGGAGTGATGAAACGAATTTGTTTAGGGGAGCATGTAGGGACGTTGATTAATGATGATGCTTCATTGCTTGTGCATGAAAAGTAATTAGTTCTCATAAAAAAGGGGTGTCTATAAAAGACCCCCTTTTCTTTAAACTTTATAAATAAAAATCCACCAAACCCGCAAATTTCTCCTTACAACGCTCCCAAAAAGATAACTTCTCAAAAAACTCTTTCGTCATTACTTTCGAATCACGAAAATCCTCTGTTAACACTGTATTAACTTGCGCTACAATAGGACCACCATGAATATAAAAATTCATTTCATCATTTATATTAAAGCTACGCGAAGTAAAGTTTGTTGTGCCAATAACGGTTAATTCATTATCAATAAGCATTAATTTGCCATGGAACATTCCTTTTTTATAACCATATACAGTAATCCCATTATTAACAGCTTGACGTATGTATGGATACGCCGCTTCTTTTATAAGAGGTAGATCTGGTTTATATGACCAAAGTATTTTTACTGTAACACCACGCTTTTGTGCTGCGATTAAAGCATTCATTGATTCTTCATTTTTCGCTATAAAATACGGCGTTGCAATTACAATGGAGTGCTGAGCTTGTTTTATAAGATCTAAATATTTTTCAGCGACGTGATGCCCATTATAACTAACCATAGTATGTAATGTATTCCCTTTACTAGCTTTATTCGTACTTCTCTTTATATCTTCTTTCGTATCTCGTTTCCAATCTAAAGCAAATTGTTCCTCTAAATCTTTTGCACCTTCTCCTTTTACCCGTACATGATAATCTCTCCAGTACCCAAAGTGTTTATCTTTCCCTAAGTACTCATCTCCTATATTAAAACCACCTGTATAACCAATCTCTCCATCAATTGTTGTAATTCGGCGATGATTACGATGATGAAGGGAATAAAACCCGAATGGTAATTCCTGTTTTCTACTATATGTAAAATGCACACCATTTTTCTGTAATTCTTTTTTCATCTTTCTTTCAAATGATAAATCGTTAAGTAAATCGACAGATAAATATACGTTTACTCCTTCTCTTGCCTTTTCTTTTAATAAGTTTAAAAAAGTATGACTGCTTTTATCATCCGATAAAATAAAAAAATAAGTGTAAATAGATTGTTTCGCTTCTTTTATATCAGTAAATAACTGTTTATAAAATGACTTTCCTTCTACATATAATTGAAAATCACTATAATGAGGTGCATACTCTGTTGGCATGTTTTTCCCAGTTTCCATTTTCCTACCTAAAGTAACATCAATATGCATACAAATTAAAATAAAAGCGAAAATAGCAATAACAATAGAAGTAACTCGTAATATTTTTTTAATCATTTTGATTTCCTTCCGCTCATTTTTCTTTCCACCCTTCTATTTTGGCATTCAAATTCAGATTTCATGCTTCATACAAAAAAGGATGTGACTTAACGTCACACCCTTTTCATATTAAACAAAGTTTCTCGCATCATTATTTCTTCCAAACTTATAAATAGCAATTAAGAAGAATGCTACCGCAAAGGCGAATAAGATTAAAATGTTTACATACAACTCTGAAAATGGGATTCCTTGCTGTAGTTTTGCTATCGTGTCTAGCAACCAACGCTGCGGAAGGAAATCAGCTACTTTTTGTACCGCTTTTGGCATAATGTCATATGGAAAATAACATCCGGCAAGTAAACAAGTTGGTACAATGACCAGATTTTGCATCGTATTTGCCGATGCTGAGTTTTTCGAAAAAGCAACAAGAACTAATGATATTCCAATCGCTATTAAAGCAAATAGCATGAGTACGCCAATCATCACTATGAAAGGCATATTGATATTCGTATGAAAAACATTCGTTAGGAATAGGGTTGTAATTAGAATTTGTACTGTTAGCATCATCATATTTACTCCGACATTAGATAATATAAATCTCTTCCCATCTATCGGTGTTGATAAGAGTCTAAAGTACGTTCTATTTTCTTTTTCTTTTAAAATAGAACCTGATAAGTTCGCTGCTGAAAACAGCATAAACATAATAAGGTAACCCATCGTTTGGTTTGTCATATCTTTATTTTTCGAAGTATCTTCTAGCGTTTCAGTTTTCATCTTAAATGCACTTTTTTGATACCCTGCGTACATAGTATCAAATGTACTTTGATCTGTTCCTGCTACTTTACTAATAGCTGCTACATTATCAATATAGTTATATAAATATGATTTTATAAATACTGTTACTTGATCACCTTTAATCGATGCAATCTCGATATGATTAGGTTTCCCTTCTCGAACACTTTTTGAAAAACCAGAATGTAATGTAATAACTCCATCAAGTTTTTTGGAAGTGAGTTTATCTTCTACTTCTGACTCCTTAACCTTACTCACTTTCACATGATTTAATCCTTCTAAGAACTTTATCGTATCATTTACTATCAGCTCATTTTCCTTATTTACAATCCCGATATTTAACGTGCCTTGCCCCGCATTTCCGTATATCGAAAAAGAGATGAGTGTTCCGATTATCGGCAAACTAATAATAATGAATAACCCTTTTTTATTTTTCAAAAGGACAGATAGCGTTTTTTGTATGAGCCATAAAATATCTTTCATACTATAGCCCCTCCCGTCTACGTAATGCAATAATTGCAATTAATAAAAAGAGTGCTGAAATCCCAAGATTTAAACATATTACTGGCAGTGTCGCTCCTACATCGTTTGCATAAATAATTTTCATGACAGCTGTGTTTGCCCACGTTAATGGTGATAAGTTCGTAACTAAATTTTCTTCTACTACGAAGTATGCACCACCAAAAATAGAAGCTAACTGTATAACAACAAGAATAATTGCTCTCGATGATTCAGCTGTTTTCGTAATATACCCGATCCCTAAACCGAAGCTAATTGCTAGAAAGACTTGTGTTAATAAAATAATAAATATGATTCCAAGGTGGTCGCCCCAATTCGCTTGAAATACAAATTTACTAAATAACATGACAAGTAATACGCAAAGGGCGTTCGCTACTAGGCTACCAAGTACTTTTCCAATAAATATTTCAGCTTTACTTATAGGTGCAGCAATGAGACGATCTCCTGTTTTACGTATGCGTTCTCCTCGGATTAAAGAACTCGCTCCCATTGCAGCATATAATGCAATCATCGTTGTCATTACAATCGCATAGTAATCCATGGAACCTGGTTTTTTCGTAGCTTGTAAGGATGTTTCTTTTATATAATCATTATGATTTCCGTTTGAAATAACTGTGCTCACCTTAGTAGGATCTACTTTTGCAACTTCGGCCGCTACATTGTACTTATCAACAAATGTTGTAAGCATTCCTTCCACAATACTCCCCTCAATACTACTTTTGTCACTTCCGTACAATTTTGCACCATCTTTATTTAACTCTACATAAACAGCATATTTATTTTGCTTCACTTCTTCTTTCCCATCTATACCTTCGGAAGCTTTTTTAAAATGAATACCCGATTTATCGACTTCTTTCGTAAATGCTTCGAACGATTGAGAAAATGTGCTACTCGCTTCATCTTTGTAGAGCACTTGTATATCTTTAATCGCTTGACTATCGCTATCAAATGCATTCGTTAACGCTGTTCCTAACACAAGCATAAGTACAACCGGAAATGCTAACATAAAAACTAAAGTTCTTACGTCTCTGAAATCTCTTTTAATATGCATAACTGCAATATTGAAGATGTTCAATTGATGAACCTCCCTTTACCTTTTCTTCATTTACTTTTTATTTATCTCGTAAGTTTCTTCCAGTCAACGTAAGAAATACAGTTTCTAAATTCGGTGCCTGCTCTTCTAACGAACGAATTTCAATATCGTGATTAATGAAATGCTGAATAATTTTATTTAAATTATTTAATCCTGCATCCGAGTTTACCTTGATTACGTTCTCTTCAATTTGAACAGCTTTCACACCGTTTATCTCTTTTAACTTTTCTACATCTAAATTTTCTACTGACTTCACTTCAATCCAAATATCTTTCGTATCTGTAATAATCGCTTTTAACTGTTCTTTCGTACCTTCTGCAATCACTTTACCGTGGTCGACAATTGCGATTTTTGTACAAATCTCTTCCACTTCTTCCATGTAGTGGCTCGTGTAAATAATCGTGCTTCCCATTTCATTTAATTTCCGAACAGACTGAAGGATATAGTTTCTTGACTGCGGATCAATTCCAACTGTCGGTTCATCCATAATAATTAACTTCGGTCTATGAGCAATTGCACAAGCTATATTCAGTCTTCGTTTCATCCCACCAGAAAAGTTTTTCGGGTAACTCTTATGTTTATCGCTAAGCCCCACAAATTGAAGTGCTTCCTCTACTCTTGCTTTTAGTTCAACCCCTCTTAACCCATACAATCCAGCAAAGAATTTCACATTTTCATAGGCAGTTAACTCTTCATAAATCGCAATATCTTGCGGAACGATTCCGATATTCATTTTTGCAAATCGATTATGTTTCTTTATATTTTTTCCTAGTATGCTAATTTCGCCTTCATTACTTCTTAACAAACCAGCAATCATATTTATCGTTGTACTCTTACCAGCACCATTTGATCCTAAAAAGCCAAATATTTCTCCTTCTTTAATAGATAAAGACATATTATCAACTGCGATAAAATCACCAAATTTTTTCGTTAAATTTTTAATTTCTAATGTATTCATCATTTCACCCCTATTTCGGTTTCTCTGCTATTAGTATAAACAAAAAGAATGAACCTGCTCAGTGCAGAAGTTCATTCTTTTCACATGAGATTATTCACTTTTTTCATATGAGATGGTTCATCTTCGTCCCATTCTCTTATATCGGCAACAACATCGTCACTAAAAAACCACTTGTTCCATCTACAATAATTTTTCCGTTTACAGACGCTGTTCGCTCCTCCATCCCCATAATACCGAGACCTTTCTTAACAAGGGCTGCGCCTTTTCCGTTATCCTTCACTTGCACCTTAACCATCTTGTTAAGTACATGAATATCTATAGAAATAACTGTCGCATCAGCATATTTCATCGCATTTGTTAATGCCTCTGTAACATTTTCACCAATAATTTTCCACTGAATGGGAGAAATCATATCTAAGTTTCCCTTATATACGAAAGGAATGTTTACATCATGCTTACTAGCAAACTCCTCTATGAATAATTTCATACGGTGAATGCCAATTTGCTCAGTTGGTGGCTTCATATTTTTTAATGTAATGCGAATACTTTCAATTCCATCTTTTGAAATGTGAATTGCATTTTGTAATAACTCCGCAGATTTTTCTTTATCTATCCCCATTAATCTCTTTGCTGCTTCCATTTGAATCAATGCGCCTGTCATCGAGTGACCAATTTTATCATGAATTTCTTGTGATAATCGATTTCTCTCTTCTAACTTAAATGTGTATTCTGATTGTCTTATGTACTCTTTATTTTCATGTAAGCTTTTCGTAAGTCGTTGCATATCTTTTCGCATCTTATCATTTTGCGATTCAAGCTTTACTACACGTGATATATATCGATCTGCCATAGTTAAAACGAGAAAAGAAAATGCAACAATTAATCCATAAGTCATTCGAATGCTTTCATCTGTAATTGTAATTGGAAGCATCATAATAACAAAGTGTGACCAATTCTTGTCTATGTAATGGAATGTAATTTCGTATAAATTCAAAGGTAAAAACAAAATAAAAAACGGATGAACCCTCCATGTTAATAACATAACTACACTAATTGAAATACAAATCAATATTTTTTTGTACGTATCTTTTTTTAATATAGAGATTAGCACGTTTACAGAAAGATATAAAAGCAAAGCAAATATAACCCATGGTAAGTTCGTAACATTTGAATGTATGTAACTGAACACAATATATATAAAGACAATTAATTTACTTACAGTTAACCAAAATTCCATATCATTAATCTACTTTCCCTGTTAAGTAATAAATCGCAATTTGTGTGCGATGTTCAAGTCCAGTTTTCCCTAAAACTGACGTAATATAATTTGCAATTGTTCCCTCAGATATAAAAAGCTGTTTCGAAATTTCTTTATTTGAGAAACCTTTTGCAATTAATGCGATAATACTAAGCTCCCTTTCTGTGAAAAGGCTCTTATCAATTTTACATTCTTCCTCTTTACTTTCCATTAAATTAGACTTAATTTTATCGAGGACAACATCTTGCATAACAGTTTGACCGTTATATACTCCTTTTATCGCATCACGAATACGCTCCGGATCGTTATTTTTTAATAAATAACCTTTCGCTCCGTTTTTTACTGCATCCAAAATATACTCATCATCATCAAACGTCGTTAAAATAAGCGGTTTTGTTTTCGTCTCTTCACAAATGAACTTCGTCGCCTCTACACCGTTCATATTTGGCATACGAACATCTAAAAGAGCAATATCAACTTCATGCTTTTTACAATACGCTACAGCTTCTTCCCCATCATTTACAGTATCTACTACTTCAAACTCTTCGTATGTATTTAAAATAATTTTCATGCCCTCTCTAATAAAAGAGTTATCATCTGCTATTAATATTTTAATTTTCATGTTTGTTAGTATGAATCTTTCCCTACTAACATTCACATCCTTTCTCCGTATAACATTTCCTACTTGCTCATTATATACTTCTCTTTACCATTTTTTCACACCTTTTTTCATCTAGCTCTCCCGCAAAAAATATATTATTCTTTTTTTACAAAATGTGTAGGGTGACTTATCATTCTTTACGTCTATATAATAGAATGCGTCAAAAAGGAGGGAGAGACCGATTGAGGAAAAACAATTAATTGAAAAAGCACAGCAAGGAAGCGAGCATGCTTTTCGTATCCTTGTACAAACATATCGTCATTATATTTTTCAAGTTATCTTTTCTATTTTAAGACATGAAGAAGATGCGAAAGATGTTACACAAGAAGTATTCGTAAAAATTCACACCTCTCTCCCAAATTATCAATTTCGTGGATTAAAAACGTGGATGGCACGTATTGCTACCAATCACGCTATTGATTATAAGAGAAAGAAAGCTAGAGAAAGTGAAGAACTCTCCTTATGTAAAGAAGCTGAGGAAAATATACAGTCCTCTCATAATATTGAGGCTTTATTATTGACGAAAGAGCAGAAATTACTCATTGCTCAAAAACTGCGAGAACTTCCCGAAAATTACCGTGACGTCGTTCTCGCACATTACTTAGAAGAAAAGAGCTATCAAGAAATTGCTTTACAGGAAAACATCGAAGTAAAAACAGTCGAAATGAAACTGTATCGAGCACGAAAATGGATTAAAAAACATTGGAAGGAGGAAGAGTTTCTATGATGCATTATTCAAAAGAAGATTGGCGCAATTATACATTAGATTTTATAGAAAGCAATGAACGTGAATCTATGGAAGAACATCTTTATAAATGTGATCATTGTTTAGCACTTTATATGGAAAGTATTGATGAACAACATGAAAACCTTCCAATGATAAATGATGATTCATTTACGAACGAAGTTATGACGCAAATTAATTTTGAAACACTACAGTCTAATGAAAATATAAAAACAACCTCACTAAAGCGCACGATCATTCATTACATAATTGCGACTGCGGCTACAATTATTTTTATGGTAAGTGGTTTATTTCAGTATATTTTTACAGCGACATCAAATTTAGAGAAATCTTCAAAACATAACGAGTCTTCTATTTCACAACAAATTGTAAACAAATCGGTAGACACATCGAAAAAGGACGGAGGTTCAAAGCATGAATAAAAATCCCTTTTTAGCACTTGTATTAGGGCTAATTCCTGGGCTTGGACATTTATATTTAAAGAAATTTGGACGGTTTATTTTATATAGCGGAGGGGCTGTATTTCTATTTATCTTTGCAGCATTTTGTACAATAGCATTAGGAGCCCGTGATATTGCTTTTCTTTCTCTATTTTTACTAGTCGTGTTATGGGCAATCAATTTATTAGATTTAGTTATCACTATTATTAATCAATCGAAAAAACAAGCTGCCGGAGAATTCATAGAATCCTCTAAAGAGAGCGAACGATTTTATATCATTCTCTTATCCATCATCCCTGGACTTGGCCATTTTCAATTAGGACTTATGCAACGCGGACTTACATTTTTAGTAGCTTGCACAGGAATCGGAAGTATGATCATTTTCGTTGCACTTTTAACATCGCAAGAAAGTTTTCTTATCTTCCTTATTACATTACCTGTTTTATGGATTTACAATTTCTTTGACGTTGTTCAGCAACTCCAGAAAAAAGAACGTGGCGAGCAATTAGATGATCGTACTATTTTCGAAGATTTTGAAGAACATCGAGAGCAGGGAAAGAAAAGTAAAACATTTGCTTCTATTTTAGCTATGTTCCCTGGTGCAGGTCATATGTATTTAGGCTTACAACGCCGTGGTCTTCAGCTTATGGCAGCCTTCTTACTATCTATTTATTTACTCGACTTATTAAGACTTTCTGCGTTTTTATTTTTAGTGCCAATCATTTGGTTCTATAGCTTTTTTGATGCTTTACAGCAAACAGCAAAATACGGAAAAGAACGAGTACAAGACGAACCCATTATCGATTATTTTATAAATCATCAAAGATGGATTGGTATCGGATTAATTACACTCGGTGTTTATTATTTATTAGATCAAACAGTCCTTCCTATTTTGAATGATTATTTTGTAACTATATTTAATATTCATCTTAGTGAACTATATTATCGCTATTTCCAAACATCTATCGTTGCGCTCCTTTTAATTGGCGGCGGCTTTAAATTGTTACTTGGAAATAAAGAAAACAAAGGTGGGACAAGCGAATGAGGACTTGGCGTGTTGGAACATTCTCAATGGGGCTTTCTATTATATCGTTAGGATGCTTTTTACTATTTTCAGTCGTAAAAGGAATTCAAGTATTAGATACACTAACTGCATGGTGGCCAGTTTTACTTATCATACTTGGAGCTGAAGTTTTACTATACCTTCTATTTTCTAAGAAGGAACAATCATTTATTAAATATGATATTTTTAGTATTTTCTTTATCGGTGTTTTAGGAAGCGTCGGAATTGCTTTTTACTGTTTATTATCAACTGGATTACTAGATGAAGTTCGCTACGCCATTCATACAACTAGACAAACAAACACGATTCCAGAAAGTAAACTTAGCATTCCTGAATCTATCAATAAAATTGTAGTAGATGCAGGTACAGACAACCATCCTCTAACGATAGATGGAAGGAACTCAAATGAAGTTAACCTTCTTGGAACATACGAAATGACGACAAAAGGAAATGAAAAACCCAATTTAAAACAAGAAGATTTTCTTTCAGTTCAAACGACCGGAGAAACAATGTATATAACATTAAAGTCGTTACCGTTTCATCAAAGAATATTTGGTCATGAACCACGCGTAAAGCCGACGCTTGTACTACCACAAACGAAACATGTAGAAATTCGTGCTTCTAATCGAGAACTTTCTCTTTATCCAGGTCAACTACAAAACAATTGGTTTGTACAAGAAAGCTCAGGTGTATCTGTTCATTTAATAAAAGAAAGTGACATCTCTCTAACAGCAGTAACAAACCAAAAAGAAGCTATTGGAAATACACCTTGGGAGCAAGTAGAAGATTTAACGAAAAAAGAAAATAATTCTTCAGAAGAACATCCAGAATTAAACGAGCAAGAACATTGGTATAAAAATTCGATTAAAACTGGAAATGGGACGTACAAGTTAAATATTGAGAAAACTTATAATTTGAATATGAGCGTTATCGAAAAATAAAAAACCTTCCGCAATTGCGGAAGGTTTTTCTCATATAATCGCTTTAATTCCTTCTAACACTAATCCAATCATAAATCCGCAAACAGCCCCGTTTACTCGGATCCACTGTAAATCTTTACCGACGTTATTTTCAATCATTTCGATTAACGTTTTATCATCTAACTTATCAAGGTTTTCTTGTACAAGCTTACCAATTTTCGAATGGTTCTTCTCAACAAGACTCACAACTTGTTTTTGTAACCAATCTTCTATTTTTTGAACTATCTGTTCATCTTCTTTTATTTTATTCATTTGTTTTTGTAAAAATGGAATAACATATTTATCAGCAAATTCTTCATTATTTACAAAAGCAACTGCTCTTTGTTGTACTTGCTCTAGCATCTCTTTTATTTTGTCAGTAGCATCCCAATTCGCAATCCACTTTTCTTTCCAATTTTCTAATTCCTTTAGTAAGGCTTCATTTTCTTTTACATTGATAATTTCTTGACGAATCTTCGCTAATATAAGTTGTCTTGTGGTATTATCAGCCTCTTGTAAGCTGTTAATATTACTAATGATAAACTTCTGCAAAATGCCGCCAATTTTATCTTCATCTACAATATTCATAAATGATTTCAAAGTAAACTGCAAGAATCCATCTACTTTTATATTTTCCATCGCCTTCATACCTAAGCTACCGAGCTGGTAACGAGCTTCATCTTGCGCTGTCCAATCTTTTACCTTCACTAATATGTAATCAAGTGTCTTTTCATCATATTCTTGCACAACTAATTGATCAACAAGCACTTGTAAAATGTTACTTGTATTAATTGTATGCAAATATGTTTTTAATTCTTTTTCAATAATAACAGCTAACTTTTCTGTATCTATTGTAACAATTGCTTTCTCTGCAATCGTTACAATCCCCTTTTTCACAGCATCAGACTGCATTTCTCTCTCAGCAATTTGCAGTACCATCTGTGCTAATTGCATCTCTTTTACTTTATTCGTAATACTTTCTTTCGTCAGCCATTCATTTTCTAACGTATGAATGAGCCCTTTCGTTACCCGTTTACGATTTTTAGGTAACAAAGCTGTATGCGGGATTGGTATTCCCATCGGATGACGGAATAAAGCAGTAACCGCAAACCAATCTGCAAGTCCACCAACCAATCCAGCTTCAAATCCCCCTTGTATAATCTCTCCTGCTACCGTTCCTTGAAAAGGGATAGAAGCCGCAAAGCCGACACCCATAACCCCAAGCGAAATACCCGCTATATATTTAGTCTGTAATGACATCGTATACACATCCTCTTATTATGTAAAATAAAGCTTTTTTGTTGTATTTATTCAATATTAGTTATCCTTTATATATACTATAAAGAACTATTGTGAAAATAACAAAGATTTTTATGTACATGAAAAAATGAGGCTACAATTAGCCTCATTTTTCTTATACCGTTAACTCCAAACCTTTCCTATAATATTCATTCATTACATCTTTTGGAACCATACTTCCACCCGTTCCCCACACAATATGAGTACCTTTTTTCACCTTCTCTGTTAACTGTTGCTTTTGTAAATACTCATCTTCTTTACATACTTTCACTGGCCCTATCATACCTGCTAGTGCAGAAGGCTCTAAACCAATATTCTCCGTATCAGCTAGTTCTTTTAACAATCTATATAACTCTTCATCACTTACTGTGTAATTCCCACTCAAAAATGGTTCCATCGTTTTACCGACAAATCCAGATGGCCTTCCTACCGCAAGTCCATCCGCATCTGTTACATTATCAATTCCGATATCTTGAACGGCAATTTTGTCATGAAGGCCTGTCATTAAGCCGAGTAACATACATGGTGAGTGTGTTGGCTCTGCAAAGAAACAATGAACGTTGTCTTTATACAATAACTTTAAACCGAATGCTACTCCACCAGGTCCTCCTCCTACTCCGCACGGAAGGTAAACAAATAAAGGGTGATCTTCATCTACTACAACCTCTAACTCTTCTAATTGCTTTTGTAATCGTGATGCTGCTACTGAGTATCCTAAAAATAGATCATGTGAGTTTTCATCGTCTACAAAATAACAGCTAGGATCCGCATCCGCCTGTCGTCTTCCTTCTTCTACTGCTTTGCTATAATCATCTTCATATTCAATAACGTTTACACCTTTACTTCTTAATAAACTTTTCTTCCATTCTTTTGCGTCTGCTGACATATGAACGGTTACATTAAAACCTAGATTCGCACTCATAATTCCTATGCTAAGTCCTAAATTCCCTGTAGAACCTACCGCAATTGAATACCTCGAGAAAAACTCTCTACATGTATCACTATCTAAAATGGAATAATCATCTTCTTCTGTTAACATTCCGTGCTGCAATGCTAGTTGCTCAGCATGTTTCAACACTTCATAAATGCCACCTCTAGCTTTAATTGATCCTGATATCGGGAGATGACTATCACATTTTAATAATAATTCTCCTAAAATAGGTTGCTTGTAATTTGTCTCTAAAGCTTTTTTCATAGAAGGTATTTTCACTAAAGGTGATTCGATTATGCCGTTCGTCCCTTTCGTTTCAGGAAAAACTTTCGCAATATATGGCGCAAAACGCTTTAATCTCTCTTCCGCATCTTTTACATTCTCTTCATTCAATGGTGTACCTTTTATTGCTGTTTCATACTTTTCTATGTTTGGATTTATCCAAAATACTTCTTCTGTTGCGATTAATTTCTTTAATAGTGGATATTCCTCTTTTAATTTCTCTATTTCCTTCATTTCTCTTCCTCCTCATCACCTTGTAGCTTACGATTTAATAAATTATAATTAAATTAATTTTAATATAGTTTAACACAAATCATTCAATTAAGTTAATTTTAATTTAATTTTTTTAAATATAATTTAATAATCATTAAGGAGATTTTCATTATGGAAAATATAGATATCGGTAAAAAAATTGAAAAACAAAGAAAAGAAAAAGGTTTAACTAGTAAAGAACTAGCAAAGATGGCTGATATTACACCATCTATGTTAAGTCAAATTGAGCACGGGTCCGCTAACCCTTCTATTCAAACATTAAAAGTGCTTGCTAAAGCTCTTGATGTGCCAACATTTAGCTTTTTACTTGAAGATACAAATACAGACGATTTAATTGTACGTTCCCATAAACGAAAGAAAATGATTATCGATAATTTATCATATGAAATGCTTTCACCTGATTTCACTGGAAATTTAGCAACAGCAATTATGACTATCCCGCCTAATACAGCTTCATCAGAAAATGTGCTAGAACATAAAGGGGAAGAATTGGCATTTGTCTTAGATGGGAAAATCACATTATATTTAAATGAGGAAGAATACGTATTAGAAACTGGCGACAGTGTAAAGATACCTGCTTATTTAAAACATAAATGGGTGAATCATTTTAAAAAAAATGCCATTGTTTTGTTTTCTGTTACTCCGCCGATTTTTTAATGTATAAATAAAAACAGGATGATTCTTATAAAATGCGGATTATCCTGTTTTTATTAAATAAGAAAGTGAAATTTTTGTTAAAAACTTAACAGTTGGACCCAATCTGAACAAGCCTCCTAAAAACATATTTACAAGTGAAACTATCCCTCCCATTGACGCTAACGTATCATGAATCAGATTCATCCCACCACTATCAGAGGCACTTGTAATATTCACATAAAAATAAGAAATACGTAAAAATTAATTGATTTTTCGGAATTTTCTTGAAAAATACGGTAAAATTACTCTTATACTTCTTCTATTTTGCTATTATAGAAATAATTAAATTAGGATACTTTTATCGGATGGGGGAATATATAATGAGTGTGTTATTAAAAGGGCATGAACAGATTGTCAACGAATTAAACATTTTATATCAAGTAATGGTAGCGGAGCAATTAATTGAAGCGAAACAATTAAAAGAAAAAATAGAGAAACAGATTAATAAAATTGAAGCTGATTAAAATCTATCGCTTTACTACTCCCTACTAAACTTTAAATATAAGGTCCTAACCGATTGGACAAATATTAAGTATGATACTTTTAGTCAAATTGTTCGTTTTGACAATCTAATAACTGAAGACTTTATTACTTATTATTATCACTTTTTTAAAGCTGAACATGCTACCATTATTGGAAATTATGATGAAGCAAAAAAAGAATACGAAAAAGCTGAATCCCTTTTAAAACATGTACCAGGCGAACTAGAAGAAGCTGAATATAAATATAAATTTGCTATATTTAATCACCATACAAACAAACCACTTACAGCAATCAATTATGCAAATCAAGCGAAAGAGATTTTCTCAAAATATCCACGTTATGAAATTAAAATAGCTCTATGCGAAAACATTTTAGGCTCATGTTCTGTTTATTTAAAACAATTCGAACAAGCCGAAGAGAACTATAATTCAGCAATCAATATTTTACAAAAGCTGAAAGACGATACACTAATCTTAAAAGTTCGAAATAACTTAGGTTGGCTCTACTCTTCTCAAAATCTATCAACCCTTGCTATTAGACATCTTACAATAGTTACAAACAAATTACCTAAACACCTAAAAGCCAATTTTCTACAAGCCAAAGAACATTTTAGTTTAAATGAAAAAGAACTTGCAAACGATTGGGTTCAAAAAGGCTTAGAAATTTGTAATGAATTAAATAATCAAGAATATAAACACCATTTCACTATCTTAAAAACACAACACACTGGTATTCTAGACGACTTAGAAAACGCAATCATTGCAGGCACTACATATTTTAACAGTAAAGAATTATACGATTATGCACAAGAATATTACGAATTATTAGCAGTAGAATTTCATAAAGTGAATAAAATAGAGAAATCTCAAAAATATTTTTTCAAAACTTACGAAGCAAAACAAAAATTATTAACTAAGGAGGCACTAAGATAATGAAAAAGATTAGTTTAGCTATTTTAACCTTTACATGCATACTTGCTTTTGGCTTTAATAATTTCACTGAAAATCAACAAGCAAAACAACTTCCAAAATGGGATACAGATAAACAAGAAACACATGCAGACCTATAGAAACCTAAAAACCCCTAATAAAGGGGTTTTTAGATTTCTACAATATAATGATTTAGCATATGATGAAGAAATACGCTTATAAAAGATAGCCATACACAGATACTCTCTGTACATGGCTATCTTTTATTTTTTCGGCACTAACAAAATCCCTAAACTAATAATACAAAAGCTCATTATTTGCTGTGCTGATAGACCAAACTGAACCGAATTTTGTTCACTAACAAGCGAAATAATGATTTGAGCAAACCCCTCAACAATTAGAAAAATACTTATATTCTTTCCATTTCCGATCCTTTCATTTTTCATCCATAACAAGCCCATTATACAAAGAGCAAGGATGATCTCGTATACGAAAATAGGGTGATATAATAGTTTAGATTCATATATTTTCATTCCCCATGGTAGTGTCGTTGGTGCACCTACTTCATGATGTAATAGAAAATAAAAGATAGTGCTCACACACAATCCAAAAGGGAGTACATCAAGTAAAATACGAAGCAAAAATTGTTCCTTTTTACTTTTCCAAACAATGTATACACTAGCAATTACGCATCCTACTACAATATGTTGCATACTTCCAACAGCTAATAGTGCTTGCACTGGCGCCTCAAAAGCCCATACAGGATTTAAAATTGCTGGTGCAAACTTCCATACAAATACGATGATAAGAAACGCATTTGTTACGGCATCCATCATTTTTTCATATGATACATTTTGATGCCTCATCTTTCGTTTCATCAACATAAATCCAAATAGACTTCCAATTATAAGAGATACGGGTTGTAATCTCACGATCCACTCCATCATCACGAAATCCCCTTTTAACTCTCAATCAATTTCTTAAATTTCTTTTCTAATTGATCTGGTGGTAATACACCTCGTACATGATCTACTATAATTCCATCTTTATTAACAAAAAATGTCGTCGGTAAAGAGAATACTTTATAATCTAGTCCAGCTACTCCGTCCATATCTAGTAGAACCGGAAACTCAAATCCATAGCGATTAGCAAATGCGCTTGCTTCTTGTACTGGGTCACTAACAGTTGCATTCACCGCAAAAATTTCAACATCCTTTTTATATTTATCATACATATGAACTAAGTCAGGTGCCTCCATTTCACACGGCCCACACCATGATGCCCAAAAATTAATAATATATGGTTTTCCCTTGGCATCATTTAACGACTGCAACTTTCCGTCTAATCCTTTTAATGTGATGCCAGGTGCTTTAAAACCTACTTGTGGTAATACTTCTTTCTCTTGTAACTCTGCTTGCTTTGCTTTTCTTTCCTTTTCTTCTTTCTTTGAATTATAAAAGTTAACCCCCGCCCAAACGAGAGCACCTACTAGTATAATAGCAATTAGTTTCTTCACTTTTCTTCCTCCTCATTTTTAAAAACCTGTAAATCCACCGAATAGACGAATAAAGAATGCTGTAATTTTCGTCATTTGATTTGTATACAATAAAATACCTGTAATATATGATAAACAAGATATATATAGCGATAAAAAGTATAATGATATAAATGACAACACTACTCTATCCACACTACATAGAGTAGTGTTTATCCTTAAAAAAAGAGGCTATATGCACTCTCCGACAATAAGTACAACCGACATACAGAATAAACCTACTGTTACATATACCGAATTCGTATGTAACGGAATAGTAAGCTTAATAACCTTTTCATTTAACACTTGCTCGATTCGTAAATTTATTGCTGTTTTTGCAAATGAAGCTGTAACACATCGATTTTCCATTGTCTTTATTTTAATTAATTTTAATAACGCGCTACCTAACTCAAATGAAGATTCCATTTTTTGCATCGCATATTTATCTGCTGCTAACTCTTGATACGTATGATATCGTTGTAACAATTCTTTTAATATCGGGATGTACATCATTCCTTCTGCTAATAACGTAAAACAAAATAATTTTAGCGGATCCCAATTATTTTGATGATATTCTTCATGGAAAATAATCGCATCAATCTCTTCATCTGAAAACGTCTGAAGCAAACCTTCTGACATGACAACTTTCGGACGGAATAATCCAATTGTAAACGCTGCAACTTCCGCAGTCGGCAATATATATATTTGTTTCCCTTTTCTAATAAATGGGATAAGTACTTTTTGTACTTTTTTACTATAGAAAAATTGCCGCCAAATTCTTTTACACACAATTAATACAGTAATTAATAATAACGCCGCTATTATAATACGAACCATTGATAGTTCTTTTATATGTTTTTCTAACTGAAACAAGCAAAACTTTGAAAGGAATAATGCCCTATTTTGAAAGAGAAATGGATATGTAACATAATACAATAACAAGCTGAAAAAGAGGGTACTAACAATGAGCGCTAACAATACGATTTTACGCATTTGCCATTTCATTTCATCGATCCTCTTTTTTTAACTGATTCAATTTGTCTTCTAATTTTTTTATTAAATTCGGATCAGCCTGCTCTAACTCATCTATCATATGTGTTACAACTAAATCTCCAAATTCCCCCACTAATTCCTGTGTCATTTTCTTCGTTTGATTAGATAAGAATTCTTCTTTCGTTTGTATAGCACGATATATGCCACTTCTTTTCACAGTCTGTTTTTCTAAGTGTAATTTCTCTACTAACCTGTTCATAACTGTCATAACAGTATTAAAATTCACAGGCGATTCTTCACTTAACTTCCGCTGGACTTCTTTAATAGTAATACCTTCAGTAGACCAAATAATCTCCATAATCTTCGCTTCAAGCGGTCCAAAGAAATGATTTAATCCTTGCTCATTTAACCTATAGTTTTGCGTAAACATCGTATGACTCCTTTCACACTACGAATTGTAGTACAAATTAAATGAGAGGTCAAACGCAAGTAATATAAACTAAAATTCACTACCTATAAATACGTACCTCATTCTATTCATTATAAGCCTAACTTATCTCCAAATGTATCAAAGAGATACTGCTCTAATATTTGTACACTAAACTTCTCATTACGCCCAAGGGCAAATAATTCCCGATCTTTCGCTACGATAGTATCTAACGGAATAACTACATTATCCACTATTTTTGTAATTTCAATTATATTACTTTTTACATTTACTTCTGTTTTAAATTCAACGTTTTCTAACACTATATGTGAACGTCTTCCTGATGCAAAAAAAGTAAAATTAGGATTTTTAACAACGCCAATTTCAGTCTCTAACGCATATAAATAGTGAAAAATTACATCTCTATGTCCATCTTTTATTATTTTTTCATCCTTCTCATCGTCTAAGTATTCTTTCAGCTTCGTTGTAAATTCAAATCGAAAATCCACTTTTTTTCACGCTCCTTCTTTGTATTTCATATTAAATAAATATATTGAAATAATTTTACCATATTGTAATAAAACTTCCTATTAAAAGTAAAAACTGTTTTAGAAAATCGCTATTATTTCCGATACCCTTTTAAAATATAAGTATAAATTCAATATGAATGAATGCGTCATTATATCTATTTAAACATATTTTTTCCATATTTTGAAACATTAGTATGAAATATTATATATCAATGAATGGTTTCTAATGCATTGGTATATATAGTCAGTAGTTTCTTTACTATTCCGATATACTTAAGCTATATTTTCTAATTATTGATTACATTACGGAAGGAATGTAACTCTCTTCTATCGAATTTTTATATAACAAAAATGATTAGGTGGTGCTTTACTATGAAATTAGCTGTCATTGGTGGCGGTGATTTACAAGATTCAAATCACTTGCCTATTAATGAACGCCTTATAGAATTAACAAATAAACAGTACCCAAAAATATTGTTTATTCCAACGGCTAGTCATGATGATGAAAGCTATATAAAATTATTTTTAGACACGTTTGAAAAACAATTACATTGTGAAGTACAAATTTTACGCATTACAACAGATTCACCTTCTAAGTATGAAATAGACGAGATGATTCATTCAGCCGATTTAATTTATTTAGGTGGTGGAAACTATATTCACATGCTTACACAATGGAAAGAATATAGACTTGATGAAAAATTATTATTGGCTCTGCAGCAAGGAACACTTATTGCTGGTTATAGTGCTGGTGCTATGTGTTGGTTCACGTCTAGTATCCGATCAGATTATGAAGGTTTTGGTTATATAGAGAGTAACGGATGGGGTATTGTTAATAAAAGATTTTGTCCACATTATAATCAATTAAACAGAATGAACGCCTTCCATTCCTTTTTACAAAATCATCAAGGGAATATAGAAGGAATTGCACTGGAGGATAATTGTGCTTTATATATTACAGAGGAATCCTTTGAGATTATCGGTGAACCAGAAAAAGCGTGGGAGTTTTATATGAGTGATAAAACACTCATTAGACAACATTTTGATATCACTTTAAAAAGCTATTTGTAAACCTGCACTTACGAAAAAATGTCCCTAAGTCTAATAACTTAGGGACATTTTTCTATTTAACTAACTAATCGTGTAATTCGTTTCTTTTGCCATGAAAGCTTATAATATGCATACTGCAATATTAAGCTGACAATAAATGCTGCTGGATACCCGATCCAGATGCCTTCTATTCCAAGACTTGTATGGTAAGAAAGATAATATGCTACGGGGACTTCTACAAGCCAAATTGAAACAACTCCAATAACAGTTGGCCAAAGTACTGTACCGCTCGCTCGCATTGTCGCACTAATAATTTGTGCATGACCGAAAATTAAATAACTCCATAACGTAATCATAACTAAGCTATGAGCAATTTCAATTGTAGTTTGACTCGTTAAAAATAGTGATAAAATGTCTCTTGAGAATAAGTAAATAAGAGATATTAACACACCACCGATGACGTAGTTCATAATAATTCCGGCCTTCACAACTTTCTGCAATCGATCAAATTGATTCCCCCCAATCGATTGCGCCGCAAAAATAGAAACTGTAATACCAAGGCTAACTGCTGGCATTTGCACATAACTTGCAACTTGATTCACAACGCCGTAAGCAGCTGTTGCATCCGAACCGTAACGATTTACAAACGCGATTACGGCAATTTCAGATAATGAAACTAATATCATATTAATACTCGCTGGAATACCGAGCCTTAGCAATAACTTTAATAACTCCCAGTCCATTCGAAGATACTTTCTTACTGTGCCATCTAGTTGTAGTGGGTGATTTTTCTTCTTTAAATACACAAGCATGACAATAAACGTAATAACTGTAGATATAACAGAAGCATAGGCCGCTCCATACACATCTAATTTCGGAGCTCCTAACCACCCAAAAATAAGAATCGGTAATAAGATCATATTTAGCGCTGTACTTACAATTAAAAAGTAAAATGGCGTTTTAGAATCTCCTGTACCTCTCATAAATGTTGTATATGCAAAATATAAAAATAATACTGGCATCGATATAAATAAAATTCGTGCATAATGTACACTTATTTCAATAATATTTTCTGGCGTTCCCATTAGACGCATAATATCCATCGCAAAAATACTGCCTATTATTGCCAACACAACTCCAATAATAAAGGTAAATGTCAGCGTCGTACCAACGATAGCTTTTAAACGATCTTCGTTTTTAGCACCAAACGCCTGACCAATTAAAATAGAGCTTCCTGAACCGATACCAATTACAAATGAAACGAGCAAGAAAAATAATGGGAAGAATGCTGATATAGCCGCTAAATCATTAACTCCAAGCCATCTTCCTACTACTACCATACCAAATAATTGTCCAACTGATTGTAGTACATTACTTAATAATAACGGTACTAAAAACAGAGACATCGATTTCCAAATCGGTTTACTCTCACTTTCCAACTTTTGTGACTCCGCACCTTCTTTATTGTTATCTGCAGGTGGTTTCAAATTTCATTTCTCCTTTTATTAAAAATCTGTTTTCAATATCTATCTCTTTGTATAGTTGTTATAATACTGTGCTTCTATTCATTTTCCTTCCGCATGATTATAACTTCACCCAATATTGACTTCCATCGGCTGTTCGATCTAAAAATCCATATTCGATTAAATATCTTCTTAAAGTTACGAAATCAGGGTATACATTTTCTATCACTGTATTTACTTCTTTTTCAGTATACTTTTTATTACTATCAAACTTCTTTACTAAATGACGTAAGATAATTAATTTACGCTTTTGTTTCTTCGGAAATTTAGAGAGAGGTCCATCTAACCCTTCTGTAAAATGAGCTTTTAATACTTCGTCATTTTCTTCTTCCGTAATATTGTATCGATCATCCACCATCGTTGCTGTTCTATGAATTGGCACAAATTTCGTTTGTACTTTTGATTTTTCTTCTGATAATTCCATTAGTGCTAAAAATACTTTTGCTTGCTTCATTTTCTCTCGCAGTGTAAATCGATGATTACGAATTGTTGATGTACTTCCGCCATCCAACTCTTTTACAATTTGTTTATCATTCAGTCCCATATGGAAAAACTGAACCATTCTCTTTTGTAAATCCGTTAAACCAGTAAATTTCTTATCCATATTTAATAAATAATCAAACATAGATGTATGCTCATTTTGAATATGCAATTGGACGAACTTTTCTGCTTCATACCAAACTTGATTATCTTGATAAATAACACCTTTAATAAATGTTTCACCACAAGCTAAGCAAATGTACTCCTCTTTTGCTTCATCAAACACATACCCTTTCTTTAATTCTTCTATTGACGCATCCCAAAACTTCTCTGAAATATCACTCACACTAAACACTCCTTCAAAATGTTTATTTTAAAACCAAACAAATTACCATAACGTTTATTGTCACTTTACCATCTTATCACAACACAAACAAACATTTCAATCTTTCGTTTACCCATTTTATAAACTTTTATAAAAACATCTACCGAACTTCTTTAATACAAAGAAAAGCGAATATGTTTATACAATTTCATTTTATAAGATATGAAATAGAATATGAATATTCTTCAAGACCCTTGGTTTACCGTTAAGCAAATTGCACAGAATACATATGCGATTAGTGAATATGGAACCTGTATTCACTCATTACAAAACTTCAGTATTCAATTTTAACGACAAAAAGGATGTTTTCGTATAAGAAAACATCCTTTACTTTTTATATATTCTATTTACAGTCTCTACTAAAACTTTACTTGCTCGTACAAATGCATGCTTTCGATTTCTATCTTCAACAAATTTATTAGCACAACTACTCATAATCATCATACAACTAATTATGACTAACGCTATCTTTCTATTCTTGTAAGTCACTTCATGCCACTCCACTATTACAAAACTTCTTTTGAATTTATCCCATCAAGAAATTTTACATGAATAATAAAACGTATGAATATGCAATTCTGCATATTCATACGTTTTATCACAATATTATGATTTAATTTAGTTAAAGAACAAGTATACCGAGGTGACTGACTTGAAATTTAAAGCGAAAAAAAATCCATTCCACGTCATTTTCATTACATTATTTATAATTATTTTTTTCGTTTCGTTATTCTTCCAAAATGAAAATTCTATTTTTTTCACTCTCATGATGCTATTAAATATCGTGAATCTTTCTTCATTCTATTTCTCTCACTACAACGTAACGGAATCATCTCTTGTTGTAAAACACGGTTTCATACTTCGTACTGAAATCTCATTCAAAGACATTCGCCATATTAAGTACTCTGGCAAAAAACTTCGTTCAAAAAAATGGACTAGGCAACAATTAGAAATTAATTATAATTTATTTGACTCAGTGACCACTTTCGTACCACAAGAAGAAGAAAAATTCATTTCACTCTTAAAAGAGAACTGCCCACAGATGAGAGTAATGAATACGCCTGCTAACAAATAATATATTTTGAAACTTGCAGTATTGCAAGTAGATGAAACATAAAAATGAACATCAAAAAAGCCAAGATTCTATACTAAGAACCTTGGCTTTTTCTATTACTCTTTTGGAGCAATCATTTTCTTCGGATCTACAATTTCATCAAATTTCTCTTCTGTTAGTAGTCCAGATTGTAATGCAGCTTCTTTTAAAGTTAATCCCTCTTTATGAGCATGCTTCGCAATTTTCGCTGCATTTTCATATCCGATATGTGGGTTTAGCGCTGTTACAAGCATTAGTGAACGATTCACATTTTCATTAATTACTTCTTTATCTGCTTCAATACCAACTGCACAATTGTCATTAAACGAAACAATTGCATCCGCTAATAAGTGGGCTGATTGTAAGAAGTTATAAGCAATAACAGGTTTAAATACGTTTAACTCAAAGTTACCTTGGCTCGCAGCAAATCCGATCGTTGCATCATTCCCCATCACTTGTGCTACAACCATCGTTAATGCTTCACTTTGCGTTGGATTTACTTTACCTGGCATAATAGAGCTTCCCGGTTCATTTGCTGGAATAATAATTTCTCCAAGACCACTACGTGGACCACTTGCAAGCCAACGTACATCGTTAGCGATCTTCATTAGATCCGCAGCTAATGCTTTTAATGCACCGTGAGTATATACAACTTCATCATGGCTCGTTAATGCATGGAACTTATTTGGTGCAGAAACAAATTGTTTACCTGTAAATTGACTAATTTCCTCTGATACCATCTCACCAAATTTAGGATGAGCATTAATACCTGTTCCAACCGCAGTTCCACCAATTGCTAACTCTTTCATATATGTATTGCTCTCTGCAATCATACGCTCTGTTTTTTCAAGCATACGGTGCCATCCGCTAATTTCTTGTCCTAAAGTTAACGGTGTTGCATCTTGTAAATGTGTACGACCAATTTTTATAATATGTTCAAATGCAGTTACTTTTTCTGCTAAAGTTTCTTTTAATTTCGTAATTGCTGGTAATACGTGATTTTCTACTGCGATTACACAAGCTACATGAAGTGCCGTTGGAAATGTATCATTTGAACTTTGTGACATGTTCACATCATCATTTGGATGAATATGTACGTCAGATCCCTTCTCTTTCAAAATTTGATTCCCACGATTTGCAATTACTTCATTCACATTCATGTTTGACTGTGTACCACTACCTGTTTGCCATACGACAAGCGGAAAATGTTCATTCCATTTCCCTGCAATCACTTCATCAGCAGCTTCTACAATTGCTTCTGCTTTTTCTTGTGATAGCTTTCCTAATTTTTGATTGCTAAGCGCTGCACTCTTCTTTAAAATTGCAAATGCTTTTACAATTTCAAGCGGCATTTGCTCTGTTCCAATTGGAAAGTTTTCTTTACTACGTTGTGTTTGTGCTGCCCATAATTTATCAGCTGGAACTTTTATTTCTCCTAATGTATCTCTTTCAATTCTGTACTCCATGTTTTCATCCCCTTGAAAATATAATATCTACATCTCTTATAATAACAGACTTTCTCTTAAATGATAAGAATTCTCACTCTTATATATAGATATTCTATATGTATTTTAAAAAATTCCTCTTGACCTAAACTTAAGTTTAGGCTGTATCCTTTCCATTGTAACCTACTATAACACTACTGGAGGAATTCAATATGAAAAAATATGCTTTTATAACAGGTGCGAATAAAGGAATTGGATATGAACTTGTTCGTCAATTAACAGAAAAAGATTATCACGTATTTTTAGGTGCTCGTAATGAACAACTTGGACAACAAGCCGTAGAATCTTTAAATGTTTCAAACGTTTCCTATATTCAAGTAGATATTTCAAATTCACAATCCATTCAAGAAGCAACAAAGAAAATTTACGAAACGACTGACCACTTACATTTATTAATTAATAACGCAGGCATAGCGATAGACTTCAATACACTACCTAGTGAATTAAATATTAAAACTTTACGCCAAGGATTTGAAGTTAATTTTTTTGGAACTTTCCAAATGATACAAGCCTTTTTACCATTATTAAAGAATTCAAAAAACAGTAAAATAATAAATATAACTACTGACATGGCCTCACTAACAATGTTTGCTAATGGTGAAACACATCCAATCAATACACTAGGATATAATTCTTCCAAAACAGCTATTAATGCTTTAACATTAGCTTTTAGTAAAGAATTTGCTACTAACGGTCCAGAAGTATTTGGGGTAACTCCTGGTTTTACAACTACAGATCTTAATGGAAATTCCCCCGGTGGCCATACAACCACTGAAAGTGCTAAAATTATTATTAAATATGCATTAAGTGAAACAAACTATAATGGTAAAATACTAAATAAAAATGGCATTATACCTTGGTAACAAAAGGATGAATGATATGTATTATACAATTGGGCAAGTCGCCAAAATGCAACACTTAACTATTTCTCAAATACGTTATTACGATAAACAAGGACTGTTCCCTTTTCTGCAAAGAAATGAAAAAGGAGATCGAGTTTTTGATGAAGAAGCACTCAAATATTTAGAAATGATTTTGTGTTTAAAAAACACTGGTATGCCTATTCAAAAAATAAAACAATTTATCGACTGGTCTATAGAAGGAGAATCTACCATCTTTCAACGGTTGGAATTAATGAAACAACAGGAGACCAATGTCTTACAGCTTATCCAAGACACTGAAAAAAACTTAAAAAAGATACAACAAAAAATTGCTAAATATGAGAATGAAATAACTTCAGCAGATGCTATTACAAAATAAAAAAATCACCTTCTACATATTGTAGAAGGTGATTTTTATTTTATGATGCTTGCTTTCCTTTATCTGCATCATCTACATACCAGATGAATTTGCCTGTATATCCATAAATAACTGCTAAAATTAACGATACGAAGCTTAACCACATAAACGGAACGTATGAGAACGTTGCTACACCTAAAATACCAGCCATAAAAATACCATTATCAGACCATGGAACCATACCTGAAGTTAACGTTCCACCTACTTCTGAGTTACGTGCTAATACACGACGGTCTATTTTTAATTTATCATAGCTATCTTCCATAATTTTTGGTGTTAAAATTAGTGATACATACATCGCACAACCAAATATATTAGCTAAGAATGCCACGATTAATGTAGACAACGTTACATTACCTGCAGAATTTAATTTCTTCTCAAATTTTGATACGATTACTTTTAAAACACCTAGTTTTTCAAGTAATCCACCAAATCCTAAACCGAAAATAATAACAGCTACTGAGCCAAGCATACCGTTAATTCCACCACGGTTTAATAACTTGTCAACAAACTCAACACCAGATTGAATTGAGAATCCGTTATAAGCTGTTCCAATCGCTTCTCCAAAGTTCATCCCTTGGAAAAGAGTTGCCCAAATTGCACCAATTAAAGCTCCCATTGCAATTGTTGGCATAGACGGTTTCTTCATCGCTAATAGAACGATAACAATGATCGCCGGAACAAGCATCCATATTTTAATATCAAATTGCTTTAATAAAGCTTCTTTTAAAAATTCTACTCGATTCAAATCAACATTATCTCCGCCATACATCCAACCAGCTACAGTAAACATAATACTAGTAATAATATAAGCCGGAACATCTAATACGAGCATAGCTCGAACGTGAGCAATAACATCTACTTTCGCCATAGAAGCTGCAAGAACTGTGCTATCAGAAAGTGGTGATAATTTGTCGCCGAAATAAGCTCCTGAAAGAACTGCACCAGCAACAAGCGGAAGTGGTAAACCAAGTCCTTCACCAATCGCCATCATAGCAATACCTGCTGTTCCTACTGTTCCCCAAGACGTTCCTGTCGCGATAGAAGTTATAGAACAAATAATTAATGTTGCTAATAGGAATATGCTAGGGTGAATAAATTCTAATCCATAATAAATTAATGTTGGTACTACCCCACCAGCAATCCACGTTCCAATTAAAGCACCTACTGCAACTAAAATCAGTATTGCTTCTAATCCGTTAGAAATCCCTTTCGTAATTGCATCTTGCAATTCTTGATAACGAAATCCTAATCTTAATCCAAGCGCAATTACTAAAAACCATGAAATAAATAGCGCTAATTGAATTGGGAGATCAAAAATCGTTTGGAAGGAAAAGACAACAGCAAGAAATAGTAATAAAAGAACTATGATTTCTAGCATCGATGGTAATCTTACACTTTTCATTTTTTTCTCTCCTTACAAGTCGATAACATGACGTATGTCGTCTTACATGTATGTAATATACAATTAGCGAAGACAAAACAAAATTTTCATATTATTTCGATTTATTTTTCCAGTATAATATATTCACAACCCTTTCTATTGTAAAAGTAGATTACGTTTTTCGCAATGAAAAATATAAAAAATGTTGTATTTTTATTTATCCCGATATTTTCGGCCAATAAGACCTCCGCCTTAAAATTCAGTAAGCGCAAAGCACTTAGGTAAGAAATTAACTACTGTAACATCCCGGACTGACATGAACGTATTAAAGCTTCACTTTATTTACAAAGAAAAATCCCATACTAACTTTTTTAATATTTGCTGCAACAAAACTTTTTACAACTATCTTCACTTTTTAATTCACACCATTATTTCCCACGCAAAAATAGGACACACATCATAAAAATGATGCATGCCCTACCTTTATTTATACATATTTTGTATTTCTTCTTTATTTTTAAGTATTTCCTCAAACTTATCACTACAACCCTTCGGAAATAACACTCCCAGTCCATATGAATGCGCAAATTGAAAATGAGGGTACTTCGCTTTTACCTCATCCCAAAACTTATATACGCCGAAATCACCACTTCTAACTTCAATATCATGAAATAATACAATACCATTTTTCGCGACTTTAGGCAGCCAGGTGTTATAATCGTGAGAAACAGCTTCATACGTATGATATCCATCAATATGCAAAAGATTTATCGTTTCATCTTGAAACCGTTCTACAGCATCATCAAAAGTAGATCGAATTAAATTTCCTATATTAAGGTAGTTATCGCTCACTACTTTTTCTACTATTTGAAAAACCCCTTCTCCATATGGACCTGTGTGCCCATCTCCAGCCCAAGTATCTACTGCAAAGCATTTAGTCGATAACCCTCCATCTTTTACTCCCTGACAAAAACTAAAAAAGGAAGCTCCTAAATGTGTACCTAGCTCGACTAAAGTTTCTGGTTTTTCAAATCGTACTAAGTCATATGCAAAATCTAAATGTCCACTCCACGCAGATTGTGACCGAATAATAGGACTAAATGTTTCAAATTCAAATGATGGTTTATGAGTAACCCAGTTCATCGCATAACTCCTTCTGCACATATTTTTAACAAACCAAATTACTCTTATCTTTATTTTTTTATCGCCATGATTATGATTCTATTTCATGAAAATATGAAGAATTTATTCTTTTCTATTGAGGTAAAACATCATATACATATGGGTCAGTTGGCTTATTAATTTTCTCGATTTTGTTTATTTTTACAAGTGAAAAGACTGTTCCTTTATATGTCGTTTCATCTAATAATCCTGTTATTTTCACCCATGTTTCTTCTGGAATATTTTCAACATTTTTCCCCGTAACAATCATCCCCCAGACTGATGCATCCGCAATACAACAAGTTATGCCATATCGAGCCACTACCGCTTTATTACCCGTCACATCCTTATCATTATACATAAACCCTGAGAATGTAATTTCTTTCCCTTTAAATCCTTTTACATTTTGACCAATTATACTCATTGTTTGAACATAATCCTTATCCTCTACTTGTATTTTTCGTTGTCCTAACATACTTTTTACTACTTGCTCTTCCGTTTCATAAGTCGTTGATAAATTTGATGTTTCATCTGGATCATCGAATACCTCTTGCCCATCAAAATCATCCTGTTTCCCCTCTTTTTCGTTACCTTCCATACTTCTCGCCTGTACACTTTGATTCATACCCCTTTTTCCTGCTAAACTTCCATCAATTGTTACACTTCCAAAGAGAAAAGCACTAACTATCGGAACAACAAATAAAACATATACAAAGAAACTTTTTATCCCTGATTTTAATGCTGTATGGTGCTTACAACAATTACAATCACCCTCTTTTTCTCTCCAAACTTGTAAAGAACCAAGAAGTAAAATCACTACAAAAGCTATATACGTAAATTTAATCATTTTTGGAGCGATAAAATTATAAATATTCCCTGTTACAAGTAGTTTAAATAAGAGCATTGCTAAACCAATTAAAATAATTCCACGAATATAGCGATGATATGCCTTCTGCTCCTCTTTCTCCATTCTTTCTCACCTCCTATAACATTATGATTTGCAGGATGGTATACACAGATACAATGACAATTCCCATCAAAAAGAATACAAATTTCTTTTGAAAATATGCAAATAGCATTAACGTATTTTTCATATCAAGCATAGGCCCAAACACAAGAAAGGCGAGAAGTGCCTTTACTGAGAAGACATGTCCAAAAGATGCCGCTATAAAAGCATCGGCTGCAGAGCAAATTGATAAAACATAACCAAACCCCATCATAATAACGGGAGCAATTACTTCGTTATGTGCTACTACATCCAGTACATTCCGATCAAAAAACGTTTGAAATACACTTGCTAAAAAAGTACCTATCAATAAATACTTACCAGTATCAAAAAACTCATCTACAGTGTGATTCATAACATCTTTCCAACTCTTTTTTTTGCTTGTTTGAACTGAAACCTCTACGTCTTTTAAAACATTTCTTTCGCGATAGCAATAATACACAATTAGACCTATGAATAGAGCAACTAGAATTGTTATCCCAAAGCGTGCATATACAACGTAATCATTTTTTTGAAACGCATATACAGTAGATAAAAGAACAACTGGATTCATAATGGGTGCACTCAGTAAAATAACAATGCCTACATGAAGTGGTAACCCCTTTTGAATGAGCCTTCTTACAATTGGTATAATGACACATTCACACATTGGAAAAAGAACTCCCACAAATACTGCTGGAATCATTGCAACAATTGGAGATTTCGGCATTACTTTTTGAATCATATCTTCCGTCACAAACACTTGAATAAATGAAGAAACAATTACCCCTAATAAAATAAAAGGTATTGCTTCAAAAATGATACTTAAAAATACCGTATTCACATTCAGCCATTCCTGCGGTATATTTTTGTGCAAATTTACTAGACTTGTAAAATCTACAAAAAATAATAAAAAGAGAAACATAGCGATAAGAGCTATGCCTACTAATTCTTTTGAAACTCTATTAAAGACCAAGCTTCTCGCCTCCATTTTATTTATATGTAAACATGTGCTTGTCCAAATCCTTCATACTACAGCACGAATTTTATAGTCTATTTCTATTCTTAAATCGTAATCATTATGATTTATTATTGATTTTTCTTTTCCCATCGTTTAATATAAAACGTAATCATTACGATTTAAAGGAGAGATCATTTCATGAAAAAAGTACCTATCACTGTATTAAGTGGTTTTTTAGGATCTGGAAAAACTACCTTACTACATCACATTTTAACTAATAAAAATAACTTAAAAGTAGCTGTTATCGTTAATGATATGAGCGAAGTAAACATTGATGCATCTCTTATAAAAAAGGGTGGTTTTTCACGTACAGAGGAAAAACTAGTAGAAATTCAAAATGGCTGTATTTGTTGTACACTACGAGAAGATTTAATGATAGAAGTGAATCGTCTTGTGGAAAATGATGATATTGACTATATTATTATTGAATCTTCTGGTATAAGTGAGCCTATTCCAGTTGCTCAAACGTTTACTTATACAGACGAAGTTCTTAACATTGATTTAACGAAAAATTGTCGCCTCGATACGATGGTTACAGTTGTAGATGCAAATAGATTTTGGGATGATTTTGCAGATGGAGAAAGTTTATTAGACCGAAAACAAGCAATCGATGAGAATGATACCCGGGAAGTTATTGATTTATTAATAGATCAAATTGAGTTTGCAAACGTAATTATTCTTAATAAGATAGATTTGCTAGAAAAAGAAGATGTGATAGAGCTTCATCATTTACTAAAAAAATTAAATCCTAATGCAAAAGTTCTTGAATCTTCGTTTAGCAAAGTACCATTACAAGAAATTTTAAACACAAATCTATTTAATTATGAAGAAGCCAGTCAATCGGCCGGCTGGATACAAGAATTAAATAGTGACCATCATACACCGGAAACGGAAGAATACGGTATCAATTCCTTTGTTTACCGTCGCAAATATCCTTTCCATCCCAAGCGCCTTATGAATTGGCTAGAAAAATGGCCTTTAGATGTTGTAAGAGCGAAAGGATTCTTCTGGCTGGCATCTCGTAATAATATAATAGGGCTTCTATCTCAAGCAGGCTCCTCTATTACAATTCAAGGAGCCGGTGAATGGATAGCCGCATTACCTGAAACTGAAAGAAATCAAATGATTGCAGAAGAACCAGAAGTATTGAAAAACTGGGATAAACAATATGGAGATCGAATAACCGAACTCGTATTTATTGGAATTGATATGAACCGTTCGTTAATTGAACAATCATTAGATGATTGTCTATTAACAGAAAAAGAAATGAGACAAAACTGGAATACATTTATTGATCCTATTCCAGCTTTTACTTACACTTCATAATTCAAAATAGAAAGGCTTCTGTAAACGGAAGCCTTTCTATTTTATCGTTCTCTGATCTAACAAACATCTTTAATTTGAATAACATCTTTACATTAAGTAAGAAATTTCAGTTTATTTTTAATTCTTTTCATGATATATTGCATATTGTATACGATATATTTCTTGAAAGGAGGACTCTATACATTATGGATTCGAATCGTTTAAAAGGAATCATTATGGTTGTAATCGGTGCTTGTTTATGGGGCTTGTCTGGAACAGCTGCACAACAACTTTTTCAATATGACAATGTTTCAACCGAATGGTTAGTTACGATCCGTTTACTTATATCTGGAATTATTTTACTCATTATTTCCTCATTCGGAACGAGAAAAAAAGAGATATTTGGCATTTGGAAACAAAAATCTGATGCTATTAAAATGATTTTGTTTGGTCTATTCGGTATGCTTGCTGTACAGTATACGTATTTCGCTTCAATTAAAGAAGGAAATGCTGCCGTGGCAACATTATTACAATATTTAGCTCCTATATTCATCACTGTATACTTACTTTTCAAATGGAACGTTCGTCCATCAAAAATTGATTTCATTTCAATTACCCTTTCATTAGTAGGTACTTTTCTCTTACTAACAAACGGGTCTGTTCATAACTTGGCTGTTTCTACACCAGCTATTATTTGGGGGATTTTATCTGGATTATCTCTCGCTTTTTATAGTTTATATTCAAAGGAATTGTTAGAAAAATGGTCTTCCTCCGTTATCGTTGGATGGGGCATGATTATTGGGGGTATTGGTGTAACGATTGTACACTTTATTTCTACAAACGAATTCATTTTATTATCAACTATGAAATATGTAAAACTAAGTACCCTACCGCTCATCACATTTGTCGTCATTTTCGGGACACTTATTGCCTTTTATTTATACTTAGACAGCATACGATACCTGACTCCGAAAGAAACAACATTATTTGGTTGCACAGAACCACTCGCAGCTATTATTTCTTCTGTACTTATATTGCAAGTGCCATTTCAATCTTTTCAGTTATTAGGCGCTTTTTGTGTCATTGTAATGGTGCTCATCTTAAGCCAAAAGCCGGATGAAGGGAAACAAAAATTAAAGCTTGTTCATATAAAAAAGGAAAATATACAATGAAAGGATTGAATTCACTATGCCTGTCCCTCAAAATTATAAAAAACCAGGAAGAATTTCAGCAAAATCACTCGTTTTAAATCAACTACAAGATTGGATTATTGAAGGTGTACTGAAGCCCAATGAAAAAATTAATGATGGGGAATTAGCTGGGGCACTAGGAGTAAGCAGAACACCTGTAAGAGAAGCACTTCAAATATTAGAGCTTTCTGGATTAGTGGAAATGGTACCAGGGCAAAAAACGAAAATTGCTCCTATTAAGTTAGACGACGTATCTATCATTTATGAAACGATGGCTGGTCTTCACTCTATTATAGGAAAGCAAGCTCTTCAAAACATTACAGACGCTGATATTCAACTACTTTCTGAAATAAATAATCATTTCCAGCACTCTATAGAGAAAAAAAACGCAAAACAAGCTTTAGAATTAGATATACAATTCCACAATACAATTTCTTCTATTGCTAAAAACCAATATATTGAACCCTTTCTAGAAAATATGCAACTTCACGTTTTACGTCTTGAATATTTGTTTTTCCAAAACTTTGTTCCAGCAAGTCAATCTATTGAAGAACATCACTCTATCATTCAAGCATTGCAGAAGCAGGACGAAAAACAAATGGAACAAATAATGACTCAAAACTGGCTCCGTCCCATGAAAGAAATACAAAAAATAATTTCTACGAAATAAAAAGAGAGCTGGTTACACAAAATCGTAACCAGCTCTCCTTTTACTAATCTATATAGCTATGCCTGAATATTTGCATAATCTTCCATATCTTCGTACTCTTTTTCCAATTCCTCTAAAGACAGCTCGTATAATTGTCGGTCGCGAATCTTAAACACACCTGCTCCAATTAACTCATCAATTAAATGCCTCTTACGATTTTCAACAGCAAAACGGAGTTGACTACTCATCTTTTAAAAAACTCCTTTCTACGATCATTGAAAATGATAATCTTTATCAATTACCACTTTTGATTATAAAAGATGACTCTTTATAAGTAAAGTAATTTCATGAAATATTTACCTTGCAAAGTATTTGTGGCCACATTATATATATGTATGCCGTGCGAAAAATGTTATGACACTTTTTCTTTCATACTTTGCAAGTTGTCTCATCGTGATGAAATTCACCATCTATTTCTACTTGAATGGTGACATGTTCTACATGAAACTTCTCCTTTAATACATCCGTAGCCTCTTTTAATACACTTTGCGTTTCATTACCTTTAATAATCAAGTGGCAAGTTAATACTTGAAAATCCGATGTGACAGACCATATGTGCAAATCATGAACTTCTTTTACAATCGGAATACTTAATAACATACTTTTTACCTCTTCAACATTTATGTGCTGTGGTGCACCTTCCATTAATATATGAACCGTATCACGTGTTACACGCCATCCACTAATAATGACTAAAATAGACACAAGAATACTAGCAATCGCATCTGCAGCAGTCCATCCGAAAAATTTAATAAGTAACGCAGCAATGATCGCTCCGACGGAACCCAATAGATCGCCTAGTACGTGCAGGAAAGCACTTCTTAAATTCAAATTACCTTTCACATCTCCGCCTCTCATTAATATCCCGGCTGATAAAATATTAATAAGCAGACCAAGGACTGCAATAATGAGCATCCCATTACTAGCAATCTCAACTGGTTCTTTAAAACGACGGATTGCTTCAATAAAAATGTATACCGAAATGACAATAAGAACGACACCGTTACATAATGCTGCTAACATTTCGACTCGCTTATACCCGTATGTTTTCGCAGTTGTTGCTGTTTTTTCTCCGATTTTAAACGCAAGTAAACTTAAAGCTAAAGATACTGCATCACTTAGCATATGCCCCGCGTCAGATAGTAGTGCTAAGCTATTTGTTACAAATCCACCAACAACTTCTGCAATCATAAAACTTGTTGTTAGTAGGAAGGCAATTAGTAACGCCTTTTTATTTTTTGAATGACCATGATCATGCGAATGTCCCATACTTATACTCCTTTAAGTACAATATCTGTATGTTAGTATGAAACAAACTCCCCATCTTTATCCCGAATTGACTGATTGTAAACGCCCGCTTCCTCTGTATACACACTTCGCTATTTTTTAAACAATCCCTTTTTCTCAAATAAAACAAGACTACTTCTTTTTTATTTTCATATTGTTTACTAATGAAAGAATTTTTAAGGAGGTTACTTAAATGAAACGTTTATTTCTCTGTATGGAACGTGAACTTGTTGTAGTGAAAGAACACAATGATAACTATGAAACGACTTATCACTTAAAAAATATGCAACCTACCTGTATCGCTGTTGATCCGTTCCACCCAAACCGTGTATATTGCGGAACATTTGGACGAGGTCTATGGTTAAGTGACGATAGTGGGGATTCATGGCGACCAATTGGAGATTCTTATCGTTACTTTGATTTCCCTAAAGAAGATGGTATTTTGCACTCCTCTATCACTTCCATAACAATAAGCTCAAATGAACAAGTTAACGGATATGGTGTCGTTTATGTCGGCACAGAACCAAGCGCTTTATTTCGCTCTGAAAATGGTGGTGAAACGTGGACTGAACTTAAAAATATGAAATCATTATTATCTTCTTATACGTGGGCATTTCCGCCTAGACCTTTTACCCATCACGTACGCTGGATTACAGTTGACCCAAACAACCCTAATACAATACACGTTTCAATCGAAGCTGGTGCTGTTATTCAAAGTAACGATAAAGGGCATACATGGATTGATAAAAAATTCGGTGCTCCTATCGATGCTCATCAATTACTTATGCACCCTGAAGCACCAAATCGCCTCTATGCATCATGTGGTGACGGATTTATGGGCGGACCTGATCGTGCTTATCTTGAGAGTTATAACAATGGAAACAGCTGGATCTCATGTAGTGCAGGACTTGAACATCATTATTTATACAGCATGGCAATTGATCCAGCTGATTGTGATACGATTCTCGTTTCTGCCGCGCCAAGTGCTGATCTCGCTCATCATCGTATCCCTTATGAGTCTTATATTTATCGAAAAACGAAAGATACTCCTTTCCAGCAAGTACAACAAGGACTACCATCTGCAATCGGTACAGTCATTTCGATGTTTGCGACAAACGAAGCCGAACCACATACGTTCTACACGTTAAATAACAATGGCGTCTTTCAATCCAATGATAGCGGCGAATCGTGGGAACAACTAAATATTCCGTGGAAAGATGAGTATAAAACGCAGCATCCGCATGCACTATTCGTCACTAGTTCTTAACGAAAAAAGACTGCCTAAATGATTTTAGGCAGTCTCTCTTTTATTTCTTTAAATCAATGACAATATCATCTAACACAATATCTTTGCTCTTCGCTTCTTTTTTCGGCACTTCTATTTTCTTCTCTTTCCCATTCACATACTCTACTCCACCATGATTTTCAGGTGTATGTACTCGCAAGTGCACGCGAGGTGTAACGATAAGCTTTGTTGCATTTTCGTTTAGTTTTTGGAAGGTGGCACTCCAACTACTTTTATGTGGCTCTGCTACTGTACTACTTCCGCCATTTCCTTCACCAGCATAATGATTTCCTAAATCATCTTTTATTTCTAACTCAACATCCGCACTATCCCATATACTTCTTAATACCTTAGATTCTTCCTGATTGAAAAAAACGATAAATGACATCGGAGTTACTTCCATTTTGTCTATATTTACTTTTATTAATTCATTTTCAGAAACCCCATTAACTTTTACTTCCTTACTATCCATTGCTTTTAAACTAAGCGCGAAATTCCAGTTTCCCTTTATTACATTACCTTCATAATCCAACTCAATTGCCTCTATATCCCACCAAACATTTGCAACATCTAACCTTTCACTACCATGACCACTCATCGTAGTCATACCTACATATTTTCCCTCTCCAACTTTTGTAACGTTCGAACTACCTCCTCCGCCATTAAAGCCCATAACTTGCGGACTTCCAAATGGGAACGGTTTCTCTCCTAAATCTTTTTCGCTCTCAATAGAATATGTAATTGTAATTGTTCTACCATCGAATACAGCATCATTAATTGTAACCTTAACCCCATTATTCTCTTTTGTCATATTCAACTCAGTCGAAAATTCCTTATAATTTTCATATAACCCCGTTCTACCATTATCTAAAAATCGGAATATGTCACCTACAATTGGCAATCCCCCGGCATATGTAGGAAAACCGATACCAAGAGTTGCAACCGATAATCCTACTAAAATAGATGCAGCAGCGACACCCTTCTTCCAACTTTTCATCTTTTTCTTCGTACGTATCGATTGTTTTACATTTCGTTTTACTTTTTCCTTTTCAATTTCAGAAGCCTCAATTTCTTCTAGTTCTTTTTCATCTATATCAATATCATTTAATAGTTCATAAATGTCTTTCATATTGCACTACCTCCAAAACTAATTTTCGTAGCATTTTGTTGTAGTTTCTTTTTCCCCCGGTACACTCGATTATCAATTGCTGCCCGAGTTAATCCTAACTTGTCACCTATTTCCTCTGTCTTCATACCAAGTAAATATTTCATAATGAACACCTTTTGATCTAGCGGTTCTAATTGATTAATGAGCTTCAATAATTCTTCCCTATCTTCCATAACGATTAATTCGTCTTCTGCTGATTTTTCTGTATTGATATGAAACTCATCTGAAATGATTTCTACTGTTTTAGTCGATTTCCGGTAATAATCAATTGCTTTAAACTTCGCAATCGCTGCAATCCACTTTTTAAAATCACTCGGCTCTCCATGGAATTTATTTGCGTTATTCCAAATGGAAAGAAATATATCGTTTATACATTCCTCTATGAGTCCATCATTTTGAATGGGAAGTAGAACTTTATGCGTGATCCCCTTTATGAGTGGTAAGTATGTATCGACAACGAATTCTAACGCGTCTTCTTTTTGCCGCTGTAATCTTTTTATAAAATTTTTCTCATTTGATTTCATGTAGCGATTCCCCTTATTGTTTTGTAAAAGCTTTTACACCCTATATAACGTCTGAGAAAATTTTTTCTCTCATCTTTTTTATTTTTTGTATGTAATGGAATACTTTCCCTTAGCCATTTTCTCACATAACTATGCATTCAAAGAAAACTTTCTCAAGTCTGTAATTTAATTCATGTAGTACACTATTTATATAGTCACTCTTTAATTTAGTGTACATTTTATTTCATTAATCTATTTTAAAAATTAGGAGATGAGATGTGTATGTGTGGAATTACAGGTTGGGTAGATTGGAAAGAAGACCTTTCAAATCAACATGTTATTTTAAAAAAGATGGCAAATAGTATTGAGCATCGTGGTCCGGATGCTGAAGGATTTTGGTTTTCACCTCATGCGGCCTTTGCACACCGGCGTTTAATTGTAATTGATCCAGAAGGCGGGACACAGCCGAAGACATTTCGTGCTGGTGATTATACGTATGCTCTTACTTATAATGGAGAAATTTATAATTTCTGTGAACTTAGAGAGCAGCTTCAAAAATGTGGGCATGCATTTGAAACCCATTCAGATACAGAAGTATTACTACATGCTTATTTAGAATGGAAAGAAGACTGCGTACGACATTTAAACGGAATTTTCGCTTTTGCCTTATGGGATGATCAGAAGCAACAATTGTTTTTAGCACGAGATCATTTAGGTGTAAAACCACTCTTTTTTACAGAAAGAAATGGCAGTATTATTTTTGGCTCTGAAATTAAAGCATTATTAGCTCATCCATCTGTCCCTGCTGAACTTGATGCGGGTGGAATAAATGAAATATTTGGATTAGGCTTATTTCGCACTCCAGGATGTGGCGTCTTTAAACATATTCAAGAAGTACGTGCTGGACATTCTATAACATTTACACGTCATAAAAAAGTAGTTACGAAGTATTGGAATTTAGAAAGTAAGTTCCATACAGACTCTATAGAAGATACATCTTCGCATATTTTATCTATTTTACAAGATACAGTAAAAAGACAATTAATTGCCGATGTTCCTCTCGTTTGTATGTTATCAGGCGGATTAGACTCTAGCGGTATTACTGCACTTGCGGGTAAAGAATTTGCTGCTGAAAATAAAACACTTCATACGTATTCTGTTGACTTTGTAAATAGCGCAAAAGATTTCGAACTGACATTTGCTCGCACTGGTTTAGACGCTCCTTGGGTAAAACGCGTTTCTGAACATGTCGGGACAGCGCATCATGATATCATTGTGAATGCTGAAGAATTAGCAAATCACTTATTCGTTCCCCTTCATGCAAAAGATTTACCGAGTGCTGGTGAAATGGAAACTTCACTATATTTACTATTTTGCGAAATGAAAAAAGATGCGACCGTAGCTTTATCCGGCGAATCGGCTGATGAAGTATTCGGTGGATATCCTTGGTTTCATCAAGAAGAACTACTATATGTAGATAAGTTTCCTTGGCTAACAAATTGGAAAAATACATCTCCTCTTCTACTAAATGAAGTAAGTAACCAATGTAATCTAGAAGACTATATTGATACACGATTCCAAGAAGCTATACTTGAAGTACCTACTCTTGAAGGCGAAAGTAAAAAATCCGCGAAACAACGTCAAATGTTTTATTTATTTTTAACAAGATTCCTTCCTTTCTTACTTGACCGTAAAGATCGTATGAGTATGGCTGTAGGATTTGAAGTTCGTGTACCGTTTTGCGATTATCGATTAGTTGAATATTTATGGAATGTTCCTTTCAACATAAAAAGTATTGATAATATCGAAAAAGGCATTTTACGTAGAGCACTACAACCATCTTTACCTGACGATGTACGCAATAGAAGAAAAAGCGCTTATCCAACTTCACAAGATCCACACTACTTACAAACAATCCGTAATTTAACACTTGATATGTGTAACAATAAAAACAATCCTATTTTCTCACTTATTAACCATTCCATCTTACTTTCAATTGCTGATCAAAGTAATAAAGAGATTAACAATTTTGAAGCAAGAAGTGCCATGGAGTATATGCTACAAGTAAATGAATGGTTAAAAACATATCATATCCATATTGCTTAACAAAAAGGAGTTCAAGGATAAAAGCCTTGAACTCCTTTTATATTAATTAGCACATTGTTTATTATCAGTATCAATAGACCATCCAATAATCGTGGCACAATCTCTACCTTTCCACTGCAGTACATTTGTTAATACTGGCTCAATCTGTAAGCTATTCCCGTCATGTAATACTTCTACTAAAGATTGATCATCATCAAACTTTCGTTTGTCACACTCTAAAATGCCATCTGTTGCCATTACAATGTGATTCATTCCTTTTTCTAATCCTCTTACACCTGACGTAAAGCAAGGTGTATTTGCTGCAAAAATATTTTTCCTGCCAATATATTCGTAATTTTTCCGTTTATTTAATCGTCCTTTTCCATTTTTTGTTTTCTCAGAATGGAATAAATACGCAAAACAATCACCAACTGATAACCAATATAAAAATTCGCCTTTTCGTAAACAAATTAAGCAAGCGAGTTCCTCATCATCTTGATCACACTTTTTAATAAATAACTCATCTGTAAATAACGCTAATAAGTACATATGTGTATGATGAAAAGCTAAATGTATTGGATAGGAAAATAACTCTTTTAATTTCTCTTTTCTTTCTGAAATCGCTTCTATTATATAATCAATATTTTTTGTTTTGTGGTGTGTATCAAAAATCATAACAAATTCAAATTGTAATTCAGGATCCCACCAAGCAAGCACCGCATCTCCTCGTTCATATGCATCACTTTCTTGATTTCCCCCATATACGCCGACTGAAAGAGGACCACATTTTTCAACATGTATTTCATCTACATACATCTGTTCATGACTCATCCATTTGAATGTATTCACAGCTATCATCCTCTCTCTTGCTAAATGTATACCTTTACACATAGATTACCTTATATTTCAATAAAAATAAACTTTTTCAACATTTTTTATCCAAATAAAAGGATTTTATTTCTAAAATGACGAATATATCTTACTATACGATATAAAAAGGGGATTTATTATTATGAACAACATTAATCAACATTGGGAGAGCATTTATTATCACTTACGATACGAATACGAGGACAACCTTTCCCACCAAGCAATTCGTATTTTACAAATCGTTTCTCGTGAGAAAGATATAACAATTGGAAAAGTCGCTACTGAGCTTAGTCTTTCTCATAACACAGCATCTGAACATATAAAGCGCCTTATTCAAAAGGGTTTCATCGTTAAAGAGAGAAATAAAAAAGATGAAAGAGTGGTAAACCTTACATTAACAATCGAAGGAATTGAAGTATTAGAAAAACATACTTTACTAGATAAAGAAAAGATAAAAATATTAGAATCACAGTTATCAAAAGAAGAACAACAATTAATTGAAAAAGCATTTTCCTTATTAGCGAAGGAGGCAAAATATGCATTTCCTCGTTAAAGTAATCGTTTCGGCACTTATTATCGGCGTTATTACTGAAGTCGCCAAACATTATAGTACGATAGGTGGCTTTATTGCTGCCCTTCCTCTCGTGAGTTTACTTAGTCTATTTTGGATTTCATTTGAAGGCGGGAATAAACAAGAATTGAGTGAATTTGCTTTAGGGGTATTATATGGATTCCCCGCATCAGCACTACTATTATTTATTGTCTATATTGGTTTGAAAAATTCATTTACACTTAGTACATCTGTCCTACTCGGTATAGGTGTTTGGTGTATCGTTTTTGCTTGTCAAAAATTATTTCAAGCTTAGGAGGAATTAACATTCATAAATTTGTAGAAATAATGGGGCAAAATATAGAAGTACATATAAAAGGAGGTGGTAAACAAACTGTAGTCATTCAAACCGGAATGACTTGCTCATTTTATGATTGGCTTCCTATTATAAAAAAGCTTTCACAGCACTTTACAGTCGTTTCATACCATCGCCCAGGTTACGGGAAAAGTGAGCTAGGAAATCAGCCACGTACAATAAGGCAAGTTACAAAAGAGCTACATATGTTACTAAACAAACTAGCTATTCAAGAGCCATTTATTCTAATCGGTCATTCCTATGGAGGCTTATGTGCACAACATTTTGCGATGTTACATGAAGATAAGCTGCAAGCACTTATTTTAGTTGATTCTACTTCGATGAACTTACACTGTTTAGATGAACTTCATTTACCAATTTCTGATCAAATTGATTCTGATGATGTTTGGTTTCAAAAATATAATATATATTTCAAAATGGATGTAGACACACTTTATAATGAACTAAAACCTATTCTCACCGATCAATCAAAACAGCAAATTGAATTCTCTACCTCGCCTCCATTATATAAAGCGACAGCTTCTGAATTATCAGAGTGGAAAAACTGTGCTCTCTCACTAAAAGAGCTATATAAAACATTAGAAATACCATTAATCGTTATCGGTAGAGATCCTCATTATTCTATTACTCAGTTGACTGAGGGTGGCATGCCAAAAGAGGAAGCGACACAACTTGAATCAATGTGGCAAGAACTGATCCATGAACAATTACAACTCTCCATACATAGCCAATATATACTTGCCGAACATGCTGGTCACGGAATCGAAATTGATCGGCCTGATATTATTATTGAGGCTGTTCAATCTCTATAAATAAAAAAAGGAAGCAACTAAAGTTGCTTCCTTACTTATCTATTCATAATCTTCTTCATCATCGATTTCTTCGTAATACGCATTCCCATTACTTACATAAATAGGGCCATTCGCAACATCAATACGTAATACCCATGCCCATGGCACAGCTAAACGCTTATGTATTGCTCGCCAAAAGCTCATTGATTTTCTTTCGTACTCCTGGAACTCCTGAAGTAACTCTTTATAGGAGGAACCGTCTAACTGAATATTTGCTTCTAGCAAACGAGAATGGGCATAGTACTGCAGCTCTAGTTCAGCAGCAATTTCCATTTCTTCTTCTGTTGCCATACCAATAATTGTTCCATCTGCTGGTGCAATTTCATATACGTTGTGAACTTCAATAAGCCCTTCTTTCTCTTTCTCAAACATGTAAACAGCCTCCTTTAACATATATTTTTTATGTTACAAAGTCATACTTCTACAATAACTTCTCTCTTTCCTCTTTTTTTGATAAACTTTTACAAAATATTTAACCGATGACCTGTTTTCTCTATTCTTTCAGCAGAAATGAAACGATTTTTATCAAGATTTAATTTATACACATCAGGCATATGAAGTGTTTTCCAAAACTCCAAATCATATTTCGAATTAAAATAATTCATTAGTAATACCATAATATTTCCATGCGTGCCTATTACAATATTCTTACCTTCATATTTTCTTAATATATTTTGTATACATATTACAGCGCGCTTTTGTGCTACAGTATTCGATTCTCCGCCTTCGTATGCAAAACTCCAATCTTTCCACACATTCTGCATAGCATCATTAAAATTTGATACTGGCTCTGTGCTCAATAATCTTTCACGCAAATCTTCTTCAGTTTGTATTGATAATTTATATGTATTCGCAATTCCTTGTACAGTTTGGATTGCTCTTTTGTAAGGACTAGAAATAACAACATCAATATGTTTATCTTTTAATAAATGCGTTACATTTTCTGCATCACAGTGCCCTTTTTCAGATAAAGGTCGTTCCCGTTCTTCTTTTGTATATGTAGAATGGGCATGGCGAACGAAATATATTGTTGTCATTTTTTAACCTCCTTTCTTATTTTCCATCTATATTCAATAATAAGATTGGAAAATCCTGTATTACAAAAGAGCACTTTTCATAAGTGCCCCTTTGTTTACATAATAAAATTATTTCATTATAATTTATTTCTAAACTCTTCATCTGTTATAGCATCTTGAATAAAATAATCTATATTATTTCTCAGTTTTTGATATGAAACTTGATCTTCTATATCGTTAAACATAATGACAATTTCTACTTTATTCCCTTTCTTATCTGTAGTATACAAGCTTTTTGTCAATACGAATGCGGTAGAACCACCTTTTTGACCAGCATATTCGAACTTACTATTTTTAACTGTTCCTTTGAAAATGTTCTCGATCTCTTCTTGCATTGATTTTGGAAAATAATTTCTACTATTTATCTTTTCCATTATACTCATATAATCTTTAGCGTTTGCACCCACTAATCGATCTGACCAAATTCGCTGAAATTCCATATCTACCTTTAATGGGATATCCCGTTTCTTCCATGCTTCTTCATCTTTCATCCATTCATGAATTTGTAACACATGTTTATTATACTCATCCTTTGACATGTTACGTATCATTTCTAATGATTGATTTTCTGGCTCATGAAGCTCATTTTCTACATACCCTCTCATATATAGTGAAGCAGTATACGAAGAGAACTTGTCATGACTAGTAAGCTCTAACTCTTTTATACTTTCATTTACTCTTTCTAATCCAAGCTTATCTAATAAATATGTTGTATTTGCATTAGAACTATAATAAATCATCCCTTTAGCGACTTCTTCTAAAGAAATTTTTCCGTTTTTCACTAATTCTCTCACTTTGGCATCTTCTAACCAGTCAGGATGTGCTCCACCATCAGTGTTTTTAACATAATATTTTTCTAGCTCCTGCAATGAAATTTGTTCATCTTTACTTATTTTCCCTTCTGATACTTGTTTAGCAAATTCAACTGCTATTACGATTTTTGCTGTACTCGCTAAAGGCAATTTTACATTTTCATTTATAGATGTTAGTATTTCCCCATTTTTTCTAATCAGTAATGAACATGTTTTATCACTTTTATGTTCTTTTATGTACTTTAATACGTAATTCGGATCTTCTTTTGACAAGTAGTACTTCATAATAACAAAGAAAGCTATAACGGCTACTATAATGACTCCTGCAACAATTCCTATAATCTTTAATATGTTCACAATATACCTCCTCTAACAAATTTCCTTCTATATCATAATTATACCGAATGAAATTACAAAATTATACAAAACAGATTGACTCTTCCTACACACAAAGAATCATTATTTTATTTCACACTGTATTGTATGGAAAATCTCATGAATATGTCTAACTTTCACATAACAAAAAAACATGCCTTCATTAGGAAAGCACGTTTTGTGATATTCTTCACATTGTTTAGTTAAAAAATAAATGTTTACTTACCATGATGTAACATTAAATCACTAAGTTCTTCTTCAATGTGATTTAATTTCGCAACGCCTTCTTTCCATTTATGAATATAACGTGAAACCCCAACGAAAAACAAAACAATAATTGTGGAAAGAATAATACCATATACGATTGCTACAGTACTCATAGTTACACTTCCTTATAATTAGTAATGTGGTTATTAGTTATATTTTTATTATAAACCTTTTTCTTTTAAAATACTTCAATTTCAACTTTTTGTAACAAAATTGATTTTTCTAATATTTCGTTCGTAAAAATGGCATATTTTTCACAAATTATACAAAACTTCACCATATGTACTATTACCATATGAGTTATATTATTAAATAGAATAAAGGGGATGATATACTATGACGACTTGGTTTATTGTAATGTTAGTTGTATTTGGAGCATTTAAAATTATCGTTTCTAGCCTTCCTAACTCTGTTATTGAATCCATTATTAGTCGCTTTGAAACACATCCACAACTGGAAGAAGAGAATGTGACTGTTACAATGAACGGAAATAACTTAGTAGGCGAAAAGAAATCAAAAATTATTCATGATTTTAACGAAGGTTTATTTTTAGATCGCTATTATGCACCGCCACACAATGAGGGTACTCCTTTAATTATCAATGCAAAACGTGGTAAAAAAGATTTCACATTTTATATTTATAGTCATGAAGAGCATGTTGATGTTGTAAAACAATATAAAAAGAAGGTAGTTGCTTATAGTTTACGCTCTAAAAACCTTCAAAATAGTGATATGTTCGTGTCAGCTGACTTAGCTTAATACTCATATATTAGAAAAAGGAATCCACGAAATATGGATTCCTTTTTTCTCATTTACTGAAAAATAAGCTCTGTCTTCAAACTATCTTTCGGTAACAACCAGCCTTTTTTCTCTAAACTCGCCATTAATAATTCCCTTTGCTTTGTCGCAATACTTTCTTCATTTGTTTTAAATGACACTTCTATTACGAAGTCATCTTCTAATTTTCCGGTATTACTTAATGGCCAAATTTCAATATTTGCTTTTATGTTTTCAAACTCTCCTGTATATCGTTTCATTAATACAGGACCGTAAATACGGGAATTCTTTAACATTTCCTCTCCCCAATTTGTATACAACCATTTGTTCATTTTCCCTGGTAATTTTTCTATTAACATGTTTTGAGCAGCTTGTTCATTTGGTAAATCAAGTATCCCATATCCTTTAGCGCTGTAACTTTTCTTATTTGAAATGCTTAATGTTTTCTTCTCAAATCCCCAATCTATTTCCGCCTCATAACTATCCATATTACTATCGAATCCTTCTTTTTTAGCTACTTCTAGTGCATCTTGAATTACACCATTTGGAATAGGATATCTTTTTTTATATGTTAATTCAAAATCTTTACTAAATTCTTTCTTTCGAATTCTAGCAAACCAACCTTCCTCGCTTAAACTTTTATTCGCAGTATCTAAAAATTGCACTTGTATTCTTTCATATTTTGTACCAGCCTGGAAATGTTCTAGCACCTCTTGCTTCATCTCTTTGTTATCACCTAATACTTGTTCTGGCTTCAATAATAACTTTACTTCAAAACTAGGTTTCATTGGACTAGCTGCAAACCCTTCCTTAACGTTATAAAGGAAACAACAAAAGAAAATGCTGACGAATACAAATACTTTTTTCATATACCTATCCCCTTTACATTTCAAATGACTTCTATACGTTCCATTGCAAGTGAATATACATTTTCATATCCTGCTGTACTTAGCTTCTGTTGTAATCGATCCGTATCCTCTTTCAAAGCGTGCACTAACACCGTATGTTCTGGTAATAATGTATTTAACATCTCTTTAACGTCTCTTATACTTTGGTGAACTTTATACGGAACTCGCTTCACCCTACATGTACTCCTTACATGTTCTTTCATAACTTTTTCTGCAAAACTCCCTTTCGCAATATGCCCAGTAAAAATAACGGCATTCCGTTTTTCATTCCGAAGTTGTTCATAGTATAACTGTGCTCGTTTCGTTTGCATATTCGCATCACTCATTACAACTATTCCGTAACTATTTTGCATACTAATGTCATTATCCATAACTATTATGTTTCTTTTTAAACTCTCCATAATCCATTTAAGTTCTTCATTATTTTTTATCCAACCTTTATATATGAACATCTCTTCAAATCCAGCCAAAATTTCTTTATCTACTATAAGCGGAAATTCTTTATATCGTTCATATAAATACAATACTATATCTTGCGCCCTACCAAGTTGTGGCAGCGGTAATAATGCTATTCCTTCATTTTGCATAACTCGTTCAATTTCTGCACATAGGTCGTCTAATCTTTCATTTTGCGAAACATCATCTGTGTGATAAGCGGCATCTACAATTGCAACTTTTATATTGTGGCCCAATTTCTCAGGTAAATTAGCTCGTAGTATATTAGACTCTGCTGAATAATCGCCTGAATAAAATACGTATGTATTACACATATCAACTAAAAACCAAACAGCTCCTAATACATGCCCACTATACCCCCACTGAAACCGCAATGTAGGAGTAATTTGTAACCATTCATTTGGATTGCTAATCTCATCAATACATACATAATTTAAATCTTTTATATGTTGGTCGCTATAAGGTAAATTCCATCCTTGCATCACATTATAGTTTCTCCATTTTTCATAATATAACGGCAGTTGCTCCTTCGTATAACGAGTCGTCCAAATTTTTTTCTTATAGCCATACTTCGCTAATAAAGGTAAACCCATCGTATGATCTTCATGAATATGTGATAAAAATACCGCATCTAAAAATGGAACAGCTTCTCTCTCTATTTTTGGATAACCATTCTCATAAGATCGATTAATACCACAATCAAATACTATTTTCGTCTCTTTATTTTTTACAAAATAGCAAGAGCGACCGTACTCTCCTGCTCCTCCCCATACTTCTACCCTCATCATGCTACCCCTTTTCGCTTTTGCTCCATATGTTGCAGCAGTAATAAGCACATTGTTGTAAGTCCAACAGAAACAACGGCCATCGCCATGCCTATAGATACTTCACCCTGTTCAAATTGAGCAAAAATAAACGTTGCTGACGTTTCTACTGATGGAGGTAATACGAGAAGCGATGCTACTAACTCTCTTATCGAAATTGTAAATGTCATCGCCCATCCAGCAAGAATGCCTGGGATAATAAGAGGCAATATTATTTTTCTAAAAATATAAATATAATTTCCAGAAAAAACACTTCCTGCCTGCATGAGAGAATCATCAATTTGTCCGAGTGATGATTTTACATATTGCACCGTGTAAGGTAAAAACAGAACAACATACGTTACGATAACCATGATTGGTGTATTGTAAATTGACATAGGCATATATGGTGAATTCCAAAATAGAATAAGACCTACAACCATAACGATTCCTGGTACCATATTCGGTAACATACCGCACATATCAAGCCATTTTTCAGAGTTTTTTTTCCCCTTTCGAATCATAAGTGCCAAAAAGACTCCAATCATTACCGCAATAATCGCTGTTACTAGTGAAAAAAGAAAACTATTCCATAAAGCCTCTAATCCCGGAGATCCCATTGTAAACAATGCCTCATAATGGCTTGTTGTAAAGTTATTTACATGTAAACCGTCGCCTCTTAATTTTGACAAAGATGCAATAAGTATAGAAAAGTATGGAATTCCAATTGATACGATTAATAAACCAACTACATACATCCATGCTACAACGCGCGTAAATATAGACAAAGTATATCTTTTAGATTTCACACCTTTTCCACTAACCATTGCATATGAATACTTTCGATTCAATACATTTTGCATATACCAAATGAGCATACAAGCACTAAGTAATAAAGAAGATAATGCTGTTGCACTACTAAAATCAATAGGCCAACTCGAAATAAATTTATGGATTTCTGATGTTAACACGTGGAATCCTATTCTACGTCCGAATGTAGCCGGTGTTCCAAATTCAGCAATCGTCTTTACGAAAATGAGTAAAGCACCCATTACATAACTTGATACTAATAACGGCAATATTATTTTTCTTAAGCGATAGAAAAAACTTCCGCCATGAACTGCTGCAGCATCTTCTTTACTACTCCCAATCTGAAGTAACGTGTTTTTCAGCATGAAATAAAGGAATGGGAATAAATGCAGACTCATAATTAATACCATACCTCCTAAACTAAAAAACGATGATGAAACTGTCTTTAGCATCGGGAAAAATTGTTCAAAATAGCCGTTAGGTTGCATGAACAAAATCCAGCCCATCGATCCAATATACGGCGGTGTCATAAATGGAATCATAAAAACAATATCTAACTTACTATACTTTCCTACATCTGTTTTGCTCATAATAAATGCCAATGGAAATGCAAATATTGTAGCTCCTATTACAACGAGTACACCTAGAAGCATCGAATTTAGAAAAATTCCAGCTAATCCACCACTCTGCATCACTTCAAAAGGCTTTAAAAAATTCCAACTGCTATTTTCATATACACTAGAAAATAAAATAAGAAAAAGTGGAATGACGATTAACATCGCCACAAGTAATAACGCTACCGTCATTCCAAATTGTCTTACTGATACGAATCGATTTACCATGGAATCACCATCTTATTGAAATACTTTCTTAAATTGTTTTCCTATTTCATCTTGCTCTTTCTCAACTGTTTTCCAATCAATATTTAATACTGGAATCTCTTCTACATTTGGTCTATTTTCAGCTTTTATATCTGTTCTACCCGGCAATAAATACGCTTTAGAAACTTGTTTTTGTACATCATCGGATAACAAATAATCAATAAACTCTTTTGCACCTTCAACATTTTTACTATCCTTCATAATCCCCGCTGCACGTGGGCTAATAACTGTTCCGCTTTTTGGATATACGATATCAACAGGTTCACCCTTTGCTTTTGCGCTATACGTCATATAATCAACACCCGCAATGACCATATCTTTCGCACCTGTTACAACTGGGTCTAACGCTTCCTGGTTTGCTCCTGCTACTGTAACTTCATTTTTCTTAAGCTGCTCAAATAAATTCCATCCATCTTGTCCATTCTTTTTCACGTATCCTGTTACAAAGTCTAAAGCTGAACCTGAAAGTGCTGGATCTGGAAGATTCACTTTCCCTTTCCATTCTCCTTTCGTTATATCGCTCCAATCTTCAGGCGCCGTCTTCACATTTTTTGTATTGTACACAATCCCTAATGCTGAAGCACTATACCCGAAATAATGTCCTTTATCATCTGACCATTCAGAACGCAGCTTATCAGCTTGTTTCGCCTCTTTATAAGCTAACGTTTGACCTTCTTTCTTTAATCCTTCCATCGCTGGTAAGGAAGCGAGTACGACAACGTCAACGACTGGATTTTTCTTTTCAGCTTCCATTCTCGCTAAAATTTTACCAGTTGTCCCTTGAAACATTTCCACCTTTATACCAGTTTTCTTTTCAAAGTCTTTTTGAATTTTTTCTGCTAATCCTTTTGGCCCTGCACTATATACAACAATTTTCTTTTCATTCGTATTTTCACTTTTTGCATCTGCATTACCTGTCTTTGAACTACAACCTGTTACTACAGTAGAAAATAGTAAAGTACATACAAATAAAGACTTAAGCGAACTGAATTTCTTCATACGATTCTCCCCCTATATGATGAATACATTTTTTTGGCACATATAAAGATACTGGTTTCCCGATGCTTAGCTTACTATTGTGATAGGCTGTCCAGATGCCTAAAGTCCCCATATTTACTTTCACTTCATAACGTTCTCCTACATATATAACGTGCTGAATTTCACCTGTATACATTTCGCACACATCATTTTTTGTCCAACTCACATGCTCTGGACGAATCATTTTTTCACCCTCTACAAGCCAATTCGCCTTACCAACAAATTTGGCAACAAATTCATGAGACGGTTTCACATAAATATCTTCCGGTGTTCCTTTTTGTAATACTTCTCCTTGTTTCATGACAATAATTTGGTCTGACATTGACATTGCTTCTGTTTGATCGTGAGTGACATACAGTGCAGTTAAACCAATGGAATGAACGATATCCATAAGCTCTATTCTCATTTCTTCTCGCAAAATTGCATCGAGTGCACTTAGCGGTTCATCAAACAAAATAAAATGAGGTTTTGTTACAATTGCTCTAGCGAATGCGACACGTTGTTGCTGTCCACCAGAAAGTTCATGTGGATACCTTTTCTCCATACCTTGCAGGCGAACTCGCTTTATCGCATCCTCTACTTTTTCTCGTAAATGATTCGTTTGTTTTGTAGCCCTTAAACCAAATGCAACATTTTCAAAAACAGTCATGTGCGGCCATAAAGCAAAATCTTGAAATACCATACCGATATTCCGTTCATGAGGAGATGTCTTTATCTTTTTTGTAGCAGAATACATGCACTGCTCTCCAAAATATATTTCTCCCTTATCTGGGTCTTCAAGTCCTGCTATCATTCTAAGTAAAGTCGTTTTCCCACATCCTGAAGGTCCTAAAAGTGTAGTGAATTCCCCTTGTTTCATTACAATCTGCAATGGCTTTAACGCTTGTGTTTTTCCAAATGTTTTTTCTAATCCACTAATTATAATATCCATCGTTTCACCTCTCTCCCCTCATTCTTAACCTGCTTTCATTCTATATGGAAGATTTATACTGAATGTTAATGTACTGTAAAGATTAAATTAAAAAACTTCTAATAAACTATTTATTTCTATAGATTTTTTCTATAGTTAAAATAAAAAGGCGGCAATTCATAATGAATCTCTTAAAATTAGAAATTGTAGTACTTATTAAGAAATACAAAAAGCTTACAATCGTTGCAGAAAAACTTGGCGTTAAACAACCAACTATTACATTTCATATAAAAAGCTTAGAAGAAGAACTCGGTGTGTCTTTATTCGAATTACGTTCTGGAAGGTATTTCTTAACAGAGGCTGGTGAGGCTTTGCACCATTATGCTTGTAAAATAGATGCACTTATGAAAGAAGCTAGACGTGTCACGCAAGAGTTTAAAGATTTTCATAAAGGTGCTATAACAATCGGCGCTAGTTATGTACCAGCGACTTATCTTTTGCCAGAAGTCGTTCATCAATTTCAATGTGAATTTCCCAATATAAAAATAACACTACTAGTTAAAACAGCCCCTGAAATTCGAATGATGCTACAAAATCACGAAATCGATCTTGGGATAATTTCCGCTGCTCCATTTGATGAACCACTTTTAAAACAAACGAATATAATGCCCGATACACTTGTTCTTGCTTTTTCCAAAGAACATCATTTTTCAAAGAAAGACAATGTATCGTTACAAAATATCAAAAAGGAACGCATACTATTGCATCGTAATCCATCTACAACGAGAGACTTACTTACACAATGGACGTTAGCGCACAACATTACATTCCAATCAGAAATTGAATTAGACTCATTAGAAACGATGAAACAAATTTTAAAATATGGTAATGGAATTGCCTTGATTTCTAAACTGGCTATCGAACAAGAAATACAACGAAATGAGCTATGCTATATACCAATCCCTGAATTTGAATTTCAGCGTAATATTTATACGATTCATCATGAGGACAGATGGAATTCTAAAATCATTTCTTTTTTACTACAGAGCATCACTTCATTTGCAACAAAAAATTAAAAGGCTGTCGTTATGCACGACAGCCTTTTAAACTATAAATCTATTTATTTTTCTTTGCCTCAATTTTTGCTTGCGCCTCTTCAGCCTTATCTAATGCTTCTGATACTTTCTTCTCTTTTTCTTTCACTTCATCTATACTATCGACAGCTTTAATAATTTTATCGATTCCTTCTTCTTCTACCTTTCTACGCTTTGCCACTCTTTCATTTACTTTCTCTTCCACATCTTTTGCTTTTTGAAGCATATTCTCTGCATTTGATGTTACAGCTTTTTCAAGTGCATCGTCTTTTTTCATTTGTAACACTTCATTTGCAATGTCTTTCGCTTCTAAATACTTACCGTCTTTTAATGCTGTTGCTCCGTGATCCATTTTCTCGGCCATTTCTTTATATGATTTCGCTTCATTCCCGGACTTCTCTTTTTCTGCTTTTTCAAACCACATTGCTGCATCACTATATTTTTCATCTTTCAATGATTGCATACCTGTTTCAATATATGTGTCATAATTGCTACATCCAGCCATCACGACTAACAGAAAAAGCATAACAAAACTTAATTTTTTCATGCTGTTGTCTCCTTTTCTTTGCAAGCTCACTTTACTTTAACATACATGAAAAAGAGTTTCAAAAACTAAAATACTAATTTAGTCATTTTTATAATGATAAGTCAAATTTTTATTATTTTCTTATTTTTAAGCGGACACATCTACTTGTTTTTTCGCCATATGTTGCTTTACTCCAACTAATACAACTAACAATAAACCTCCGCCTATTGTCATCATAACAATGCTAGTTGGCAACATATCTAATAGTAGTCCATATACAATCATACCAAGTGGTGCGATTGCAGTCGCAATTGTTTCAAGTAGGCCAAACACACGCCCTAGGTAGCTCGGATCTGTCGTTTTTTGCATATGTACTTGCATTGGAATGTTTACAATCATAATTGCTATACCAGTTAACATCATAAAAGCAATATAGTAAATAAAACTTGCTACTTTTGGAATGATAACTAACAACGGAAAGACTGTACATAAACTTAAACCTGCAAACAAAAACAGTCCAGTATAAATAGAACGAAACGGATTATTCACTTCTTTACGTACTGATAACGCAATTGCACCAATTAACATCCCAACTGCTAACATTCCCTCTACAGTACCGAGTTGCTTTGAAGATAAATGCAATGTATGGACGATAATGTATGGAAGTGCAACTGTTAGACCACACGCAAAAAAGTTTACCCACAATGCTATTTTCATTAAACCATATATTTCACGTTGTCTTTTTACATATAAAAAACCTTCTTTTATACTCGTCAAGAAATGCTCTGTACTCTCAGCCACTTCTTTTTTATATAAATCAAATGCGATAAATAATTGCAAAATAACCGCTAAAAAGAACGTAATACTATTTAACAAAAAGAACGACTGAATTGAAAAGAAACCATATACAACTCCGCCAATAATCGGCCCTAAAATATTTGATAAAGAAGCCGCCGTTTGATTTAAAGCACTCGCTTTTTGAATACGTCCTTCATCTACTAAACTCGGAATAGACGAAGTTAATGCAACGGAATAAAAACTTGCACAAATTGATAATAATGCTGCTGAAATATAAATAAAAAGAAGTGATGGTCCAAATATAGTAGCAAGAATAAACATACTAAGCATCGTTAAACTACTTAATAAATCAGTACCAATGACAAGCCATTTTCGATTCACACGGTCTGCTACAGCACCAGCAATTGGGCCACAGATCATCCTTGGAATTGATCCGCAAACGAGCGTAATTGCAAACCCCATCCCTGAACCAGTAGTCTTTAATACATATAACCCCATTGCGAACGTATAAATACCTGAGCCTAATAAAGACGTCATTTTTCCAATCATCATTAAAATGATATTTCTAGTTGCAATCTTCATTCTTGAATCATGTTGTCCTATACTTATATCTCCCATTTTTGACTCTCTCCCCTTAAAAGTTAAATTGTGTTAAACTTATTATATAATCAACTTTCCAATTTTCACAACAAAAAGTTAAATACAATTAAACTTCTTAAATATAAAGGAGCAATAATATGGCGACTCTCGGTGAAAAAATTAAAGCATTACGAAAAGAAAAAAAGCTTACGCAAACAGCACTGGCAGGTTCGGAACTGACAAAAAGTATGCTTAGTCAAATTGAAAATGGAAAAGCTACACCTTCTATGAAAACATTACAATATATTGCTGAAAAACTTGAATGTGAAATGAGCTTTTTATTAGAAGAAGATGAAGGAGAAATTGTAGAACTCATTCAAAAAATGGAGCCATTAATAAAAGCAAATAAATGCGATGAAGTATACAAGACTTTACTACCTATCGTTCAAACAGAGCTACCTTCTACTTTAAATACAGCTCGCTTATATAAACAGTTCCTAACAGGAGCAGTTATTATGAACGATTATCATATTGAATATTACGTTGAAACTGCTGTTTCTATATTTGAAAAATATACTTTATATCGAGAAAGCACTGAAACGAAACTACTGTTTTACTATATGCTCTTCAAACGTAAAAAATATAAAGAATGTTTACAGATGATTGCTACAATTCGTGATGAATATAAAGCAAAGAATTTAGAAATGGATCTGATTACACATATACAACTATACTTAAAAGAAGCCATTATTTTACTCGCATACGGCAATTATGAAAAATGTGAAAAAGTCATTTTAGATGCACTTGCATTTTCAAAAAAGCATCAAGTGTATTATAAAACAGATGAATTTTACCGGATTTTATCTTACCAAAAAGTCATTACAGCTGATAAAGAACGATATTTATATTACATAAAAAAATCTGAGCAATTTGCCATTTTTACAGAAGATACTTTATCCGCTGCAAATATAGATATATTAAAAGCTTATTACTACAATACCGTTACAAATGAATATACAATTGCATTAGAACATTTAGAACAATTCCGAGAAAAACTAAAAGATGTACCGATTTTTCAAGACGATGGATTGTATTATCTTGAAAAAGGAAAATCTCTGTATGGTTTAAAACGTTACGAGGAAGCTTTGGAAACATTAAAACGTGCTAATATTCCAGATTATATGAGTCATCCACTTGATCAGTCATGGTTATTAACAACTGGATCATATCGTGCCCTGTGTCATATAGAACTTCAAGATAAACCAGCTGCTCTGAAAGAAGCAAAAGAAGCAGTTCAAACGATAGATGGTTATCCTGATTCCATCTTCACTTCATTTATTAAAGAAACATTACAAATAATACAAAAACTTTAAAAATGTCTCTAAATGGTATATTATTCCTCTTTTTTAGCAAAGATAATAATGATGGGAGGAATATAAATGAATATACAACGTGCAATAGAGCTTTCTATGTCAGCAGAACAAGCCAATGTCAATTTTCAAGGCATGCCTGTTATGATTCAACACGTCGATGAAAGCAATGAAACCGCCCGCATATATGAAGTAAAAAACCCAGGACGCGAATTAACTGTTCCAGTTAATAGCTTAGAGGAAATATAAGAAATGCCACTTCTCTTTTGAAGTGGCATTTTTCTTCTTTCAGATTACTTATTATAAATTTCTTCAACTCTTTATTTTACATGAGCTAAAAAAATAAGAATTTTCTACTTCTTTTCTTTTTGTGACCTGCTAAAATACAAACTATGGATTAATTATTCGTACTATACATTAAGGAGGAAAAATAATGGCATCTAATTTAGAAAAAAACCAGCCTTATTATGCAGTTATATTCACTTCTAATTTATCAAATAATACAACTGACTATAATACCGTTGCCGAAGAAATGGAGAAACTTGCAAAGCAACAACCTGGATTTTTAGGTGTAGAAAGTGCACGAGGTAATTCTGGACTCGGAATAACAATTTCTTATTGGGAATCACTTGATGCGATTGAAAATTGGAAGAAGAACACCTTACATAAAGAAGCGAAAAAAAGAGGTCGTGAGCAATGGTATGAAAACTTTCACCTGCGTATTTGTCTTGTTGAGAAAGAATTTAAGTTTCATAGAGGTACTTTATAACTATGAAGGAAAAATTAGCTCTCGTTATTGTTCATGAAATATATGGTGTGAACGACCATATGCATCACGTTATCCAGCACTTTACTTCATCTCATATAGATGTATTCTGTCCTAATCTTCTACACTTACAACATGCATTTCATTACAGTGATGAAGAAAAAGCATATGAACATTTTGTAAATCATATTGGATTTGATGATGGAAAAAAGCAAATTGAAGAATTCATTTCTCATCTTTCTAGTAGTTATACACATATTGGACTTATCGGCTTTAGTGTTGGAGCTACCATCTCATGGCTATGTAGTAACAATCCGAAAATAGATTTTATTATCGGATGTTACGGTTCTCGTATACGCGACTATGTTCACATAAAGCCTACATGCTCTACATTACTTATATTCCCTGAAAAAGAATCTAGTTTTTCAGTATCCTCTTTAATTCACACATTGCAGCAACAAAAGAATCCTTTATTAGAAATAAAACAACTACACGGTGAACATGGATTTCTAAATCCGTACACTGAAAAATATAACGGGCACTCTACAAAACAAGCATATAATGTAATAGATTCATTTCTTGTAAAAAACACTCTTATAAAGGAGATGTAAATGACACTTACATTACTCTTACTTATTTTCATATTCATTGCCTTTTTCTCAGTGCTAACTATTATTTTCGTAACCGTAAAAAAGGGGGAGTTTTCCAAACGTCCCTACTTACAATCTATTATCGTTTGCCTTTTATTTTTTACTAATTGGATCTTATATGTAACAACTTTTTATTCGTTACTTCCCGAGAAAATTAGTGAGTTCATATTCTTACCCATTTGGTTTTTCCTTTGTATTTTAGGTTTTATAACTTTCTGGCGCGAATGGGGAAATAATCGTGTATTCTCAATATGTATCTGTTTTCTTTCCTTGACTAGTTTTTTATTTGGATTATTGTTGTTAGTTCTTTCCGGGATGTAATAGAAGAAGGAAGAAAAGCCAACATTCAACTTTTCTTCCTTCTATGTTTACCTTTAGCTTTCACTGTCACTGATTCACAAGGTGTATAATATATTTGAGGTGTCGCCTTATCAACAAACATCATAAACGTAATGAAACTGATAATAAAGAAAATAAATAACGTTAACAAAATTGCTCCTATCGTTAAAAGTATCATAACACCACCCCTATATTTTTCATGTTATTACACTTTTCGCTATTATATGAGCGTAATCCTTTTTAGAAAAAGAAACGTAACAAAATAATCACAACCACTCCCGTTAATACTGTACCTAATAAACTACGAGTATATATCGCTACAAGAAATGTTGGAATTGCTGCGATAAGATAATCCCACTGCATCGTCTCATGCATAAATAAAACTTGTGCTAAAAGCGCTGCTAATATTGCAATTGGTATGTAATTTAACCATTTTAAACCCCAATCAGGAATTTGTAGTTTGCTGAATACGAGTAGAGGTAAAATACGTGGCACGAGTGTAACAGCTCCTGCTGCTAGTAAAAGTAATAATACATCTAATCTCATTTCCATTTTTCAATCACCACTCCAATCGTCGCAGCTAGTAATGTTGCGATAATAACTGCTATACTATCTGGCATAAATAGGTGTGAAACGTATGCGATAATAATCGCTACAATTGCAACACTTAAATGAATTGCTAGCTTTGGTTTACTACTTATGAGCTGAAGTACAAATAATCCGATAAACATCGCTGGTAATGCATAATCCATCCCGTATGTATGTGGATCTGGTATCCACTCACCAAATAGCCCGCCAATAATGGTAGCAAGAATCCAATTTAAATACGCTGTTACGTTAAGCCCAATCATCCATCTTTCACCTAAATATCCTTTTTGCGCTGCATGCTGCACTGCAACGCCGAAAGTTTCATCTGTAATTTGAGAACCGATAATGACGTTTTTTAATAGAGGTAGTTTCGTAAAGTACGGTGCGAGGGCAGCACTCATTAATAAATGGCGTAAATTAACAAAAAATACAGTAAAAATAATTGCGGAAGCAGGAGCACCGGCTGCATACATACCAGCTAATATAAATTGTGCAGAACCTGCATAAATTAAAGTGGACATAAATGCAATTTCAATGATAGAAAAACCTGCTGTTTTTGCAATTACACCAGCTGCTATACCGATGCTCAAGTAACCAAATACAGTTGGTAAACAATCTTTTACTCCTTGCTGAAATGTATCATCGCTCTGCAAAGCTACATGTGCCTGAGCTTTACTCATCCTTATCATCCTCCATTCCTTCTAAAGTTCGTTTTCCTGTTACGACATGAACTAAATCTATATTTTCACGCCATAACGTATCTAACTTATCAGCTCCAAATTCCTTCGTAATTTCTTCAACCATAATATCGTGCCGCACATACTCTGTAGCAACGAGAACTAGCGCTGGGTCATACGTTGTAACGGCCCATGAAGTGCTATCATTTGAGAAGTTCGCAATTAATACTTCCTCTCCATCACGAGCAATAACAGTTAAATGACCACCCATTCTCTTTTCAACAACGTGGGGCGTCATATAATTATGGTGAAATGTCGCTCCTATTTTTGTTTCTGGAGCTCCAAATAAGATTGAAAATATATGTACGCCTTCCTCTTCCTTTTGATGAATGTATGGCTCAATTTCATGCACTTGATCTTTCCATACAGAAATCCATAACTCTTTCTTTGCCCTATTAATTATATTGCATATCTCTTTTAAAACACGATCATTTGAGCGAATATGCGAAATTACATCAATCTGTCTTTCTTGTTCTAAACCATTTAATTTCTCATCTAAAAATTCAAAGGACTTTTCAAAGTCTTTTCGCATTCGATTCATTAATTCGGTAGCTGGTACTGGTACATATTTCACTGGTTCAGAAGGTACAATATGCACCGCTCCTTTATCCATTAACTTACCGAGTACCTCGTAAATCATAGAACGAGGTACTCCTGTTTGTTTACTCACTTCATAGCCTGTTACTGGGGAATGTTTTAACAATCCAATATACGCTTTACATTCATACTGGGAAAATCCTAACTTTTGTAATTCCTTTATAATTTCATCCATCGGTAACCCCTCACAATCTAAATCGCCCTTACTTCAAAACGACGATTTTGCTTTCCTTTACTTTTTACTTTATCAATAACAAGTGTTCCTATTTCACTCGTATTTTTCACATGTGTGCCTCCACAAGCTTGTTCGTCTAAATTTTCAATTGTAACAATGCGGATTTCTTGGATAGTAGTTGGCAGGAGATTTATTGCTGTTTTAATCATTCCTACAGCATTTTCTGCTTCTTCGCGGCTCATATAACGAGTGGAAATTTCTTTATTTTGCTTAATAAGTTTATTCACTTCCTCAACAATTTCTTCTACTTCCACGCTCGATAACTCTTGTAACTCATTAAAATCGATACGTGCTTTATCAGGATAAATTTGATTTCCAGTGCATAGAGCTCCATACTTTTCATAAACAACAGCTCCGATAAGATGCAGTAAAGAGTGATGACGCATTAAATTATGACGTCTTTCCCAATTTATCTCTAATTTAACTGGACCTAACTTTACTTGTGCTTCGTCTTTTATATAGTGAACTATTTCTCCTTGCTCCTTCTTTACTTTTTCAACTTCAAATACAGACCCATCTTGTACAATGACACCCGTATCACATTCCTGTCCTCCACCAGTTGGATAAAAAATTGTTTCTTTTACAAATACTTTATTCCCTTCCACTCTTATCACTTCTGTTTCGCAACTCGTTTTGTATGCATCTTCTAAATATAATGCCGTTGCCATACTCTCACCTCTTTAGTAGTTATAGTTATACCTACTAATATAAAAAAGAAGCTCCATAAAGTCAATTGATAATTCTGAAATTTAAAATTAATAAAAGACTCCTTTATTAGGAGTCCACTATCTCAATATTTCATTCGCTTCTTTTTCATAAATTTTATCAAATGACGTCATAACACGCTGTGATGCTTGAATCATCTTTTGATCTGTCATAAGATCGGCCATCTCTTTCGTCATATCTACATTTGAATTTTCTAGCATATGATTTTTTACTATTCCTGTTCCGTTCGGTAAATTAGCAATGTTTCCTTCTGCTAGTGTAAAGCTTTTATTTTCACGTTGTACGAGACGTGCATTCGTTTCTGCATCTACTGTTTTTGTTTGCAAACGAGCAATATTATTTTGTGTTACTTCATCATATAATGTACCGTCTGCTTGTACAGCAACCTTTGCTCCTTCTGGAATACGAATACGCTCATTATTCTCTCCCATTACGAAAGCACCAGATGACGTTTGTAAATAACGATCACTATTTAATGTGAAACTACCATCTCTCGTTAAAAACGTTTCATCATTTTTAGAAGTAACGAAAAATGATGTTGTGCCGGCCGCGCCGTCATCTAAAAAGAAATCTGTAGCGCTATTTGTCATTTGTATATTTCCTTGTACTAAATTCACATGCGTTGCAGCTGGTACTACAGCATAATCGACCGAACCGATATTTGTTACTGCCCCATCTCCGCGGCGATATGTGTCTTGTACATCAAATACTTTAGACGTCATATTTTCTGCTTTAAATCCTGTCGTTTGAGCATTTGCAACGTTATTCGAATGAACATTAATGCGCTGCATGTAATTCATCATGCCCATAGAACCTATATAAAGACCGTTCATATTCGTTTGAATAAGGCAAGCGCCTTATTCTTCACCTCTTTTCTACGATGTTTGTAACATTTGTTTTGCTAAATGTTCAGCTGTAGCGATATGTATATTTTTCTTTATGTCTTGGCCATCTGTCATTAATACAATAGGAGCTGATGATACTGCTGGAATTTTCAACAATTCGCCACTACTTGCTGTTTCATCAAATTTCGTAAACACAATACCATCTATATGAATATCTTTAAAGTTTGTAATAATTTCAATCATATCTTTACTTTTCATTGAAGCTGATAACGTTAAACAAATATAATCTGGTTCTACTTGTCCCATCGTTTCAATCATTTCTTCCACTGTTTCTGACGTACGATAATTTTTTCCGGCTGTATCAATTAAAATATAATCGACGCGTGCTTCTTCTTTAAAATACGTAAGCGCTCTTGTCATTGCAGCTTCATCACGCACAGCAATTACTTCAGATCCAATTGTCTTTACGTTATCTTGCAATTGCTGCACTGTCCCTATGCGCGAATGATCGGTCGTTATAAAACCAACTGTTTTTTTCTTACCGTGAAATTGCCATGCCATTTTCGCAAGTGTCGTCGTTTTACCAACGCCAGTTGGACCTATTAATGCAATTGTTTGTACTTCTTTTTCAAAGACGTTTTCCGTATTAAAATGAGATTTCATATCTTCCAATATGTACCTGATAACTTCTTCTTCCGTAATCATCGTTGCATTTTCAAACTTTATTTTTAACTTTTCAGCATATGCATGAATGAAATATTGTTCCACATCGTTTTGTTCTAGCATCCGAATTACTTTTTGAATAATAAACGGTACAGATTCTTGATTTTCTTTCTTTGGAACTACTTCTTCTTTCTTTACCGGAACGACTTGTTTCACAACTTTTTTCTTTTTCGTTTCTTCCGTTTCTTCCGTTTCCTTCATCGGTTTCACAACGACGATTCCTTTTTCAAACAGCTTTAATAGTTTCTCTTTTTTTCTTGCCCATTCTTCACTATTTCCTGTTTGCATCGCCGCGTATGACATAGAAGTCGTTACGTTTTCTAAATTGTGCAGTACTGATTGAATTCCATTCGCCTTCACAATTTGTTCTGAAGGATCATTCACAACATCCATTAATTGTTCATGAAATTGAGCTGTACCTTCATTCACTTCTTCCTGTTTTTCTTCTGGAAATGCAACTAACATTTCATAATCCTTTTTCCAAAAAAACGGTATATTTCGTTTTACACTTTCATCGACAACGTAATAATAATCTGTACCATATTGGTCAAATAACTTTCGATACAATTCATTTTTCGAAGCTGCTTTTATTCGCATTAACGCTTCTTTCTTTTCTGTACTTTCCATTACTTCACCCCCTACTATTCAATATAGGCAATTTGATCCACAACAATTTCTGGTGCTAATTCGCTAATACAAAGTACTTGTGCTTCCACTTGATAACGTTCTAGCAGTCTTACAATCGCAAATCTAAAATCTTTTCTACGTGTTAATAACACTGGTTCTCTTCCCATTAAACGTGCTTGCTTAAAGACGCGCTGCACTTGCTCAACGACACGTGTTTCTAAATCTAAATCCCAGTTTAATAAGTAACCTTGATATGAATTATTCACAACATCCGCATCTAACTCAATTGAATCAGAGAAGAGCGCTGCATATATTTTTCCGTCCGGATTTTTCGCATTTTCACAAATAACTTTTGAAATACATTCACGAACAAATGATGTCACACCGTCAACGTGGTTTTGATAAATTTCTTTGCCGTCAATAATACCTTCAATAATTGTTGGTAAATCACGAATAGAAATACCTTCTTTTAGAAGTTGTTTAATAACATTTTGAACGAGTGATAAATCAATTTCTTTCTTCTTAATCTCTTCTAATAGAACGCCATTATCATTTTCAAGCGAGTTAATTAAGTCTTTTACATGTTGGCGCTGAATTAATTCATGAAGATTACGTCTAACGACAACATCTAAATGTGTAATTAATATGCTAAGTGGCTCTAACACTTGATAGCCTTTCATTTGTGCATCTTGCACCATATGCTCTAAAATCCAATATCCATCTTCACCGAAAATTGGATCTTTCGCTGGCTCTGCATCTAAATCAGCCATTACGTTTGGTGTTTTCAATGCTAATAAATAACCTGATTTTAAAACACCTTCAGCCGCCTTCGCACCTTTAATTCGAATAATGTAACGTCCGCGTGGTCTAAAGCTCGTATTATCTTTAAAGTTGATTCCAGGAACATTAATACCAAGGTCAGTAATAATCGACTTCCTCATAAGAACAACTTTATCACGCGCTGTTTCCCCGTTAATTTTTTGCTTTACAAGTGCTGCTAAATCTAAACCGAGTTCTACTATAATTGGATATTTATCCGTAAATACTCCAAATGAATCTTCCACTTGTTGCAGTTGCTCATCTTCGCCTTGAATCATTTCTAATTCTTTTTGAAGCTCGTCTTCTTTTTCTTTCTTTATTCGATTTTTATTACGAATGCCTAAGAAGATAATCGTTCCACCAACGAGTGCGAATGGTAGAAACGGTAGCGGAGTAAAAATACCCATTGCGATAAATAAACCACCAAGTGCATATACAACGACTTCATGCGCTAATAACTCTTTAAAGATACCTTCTGTTACTGTATCAGGTGAGCCGTCAAATACACGCGTTACGATAATACCTGTTGAAATCGCAAGCATAAGCGATCCAATTTGGTTTACGATTCCGTCACCGACAGTTAACTGTGTATAATGAAGAGCCGCATCTGCAAAGCTCATGCCTTGCTGCATCATGCCGACAATTAAGCCAAAAATAATGTTTACGAATAAAATGACAATCCCGAAAATAACGTCCCCTTTAATGAACTTTCCGGCACCATCCATCGCCCCATAAAACTCTGTTTCCATATTTAATTTTTTTCGTTTTGCTTGTGCATCTTTTTCTGAAATAATACGCTGGTTTAAATCAGCATCGATAGACATTTGTTTCCCTGGTAAAGAATCAAGTGTAAAACGAGCTGCTACTTCAGCTGTACGAGACGCACCGTTTGCAACAATAAACTGGAATATGATTAATACTGTAAAAATAACGATACCAATTAATAAGTTTCCGCCAATTACGAACTGGCCGAACTCTTCAATAACATGACCTGCATTTCCATCTGTCAAAATCGCTCGCGTCGTCGAAACGTTAATCGATACGCGGAAAATCCCGATTAATAACAGCATCGTTGGAAATGACTTTAATTCATCCCACTCGTTAATACTTGTCGCTCGCATATAAATAAGCACTGACATACTTAGTAGAAAAACGATAATAATATCAAGTATAAATGGTGGAAGTGGAATTAAGAGCGCCACTACGAATGACGCTGCTAAAAAGATAGAAAAATAGGTTCTTGCAGACTCTATCTTAAACAAAGAGATCTCCTCCAAACGCGCTATTATACTTCAAGTTCGTTCGTCTGAATTAAATAGCGCATAACTTCAATTACAGCTACGTATAAATCTTCTGGAATCGTCTCATCTTCCTCGACTTGATAATATAAAGAACGAGCAAGCGGACGGTTTTCCACCATTGGTATTTCTTGTTCACGGGCAAGCGTTCGTATATATAACGCGAGCTCATCTTCCCCTTTTGCAACGACAATTGGTGCTGCATCAACGTTTTTATTGTAACGAAGTACGACCGAAATATGAGTCGGGTTGTTTACAATAAACGTTGCGCCATCCATCTTCTTCGCAATTGTTCCTTGCAAGATTGCATGCATAAAGTTTTTTCGTTTCCCTTTTACTTGCGGGTCCCCTTCATTATCTTTATGCTCTTGTTTCACTTCTTCTTTTTTCATCTTAATATCTTGCTCGTACTCCCATTTTTGATAAATGAAATCAATAATAGAAAGAACGATTAAAATAATTAAAATTGCTAAGAAAATAAATTTAATTTGCCTAATAATTTCAGTAAGTGACGCAGTCCAGTTAAATCCAATCATGCTCACGATTTTCTCTAAATTCTTTTTAAAAAGAACGTAAGCGACGTAACCGATTAATCCCATATAAAACAGTGATTTCAAAATATCTACTAAACTTTTACGACTAAACAGTCTCGTGAAATAGTTTTTCGGATTAATACGTGATGCTTTCGGTTTAATGACTTTAGAAGAAAATAGGAACCCGACTTGAATCATATAATTGAATAAATGAAAAGCGTATACGAGTATTAATATCGGAGCCGATACTTTCAGTAATAAAATCCCCATTAAATAAAAATACTCGGTTGAATCTGTATTTTTTCCAATTTGATCAAACAGCACCGCTACGGAATTCGCAATCTCATACCCTAGCCAATCTCCGAAGAAATAAACGACAACTGCTAATACGAGAATGGAAAATAAATTATTTAAATCTTTACTCCGGGCAATATTCCCTTCTTCACGCGATTTTTTACGCTTCTGCGGGGTGGCCTTTTCTGTTTTATTATCCTTTGCCATGCGCGTCCCCCTACTTCGTTAAGAAAAAGTTAAATAGTTTCGTATACTCTTCAAGTAATACATCCGTCATATTTTTAAACACATAACCGAGCATCGGTACACTCATCGCAATAAACAAAATACCGCACGTAATTTTAATTACGTATGCATTCATAAAAACGTTTAATTGCGGAGCGTTTTTTGCAATTAAAATTAGAACAAAGTTAATGATGAATAAACTTCCCATAAGCGGAAGAGCAATTTCAACCGCTGATGTGATCGCAAATAATAGCGTTGCGAGTAGACTATCTAAAAAACTAGTCGTCAGCAATTTTGAAATCGCCTCTGTATATTGAAACGACTTTAAAATCGTGGCAACGAAATAATTAATGCCGCCAAGTGAAATAAAAATAATGAGGAAGAACATATCAAAAAGTGTTGAAAGTAAAGTAGACTGTGATCCTGCATTCACATCAAACAAACTCGCCTGTGATAAACCGATATCAAAGTCTAAAATATGTCCAGCCATTTTCGGAATGTTCCACAGCATTTCTACAATTTTTGAAAGAGATAATCCAATGACAATTTGCGTCGCTGCATAAGCAGCTACATCCCAAACCGTCTTTATATGAGAAACATCAACTTGATCGGCAACTGTAATCGACAGACCGAGCCCAAATGTAACCTTCGCCATAGCTGGAATAGATCGTCCTGAGAAAAACGGTAAAAAATATAAAAATGAAGTAATGCGGCAAAACGCAAAAAACGTTGCCGCCCATAATTCCATATTCATTTCAGTTCACCTATCTTAGTACGAACGCAATAGCGATGGGATTTTATCAAATAAATCTAAAATAAGTGTCGTTAACTCTTGGAACATCCACGGACCTAAAATGATAATAACGAGGACAATACTCGCCATTTTCGGTAAAAACGTCAGCGTTTGCTCTTGAATTTGCATCATCGCCATAATAACAGCGATGATAATAACGACAATCATACTTACGCCGGCAACCGGCATTAAAATCATAACCCCTTTATAAAAAAAGGTTTGAAAAATATCTATAATTGGTGACGTATTCATTTATATGACTCCTATCACATAGCATCAAACGCTTCAGGCGACCGTTTTAAACATAATGTCGACGATTTTTGTATATCCACCTAAATATACGAAAACGAGTATTTTAAACGGTAAACTTAAAATCATCGGCGGTACCATCATCATCCCGAGGTACATTAAAAGTGTACTAATAATCAAATCTATAAATACAAACGCTAAATAAATGAACATCCCTGTTAGTAAACCTTTTTGAATTTGCGTTAACGTAAAGGATGGTACGAGCGTAAATAGTGAAAGATCTTTCAAATCTTTCGGCAACTCTTCTCCGCGTACTTTCAGCATCATTTTTAAATCATGCTTATACGTATGCTTTGACATATATTCTTTCATAATAGGAGCTGTCGTTTCCGCAGCTTGACTTACTGTTATTTTCTCTTTCGTCATCGGATCCCACACATCACTCTTCAGTTGCCCAAGTACAGGCTGCATCGTAAAGAGTGATAAAAATAATGCAAGTCCAACAAGCACTTGGTTTGGTGGTAAATTCATTACCCCAAGTCCTTGACGTGTAATCCCTAGAACGATCATAAAATAAGTAAAATGTGTAAATAATAGAACGATAGAAGAAGATAATGATAAAAGGGTAACGAGCGCAAATAGTTGTACACTTGAATTACTCGTAAACTCTTTTCCATTTTCGAAATTAATAAAACCGTTCGGGGCTGCATACGCTGGATTTACAAAAATAATTGAAAAAACGATAGAAAATACGAAAATAACGGCTAATAATGATAACTGTTTCTTTATTCTCATGATGGATCCTCTACTTTTTTCGTTTCACTCTTCACCGCGTCTTCTAGTGCTTGTTGAAACTGATTTCCTGTTCCGGTTAATTGCACAGACTGCACACCGTTATTACTAATAACAGTGAACACTTGCTTTCCGTCCACTTCAAATAAAAAGGCACTCGTTTGATGATTTAAATAAACGCCGTCTTTTACTTGTATATGGCCATTTTCACCCTGCTTAAAAAACTGCTGTTTGCGCGTCTTTTTCGTCATATAATATGCACCGTAGCCGAGCGCACCAAACAGTAAAACGACTTGAAATAAGGTCGTCATATACGACATATGACTCCTCCTCTACTCTTTATCTTGCATTTGACTTTGCGCTTTCATAAGCGCCGCTTGTTTCTTATCAGCTTCAATTTCAGAAATGATAATACCGAATTTCTCGTCCATTACGATTGCTTCACCGATGCCGACTTTCATATTACTTAAATACACATCTACTTTATGTCCTAAGTTTTTCTCTACTTCCAGAACATCGCCCACTTTTAACTGCTTTACATCACCAAGTGTAATAGATGACTTTCCAAGCTTTACACCAAGTTCAATCGAAATATCTGAGACAGTATCAATATGTGCTTTACCTGCTTCATTTCGCTTTCCTGCAAAATCTTCTAATCCCATTAATGACACAGGAGATACTTCATGCTTCATATGGATCCTCCTACTCTACAAAACTTTTAAATAGGAGCGCCTTACGCGTTCCATCTTTTCCAATAAAACAATTAAATTTATGCTTTCCATCTACATAACCAAGTAATTCATCCGAAACTTTCGTATGAAGCGGAATAATATCGCCTTCTTCAATTTGTTCAATTTCACTCATTGTCATTTTCTGCTCACCAATTGCAACGTGAACAGGTTTGTACACTTGATTTACTTTCACTTCCACTTCAGACGTATACTTTTTACGTTTATCTGAAGAATGTTCGACAATATTTTCAGACGTTAACTTATCCATAATTTCTTCAACAGATAAGAATGGAATTCCGATACGCACCGTCGTATTCCAAAAATCTGTTTTCATATTTACGTTAAGTAATGAAATGATATCGCTCGCTGTCGTAATCTTTAGTGCATTCGGATCTGTTTCCGTCGTTACAAATTTCGGTTCAATCGCAACAACACTTTCAAATGATTGCTCTAAATTTTTACAAAGAAGCAAGAATATATTATCAAGCGTTAAAAACTCAAACGCTGTTAACGGTCTGCGCATCGTAAAGTTACGCTTACTATCTCCGCCAAGCCAACATTCATGAATATAAATAACAAATGCTAAATCAATCTCAATAACAATTTCTCCAAGCTCTGGTAAACCGAGATCAATTACGCAATATAAATAATAATCTTTCGGCATTTTCTCCACATACTCACTCGTAAATGGAACTTGCTCAACTGTTGAAGGCTCTAGTTCAATTGGAATACGCATACGCGCTGATAACGTCTGTGACGTCTGTTTTCCAAACGTAGAAGCAATCGCTTGCAAACTACGTAAATGCTCAACACCGAACTTCTCTGGTCTATTAAAATCATACTCTTGAAATTTCTCTTGCTTTCCTGCTTCTTGTGCGAAAGCTGGCATTTCCTCGCCTTCATTTACCGCCTTCAGCAGGGCATCAATTTGCTCTTGGCTTAATTTTTCGCCACTCATGACAATCCCCTTCCCTACCTTTTCAATTCAACGATTTCAACGTACATCTTCCCATTCTTCGTCAAAATCTTTCCGGTTCCAATCTCTTCATTCTCAAGCATAAGACGCACCGTATTTTTCGTTGAATTTTCAAGACGATACAATGTACCTTTCGTAATATGAAGCAAATCTTCAATTTTCTTTTTCGTATTTCCGATTTCAAAATAAATTGTTAACGGAATATCATCTTGTAATTTCAAATCTAGCCAACTCCCATATCATGTTCACGAAAATTTCATGTTCTCTCTATATATGAAACTCCCTATTTTGAAACGTCGATATTTAATATTTTTTTAATATATCCTTGCGTTTCTTTAAATGGCGGTACGCCTCCGTACTTTCTCACATTCCCAGGGCCAGCATTATAAGAAGCAAGCGCCAATACTAAGTCGCCGTTATTTTTCTTTAAATAACCGCTTAACTCTTTCACGCCACCTTCAATACTTTCAACTGGTGAAAAGGGATTCTTCACACCCATCTCCTTCACATTCGCTGGCATAAGTTGCATAAGTCCCATCGCACCGGCATGTGACACCGTTTTCGGATTAAAATTAGACTCTACTTCAATCATTTTTTGAATTAACGTTTTTGGAATTCCATATGTACGACTTACTCGATCAATAATATCCTCATACTTCCCTTCATTGGAAGAACGTATTTTTTGAATATTATACTTCTTCGTTAATCCCCACGTATCAGCAGCCTCATTTTTCGTTTCTGGGAAACGTCGTTCAAACTCTTTTTGCGCAACTTGCACTTCATCTGCTTTCTTCGTTTCACCCTTTTCTTCGGGCTTACTCGCTTCATCTACTTTATTAATAGATTGTTCCGGCTTATTAACAACCGTTTCTATTTTCGTAGATTGTACCGGCTGACTCATATCTTCTACTTTTGCCGGTTGCGTAGTAGCCTTCGTCTCCTTCACAGGTTCACTCTGCAACTTTTCTTGAAAACGACTACTAACAAATGCTTGTGGACTACTTAGCTTTTGCTGAATTTGTCCTTTCTTATATGCAAGCACTTCTTTTACTATATTTCCAACTATCATAATATCACCTTTTCGGTAAACAAAGATAATCTAATATTAGAGTTTTTTTTTAAAGTTTGCAATAATCCTTTTGATAATATTGTAATAAAAAAATGAACAAATAGGAAATTATCATTTTTTTATATTCATTAATTACAATTATTCGTTGACACGATATATACCAAGGATTACAATTAATCTCGAAATTGATTTTTTTGCATATTTACGTTTAACAATTAACAGAAAAATCAATATAAAAAAATGGGGGTTTCTTAACATGAGAATTAATACAAACATTAACAGCATGCGTACGCAAGAGTACATGCGACAAAACCAAGACAAAATGAATACTGCGATGAATCGTTTATCTAGCGGTAAATCTATTAACAGTGC